>NZ_JAGRPV010000001.1:4800000-5521875 GCF_030014955.1 Cohnella hashimotonis
CAATTTCCACGTCCCTCGTTCCAATAGATAGAACGTGTTGTTATTGACCCGGTCGGACGCGAGCGGTTGGTACCAGACCCAGAAATCGTGTACGGTTCCGGATGGCGCGCCTGTTCCAGGCGTCCACGATAGCCCCCGATCCGTTGAATATAAGGGACTGCCGAATTGAGGTACCCAGACCATCGTCTCGCTGCCGGCCGATACGGCGATACGGCCCGCGATGCCCGGCGGATTCGGGAACGCCGTCCAGGTCGCCCCGTTGTTGGTGCTGTAGCCGCCGCCTCCCGAGCTGGCATAGCGCGTGGATCCTACCCGGGCGATAAAGTTCGGATTGCTCTCTTGAAAATCGATGGAAGTCGTATCGCCCATCGACGGTCCGCCGAATTTGGTGCTCGGATACGTCGCAAGCGACGTATGGCGCATGCCGTCGACATCCGCATGTCCGCTCAGCAGCGGCGCGCCGATCGGCGTGCTGCGCAGGGCGAACGTCACCACTTCCTCGTGGCCTTCTTCATACGTATACCAGTGGGACGGCGTTGCCGTTATATCGTCCGTACGCCAGGTGCCGTAAAAGTCGGTCAGCCACACCCGCTTCGGGTCATGGGGATCGATGGTCAGGGTAGACGTATTGGCCGCGAACCAGTTATTCGTCCACCAAGGAACGTTTTGATGCTTGACGAAGGTGACCTGCGTCCAGTTCGTGCCGCCGTTCGTCGACCGGTAGATCGGCGCCGGCGTGTTCGAGCCGTCCTCAATGGCTGTCATCACGATGTTCGAGTTGGTAGGGTCTACCGTAATGCCGTTGTATCTCCCTGTCGACGGGGGCGTAATATCGGTCCATACGCCGCCTGCATACTTGGCGACGCCCGACTCGTAAGTTACGTACAGGGTGCCTCCGCCGGCAAGAACAGCCCGACGAGGCGTCAACGGGCTTCCGGCCATCAGCGTCCAGGACGCTCCCCCGTCCGTGCTTCGATAAATGCCGGTGCCTTTGACCCCGACATAGATCGTTTGCGATGGATTGCCCGGAGACCCCGTGCTCTTGTCGAACATGACAAAGTTGAGTCCGGTCGGATCGGCGCCCATGGTCGGGAAGCTCGTTACCTGCTGCCAGGAGCCGCTGCTCGCGCCGGACGTGCTCTTCCAGAGCCCGTCGTACCGGGTTCCCATATAAATAATTTGACCGTCGTTCGGATCCACGGCAAGCCGCTCGCCCAAATCCCGGCCCGACCCGTTGCCATAATGCCTGGGAGTGAAGCCGGTCGGCGTCCAGGTGGCCCCCCGATCCGTCGACTTCAGTATATCGGCCGGCGCGCCGACATAGTTGTACTTGCCCGCCGCGATGTACACCACTTCCGGGTTCGACGGATCAAGCGCAATGCTGTCAACGCCGTAATAGTTGTATTTCTCGCGTGGAACCGCATTCAAAAGCGGGATCCACTTCTGATTGGCCGGGTCCCAGCGCAAGGCGCCGCCGACGTCGGTGCGAATATAGACGAGATCCGGCTCCGTCGGATGAATGGCGATCCCGGTTACGAAGCCGCCTCCGCCGATGCGCACGTTTTGCCAATTGTAAGCTTCCGGTTGAGCGGCATTGAGGGATTTAACATTGAACAGGAGCATACCGATCAGAAAAAGGAGCATCAAAACAACGCGCGATTTCCATCTTTTCGATAATTCCAAGCCGATCATCCCTATTCCCTCCCATAATGGATATCCACATGCCCGACTTACAGTTTTCGTCCCCCCTTTGCTTAATCTACTTTTTAAACTGGGCATCAGCGGATGCGGCAGCCTGCGTCGTCCAAGAGACTTCGGCAGACTGCCGCATTGCGTTATTTATGAACCGTCGCGTACCAGGCGTTGATTTCGTCGTAGCTCGTTTGGCCGCCGGCCTTTTTGTATTTGTCCGTGAAGGCGTCGAATCCAGCCAATTGCTCGGCGCCGACGATCACTTTGACGGCATAATCGTTGACCATCTGTCCCAGCTGCGCGTCCTCCTTGGAGTAATCCGGCAAATAAGGCGCCAATCCGAGCGGATTTTTCTTGAACGCTTCCGGCTTCTGCTGCTTGTTCAGCGCTTCCCAGCCCTTGTAGAGCCGCTCGTCCTTGCGAACGCGGGCCTGCCAATAGATCGGATAGTTTTTCTCGTCGATGCCTGTCAGGTAGTTGCTGGCCGAGCCGCGCTCGTCGTTGAAGATCGGCAGAATCGGGTAATAATTTCCGTCCTTGAACGTATGGTGCGTGCCCTCCAGGCCGATGGCCATGTTTTTGAACGTATCCGGATCCAGCTTGGCGTCGATCCATTTGATCGCGTCTTCCGGATGCTTGGAGGACTTCGGAACAAAGGTGATTCGGTCGAAGCCGGACGATTGAGCAAGACCTGTCTGGCCGTCCTTGCCCGCCAGCGCGGGAATGTACACATACGCGGCATCCGGGAAGTTTTTCTTAAGCGCATCGTCGATCTGCGGGATGTCGGCCCAGTGCAGCACGATCACCCCGGCCTTGCCGTTCGTGAACTTCTCCTTCACCGTCGCGTCCTTGTTGATCGCGAACTCTTGATCGAGCAGGCCTTTCTTATACAGATCGGACATGTAGGACAGATAGTCCTTGAACGAAGGATTCATCGCGCGGGGAATCAGCTTGCCATCCACGTCGTTCCAATCGTTCACCATGCCGAAGGCGCCGACGATGTTGTCGACCATCGGAACGTCGCCCTTGATGGCCATCGGGATGTTTTTGGCTCCGTTGCCGCCGGGATCCTTTTCCTTGAACGCCTGAAGGACGGCCGTCAGCTCGTCGAGCGTCGTCGGCACCTGCAGACCCAGCTTATCCAGCCAATCCTTGCGGATCATCAGGCTCGTGCCGACGGATTCGATGGACCGCGTGGGAATGGCGTAGATTTTACCGTCGACCTTGGCCATTTCCAGCGTCTCTGCGGACAACGCCGCCTTGATGTTTTTGCCGTATTTCTCGATGAGCGGCGTAAGATCGACCAGCGCGCCTTTTTTGGCATAATCGGCATAGATCGCTTTGGAGCTGCTGTCTCCGCCCGTCGAGACGATGTCGTAAGGCTCGGAGGACGCGATCAGCAGATTGAGTTTGTCCTCCGGCTTATCCACCGGAAGCGCTTCGTAATTGACTTTGTAGCCGGTTTTCTCTTCCAGCATGGCGGCGATCGGATCTTTTTCGAAGTTGGGGCCGAGACGCATAAGCGCTTTCAATTCAGGCTTGGCGGCTTCACTGGCAGGCGGGGACTGGGTGGACGGCGCCGAGGCGCTTTTCTCTGCGTTTCCCGTTCCCTCGCCATTCGATCCGCAAGCGGAAAGCAGCATGAGACTGACCGCCGCAGGGAGCGCAATCCATTTCTTCATCGTTTTCATCATCTTTTTCTTAAAACCTCCCATGTATCGTTTACGATTTATCATTAAGCGGCGGTGTTTTCCGCCGGCGTTAATGCAGCATCAACCTTTGACGGAGCCGATCAATACGCCCTTGATAAAATATTTCTGGAGGAACGGATACACGAGAAGAATGGGAACGGTAGAGGCGACTACGGTGGCGGCCCGGATGCTTTCAGGCGACATATTCATCAGGTCATCCGCCGATTTATTGATCGCGTTTGCCGTATCGTTCTCCATGACGACGTCGCGCAGATGCAATTGAAGCGTTTTGAGCGCCGGATCGTTGATGTAGAGCATCGGACTGAAGTAGTCGTTCCAGAAGCCGACGGCATAGAACAAGGCGATCGTCGCGAGAACGGGCATGCTGAGCGGCAAAATGATGCGGAACAGAATCGTATAGGACCTCGCTCCGTCGATCCGCGCCGATTCCTCAAGCGCTTCGGGAAGCCCCTCGTAATAACTCTTGATCACCAGCATGTTAAACACGCTGATCATCGCCGGTAAAATAAGCGACCATAAACTGTTGATCAGATGCAGCTCGCGGATCAGCAGATAATTGGGAATGAGTCCGCCGTTAAACAGCATCGTGAAGACGAACATCACCATGATGAAGGAAATGCCGGGCAAATGCCGCTTGGACAGCGGATAGGCCGTGATCGCCGTCACCAGGATGCTGAGCAGGGTCCCCACCGACGTCACGATGACCGAGATGATAAAAGCCCGGCTGAATGCGTGGGAGGTAATGACGTTCACCAGCGTATCGATCTGGAAGCCGACCGGCAGCAGGTTTACGCGGCCCGATACGAGCGCCCAGTCCGAGCTTACGGATTTGGAAAACACATGAACGATGGGCAGCAGCGTAACGAGTCCCAAGACGATCATGAAGCCGTAGACGAAAATGTCCAGCGCCCAATCGCTAAACGTTCTTTTATGAATGTGCATGTCAGCTCTCCCTTACCAGATTCCGCGCTTCAGCACCCGCTTGCTGAACCAGTTGCCCGAGACGACGAGTATGAACCCGACGACCGAATTGAAGAGCCCGACCGCGGTGCTGAAGCTGTAATCCATCTTTCCGAGGCCCGTCCGATAGACATAGGTGCCGATGACGTCGCCGGATTCGTAGACGGTAGGGTTATACATCGTCAGGATCTGCTCCGTGCCCGCATCCAGCACGATGCCGAGTCTCAGAATGAGCATCAGAATGATCGTCGGCAATAGGCCGGGAAGCGAGATGTGCCACATCTGCCGCAGGCGGCTGGCGCCGTCGATCGAGGCCGCTTCGTACTGCTCCTGCTCGATGCCGGCGAGCGCGGCGATGAAGATGATCGCGTTCCATCCGATCTCCTTCCAGCCCGCCGTGAACACGACGACGCTTCGAAACACGCTGTTGTCCATAAAAAACTTGATCGGTTCGCCGCCGAACCATTGGATGACGGAATTGACGAGACCGTCGGAAGGAGACAGGATGGTCATGAATAGACCGGAGATGATGACCCAGGACAAAAAGTGGGGCATGTAAATGATCGTTTGGACGGTCCGCTTGAACGCCGTGAAGCGAATCTCGTTCAGCAGCAGCGCGATGAGGATCGGGATCGGGAACAACAGCACGATCTTGTAGATGCTGATGAGCAGCGTATTCGCGAACACTTGCATGAATTCCGAAGAATGCATGAGTTTGCGGAACTGCGTAAGCCCCACCCATTCGCTTGCCGAGATCCCGTCGAAAATGTTGTAATCCTGAAAAGCGATTACGACGCCGTACATGGGGATATATTTGAAGAGGAGCAGTAACAGCAGCCCGGGTACCAGCAGCAAATACGTATCGATGTTGCGCCATACCGTTCGCCGTCTGCTTTCGCGCTTTCGCAAAACGGCGGTTCGTTCTGCTTTCTTTTTCAACGGGGTAATCATTTCGTTCATATCATGGTAGCACCTCCTGCACTTATGGCTTCATTGTAGCTGCAGGAGGATGCGTCATGTAGATGGCAATCCGACACTTTCACGTCGTATCCTACTATGTTAGCCGCTCCACCGCCGCCTTCAGACGAATGGTCACGACCGTACCTTCGCCCGGACGGGAACGGACCGCTAGTCCGTATTCATAGCCGGCCATCAGCTTGATCCGCTCGTTCACGTTGTAAAGCCCGTACGAGCTGCCGCCTCCTTCGGAGCGCTCGGAGGGACGCGATTCGGACAATAGACTGGCGGCCAGCCGCTCCTCCATGCCAATGCCGTCATCCGAGACGGCAATCTCGAGCTCGTCGCCGTTCAGCTGCGCGCAAATGCGGATCGTCCCGGTTTTTCCCTTGTTTTTGCGGATGCCGTGCAGGAGCGCATTTTCGACGATCGGCTGCAGCGTCAGCTTCGGGATCAGACATGCGCTTGCCTCGGGCTCCGTTTCAATCGCGAATTCGAACGTGGAAGGAAACCGATTTTGCTGGATTTCCAGATAGACGCTTGCAAGCTCCAGCTCGTCCGCCACGCAGACATGATCCTTTCCTTTGTTCAGGCTGAGACGGAAATAGTCGGACAGACTTTCGATCATATGGCTGATATCATCGGCATCGCGGGAAATGGCAAGCCAGTTGATCGTATCCAGCGTGTTGTAGAGGAAGTGCGGATTGATCTGCGCCTGCAGCGCGCGAAGCTCGGCTTCCCGCTCCAGCATTTTCGATCGATAGGCTTCCTCCATCAGATCCTTGACCCGATGCACGAGGTGATCGACGACCCGCTCCAGCAGATAAAAGTCGCCTCCCGTGACCGTACGCGGCTCTTCCAGCCCTTCGACGCCTTCCGTGCGGATCGTCTTGACGACCGACTTGATGCGCCGGTTCATTCCGTTGATCACGAATGCCAGCAGCACGAACACGAGAATCAGGAACATGACGGTCATGCCGGCGATCGTCGCGATGCCGGACCACTGGCTAAGCGCGGTCGTACGGTGCGTCAGGCCGGTCTTGGGCACCTCCAGCACGAGCCGCCAGTCCGCGGTTCTGATCGGCACGAGCAGCTCGAACAAGTCGACGCCGCCGACGGACCGCTCGAGGATGCCTTCATCGGACGCGCCCGCGAGCGCAGACCTTGTGCCGATCAAGGCGTGCTCCGCGCTGTATATGATCGTTCCGCTGCGATCCATGATATAGACGCGGCTGTGCGCCGGAAAATCCAGCTCGGCAATAATGTCGGCGACCGCCTTCTCGGGCACGTCGAGCATCAGCACGCCAAGCGTCCGATCGAAATTCCGCGGATGTCTCAGCATCCGCACACAGGAAAGAATCCGCGCCGGCCCCGCGTCCAGATAGTTTTCCTCATAAATGCCCGTCCAGACGACGCTGCCTCCCGCGTTCAGGACTTCTTCGCGCCAAGGATTATCTTTTAAATCTTCCAGCGGAAAAAGATTCAATAAATCGAAGCCGTACAGATTTTCCGGATCGGTAAAAATACGCGCCCTGACGATGTCGGGCGCCGTCTGGGCCGATTCGAGCAGATTGCGCAGCTCCTTCGATTGATTGATGCGCTCGATGATCGGATAAGCGGGGTCCAAACTGTCATACAGCTTATGGTTCATGAATAAGGAATTGGATGAATTTTGCACGTAGTCGAGCCGCGAGCTCAGGTTAATGCCGGCCTGCTTCAGCGTCTGCTTCATTGTCTGAGTCACCTCCTCCTGCAAAATGCGGGAGGACTGTTCATAATAGACGAACAGCATGATGCAGGCCGGCAGAAAAATCAGAAGCCCGTAGGCGAGCATCCACCTTCTGGCCGCCACGATGCCTTCCCACAGCTCGAACGCGCGGCTTCTTCTTTTTCGCAGGACGCTTCTCACCGGCTCAACTCCTTTTAGCATGAAACCCTGTCCCTCTCTATTGCTGATCCCGGTAAGCGCTTAGCGTAAGCCCGGTCATTTTTTTGAACAGCTTGCCGAAATAGCTCGGGTCGGAATAGCCGACCTGCTCGCACACTTCGTAGAACTTGATGCGGGGATCGCGCAGCAGCTCCTTCGCTTTCTCGATACGGACCTTCATCAAGTATTCGTAAATCGTCTCCCCGGTTTCCTGCTTGAATAAGAGGCTGACATACGTCTGGCTGAGGTAGACGCTGGCCGCAATATCCGCAATCGATAAATTTTTGGCGTAATTTTCGCTTATAAACTTCTGCGTATGCTCGATGACGTTGCTCGACCGTCCGCTCCGCTTCTCCTGAATCCAGCTGCAAATGCCGAATAGGTAGTCGCTTACGAAGCGCTTCAGCTCGGCCTTCGTCTCCAGCTTCAGCAGCCCATCCAGCGCCCGAGCCTCCTGCTCTTCCATTTCGCGGGTAAGCAGGTTCAGTTCAAGCAGCAGCCTGCCGGCGAGCGCGATCATTTGCAGTCCTGCATGCCGGACGTACTTGAAGCCTTCCTTGCGGGTCGGCGCCAGCGCCTCGAAGATGCTGTCCAGCTCCAGCTCCAGTCGGTGCTTCTCTCCCGACTTCAGGCCGGACAGCAGCCGCTCGCTCTGACGGGAATCGAACCGGATCGGACCTGCCGATCCGATCTCCAGACTGTCCATCGTGATCACCTGATTTTTGCCCATATACCACTTCTGGTCCGCCGCCTCGCGGGCATGCAGGTAGGAAGCCGGCAGCAAGCCGATATGCTCGGCGCGCTCGCCGACGCCGATGGTCACGCTCAACTTCAGCCAGCGCTGCAGATGGTCGCGGATCTCCTTTGCGAGGGAGAGCAGCGTATCCTCCGGATGCTGCAGCCTGTCGTCGAGCACCAGCAGCGCCACATACTCGGCCACTCTGTTCTCGAAAGCATACCCGGGCAAATACCGGTCGATCAGCTCTTGAACAATGTTCAAAAGCGAGTATGACAGCAGCTGCTTGTCCCGCTCCGAACGGCCGCCGTACACTTCCTCGGAATCGTCGATCGTAATGGCAAGCGCAAGGTACGGCGTCTCGAGCGGCAGTGCCAGATTAAGAAACGACGCTCTTTCCTGCAGTTCGTCCGTATTGGCGATGCCATCCTGAATCAAAGACATCAGAAACTTTTCTCGAAGCAGCGGCATGCTCTGACTCAGCTTGACCTGCATGTCCTTGAGCAGCTGCCGCTCCTTGTCTTTGGCACGCAGGTCCTCCACGACCCCTTCGATCACCTTCTGAAGCTCCGTCCGCTTGACCGGCTTGAATATATAGTCGGCAGCATGAATCTGCAAGGCCGAACGCAAATAATTGGCGTCATTGTGACCGCTGATGAAAACGATTTTCGTATTGGGGAACCGCTCCCGAACGTCCCTCGACATCCGGATGCCGTCCATGGTCGGCATCATGACGTCCGTCAGTACGATGTCGGGTCTCACCCGTTCAATCAATGCCAGCCCCGTATCGCCGTCGTCCGCCGTGCCGGCCAATGCGATCCCGTAGTCGCCCCAATTCACGAACTTGCCAAGCCCGCCCCTAACGGCCGGCTCATCGTCGATGATGACCAACTTATACATCAACCCAGCCTCCCTAGCCGAACATGATGGAGCGCATGATGGAGCGATATGAGGAAAAAATGCAAAAACGGGCCTCGCTGCTGCTCCGACGCGTGAACCCGTTTCTGCTTATTACGGACCAATTATAGGATCGAATCACTTGCGGGCGTTTTTCAAAAACACCACATTTTGTTGTTCCAACGCTTCGTGGAGATCATCCGCGCCGACATGCTCCAGCGCGATGCCTTGCTCCGACGCGATCGATGCTGCGACGCCGGCCGCCTGACCGAGCGCATAACAGGTCGCCTGGACCCGCATTGACGACATGGCCACATGCGTGGCCGATATCGAGCGTCCCGCTACGAGCAGGCCTCGGACGCCTTGCGGAAGCAGGCAGCGATACGGAATGTCGTACCCCTTCACCTCCCGCTCGTCTGTGCCTGCCTTGCCGTCCGGATTGTGAATGTCGATCTCGTAGTTGGTTTGCGCCACCACATCGTCGAATCTCCGGCTGGAGAGGATATCCTCCTCCGTCAGCGTGTAATGACCGACAATCTGATTCGTCTCCCTGACGCCGACTTGCCCCGGCACATGGGAAAGCACATAGTTCTCGAACCCGTTGCGCTGCAAAAAGTCGGCGACGGAAAAAGCCTGCCGCAAAGATTCCTTTTCCGCAAAGCTGACATCCTCGACTTTGGCTCCGTTCCCCTTCACCCGGGTCATGTTGACGAGCAGGTTGCCCGGCTCGCTTTGCTCCCAATGGAGCAGTCTGCCTTGCGGCAATTCGGATACGTGCTCATAATGATAACAGCCCTCCGGAAGCTGCCGTACGGCCGGCTGGCCGGTATTTTGCATCATGAACATCAGCGTCATGGGCTGGGTCATCCCGTCGGCTTCGCGTCCCGAGGTGTAATCGGCTCCCGCTTCGATCGCCACACGTCCGTCCCCCGTACAGTCGATGAACACGTCCGCTTCAAACGCCAGCAATCCTTCGCGCGAATTCGCGACAACCGCCTTGACCTGACCTTTATCGGTGACCGTTCCCGCGCAGCTGACGTGGAACAGCACCCGGACGCCTTCCTTTTCCAGCTTCTCGTTCAAGTAGTGCCGGAGACGGAACGGGCTGTACTGCGGCCAGATCGAACCTTTATGATCGTCCGGAACCGCTTGCTGCGGCAGCGCCTCGGAGACGATCTCGCGGTAGATGCCCGTCACGTTGCCGACGCCCATAAACACGCTTACATTTCCCAGGGTGCCCATCCCGCCCAGCTGTCCGGATTGTTCGAGCAGCGTCACTTTTTTTCCGCGCCTGGCCGCCGCGATCGCGGCAGCCACTCCCGCGGGACCCCCTCCTACGACCAGAATATCCGTTTTCTCATAGACAGCCACTTTTTTCTCGAACGTATAATGATTCATTCGGATAACCTCCCTGCGCTCCCGTAATATCCTTTATTATCAGATGTTTTGGTAATAGTCTACAGGGAGTATCCTACTATTTCAGGGCTGATGCTACTGAGATTCGTAAGCGATCAGCGGGAAAAACGGTATCCTTCGATTATGATACTACCATTTATTTGAAACGGATAATATACGCTTATTTGTCGTAACGATCGACGACTGTCCATGATTATCGATTACCATTGATGGCCGTCGATCACCTTCGATCACCTTCGATCAACGTCCATGACCATCGATCACCATCGATCAACGTCTATGACCATTGATGACCGTCGATGACCATCGATGACCATTGATGACCGTCGATGACCATCGATGACCATTGATGACCGTCGATGACCATCGATGACCATCGCAGACGCCTGCGCAGCCTGAACCGAAGGGATAATGGAACGGCCCGCAAAAAAAACAATCCCCCGGCTCCAAAAGAGCCGAGGGATGGTATAGGCCGTCGAGCGGGAAGTCGCCGGAACGATATTATACTTCTTCGATGCCGACCCAGGCGCCGCGCTCGATCGACAGATCGACCGCTTCGAGCACCTCTTGGCAGCGTACGCCGTCGAGGAAGGTCGGCGCGAAAGGCGAACCGGTCGCCATATGCTGCAGGAACTCGTACACGATGTGCACGAAGCCGTGCTCGTAGCCGATGATATGACCGGTCGGCCACCAGTTGCCCGCATATTTGTGCGACGGATCGGTCGCCAGAATCGTGCGGAATCCGGCCAGTTCGGGCTCGTCTTCGCGGAAGTAAACCTCGAGCTCGTTCAGACGCTCCAGATCCCAGCGCAGGGTACCCTTGCTGCCGTGAATTTCGAACGTATTGTGGTTTTTGCGGCCTGCCGCGAAGCGCGTGGCTATAAATACGCCCATCGCGCCGTTTTTGAAGTCGGCCAGAAAGCCGGTGGCGTCGTCTACGGTCACTTCGCCCATCTCGGACGTGCCCTTGCCGGACAAGCCGGACGTGGACGACGGGATCGGGCGCTGCTTCACGAACGTGCGGCTGTGGCCGACGACGCGGTCGAACTCGCCGATCAGGAAGCGGGCGAGGTCGATGCTGTGGGCGTTCAGGTCGCCGTGCGTACCGGAGCCGGCCACTTCCTTCTTGAGGCGCCATGCGAGCGGCGCTTCCGGATCGACCAGCCAGTCCTGCAGGTAGGTCGCGCGGTAGTGGTGGATCTCGCCGAGCTTGCCGCTCTCGATGATCTGCTTGGCCAGCTGTACGGCCGGCAGGAAACGGTAGTTGAAGCAGATGGCATGCTTGACGCCCGCTTTGTCGGCGGCGGCGAGCATTTCGCGCGCGTCGGCCAGGTTCAATGCCAGCGGCTTTTCGCAGAAGACGTGCTTGCCCGCTTCGATCGCGGCGAGCGCAATCTCCTTGTGCGCGTCGCTCGGCGCGTTGATGTCGATGAAGTCGATATCGTCGCGCGCAACCAGCTTGCGCCAGTCGGTCTCATAGCTCTCCCAGCCGAACTTGTCCGCCGCTTCCTTGACGCCCTGCTCGTCCCGTCCGCAGATCGCCTTCATGACGACCGGCGCTTCGAGATCGAAAAACATGCCGACGTCCTTGTATGCATGGCTGTGGGCTTTGCCCATGAACTTGTAGCCGACCATGCCGACGTTCAGCGTCTTTTTGTTTACGCCCACCACATTTCACCCGCGCTTTCCTTGAGAATAAGGCCGTTCAGGAAGCCCGCGGCTTTGGTGAAGCCTTCGTTAACGCTCATAATTCCGTCCTCGTGCTCGATGCTGATGACGCCGTCGTAGCCGACCAGTCGCAGCGTGCTGACGAGATTTTTCCAGAACTCGTCGTCATGCCCGTAGCCGACCGTGCGGAAAACGAACGAACGGTTCAGAATGTCGCCGTAGTGCTTCGTATCGAGCACGCCGTTGAGCGCGGTGTTGCGCGCGTCGATCTTCGTGTCTTTGGCGTGCACGTGGAAGATCGAATCGCTGAGCGCCTTCACGCACTCGATCGGATCCATGCCCTGCCAGAACAGGTGGGACGGATCGAAGTTGACGCCGATATTGTCGCCGGCTTCGCGGCGAAGCCGCAGCGCGGTCTCGGTATTGTACACGAGGAAGCCCGGGTGGGATTCGATCGCGACGCGCACGCCGTGCTTGCGGCAGAACGCGGATTGCTCTTTCCAGTAAGGAATCGCGATTTCGTTCCATTGCCACTCGAGCACGGTCAGGAAGTCCGGCGGCCAAGGGCAGGTAACCCAGGAAGGATATTTGGAATTCTCCGATTCGCCGGGGCAGCCGGAGAACGTGATGACGGTGTCGACGCCCAGTTTTTCCGCCAGTTGGACGGTTGCGACGAAGTCTTCATGATCGGACTTGGCAACGCTTGCATCGGGGTGCAGCGGATTGCCGTGCACGCTCAGCGCGCTGATCGTCATGCCGCGGGAATCGACCGCATTCTTGATGCGCGCGATCGCGGCTTCGTCATTCAACACTTCCCGCGCGTTAACGTGCGCGGTGCCGGGAAAACCGCCGCAGCCGAGTTCGACGGCTTCGAGACCGGCCGCTTTGGCCGTATCCAGCGCGGCTTCGAGGTCCTGCTGGCCGAACAATACGAGAAATACTCCCAATTTCACGAGCGCTTCACCCAACCTTTCATAATTAGAGGTCCATGTTGTCTTTGTTTATCCAGCAAACTTAGTTTACAGGAACGGTCGCCGGAAGTCATCTCCGTTTTGCGAGAAAACGGAGATGATTTCCGGCGACGCGGCAGAACTCGGTACTAAAGCGACAGCGCTTGACGTTAAAATAGCAGAGCTTCTTGTAAAAAAGGAATGCTTAAGCGAAGGAGATCGCTTGTCCCTTGTTCGCGGATTCGTAGATCGCTTCCAGAATCTGCTGCACCACGTAGCCTTGGCGGGCGGTGACGACCGGCGCTTGATCGTTCAGGATCGCATCGATCCAGGCGCGCGCCTCGCGCTCGGCGGAGTCGCTCGGCATCGACGGATCGAACTGGTTGCCGAGCAGAATCTCCTTCGTGTAAAGCTGGCCGTGCTCCTCGCCGTTGACGCGCAGGCCGCCCTTCATGTCCGCGCCGGCCTTGGAGCCGTGCAGCGTCACTTTGGCCTCGTCCACGTCGAGCGTATTGAGCGCCCAGCTCGATTCGACCCACACGGTCGCGCCGTTTTTCATCGTGATCATCGCGAACGCCGAATCCTCGACGGTGAACGCCTCCGGATTCCAGTTGCCCCAGGCGTTGGCCGGGCTGCCTTGCTCGGCCAGCTTGCGGTAGGTCGTCCCGAGCACGGTCCGGGGCTCGTAGTTGTCCATCATCCACAGCGCCAGATCGAGCGCGTGTGTGCCGATGTCGATCAGCGGGCCTCCGCCCTGCTTCTCCAGATCGAGGAATACGCCCCACGTCGGCACCGCGCGGCGACGAATCGCATGCGCCTTGGCGAGATAGACCTCGCCGAGCTCGCCGCCGCGGCAGGCGGCGTACAGCCAGCGGCTGTCGGCACGATACCGGTTCTGATAGGCGATGCTCAGCTTGCGCCCGGTACGCTCGGACACTTCAAGCATGCGCTGGGCGTCGGCGGACGTCTTGGCCATCGGCTTTTCGCAGAGCACGTGCTTGCCCGCTTCCATCGCGGCGATCGAGATCTCGGCATGCGTATCGTTCGGCGTGCACACGTGCACGACGTGGACGTCCGGATCGTGAAGCAGCGCCTGTACGTTGTCGTAGACGCGCGCGTCGGGCGTGCCGAACTTGTTCTTGGCGTCGTGCGCCCGCTCTTGGGATACGTCGAAAAACGCGGTTATTTTAGCTTCGGGAATCTTGGCGAGCGACGGCAGATGCTTGCCGAAGGCGATGCCTCCGCAGCCGATCATGCCCACATGCACTTGACTCAAAAGGTTGTCCTCCTTGAATGTTCGCGCTGATAGAACTACAATTCAAGTATATCATTCATCTACCGGATTCCCATGTGCAATGGTGCGCGGTCGTTATGCGATTTTGGTCAGGGAGGCCACCCGGCATGCAGGCAAGACAGGAGAAAATCGAATACGAGAATCCGTTGCTCTCGATCAAGGTTTGGCAGGCGACGCGTCAGACGGATCTGCTCTACGGCTGGCATCACCACCCGGAATGCGAGCTGCTGCTCGTGCAGAGCGGCCGTCTCGACGTCGAAGTCAACGGCGAGACGCATGTCATGCGGGAAGGGGACGTCGTCGTGCTCGGCAGCTCGCAGCTGCACCGCGACCGGAGCTACGGAGACGCCCAGGTGCAGTATCTCGTGCTGCAGTTCGACCTCCAGGCCTTTTTTGACCAGAGCACGATCTCGTATCTGCAATATTTTAACGAGACCAAGATCCCCTTAAGCGCCATGAACTATCTGTTCAAGGAGAATGCAAGCGCGAGGCGCGAGGCGGCGGCCTGCATCGCGGAGATCTATGAGGAAGCCCGCCGCAAGGAAGCGGGCTACGAGCTCGCGGTCAATCTGCTGATCAAAAAAATACTGCTCGTCATGATCCGCCACGACAAAATGGGTCTGCTCGCGGGCCAGGACCGCGTCGAACGGATCCGGCTGAGGCCCGTGCTCGATTACGTGGAGTCCGGCATTACCGGACGCGTCACCGTCGAGGACGCCTGCCGGCTGGCGAACATGAGCTATTATTATTTCGTGAAGTTTTTTAAAAAGTCGATGGGCATCTCGTTCACCGAATACGTCAACTTCCGCAAGATCAAAACCGCCGAGCAGCTGCTGCTCACCCGCGATCTCAGCGTCAGCGAGGTCGGCGACCGCATCGGTATGCCGAACATGGCCCATTTCTACAAGATGTTCAAGCGGTTCAACCACTGCTCGCCCAAGGAATTCCAGCGCAAGATGCTGGCTTGGGGAAGGTAAAGCAAACAGGCGGGCCTCGTCGGCCCGCCGTTTTTTTAATCCTCTCCCTCGTATACGCGCATGCGCTTCTGCTTCGCGCCGCCCGGCGCGGACTTGCCGCCGCGAGCTCCCGCCTCCTTGGCGAGCCGTTTGCCCGCGCGCTGCTCTTTCTGCGCAAGACGCGCGAGCTCCCGCTCGGTCTTGCGGTAGTTCGCGTAGCGTGCCGGATCGAGCCCGCCGCCGCTCAGCGCATCCTGCACGGCGCAGCCCTGCTCGCCCTCGTGCCTGCAATCGCGGAACCGGCACGAAGCCGCCAGCGCTTCGATATCGGAGAACGTCGCCTGCCAGCCGTCCTCCGACTCCCATAGCTGAAGCTCCCGCATGCCCGGCGTGTCGAGCCATACGACGCCGGACGACAGCACGAAAAGTTCGCGGTGCGTCGTCGTATGACGTCCTCTGGCGTCGTCCTCGCGAATACCCTGCACCGCTTGCCGGCGTTCGCCCGCCAACCAGTTGAGCAGCGTGGACTTGCCTACGCCCGACGAGCCCGTCGCGCCCACCGTCGTGCCCGGCGTCAAATACGGAGCCAGCGCCTCCCGTCCTTGATCCAGCAGCGCGCTGACCGGGAAAATCGGCACCTCCGGCGCGATCGTCTTCGCTGCCCTGACATAAAGTTCCGGCTCCTCGCACAAATCTGCCTTGGTCAGCAGCAGCACCGGCTTCGCCCCCCCATCGCGTACGGCGATCAGATATCGCTCGATGCGGCGCAGATTCCAATCCCCGTTCAGCGAGACGACGATAAATACCGTATCTATATTGGCGCCGATGATCTGCTCGTCCGGTCGGCTGCCTGCCGCCCTGCGTACGATCGCCGTCCGTCTTGGCAGCAGCGCGTGAACGACCGCGCGCGAGTCCCCGACCGGCAGCTCGGCGGCCACCCAATCCCCGACCGCGGGATAATCTCCCGGTGTCGCCGCCGTAAAAGCATATTTGCCGGACACCTCGGCGAGCCGATCTCCCCAAGGCGTCGCGATGCGGTACTGATGGCTGAACTGCGCAACGATACGCGCCGGCGCAAGCTTTTTGCCCGTCGGCGGCAGCGCCGCATATTCCTTGTCCCGCTCCTCGTTCCAGCCGTAAATCTCCATCTCCGGCCAAGCAGTTTTTGTTTGTTCGTTCATTCGTCGGATAACCCCTTAAAAGTTTGTTTTTTCGGATAGGTACTTGTTATCGAATAGATACTTTTCGAATAGATACATCGTGAAAACGCAAAAAAGCCCCAGGTCCCCCTGCGGCCGTACGGAATCCCTCCCTTTAAGCGACAACACGACGACAATCGTCATGGTTATACAGCCATTCAGCCATAGACCGCTCAAGCGGGAAGTTTCCGCGCACGCAAAAAACCGCGGGGACCTGTCGGTCTCCGCGGCGCCGGCTGTTATGGCCGAAAAAGGCTTAGTCTCCCAAGCCGGCTCCGTTCGAGACCGATGCATACGCGACGGACGTCAGCACAATCAGCGCTACGTTGGACATATTACATCAGCCTCCTTTTCATAGATGTTTCATATTATAGCCATTGCGGTTACGAAATGTCAATCGGAAATCAAGCCTGGACGCCCGCCTTGGCCAGGGAAGCCCAGCCCTCGCGGTCTAGCTCCCGTTTGACAACCGTCATCCGCCCCTGACCGTACGCGCGCTCCGCCAGCACGGGATTCGGCGACGCTTCGAGCTCCGGCACGTCGTCGATGAAGCGGCTGTCCTGCCATCCGAGCGTCTCCCGGAAAATCGCCGGCACCTTGCTAAGGTAGACATTGTCGCGGTTGCGCCGGAACAGATCGGAGCTCGTCACCAGGTGGCCGCCGCCCTTGACGAAGGCGATCAACGCCTCCTCCAGCGCGTCGTCGTGCAAAATTTGCAGCGGCAGCAGCAGCGTGCGGTTGCCGGCGAGTGCTTTCGGTTCAAACAGAACGCTTACAGTCGACGTCTTGCTGTAGACGCTGCCGTTTACGGTCCGGTGAACGTATTTAAAGTAGTTATATGCCGATCGTAAAAGTACATGTTCGCTGGCGGAAATACAAAATCGCATCCGCGCCGTGCGCAACGGCCTGGTATGTCCATCTGCGCAGCTCGCCGGGCTTCGGCATCGCGAAGATAAAGTTCCCGCCGGGCGAGCCGCTCTGCTGCTCCATCACCCAGAACGGCCGTCGCTTCAGCCCCCATGTCATATCGTGTTGAACCGCCGGATTGAGCGGATCCGCCTTTTCGTCGAAATGAAGGTTCGGGTAATTGTCCCAGGACGCGCCCTGCGGCAATTGTCGAAGTAGCAACGAATCGTGTCCGTGCAGCCGAACTCGTTGTCGATCTGCCAGGCGACGACGCTTGGGTTTCCGCCGTATCGCTTGGCCATTCGCTCCACAATGCCGGCGCTCATCCGCCGGTATCCGCATGGTTGTAGCAATAATGACGGCGGTTGCCGAAGCCCCTCGCATGACCTTGATCGTCCCTCATATACAAGTCCGGATGCCGGTCCATGAGCCACTTGGGCGGCGTCGCAGTAGGCGTTCCCAGCACCGCTTGAATGCCGTGCGCTACCAGCAAGCCGATAATCTCGTCCAGCCACGACCAATCGTATTCGCCGGGACGCGGCTCCATTTTAGACCAGGCAAATTCCGCGATGCGCACGACATTGACGCCAGCTGCCTGCAGGAGCGCCGCATCGATCGGCCAACGCGCCTTCGGCTAATGCTACGGATAATAACAAACGCCATATAACATCGCGCACCCTCCCTCCGGTTTCTTCTATTATTATCCGCGCGCGGCGCGTCAGTGGACACCGGAGGAATCAGAGGAATTAGCCCGCCAAGTGATGCAGAATATTGCTGGCAAGTTAGAATCCATATTTTTACATGCGCAAAATCATCTATTGTTTTTCCGTCTCATCCCATTATCCCATTGCATCAGCCAGCCCGTTTACAGCGCTTCCTACCATTATCCCATCGAATCAGCTATCGCCATTTTCGCGCATCATGCCATTATCCCATTAACTCAGTTGCAGCATTTTCTCGCTTTATACCACTATCCCAACGAATCAGCAGTAACAAAGCGTCTGTAAATTTTTGTTTTTTTCATTGCGAAACCGGTTGATATAAGAACAAATGTTCTTTATAATAGTAAAAAAGATCCCGGGAGGCGTACATGCCAGTCGAAGCAGATACCTATGAGCAGTTTTGCCAACGGTTCTCGTCGGATGCGGCATGCGCGCATGCGCTGTTTGCGCTTCGCTGGCCCGAAGGATTCCGATGTCCCGCCTGCCAATGCACAAGCTTCTCGCTTATACGAACCCGGCGGCTGCCGCTGTATCAATGCGCTTCGTGCCGTCGTCAGACCTCCATCATTTCCGGCACCATCATGGAAGGTAGCCGTACGCCGCTGCCGCGTTGGTTCCAGGCGATGTTCCTTCTCTCGCAGCCGGGCGGCCTCAGCTCGCTTCGCTTATCCGGCATCCTAAAGGTCACGTATAAGACTGCATGGCATATCGCGCAAAAGATTAGATTCGCACTCCAGTCCGCAGAAGCTTCTGAGTTTATAGATGCCGACTTCAGGCTTGACGTTTTTTATTATGGAGCGCCATGTTATCAGGATGCCCAGCAGCCGGTGTTGGTCGGCGCTTCCTTAAACGAGCAAGCGCAGCCTGAACGCGTCGTGCTTCATCAGCCGGAGCCGATACATGTCAACCCGGTTAATAGGAGAGTCCTGTCATCCGGCTATCATGCCTTTGCTCGCAAACACGCCGAGCCCCACGCCGCTCCATCGAGCGACCGCTATGGCAAGCTGCATGCCGCTTTATTCCCGATTGCTAAAAATGTATGCAATTGGCTAAACGATACCTTCAATGGTATCGGCGCCAAGCATTTGCAAGCTTATTTGGACGAGTTTGCGTTTCGCTTGAACAAGCAGTTGCAAACCGCCCCTATATTACCCACCTTGATGCGTTGGTGTTCGGTTACGCGCGCAATCCAATACGACGAACTTACACGGCCAAAGCCAGTACTTGTCGTGCCTTGGATTTATTTTGGCAGCAGATCGCGATGGAAAGGTCATCATATGAGCAGGTGGGGAGCGTGAGCAATCAGGTTTTGACTTTTAAATGCTACATCCGCCTCGTATCTTCACTCGCACTAAGCTGAACCAATGGGATAATGGGATGAAATAGAAAAAGAGAGTATATGCCCCCCCCCCCTCCCCCTGACGATTTCGCTCATCCGGACCCTCAACATGAGGTTTAGTGTTAGAAAGTCGTACTTTCGACCCGATTTCGCTATCTTGCGAAACCTTTTGCCGTGAGTAGGCGTCTTACCTAAACGTAATAGAATATCATGGATGAGGTGGAGAATTGAAACAGATCGGCTTCTTTGTACTGCTCGCAGCAATTTTCTTCTGTTTTTCGTTCGCCGGACAAGCCAGCGCCCAGACCTCCGGGGCAACCATCATACTGGACGGACAAGCGCTGTCACTCCAGAAAAAAGACAAGGTCGAAATTCTGAAGGGCAGTGTCATGGTCCCCATTCGCGTCATTGCCGAAAATCTGGGACTGCTCGTCACTTGGAACCAAGCCGACAAGCAAGTGAAGATCTGGTCGGGCAGCGGCGACATCAAGCTGACGATCGGCAGCTCCGTTGCCAGCGTCGGCGACGCCAATGTCAAGCTGAATGCCGCACCCGTCAATCGCTCAGGCACGACGCTCGTACCGCTCCGCTTCGTCGGTGAATCTGCCGGAATCGACATCGGCTGGGATAATGTCAAGAAGATCGTGACCTTGGCATCGCTTCAAACTTCAGAGCCTTGGCAGCCGTCTTCGCCCACGCCATCTGCAACGCCGATTCCATCGCCAACTCCGACAGTATCACCTTCTCCGACGCCGACGCCGACGCCGACTGCAACTCCCGGAACGTCGCCGACGACATCGCCTTCTCCTGCAGCGGGCGGTCAGATAAAAGGCATCGGCTGGAGCGACGGCAGGCTGGCTATCTCGTTCAGCGGCAGTCTTATTCCTAAAACGTATGCGATGACCAATCCTTCTCGTATCGTCGTGGAGTTGCGGGATACGTCGTTCGACCCTGCATTTGCGTCTTTGCAGTCATACAATTCGGCAACGCAATCGGGCGCGTTCGAGATTTCTGACGGTTCGAGCGCGACGCATGTCGGATATGCTGTAACCGATACCGTCTCCAAGACGATCACTATCACGCTGGACCTTGCGACGGATAAGCCCTATACCGCATATCAGGAGGCCGACGTTGAGTCCAATGTATACGTTGTCGACCTTAAGCCGACGGCGACGCCGACGCCGCCACCGGTAAATCCGAACAACGGCAAAAAGATCGTTGTCATAGACCCAGGCCACGGCGATGGCGATCCGGGCGGCATCGGCGCCACCAAGAAGCAGGAAAAATCGTTTAATCTGTCGCTGGCGCTTAAGGTGGAAAAGCTGCTGAAGAAGGAGTCCGCCTTCCAGGTCGTGATGACCCGCCATGACGATACGTTTATTCCGCTGTCTGACCGTGCGACGATCGCGAACAAAGCCGGCGCGGATGCATTCGTATCCATCCATGCCAACATCGCGCCCGGCAAACCGACCGTCCGAGGCACCGAAACTTACTATTACACGGGGAACGGCAAAACGCTGGCTAATATCATGCATAAGTACCTGGTTCAAGCGACCGGCTTCACCGACCGAAAGGTTAAGTACGCCAGCTACAAGGTACTCCGCGAGACGGACATGCCCGCAACGCTGCTCGAAGTCGGGTTTCTGTCCAACGCTACGGAAGAATCGATTCTTTTCAGCGTCAGCTTCCAGGACCGCGTCGCCCAGGCAATCGTAGACGGATTAAAGGCGTATTTCGGCGTCAAGTAACTGCCGTTTAATGGTGTCGGCTTGGCTAGCGCTCGCTTTTTATTGCGCAAATAGGCGAATGGACAGTCCGATTTGGCAGCGGCACATATATTAGGGATGTGGAAGTCACCACAATCCAAAGCCTCGGAGGTGTAGCAAATGAGCGGAGTAGCTGGCGCAGGTTACGGCGGCGGAGCAGCATTCGTCCTCGTCCTCTTCATTCTTCTCGTGATCATTCTTCGTGCGGGCATCGGCCTGTACTAAGAGCTCTTGCCTCTGGCAATTCCTCCTACTGTCCCGCTTGCGCCTATCGCGCAGCGGGCTTTTTTTGCGTTTTCAATAGTGTCGGCGCCTCGCCATCAACTGGTCAGTTTGCCCTGTTACGCGAGATTCGCGCGCTTCTAAAAACGAACGGAGCGATCGCGACCGCGGGAAGAAGCAAAGCGAACCCGGTTAATCCGACGACTCCGTAATCCTGCAGCCACGCAGGCGCATTGTCTGCGGCCTTGAAGAGCCAGCCCCCGATGTTCGGTCCGATGAAGCCGGCTATGCCGGTCAATGCCGAGAACACCGCGATGTAGATCGGTCTGTCCGCCTTCGGCGTATCCCCGATCAAAAAATTGAACACGAGCAAATTGTAGCCGCCTAACCCGATGCCGAGGAGTATGTGCGACAGCCCGAGAATCAGCAGAACCGGCAGCGCAGCCATGCCAAACCATACGATACAGGCGAGAGCGATGATCGGGAACGTCCAAGTAAGCAGCTGGCGCGCGGAAAAACGCGCATTCAAATTTCCCCAGAAAATATAGCTGATCATCATCACTATATTTTGAATCATCGTAATCAATGTGACGCTGCTGTAGCTCAGATTCAGTAAATTTAGCATAGCATAGGCAAAAAGCGGTACGACAATGTTTTGAATCAAGATGAATAGCGTGATGAAGGAGGCCGCAGATAAAAAGGGCCGATCGCGGAAGGGCTTGAGGATTAAGGAAGCGGAGAGCCCACCGCCTGCGCTCTCGAAAGGAGGATTGGCATAACGGGACAGCTCGATGCCGTTCCAGACCACGCAAAACGCAGAAACTACGAATAGAATGGTAAAGCCGCGCTCGCCAGGCAGCCAGTCCATGAGTTGTCCGCCGAGCAGCAACGTCAGACTGGCCACCGCCCAATGAATCGTGTTGCGGATACCGAAGTAGCGTCCCCGCACTGGAGGCGGCACGATATCGGCCATAAGCGAAGTCCAAATGACGCCACTGGCTTGCGCCAGCGTAAAAGAACAGAGAAAAACAAGCATGTACATCGGCGCCCAAGCCGCGTGGGGAAATAATAAAGGGATCAACCCCGTACATATCCACAATGTCCGATGGCCGACGCCGAGAATCGTAGTGACCTTTCGGCGGTCTCTCCAGCGCTCCATGGCAAACGCCATGAAGATCTGCGCAAGCAGCGTCAAAGAAGGAATGGCGGCGATCAAGCCGATTTGCTCGGATTGAAACCCCATGTACAACAAAAACGCCGTCTGCAAGGGTCCGCCGAGCAGATTGGCGATTATCGTGGCAGGGATGCCTTCCATTAGGGAGGCTCGCAATCCGCGTCTGGTCTCTGAATCGTTAAATCTGCTTCGCAGCAGTCGCTGAATATCCAGACCCGCGATTCGCATGCGTTTGGTCACCGTCAGTTCCCCCATGTTGTACCGAATCTATCAACCGCCTCGCCCGAGCTGCTGCCGTCAGGCGACATAAAAAAGCCCCGTGACGTAGCCGTCGCGGAGCGCGCTTTCGTTCAATCCGATTCTACTCTTTTTCCCCTACGAATGGTAGATAAATCATAAACTCCGTCCCCTCTCCGAGTCGGCTGTCTACCTGAACCGTGCCGCCATGATTCCGGATGATTCGGTAGCTCACCGACAGACCGAGTCCGGTCCCTTCGAACTTCGTCGTAAAGAAAGGATCGAATAGTCTGCTCAACGTCTCGCGGTCCATCCCTCGCCCATTGTCCGCAATGCTGATAACGGCATATCCGCGTTCTTTGCGCGCAGACAGCCGAATGTTCGGCCTGCGCTTTTCCGCTACGTGTGCAACCGCATCCAAAGCATTTTTCACCATGTTCAAAATCACTTGTTTGATCTGCTTGACGTCGATCGAGATCGTCAGGTACGGATCGAATATCTCGCAGGTCATTTCGACCCCCTGCATGTGCGCCTCGCTCTCGGTCAGCAGGATCGTCTCCTTGAGCAGCAGGCCTACGAGCACGGTCTGGGTCATCGGCGCGGAAGGCTTGGACGAATTAAGAAATTCGTAAATAATGTCGTTCGCTCTGTCGATCTCGGATAAAATGATTCGCGCGTACTCCTGCTTGCCGATCGACTCCAGATATGGCTTCAGCAGCTGAATGAATCCTCGGATGCTCGTCAGCGGATTGCGGATCTCATGGGCGATCGCCGCAGCGATCTTGCCCAGCATGGCCAGCTTGTCGTTCTGAAAAGCGCTCTGCTCAATCTGCTTGTGCTCGGATACGTCCTTGATGCTGACGAGAATATCCCCATCTAGCTCTTCGATCTGGGAGATACTAATCAGCAAATAGCGGCTGCCGTCCTGAAATTCGCCCTGTGCGCGTCGATCGTACTTCAACTGCCTGTACATGCGAATAAAAATAAGCCGCAGCGAACGGCTCAAGCTGGGATGAAACAATAGTTGGCGGAGGCTCTGGCCGATCAATATGCGCCTTGGCGCTTGCAGCAGCCGAGCCATCGGCACGTTCAAAAATCGAAGCGTCCCGCCGGGCTCGAACAGCGCGATCCCGCTATCCAGATGCTGAAGCACCGTCTCGAAGCGACTCGGTCTCTCTTCCTGGAGCGGTATGGCCTTCGCCGCGGCCTGTATCAAATCTTCGGGCAAGTGTTCTTCCTTGGCCGCAGCCGACTCGGAACAGGTGTGACTGCCAAGAATCTCGTGAAGAAACAACAGACTCCGATGCATGAGCGCCAGCCTGTCCTCGCTATCCGCATGCGAGACGAGCAGGCGAACGTTCTCCTCGTGTTGCTCGAAAATGTGCTCAGCGGGAACGCCATTCAGCAGGTCGAGCAGCTCGCTCAGATCGTATCCCTCCCTCGTGTCTTCGTGCAGCACATACTCCACGAGAACCGGGAAATATCTCGTTCTCCATTTCTCCATGCCGTATTCCTCCAGGCTCGCCCTTGCGTCAAGTCCATCATAGTAAAGGAATGGGAAAGCTGTCAATCGGAGAAGATGTCGAATAAAAACGCAAAAAACGCCGCTCTCGGACCGGACTTGAGTAAAAAGTCGCATATCCGGAAGCGGCGTCCTCGCCTGCTGTATGTGTCGGATGTGTCGGATGTGTCGGATGTGTCGGAAACGATTGTGCTACAGCGCCCCGCCCGTCGTCCGCTTGAGGCGGAGCTTGTGCCGGCGCTGGCTCAGCACGCCGAGTCGGCGCTTGAGCTGCCGCTCCCACTCCTCGTCTCCGATCTTCTTGGCGAAGGTGAGAAGGTCCAGCCCCATGTCGATCTGATTCTGCACCATGACGAGCGGATCCTCTTCCTCGTTGTTGACCGAGTTCTCGTGCAGATCCTTTTCCGACTCGTCCACGTAGTCCTGGAAGTCTACCTCCGACGCGCCGTCGCCGTGCGCGTAATCGGCCAAAATCTCATATTCGTTCTCGACCAGGTAATGCACCTCGACCCGGTGGCATACCGGGCAAAACAGAATCGGGACGTTGTGAATTCGCGTGCGATAGTGCTTCAGCGTTCCCTTGGTCCCGATCATGCTGGCTCCGCAACAGAATGACATCGACTTCCCCTCCCTTATGGACGTGTATGGCATTGCCGGATGATTCACTATATTCTCCTCTAAAACGGCAAATTCCTGCCACGATTCCCAAAAGTCAATAAAAGGGCTGCCGTCTAAAGGATGCCAAAGGCGCATGCGGGAGCATGCGCCTTCGGCCGAAACGATATTCGATTAGTTGGCAACCAGGTTCTTGTCGCCCGGCTTCCAGTTGATTGGGCACAGCCCGCCGGATTGCAGGGCTTGGAGTACGCGGAGCGTCTCTTCGACGCTACGGCCCACGTCGTTGTGGTTGACGACTTGGTACTTCAGTACGCCGTCCGGGTCGATGATGAACAGGCCGCGCAGCGCGATGCCTTCTTCTTCGATCAGTACGCCGTAGTCGCGTGCCGCTTGCTTCGTGATGTCGGCAGCCAGCGGGAAGTTCAGCTGACCGAGGCCGTTGTCGTTCTTAGGGGTGTTGATCCAAGCCTTGTGGCTGTGGACGCTGTCCACGCTGACGCCGAGAACTTCAGTATTCAGCGCCTTGAACTGGTCGTAAGCTTCGGACAGCGCGACGATCTCCGTCGGGCATACGAAGGTGAAGTCCAGCGGATAGAAGAAGAATACGAGCCACTTGCCCTTGTAATCCGTAAGGGACGCTCTGCCGAATTCCTTGCCGTCACCGGACACAGTCTCCAGGTTAAAGTGCGGGGCCTCGCGGCCGACCAAACGCTCTGCCATTGACAATTACCTCCTGTAATTCCGACTACAAAGCCGGGCCTTATTTGCTATAAACGATAGTATCATAGAGTGAGAATGAAAATCAAGCTGTAGTGATTACTTGTTTGAAATTATTCTAATCTAATCTCACCGTCGCGATGCAAGCTGGCCCGAATCGGTTGTCCGCCGGCTTTCGACAGTAGCTGACGCGATTTAGCGAACCATCGCAGCTACGATCAGATCGCCCATCGCCGTCGTGCCGATCGCCTGGCTCTTGTCGACCGCGATGTCGCCCGTACGGTGGCCGGCGTCAAGCACTTGCTTGACGGCTCGCTCGATGACTTCAGCCGCTTCGGCATAACCGAAAGTCAGTTGGAACATGAGCGCAACGGACAAGATGGTTGCGATCGGGTTGGAGATGCCTTGACCCGCGATATCCGGCGCGGAGCCGTGAACCGGCTCATACAGGCCGAAGCTGCCTTCGCCCAGCGAAGCGGACGACAGCATGCCGATCGAACCGGTCAGCATGGCGGCTTCGTCGCTCAAGATGTCGCCGAACATGTTCTCCGTCACGATGACGTCGAAGCTGGACGGGCGGCGCAGCAGCTGCATCGCGCAGTTGTCGACGAGGACGTGCTCAAGCTCGACGTCCGGATATTCCGGCGCGATCTTGTTGACGGTCTCACGCCACAGACGGCTCGTCTCGAGGACGTTCGCCTTGTCGACCGATGCGAGCTTCTTGCGGCGCTTTTGCGCGATCTCGAAGCCTTGGCGGACGATACGCTCGATCTCCTGCACGTTGTACACGCAAGTATCGATCGCTTCTTGACCGCCCGCGCCTTCACGGCGGAACTTCTCGCCGAAGTAGATGCCGCCGGTCAGCTCGCGCACGACGATGAGATCGGTGCCTTCGAGCACTTCAGGCTTCAGCGTAGAGGCGTCCTTCAGGCAATCGAATACGACGGCCGGACGGATGTTGGAGAACAGGCCGAGCGCCTTGCGGATGCCGAGCAATCCCGTCTCGGGGCGCAGCTCCTTCGAGTTGTTGTCCCACTTCGGGCCGCCGACGGCGCCGAGCAGCACAGCGTCCGCGCGCTGGCAAATGTCTAGCGTCTCTTGCGGTAGCGGCGTACCCTTCTCGTCGATGGCGATACCGCCGAACAGGCCGTGCTCGAGCTCAAACTTATAACCGAACAGCTCTTCCGTTTTTTTCAATACCTTTATCGCTTCACCGACGACTTCCGGGCCGATGCCGTCGCCGGCGATGACCGCTATTTTCTTCACTTCTGCCATAAGCTTAAAGTTCACTCCCGACTTAGGTTCCATTCCGATTGCTATGTTTAGTTGTAGCACATATCGCGGATCTCGTCCAAAACATAAAAACTATGCCGTTAATAGTTCATGACTATGAGCGGCAGCAAAGTGCGCATTTACAACAAACAGGATACTGCATCACAATGGCATGCGAACCGCGGCGAGTGCCAATGCCGCGATTCGTCCGATCTCGTTCCGGTCCACGACGGGCAGAATCGGATGCGAAAACGGAAAAGAAGCGGAGACGCCGATAACGTTGATCAGCGCGTCAAGCAGTACGACGTCGCGCGTTTCGCGCAGGAGCACCCACTTGGCGTACGGGGATCGTTTGAAGCCCTCGGCCAAGATCAAGTCTGCTGGCGGCAGCCGCTTCGCCAGCTCCTCCAGCGAAGCTTCGCCCGGCGTCCAGACGGCCGATACAGCCGCCGAGGAGGCGCCGGTCCCCACTGCTCCGGCCGCCAGATGAAGCGCAGTATCCTTATCCGGCAGGTCGAGCGTCGCCGTGCCTTCCCTCTCGGTGGCGTCCGGCGGGTGTCCGTGATGCTTGAGCGTAGCGACTGTCATGCCGAGGCTCGTCAGATGACGGACCAGGGCGCAGAGGAGCGTCGTTTTGCCGCTGTCCGCATAACCTACGATCTGAATAACAGTAGGCTGGGCACTCATAGGCGCAGGCGCTCCTTCGCTAGCCGGTAATCCTCCGGCGTATTCATATTCATAAGCGCGTTTGTCGCTCCGTCTTCCGGCACCCAACTGACGATTCGCATGCGTTCCGTCGCCGCCATTACCCGCTTATTTCCGCCATCCAGCGCAGCTTGCCATGTCGCAAGCGTGCGGCTGCGATACAAAGCGCACAACGGATGAAGCTTGCCGCCGACCTCAGGCAAAACAGCGTCGGCCTCCGGGTGCAGCGCCAGCGTGTCTGCGAGCGCTCGCCATACCTGCGGTCCGGCGAGCGGGTAGTCGCAGGCGACGACGAGCTGCAGCGGAAAACTCGAAGCAGCCATGCCCGCGCAAATGCCGGCGACAGGGCCGAAGTCAGCGACCTGATCCGCAATCACTCGAACTTCCCTCGGGAGAAAATCGTATTCGCGTTTAACATCCGTCACAACCGTCAACTGTCGGGCAATGTTCGATAGGCTTCTGCACAACCGGAAAAGCAGCGGCTCTCCGTTGAAATCGAGCAGCTCCTTGCGTGCACCCATCCTTCTCCCCGCGCCGCCGCATAAAACGACAGCATGGCAATCCGTTATCGCATCGTTAGATTGTCCATTCCATACGGATATCATTGCCATGCACGGTCCTGCCAGCCCGGAAGCAGCCGAACGTCAATCGTCGCGCCTGCCCGCGTCTCTTCAGCGGACGGCGGAATCGCAAGCAGCGCATTGGCCTCGCCTATCGAGATGAGCCCCGACGAACTGTTCTCGGCACAGGGACGGGCCATAAGCATCCCTCCTTCGATCCAGACCACACCGCGCAAAAATCGGGGATTGGCATTGCTTTTTACGCTGCCTTCAGCCAAACGCGCCTGGCACCATTTCAACTCGCCGCTGCCCCCGCCGAGCCGCTCGATCGCCGGTCGCGCCAACAGCTCGAAGCCGGCAAAGCAGGCGCCCGGATTGCCGGACAGTCCGATGAGCAGCTTGCCGTCCAATACGATCGCGCTCGACGCGCTTCCGGGCCGAATAGCCAGCTTGGAAAATAAGAGGCCAGGACCGGCTCCCCCGAACAATCTGCCCATAATATCCGTGTCTCCGACGGAAATGCCGCCTGATACGATAACTAAATCGGCATCGGCAAGGCCGCGCAGCAACGTTTGTTGCGCTTGGTCCGGCTCGTCCGGCACATGCGCATCCCATGCCGTTTCCCCGGCCGCCGATTCGATTAGCATCCGCAGCATCGGCAGATTGCCGTTGCGGACTTGCCCGATGCCCGGCTCGGATTCGACGGGCACGACATCGTCACCGGCCGTAACGACGACGATCCGCGGCTTGCGGTAAACGCAAGGCCTTGCAGCGCCGAGCGAGGCCAGCAGCGCCGCTTGTCCGGGCCCGATGCGCGTTCCTGCCGCGATAAGCACGCTGCCCGCCGCTGCCTCCGCGCCTCGCGCGGTAACATGCCTGCCAGCGGTCTCCGACCGCAAGAAAACAGCGCGTCTCGTGCCGTCTTCGTCCTGCTTAATCGATACCGCTTCTTGCATTACGACCGTATCCGCGCCTTCGGGCAGCGGGCCGCCTGTTCCGACGCGCATAGCCTCGCCCGAACGAATGCTATAGTAGAGCGCGCCGCGAGCGTCGCCCTCCACAATCTTGAGCAGGACCGGGCTCTGCGGAGACGCGGTCGCCAGATCCGCAGCCCAAACGGCATAGCCGTCCATGCCCGCGCGCGCAAACGCCGGCATCGGCGATTCCGTCCGTGCCGCCTCAGCCAAACGAAGGCCTTGCGCCTGAAGCAGCGGAACCTCATCCGCACCGATCGGCTTCGCCCAGGCTAAAATGCGCCGCTGCGCTTCTTCAAGAGATATCGCGTCCCGGCGTCCACTCATTTTCTGAACCCAACCCCATTCAAACCCTCTATTTAAAACATTTCCATATATTGGTTTATCAGAAGTGATATATGCAATATTTGCGAGCGCATTCCATTATCCCATCGGCTCAGATCGACCTCATTTAAAGCAGGCGGTCCAATCTGTCACTATTAGAAGCAGCACCTCCAATAGCGTCCGAACGACAGGATTCGCATGGGCTGAACCGCCAATGTTAACTATTGTATCATTTCTCCCCGGGTCGCAATAGTGCAAGCTCCGCGCACCTTCCGGCACAACCGGGATTTCTTTCGGCGATGACCGACCGATTTGCTGACGTTAAACGAAGCTGATTTAAAACGAAAGACCTGGCTGATTCAATGGGATAATGGAATGCGCGCAAATAAATAACGCACCGTCGTCGATTTCTCGACGGACGGTGCGTCCGCATGTTAAATCCCCATCGCGCTACCTGCTACAATTACACCCCGACGCCAACATGCGCCAGCGCCTTGGACAGCCTCGCGATGCCCTGCCGCGAACGCTCCTCGTCCGTGTACGAGAAGTTAAAGCGCGCCTTGTTCAGTTCCGGCTGCTCGGCGTAGAAGGAGACGCCGGGTACGAAGGCGACGCCGTGCTCGACTGCGGTCTTCAGCAGATCGGCCGTATTCACCGAGGACGGGAATTCGATCCAGATGAACATGCCGCCCTTCGGCACTTCCCATTTGACGCCCGGCCATGCTTCCTGCTGCAGCAGACCGACCATGTTCTCCATCCGCTTCTCATACTCCGTGCGGACGAATTCGATGTGACCGTCCAGATCGAAATGCGTCAACAGCTGGTACAGCGTCTGCTGGTCCAGTGTGCTGGACTGCAGGTCGGCCGCCTGCTTGGCGCGCGCCATGTTGCGGATGATATCCGCATCCGCCATCACCCAGCCGGTGCGCAGACCGGGAGCGACCGTCTTGGAGAAGGTGCTCGTATAAACGACGCAAGAGCCTGCGACGGATGGCGCCAGCGAGAAAATCGACGGATACGTCAGCGACGCGTCGCCGAACTTCAGTTCGCCGTACGGATCGTCCTCGAGGATCAGCGTATCCGTACGCTGGCACAGCTCGAGCACGGCTTTGCGGCGTTCGAGATTCCAGGCTTTGCCGGTCGGATTCGAGAACGTCGGAATGACGTACAGCATCTTCGGCTTGTACTTGAGCAGCTTGGCTTCCAGATCCGCAAGGTCCAGGCCGTCGCTGTCCCCTTCCACGGACACGGTCTCCGCCCCGTAGGAGCGGAATACCTGCAGCGCGGACAAATAGGTCGGACGTTCGACGAGAATCGTATCGCCCGGGTCGATATAGATGCGCGTCAGCAAATCGATCGCCTGCTGCGAGCCGGTCGTGAGCAGCAGGTCATCAGGCGTGACGGTACAGCCCTTGCGCGCCATACGCTCGCAAAGCGCCTCGCGCAGCGGCAGGTAGCCTTCGGTAAGGCCGTATTGGAGCGCTTTGTTGCCTTGCGCCATCACGCGCTGGAACGCTTCGGACACCGCGGCGACCGGGAAGTGCTCCTCAGCGGGCAGCCCGCCGGCGAAGGAGATGATCGAATCCCCTTGCGTCAGCTTCAAAATTTCCCGGACTGCCGAGGAGGAGAAGCTCCCGAGTCTGGAGGAGTATCTATAATTCATACGGGGTTCCCCATTTCTCAAATGACGGCGGTCCGTAGCTTCGAAGCGGCGGGCCTCCGCCTTCAATAATCGTTTGCGGTTAAATCAACGTGACGTTGTCGCGGTCCCGCTTGGTGCGAGGCGGCTCCTGCCGCTTCTCGACAAGGCGGTTCAGCGCATCGACATAAGCGCGCGCGCTCGCTTCGAGAATGTCGGTGCTCACGCCGCGGCCTTGCGCGCTGTACTCGCCCTGCTTGAGAACGACGTGGACCTCGCCAAGCGCGTCCGTGCCGTCCGTAACCGACTTGATCGTATAGTCGTCCAGCTCGACGACCTCGCCCGTCTGGGCATTGATCGCGTGATAGATCGCATCAACGGAGCCGTTGCCCTCAGCCGTATGCGACCCGATGCCGGCCGGCGTCTTCAGCTTGACCGTCGCGCTGGGCACGGCATGGCTGTCGAACGATACGACGAGCTGTTCGAGTGCGAATACTTCGGGCGTCTCAATGATCTTCTCCTCGAGCAGCGCCAGAATATCTTCGTTGGAGACATCCTTCTTGCGATCGGCCAAGTCCTTGAACTTGCCGAAGGCGGCGTTGACCTGCTCCTCGGACAAGCCTTCGAAGCCGAGATCGACGAGCTTCTCGCGGAAAGCGTGACGGCCGGAATGCTTGCCGAGGACGAGCTTGCTGTCCTTCATGCCGATCGTCGCCGGAGAAATGATCTCGTACGTCGTCTTCTCCTTCAATACGCCGTCCTGGTGAATGCCGGATTCGTGCGCGAACGCGTTCGCGCCGACGATCGCCTTGTTACCGGGCACAGGCATACCCGTCAGCTTGCTGACGAGGCGGCTCGTCTTGGCGATCTCCTGCAAGTTCAGGCCGGTCGTCGCCTGGAAGAACTCCCCGCGCGTGTAAAGCGCAAGCGCCACTTCTTCAAGCGCCGTGTTGCCGGCGCGCTCGCCGATGCCGTTGATCGTGCCTTCGATCTGATCGGCGCCGTTCTGAATCGCGGCCAGCGCGTTGGCCGTCGCCAAGCCCAGATCGTCATGGCAATGCGCCGACAACTGCACTTTCTCGATGCCGGGCACTTGCTCCTTCATCGTCTTGAAAATATTGCCGTATTCGTAAGGCGATAGGTAGCCGACCGTGTCCGGGAGGTTCACGACGGATACGCCCAGCTTGACGGCAAGCGCTGTCACTTCGACGAGGAAGTCGATCTCCGTGCGGCCGGCGTCCTCCGCCGAGAACTCCACTTGGGAAAAGTGCTTCTTCGCGTACTTGATCATCGCTTCCGCCGCTTCGAGCACCTCGTGCTTTTCCATGCGCAGCTTGTGCTTGCGATGGATCGGCGAGGTGGCGAGGAAGATGTGGATGCGCGGATCCTGGGCGCCCTTCAGCGCTTCGACGACCGCGTCGATGTCCTTCTCGCGGGAACGGGCCAATCCGGTGACGGACGCGTTCTTGACGGCGCGGGCGACCGCACCCACCGCGGCGAGGTCGCCGGGCGAAGCGATCGGGAAGCCGGCTTCGATCCGGTCGATGCCGAGCTTTTCGAGCTGCAGGGCGATCTCGACCTTCTCCTGCGTATTCAGGTTGACGCCCGGGGACTGCTCACCGTCGCGGAGCGTCGTATCGAACATATAAATTTTGCGCATGGCAGAGCCTGTCGGCCCGCACCTCCGATCGTCATGCAGATGAGAGAAAGAGAAGGCCGAAATGCTCCGACCTTCTCCCGATTATAACATAGGGTTAGCTTGTTCTTACTTCTTGATCCAGTGCATCAGGCCGCGCAGCTGCGCGCCGACGACTTCGATCGGGTGCTCCGCTTCGATGCGGCGGGTAGCCGTCATGAACGCGTTGCCGGATTGGTTCTCGAGAATAAAGTCGCGAGCGAACTTGCCCGTTTGGATGTCCGTCAGAACAGCCTTCATCGCCTTCTTCGTTTCGTCGGTGACGACGCGCGGGCCGGTGACGTAGTCGCCGTACTCAGCCGTGTTGGAGATCGAGCTGCGCATCGAAGCGAGGCCGCCTTCGTACATCATGTCGACGATCAGCTTGAGCTCGTGAAGCACTTCGAAGTAAGCCATCTCAGGCGCGTAGCCGCCTTCGACCAGCGTTTCGAAGCCGGCTTTGACGAGCGCCGTAGCGCCGCCGCACAGAACGGCTTGCTCGCCGAACAGGTCGGTCTCGGTCTCTTCGCGGAACGAAGTCTCGATGACGCCCGCGCGGGTACAGCCGATGCCCTTGGCATAAGCCATGCCGATCTCGAACGCCTTGCCGGTGCCGTTCTGGTGGATCGCGATCAGGCCGGGAACGCCGAAGCCTTCGACGTACGTACGGCGAACCATGTGGCCCGGCGACTTCGGCGCGACGAGGAGGACGTCGGCATCCTTCGGAGCGACGATCTGGCCGAAGTGAACGTTGAAGCCGTGGGAGAACATGAGAGCTGCGCCCTTCTTCAGGTTCGGCTCGATCTCTTCGCGGTAAACGCGTGCTTGCGTTTCGTCAGGCATCAGGATCTGCACGACATCTGCCTTGGAGACAGCTTCCGCTACCGGAAATACCTCGAAGCCGTCGTTGCGAGCCGCTTGAGCGGACTTGCCTTCGCGAAGGCCGATGATGACTTGCAGGCCGCTGTCGCGCAGGTTTTGCGCTTGGGCGTGGCCTTGGCTGCCGTAGCCGATGACCGCGATCGTTTTGTTTTGCAGGGCGCCGAGGTCGGCGTCTTTTTCGTGGAACAGTTTGACTGCCATGGGTAAGATCCTCCTTAGTATGTGAAGCTGGGAAATATAGGCGACCCTCATGGAACGGGCGTCCCAAGGGAGAACCGCATTCGCGCGGCGCGAGGCCGACTCATGGTACAAGCCTTGTCCGCGAAAGGGAGTTCTCCCCTCGAACACCCGCTCCTGGGATAGCGGATGAGAATAATAATGCCGGTGGCGGCTTCGCGGCAGCGCTTTGCTTAACGTGCGCTGCCCCGCGCCATCGCCGTAACGCCTGTCCGCGACAGCTCGCGGATGCCGTACGGCTTAAGCAGCTCGATCATGGCGTCGATCTTGTCGGTATCGCCGACGACCTGGACGATCAGGCTGTTCGGGCTGATGTCCACGACGGCCGCACGGAATGTGTCGACGATGCCGAGAATCTCGGGCCTGGCAGCAGGATCGGCGCCGACCTTGATTAGGCCGAGCTCGCGGGCGACCATCGGACTGCTGCCGATATCCACGACTTTAATGACGTCGATAATCTTGTATAGCTGCTTTTCGATCTGCTCGAGCGTATGGTCGTCGCCCTTCGTGACGATGACCATGCGGGACAAGCCCGGCTCCTCGGAGGTTCCGACGGTAATGCTCTCGATATTGAAGCCACGGCGTCCGAACAGGCCTGACACCCGCTGCAGCACGCCGGGCTGGTCGTTCACGAGAATGGCGATCGTATGTCTGGTGCTCATTCGTCATCCCCCATCAGCATTTGATCGATCGTGCTGCCCTGCGTAACCATCGGATAGACGTTCTCGCCCTTGCGGACGACGAACTCGACGACGGCAGGACCGTCATGCGCGAGCGCCGCTTCCCAGGCCGAGCGGGCCTCGTCTTTGTTGGTTGCGCGGAAGGCTTTGACGCCGTAAGCCTCTGCCAGCTTGACGAAATCCGGACTGCCGGCCAGGTCGATGTGGCTGTAACGATTGTCGTAGATGAGCTCCTGCCACTGACGGACCATGCCGAGCACCTGATTGTTCAGGATGGCGACCTTGACCGGAATGTTGTTGATCGCGCAGATCGCGAGCTCCTGCGAGCACATCTGCATGCCGCCGTCGCCGTTGATCGATACGACCGTGCGGTCCGGGTTGCCCATCTGAGCGCCGATCGCCGACGGGAAACCGAAGCCCATCGTGCCGAGGCCGCCGGAGGTGACCCAGGAACGCGGCTTGTTGAACGGATAGTACTGCGCCGCCCACATCTGGTGCTGGCCGACGTCGGTCGTGACGATCGCGTCGCCGTGCGTCGTCTCGTGAATCATCGATACGACCCACTGCGGCTTAAGCTCCTCGTCCGAATCCTTGTACGCAAACGGCTTAGCCGCCTTGCGCTCGGCGATCAGCGCGCGCCAGGCATCGGCCTTGGACGCGTACTTGGCACCGGCGATCGCCTGCTGCAGCACGGCCTTGACGTCGCCGACGATCGGGATGTCGGTCGGTACGTTCTTGCCGATCTCCGCAGGATCGATGTCGACGTGCACGATCTTCGCGTTCGGCGCGAAGCCATTGAGCTTGCCCGTCACGCGGTCGTCGAACCGCGCGCCGATGTTGACGAGCAGATCCGACTCCTGGATCGCCATGTTGGCCGTCCAGGTACCGTGCATGCCCGGGAAGCCCATATGAAGCTCGTGTCCGCTAGGGAACGCGCCGAGGCCGAGCAGCGTCGTCGTAACCGGGATGCCGGTTTTCTCGGCAAAAGCCAGTACTTCCTCGTGAGCGCCGGAGTATACTGCGCCGCCGCCGATCAGCAGCACCGGACGCTCCGCCTGCTCGATCGCGCGCAGCATCTTGTCGACCTGCTGCTTGTTCGGCTGGACGGTCGGGTTGTAGCCGCGAAGCTTCACTTCGGTGTGCGGCTTGAACAGCGCCTTTTCATTGGAGACGTCCTTCGGAATGTCGATCAGGACGGGGCCCTTGCGGCCCGAGTTGGCGATATGGAACGCCTCGTGAATGATGCGCGGCAGATCCTCGGCCTTGCGCACCAGATAGCTGTGCTTCGTGATCGGCATCGTAATGCCCACGATGTCCGCCTCCTGGAAGGCGTCCGTGCCGATCAGCGTCGTCGCGACGTTGCCGGTGATGACGACCAGCGGCACGGAATCCATGTACGCCGTCGCGATGCCGGTGACGAGGTTGGTCGCGCCCGGGCCGGACGTTGCGATGCAGACGCCGACCTTGCCGGTGCTGCGCGCATAGCCGTCCGCCGCGTGAATCGCACCCTGTTCGTGACGGGTGAGCAGGTGATTGAAGTCTTCGAAGCCGTACATTGCATCGTAAATATACAGAACGGCGCCGCCCGGATAGCCGAATACGCAGTCGACACCTTCGAGCAGCAGGCTGCGCAGCAGCATCTCGGATCCCGAGATGACCTCTTGCTTGCCCCATTTCTCGATCAATTGTTCCTTGGACTTCAGCGTGGCACTGTTCGCGACCATCCTTCATCCTCCTTAATGAATCTTCTATTGAATCAGTATGCTGCAAATCAAAAATAAAAAAGCCTTTCGTCCGAACGTCTGCTAGACGTTCAGGGACGAAAGGCTGTTCCTTCCGCGGTACCACCCGGATTCGCGCGCGATCTCGCAATCGGCGCCTCATCAAGTATGCCGCCGTTCCGAGCGCTCGGAGGACGTCCATACTTCAGGCGCGATAACGTGCGCCATTCCGAGACTCCTTAATAAGCTGCATGCAGCCGTTCTGGAGACCAGCTCCGAGGAGACCTTGCGTACAGGGTTATCGGCATCGGTCTCAGCAATCCCGACGCTCTCTGAGCGATAGTGCCCACCCGCATCTTCCTCTTCAACGCTGTTCAAGATGAATCAATGTAGTACTCATTATATGCTCCGGTGAAGCGTTAGTCAAGACAAGGATTAAAGTCTCGGACAAATCCACTTTTGACCAGTCAAGCCAACCGATGTTACCGCTTATATCCATAATCCCGTCAGCCGGCGCCAGTAGGATCGAGCCCGCAGCGCTCCCTTTAAAACGGCACAATCGTCCATATGCGGAGAGCCAGAGACGCCATCCCTTCATATGTTATTCAAAGATACGCCATTCGTATACGGACCGCTTTGGAGGCGATGCCCATGTTGCGCTGGCTGAAGCGCGGCGACCTGCCCGCGATCGTCCGGATTGTCACCCGCGAGCTGATCCCCATCTCTCCCCATCCCCAGCCCGGCGGCCGGAAGCTCCGCAAAGATATGAAGGCGCGCCTCGCGCAGGGCTCGACGCTTATCGCATCCGAAGGCAGTAAAGTCCGCGCCTTCCTGCACCTTATCATACAGCACGATACGCTCTTCGTCGATCTGCTCGCCGTGGACCGTTCTTGCCAGGGAAAAGGGTACGGGTCCCGGTTGATGAACGGCGCGGAACGCCACGCCCGGAATCTCGGCTGCCTGCGCGCCAGGCTATACGTAGACGAAGGAAACGAGGCAGGCACGCGATTTTACCGGCGGCTCGGCTACTCGGTCGTGGCGCGCCATGAAGCGATGAAATGTTATGAAATGTATAAGTGGCTCTGATTGAATTATTCCCTGCGCTCCAGCCTGAGCGGCGCCGCCTGCAGCGGCATGCCCACCTTGCCGACGCGGGCGGTCTCCACTTGGAACGCGCCTTTATAGGCAAAAATCCGGCCCAGCAACGGATTGCGGACCGATACCGAGATGCGGTAGCAGGCATCGTCATCGTCGTACCATTCGCATACGTCCGCGCAGCCGGTGAGCGTTGCCGGAAAACGGAAGCCGAGCGGTCCTTCGTAGAAGCGCTGCTCGCCCGAACGAATCTGAATGCCGCCGTTCGGCGCCGCCCATGCGTCCAGGTCGACCGCGAGATGCTGTTTATTTCCCAGGTAATCTACGATGCGTTCGCGTTCCTCGCTGTACACCATCGTCGCGTCGAACCTGCGCAGCGACCGCTCGAAGCGGAACGTGCGGTTGATGGTCAGCGTTTCTCTGCCGAGCGCGTCGCGGTAAGCGTAATTTTCGATCGAAAACGGGATCTGACGGCCGCCTTCGGGAAACATGATGTGACGCGACGCGCCGACCGCAAGCGGCAGTGCCGCCCATTTCGCATACCGGACCTCCTCCATCACGCCTCGCCCGATCGAGGCAATTCCCTCTTCGCTGTGGAATCCGAAGCGCTCGCGGATTTTTGGATGCAGCTTCGCGAACTCCTTCTCCCCGAGCGCCTTTTCGAATATCGACTTCATACAAGTTCCCCCTTTGTGGCCGTCTTATCGCTATGGCTACCTGGCCGCCTTCGGCATCGCTTCGCGGACGGGAGCCCCTTGCGCGTCCAGCGTGCGGCAAACGTTGCAGCCAGCATGAGCATCGCCAGGACAAATGGATTGAACGGCGCGTACAGCAGCGCGGGCGTGCCTGTCAACGCTGCGGCCGTCAGCGCGCAGACCGCGACCGCCTGCAACGTGAGCAGCCTCGGCGATCGCGTGAACGCCACGGTGCCCGCAACCAGCAGCTCGCAAACGCCAAGCGCTGAAGTCATCGCCGCTTCGATGCCGGGAAACCAGCCGAGCGCGCGCAGCAGGTCCAGCTCGCCCGAAGCGGCGGGATACAGCAACTTCGGCACGAGGCCGGAATAAGCCCAGCACAGCGACAAGACGGCGATGCTGAGCGCATGCAGCTTGGCGCGCAGCAGGCTCTCCTCCGGCGGCACGCCCCGGTCGAGCCACAGCCGCAGCGCGTCGAAGCTCCATGCGGTGGCCCAGCCGAACAACGGCCTGAATAACAGCCGGTCGAGCCACCGCCCCGCGCGGCCGAACCGCGTGCGGTAATCGAAGCGCGTGACGAACCGCACGCCGCCGTCCGGCAGCGGCGTATATCGCCAGTAGCCGCCGCCGCGCCCGATGAGCGAGAGCGGATGATCCGCGCCGAAGGCGAGAACCGAGGTGCGCACGCCGTCCGCCGAGACGTTCGGCGCACGCGACTTGCCGGTGCCGCGGATCGAGAGCCCGAAGCCGATTCGGGTGAGATAGAGGAAATTTTGATCGTCCCCGGACGAAGCCTTGGGCAGGTAATCGATCTCGGAAAAGCGCAGATCCCAACGCTCATGAAGCTTGGGCTGCTGCGTATGCCGCCAAAGCGCCTCCATATCCGAAGCGACATCGATCTCGACGTAGATCGGACGCCCCGCCCCCGCCGGCCCTCGACGATCGCGCAGCCCGCTCATCGGGCCCCGCCTTTCAGCTCCGCGGCATTCGTCGCCCGGGCTGCTTCAGCATGCCCGGTCAGCTCCGCGGCATTCGTCGCCGGGGCTGCTTCAGCATGCCGGAAAGGCTTTGCGGCATTCGTCGCCGGGGCTGCTTCAGCGAGCCCGGACGAATGCGCGGCGTCCGCGTCCATGGCGCCGGCAGCGTCGATGTCGTCCTCTCCCGTCCAGCCGCCGCCTTCGAGCAATCTCCGCCGCAATCGCTCGTCAGGCCTCGCCGGACAGCGCTCGCCCATTCTTCGCGCCAGCCGATGCCTTCGCGCGGCGACGGCGTCGTAGACGGCGTCCCGCAGCCGGGCCGGCACGAGCCGGAGCGCAGCGGCAGCCGCCGGCCACGGCGCGTCCAGCGCCGCGAGCGTGCGGATCGCCGCCGCCGAGCGCGTCCACGACGCCGTGCCGCGGACGAGCGCGAAGCTGCCGCCGGACGGCAGTTCGAGCCCCAGCCGCGTCATCAGCTCCCGCCCGGCTGCGGAATCCTGCGCAGCGAAGCGCAGCCGCTCCGCCCGGTCCCGCTTCGCCGCGAAGCGGGCGATGCCCCTGCACATCACGCAATCTCCGTCCACGAGCAGCACGAACACATCAGCCTCGTTGTCCCGCATGCCGCTTTCCGGCGAGCGCTCCGTTGCAGCCTGCAAGCGGGCGCCGGTGCCGCTTTTTCCCATATCCACGTATCGTCTCATCTCGCGCCGCCTCCTTCATGCTCTTATTGTAGGGTCCTGCGGCGGATCGCGGCAGTTCCAACTTCCGTAGGACGGCAGGCGCGCGAGGGACTATAAAAAATAGGCCCCCGACGGATCGCCGGAAGCCTGCAGTGCGTTGAATCCTATAAAGTCATCGTCATATACACGCTGTACGGGTCCTCTTTATAGTCCGCAAAAGGTCCGCAATAGTCGAAGCCGAACTTCTCGTACAGCTTGCGCGCCGGGATGAACGAGTCGGGCGAACCCGTCTCCAGACTCAGCCGTTCGAAGCCCCGACGCCGCGCCTCCGCTGCGATATGCGCGAGTATGCGGGCTGCGACGCCTTTGCGCAGATGCGCCGCCGCGGTCCGCATCGATTTGAGCTCCCCGTGTCCGCCGCCGAGATCCTTGAGCGCCCCGCAGCCAAGCAGCTCCCGGCCCTCCCAGGCGCTCCAAAACGTGATTTCCGGCCGCTTGAGTCGTTCGAGATCCAGCGCGTGAACGCTCTCCGGCGGCGTATCCGCGGCCATTCCCCGCAGATGCTCCTCCAGCAGCGCGGCCACCTCGGGACCGGAAAGGTCGTCCACAATGATGTTCAAGCGTCTCTCTCCTCCGGGCATTAAAGTTTCCGTGCTGCTAATTTTCCGCAATATCGCTTTCCTTGTCCAGACCGCTCTTGCGAACTTTATCCACTGCCTCGCGTCCGCTGCGTACCCCGAGCTTTTTAAGGATTTTGTTCACTTGATTTTTAAGCGTGCTCTCGGACTTGTACAGCTTGCGTTCGATCTGCGAATGCGTGTAGCCTTCCTCCAGCATCTCGTAAACCTCGCGTTCGGCGGCGGTCAGCGGCTGGAGCTGCTCCTCGCGCTTGAGCCGCCTCAGCTCCTTCAGCAGCGCCTCCATCGCTTCGGGATGATGAAAGACGCCGCGAATCGCTTGCGGAAGCTCCTTGAACCTGGACTTGTCCAAGTAATGCAACGCACCGGCCGTGAAGGCGTCCGTCATCGTCCGTTCCGACGAATCCGACGTCAGCATGATCATACGGACCGGACGAAGCTCCGCCAAGGCGAGAGCCGTATAGATGCCGTCGCGTCCCGCCTCGGTCAGATGGACGTCCAGCAGCGCCACGTCGAACTCGATCGAAGCGGCCAGGCGCAGCGCCTCCTCCGGCGTCGCGGCCGTGCCCACGACCAGCAGGTCTTCTTCCCGGTTCAGGTAGACGCTCATCGACTTGACCCAATCCGGGTCGTCCTCGACGAGCAGCAATCGAATCGGCTTCATGGCTTCGTCCTCCTCATCTTCGCGATCGCGTAATACGCAGCCGGACGACCGTGCCGCTCCCCGGCTTGCTCTCGATCTCCGCGCGGCCCCCGCATTTGCGAAGCACCTGGTAGACGTAGGACAGGCCCAGTCCATAATTGCTTTTGCCTTGCTTCGTGCTAAAAAAGGGTTCCCATACCCGTTCGAGGAGCTCGGGCGGCATCCCCGGGCCGTTATCCCGAACGCTGAGCACGATATGCCGGCGTTCCTTCGAGATCTTGATCTCCAGCAAGCCGCCCGCTTCCAGCGCGTCCGCTGCGTTGGCGAGCACGTTGCCGATCGCTTCGCGCAAATGGACGGGATCGGCAAACAAGGCCTCCGTCTCCTCGTACGCTTCCGATACGAGGACGCCTTGTCCGGCGAAGCGCTCCTTCAGCGGCTCCAGCGCTTCTCCCATGAGCGCGGCCGGATCGCAGCGGGCCGGATTCCAGGCGAAGTCCCGTGTGCGGCTGTGGATCCGGCCCGCCATCTCCATCAGGTGCGCCGCCGCCCGCTCGATGACCGCCAGCTGCTCGTCCGCTTCGCGTCCGTTATCATCCTGCGCCCCCCGCAGATTTTCCACGCTGAGGGCGATCTTGCCGACCTCGTTTTTAATCGTATGGTTGAGCAGGCTTGTCCCCATGCCCGCCGCCTTCATGGCTCCGGCGAGCGAGTCGCTCTCTACGCGCACCTTCACGCCGAGCACGCCGTATACGAATACGCACAGCAGGGCGATGGCAAACGAGTAGACAAAAAAAGCCGAGATGTAACCGAAAAAATCGAAATCCGGCCATATCGTTTTGGCGACGTGGATAAACGCGACTACGCCAAGCAGCGTCGGCACCGTGATGACGACAGTGATCAGCCGGCTTCTGCGCAGCTGCCGGTCGGTCTCCCGCAAGTAAGAGGCAACCAGCAGCGCACATGCCGCCAAGTAATAAGGCGCAGCCCAGATCAGCATGAGCGGGTAGTTCGGCTCCAGGCTCCCGCTCAGCAGCGCGTAGGCGAGCATCGCCGCCGGCGGCAGCAGCAGCCATAACTTAAGCCGCCTCCTTTTCGTCAGGGCAGCTGCCGCTCCGCCGGCGTAGACCAGGCTGAACACGAGGACGCCGTACGGTGTCACGATCTGATTAAACAGCTGCGCAACCTCGAACCAAACCTGCGGCAGTGGCGATTGCAGCCACAGCCGCGCGACGCCGCCGGTCGCGGCACTCAGCAGGAAAAACGCGGCCCAGCGGCCGCTCTCGCTGCGAACGTCGGAGGCGAGCAGCACGACCGCAGCCGCGGACAGCATAAGAACGTAATAGAGCATGATGTCTCCTTACCCGACTCGACGGCGCAGCGCTTTTCCGGACCTCAGATGCATCATGCGACTGCGGATTGAAGATGCGCCGCGCGTTTTGAGGACGTCCTTGGCATGCAAAGCAATACCGACGGCCTTCTTTACAGAAGATTATACGCGAAGTACACGGGTTCCTCTAGCATCGAAAATGAGCCGAGGGGCTCCGCTTCATTTAAAATCGCTCCGATACGACCTTCGCCTGCGTAAACAGCAGCAAATAATCCCGGCCCCCCGCCTTGGAGTCCGTTCCCGACATATTGAAGCCGCCGAACGGGTGCGTGCCGACCAGCGCGCCGGTGCATTTGCGGTTAAGGTACAAGTTGCCGGCGAAAAACTCCCGGCGAGCCAGCTCGAGATGCGCCCGGTCGTTCGAGATCACCGCGCCCGTCAAGCCGTAGTCGGTGTCGTTCGCGATGCGGATCGCGTCCTCGAACGAGTCCGCGCTTGTAAATGCGAGGACCGGACCGAAGATTTCCTCCTGCGAAATGCGCGCCTTCGGGTCGACGTCGGCAAAAATCGCCGGCTCCACGAACCAGCCGCCGGGATCGCCTGTGCCGCCGCCCAGGACAAGCCTCCCTTCCTGCTTGCCGATGGCGATATAATCGAGAATCTTGCGGTACGCCTTGTCGTCTATGACGGGCCCGACGTCGGTCGCGCGATCCGCGGGATCGCCGACGACCAGCTTCCGCGTACGTTCCGCGACTTTATTCAGCACCGCTTCATATATATCTTGATGTACGATCGCGCGCGAGCACGCCGAACACTTCTGACCCGAAAAGCCGAAGGCCGCGGCGACGATCGCGTCCGCTGCCAGGTCCGCGTCGGCATCCGCATCGACGACGATCGCGTCCTTGCCGCCCATCTCCAGCACGACGCGCTTGATCCACCGCTGTCCCGGCTGCGTCTTGGCCGCGCGTTCGTTGATGCGCAAGCCGACGTCGCGCGAGCCCGTGAAGCTGACGAACCGCGTCAGCGGATGATCCACCAGCGCGTCCCCCACCTCGCCGCCAGGTCCGGGCAAGAAGTTCACGACTCCCGGAGGCAGGCCCGCCTGCTCAAGCAGCTCGACAAACTTGGCTGCGATGACGGGCGTCGGGCTCGCCGGCTTGAGCACGACGGTGTTGCCGCTGACGATTGCCGCGCAGGTCATGCCGGCGACGATTGCAAGCGGGAAGTTCCAGGGCGGAATGACGACGCCGACGCCGAGCGGCGCGTAGTAGAGCTGATTTTCCTCCTCCGCCGACGGCGTCAGCGGCTGCGGCAGCGCAAGGCGCTGCATCTCCCGCGCGTAAAACTCCATGAAGTCGATCGCCTCGGCGGTGTCGGCGTCGGCCTCGGCCCGCGTTTTGCCGGCTTCAAGCGTCATCCAGGCCGAAAATTCGTGCTTGCGCCGCCGCAGCATCGCCGCCGCGCGGTACAGGTAGCGGGCTCTCTCCTGCGGATCGACCCGCTTCCATGTCTCGAACGCGGCTGCCGCGGCTGCGAGCGCCCGTTCTGCCGACGCGCGGTCCGCCTGCGCGACGATGCCGACGATCCTGGCGCGCTTGGCCGGGTTGACCGAAGTCGCTCTGCGCTCCGTATCGATTCGCGCTCCGCCGATAACGAGCGGGTAGCTCCGGCCGAGCTCCGCTTCGACTTGCCGGAGCGCGGCGTCATAAGCAAGGTTGGCCGGCTCCGCCTTGAAGTTCGTGAAGGCTTCGTTTTTGAATTCTGTCCTCATCCTTAAAGACAGCCTCCTTCGGGTAACGAATGATTACAGCCGTTCCTCCCCAATCTATGCACGACCGGCATGCGAAAGGAGCGTCTCTCATGAATATCGGCTCGACGCTGTACCGCAAAACGATGACGGCCGTGACGGGCAACCGCGCGGTGAAGCGGCTGACGCTGCGATTCGGCCGCAGGCTGGCCGGCCGCTTCGTCGCCAGCGACCATCTGCAAGGCGCGCTGCGCGAGGTGGCGGCGCTCAATCGTCAGGGCATTATGGCTACGCTGGATGCGCTCGGCGAAGGCATCGGCAGTACGGACGAGGCGCTCGCTTATCGCGACGAATACTTGAAGCTGCTCGACGCGATCGCGGATTCGGGCGTGCGCGCCAACGTATCGCTGAAGCCGACGCAGATGGGGCTCGCGCTCGACGCCGACGCCTGCTTCCGGAACATCCGCGATATCGTCGCCCGGGCCAGGGAGTACGGCAATTTCGTACGGATCGATATGGAGAATTCACCGTATACGCAGGCGACGATCGACATGACCGTCCGGCTGCACCGGGAGGGGCTGACCAACGTAGGCACCGTGCTGCAGGCTTATCTGAAGCGCACCGAAGGAGATGCGCGTGACTTGATGGGTGCGGGCGTTTCCTTAAGGCTCGTTAAAGGCGCATACCGGGAGCCCGCGGCCATCGCTTTCCAGCACAAGTCCGAGATTGTCGCAAGCTTCAAAAGGATCGTTCAGCTGCACCTGGACCGGGGCATCTACACGGCAGTCGCGTCGCATGACGACGCCATTATAAGCTGGGTCAAAGATTATACGCTTCATCATGGAATTCCGAAGGAGAGGTTCGAGTTCCAGATGCTGTACGGGCTGCGGATGTCCGAACAGGCGCGGCTCGCCAGGGAGGGCTATCGGGTACGCTGCTACGTGCCCTACGGCACGATGTGGTATCCCTATTACACGCGCCGGCTGGCGGAGAAGCCGGGGAATTTGTGGCTGGTTGTGAGGCATATGCTGCGGTAAAAGGATGCGCTGCGCGGGGGACGCTTGTGACTCTCGGCAGGCCCGCAGCGGCAGTTCACTTCATGCGGCAGCTTTTCTAGCGCCAGCTTCTGCCTCGCGAAAAAAGCGACCCCGTCTCTTCTCTCCGGGAGAAGACGCAGGGTCGCTCAAACCAGCTATCGCCTCAGCGTAAGCTGCGAAAGCGGCATGACGTATACATAGATTTCGAGGCGCCGCGGCTATTTCCTGTATCCGCTTTCCTCCTGCTCCCTGCTACCGTATCCGACTTCGTCCCCGCTCTTCCTTCTAAGTTTCAGCTCGACGGCACCAGGCGCTCCCTTCAGCGCGATGCGCAAGAAAACAAGCTCTCCCAGGATGATCTTGGCTGTCGCCCCCACCGAGCAGCATTCGACCTCATAGCCGCTCAGATCGTCCCAATAGGCGAGACCGAACGGCATCGGCGGCGCATGCCCGATGTCGAAGGTCATGACGATGCGTTCCTCCGTCTTGTCGTAGCCGCGCACGAACACCTGCGGCGTCGGCGCGTCGAACGTATCGTGCATGCCGGTCCTGCCCACATAGCTGCGCAGGCGGCGCGGCGCGCATTCGCCGTCTACGAACGCCAGCTGACATTCCTTGTCGTAGTAGAGGAACGTTTTCGGCCAAGGGCCGGACGCGGTCCCTCCCAGCGTTACCGTGTATTCGTTCGGCTGCGGCCGTCCGCCGGCGTCCCTCGCGAGCATATACGAGGGTGCCGTCTCGGCGTTCGCCTCTCTATACATCTCCATCGCGCGGGGCACGGTCGAGAGCGTGACCGACCTGCTCGCGACATAGGCGAAAAACAGATCGAGCATGCCGGCGCATGCCTCGACATGCTCGGCGGGAAATACGGCGAACCGTTCGGTAAACTCCATTTCGTGCGCCTCCTGCTGCTGCAGGAAAAACACCTGATCGTTGTGCGCCGTATTTTCCAGATAGACGTCGAACAGGCGCTTCCAATATTCCACGTTCCCGCCGTCGCAGAGACCCGCCCGCAGCACGTCGTTCGGATCCGTCGAATAAATAACCGGACAGCCCGAGTGGAAGGTCGCGTTCAGGTCGCGGGCCGTCCATTCGCAGGCGACAATTTTCCCGCGGGCCGGGTGCGGAGCCTTGTACCTCGCAGGATCGACATACCATGAGCCCCACGGAATGCCGTTGTGCGTGATGCCGTCCCACCATACCTGCTCCCAGCAATAGCCCCACATGCCGCTGAAATCCAGCTCCTCGAGCGCTTCGATCACTTCGTTATAAATCTTGCCGCGCGCCGCGACCTTGGTGCGGACCCAGGGAAACGCCTCCCGCACGATACGCCAGTCTTCCTCCAGCCGACGCTTGAAAGCTTCCTTGTCGGCTCCCGTATCCTCGATAAAAAAAGGCGTTTGCAAAATGACGTCGTCCCCGTATTCGTCATGCCAGGCAACGATCCGCTCCCGAAGGACAGGCACGGACCGTCCGTTCACGATCCACGTGACCGGGATGCCGTGCCGGTGCGCCAGCGCGGCCGTCCGATCGATGCCGTCTACGGCTACGCCATGCCCCCAAGGCTTATCGTAGTGCGCGGCGTAGCTGACGAACGTATAGATCAGGTTTTGCGGTTTCATATGAGATTCCCCCTTGCGGCCAGTGTTTTTCCTTCAACGGACGGACAGAGCGTCCCGGGATTCGGGCGCTCTGCCGCTTCATGCCTTTCGCGCCGTCGCGGGACGCGGCTTACTTTTTGTTCTCCGCCCGCCAGGCGTCGATTTGTTTTTGCAGCTCGGCCTGTACCTTCTCGATGCCTGCGCTCTTCAGCTTGGCGTTGCGCTCGTCGAGAAGCTTTTCCGGATTTTTGACGGCCCCGGTAAAGATCGACTGGTATTCGGTGACGACCGCGGTCATTTGCGTAATCTCGTTTTTCACGTTGGCCTCGTCGAATACGAAGCCCATAAGCGGGAAACGCTTGGCATCGTTGTTGAATTTCTCCCAGCTCGTGTACAGATCGTCGGGCTGGCCGGGCTTCAGGTAGTTGAGCAGCTGGTTGCCGACGACCCAAGACGTGCCGGGATTGTAGCCGCTGTCTGCGACCGGCTCGATGCGGTTTTCGCCGACCTTTTTATAGTGCTTGTCTTCGATGCCGTTGACGAACAGATTGATGACGTACGGATCGGTGTGCAGGTAGTTCAGCACCATCATCGCGCGGTCCGGGTCCTTGGACGTCCGGGAGATCGCGAACATCGAGCCGGCTGCAAGGTCCGTCGTGACGATGGGTTCTTCGACGACGTGAGACACGTAGTCGTATTTGCTGTCGGTGGCGAGCTTCATCTCGATGTCGGCGCCCGGCTTCCAGGTCGCGGCCTGCACCCAGATCTTGCCTTCCTTTTGCAGATCGTTGACGGTCGTCGTGCTCGTCGCCGCGTCGGCATTGATGTAGCCCTTCTCGTAGAAGCTGCGGAACAGGCCGACCTCCTGCTTGTTGATGTCCGCGATCTCGGGATCGAGCACCGACTTGACCTTCATCTCGTCGGACGATTTGTAGTCGAGCAGGAACATCGGCGTCTTCGCCGGCGCCGGGCCGATCGGACGGTAGTTGCCGCGCGTCTCGTACATCATGAAGCCGCCGCCGAAGTTGCCGGAGCCGCCCGCCACGTAGTAAGGAATGATGCCGGGCTCGCCCGCCTTGACCTTCTCCATCCAGGGCTCGAGGTCCGCCATCGTATTGATGCTGTCGATCGGAATCTGATACTTGTCGACGATGTCTTTGCGGTAAGTGAGCGCCTTGCCCTGCGTGATTTCCTTGTTCGTCGGGATCGCGTACAGCTTGCCCTTCATGCGCGGCGCCTCTAGATAGAGCGGGTTGAGCCGGTCCTTGATGCCTTGACCGTATTTCGCCAGCAGATCGTCCAGCTCGACGAAGGCGCCCTTGGAAACGTTGCCAAAGAAGTTCAGCCATGAAGCCGTAAAGACGAGGTCCATCTTTTCCCCGGTATTCATCATCAGCTCGGTGCGGTTCTTATAATCGCTCGAGGCGATCGGCTGCAGCTTGACCGTCGCGTTGATCTTTTCCTTGAAAAACGCGTTCAGCTTCGCTTCGACGAGCGCGTCGTCCGGCTGCGGCTTGCCGAAATAGACGATCGACACCTCGTACGGCGCAAGCTCGCTCGGTGCTGCGCTCTCGGACGGAGCCGCGCTCGCCGAAGCGGAGGCGCTGCTCGGCGCGGCGGAGCTTGCCGGAGGCGAGGAAGCCTCCTTGTCGTTGCCGCTGCCGCCGGCGCAAGCCTGCAGCATCGAGGCGAAGGCGAAGACGAGCGCCAATGCCGGGATATGCCTTTTCTTTTTTTTGATGTCCATTGCGAGTAACCCTCCTGATATTTAATTCAGATTATATAGATCGGCCGGGAATCGGCATAGCGAGCGTGCCGGCGGCCGGGACTACCGTTAGCTATGCGGCGGCATGGGATCAGCCCTTGACGGCGCCGATCGTGAGCCCTTTGACGAAGTACTTTTGGAAAAAGGGATAAACGATCAGGATCGGGCCCATGCCGACGACCGCCATCGCCATTTGCAGCGATTCGTTCGGAAGATTCCGCATCATTTCCGGATTTTGCGCCGCCAGCTGCACATTTTCCCGCAAATACTGGATGTCGTTGAGCACGCGGATCATGAGGAACTGGACCGGATATTTGTCTTCCGCCCGGATGAACAGAAGCGCGTTGAACCAGTCGTTCCAGAACAGGATCGTGCTGAACAGCGCCATCGTCGCCATGACCGGGAGCGAGAGCGGCAGAACGATGCGGACGAAAATCCGCAGCTCCCCCGCTCCGTCGATCCGTGCGGACTCGATCAGCGCGGGATGGATCGTCGTCTGGAAAAAGGTGCGCATGATGATGACGTTAAACGGGACGATGAGCAGCGGCAGCAGAAGCGACAAGTAATTGTCCAGCAGCCCGAGCCCCTGCGTGAACACGATGTATTTGCTCACGATGCCGCCGCTGAACAGCATCGTGAAAAACAGGAAGAAGGTGAAAAACGGACGCAGCGGATAGTCCTGGCGAGAGATCGGGTAGGCGTACAGTGCCATCAGCAGCACGCTGAGCACGGTGCCCGCGGCGGTAATGCCGACGCTGACGCCGTAGGCGCGAAGGATCGTGCCATAGTCTTTGAACAGGCTCTCGTAGGCGATCAGCGACCACTTGGCGGGAAAGAAGCTGTAGCCGCGGCTTAGCAAGGAGTCGTTGTGCGTAAACGAGACGATAATGACCAGTACGACGGGCAGCACGCAGGCCAGCGCCAGGACGATGAAGCCGCCGTTCAGAACGTAGTTGGTGAGCGGCGAGATCGTATTCTCGCGGCGGCTCGCGGTTTTCAGCATAGCTAAAGTTCACCTCGGTATTTTTACTAAAAGAGGGCTTGATCCTTGTCGATCTTGCGTACAGACGCGTTGGTCAGCAGCACGAGCGCAAAGCCGAGCACGGATTGGACGAGCGCCGCAGCGGACGACATGCCGATATCGTTAAGCTCCTTCAGCGCGCGATAGACGTAGGTGTCGACCGTGTCGGTGACGGGATAGAGCGGCCCCGAATTCATCGGTACCTGGTAGAACAGGCCGAAGTCGGAGTTGAACACGTGGCCCATGTTGAGTATCGTGATGATAATAATGACCGGCCGGATCGTGGGCAGCGTGATATGGAAGATCTGCCGCCACTTCGACGCGCCGTCGATGACGGCGGCTTCGTAGTACTCGGGATCGATGCCCGCGATCGCCGCGATGTAGATGACGGCGCCGATGCCAACGCCTTTCCAGGCGCTCACGATGGTCAGGATATAGGGCCAGTAAGCGGTCTCGGAGTACCAGAACACATGCGATTTGCCCAGCCACTCGACGATCGTATGGTTGAGCAAGCCTTTTTCCGGATTGAGGAACCCGTATACGAGATAGCTCACGACGACCATCGACAGAAAGTAGGGCATGATCAGAAAAGTCTGATAGGTTTTCGCCAGCCAGCGATTGCGGATCTCGTTGATCGCGACGGCGATCGCCACGGACACCAGCAGGTTGACGATCATGAAGACGAGGCTGTACGACACCGTATTGCGGGCGATCCGCCAGATCGAGCCCGAGGTGAACAGAAACTCGAAGTTGTCGAAGCCGACCCACGGGCTCCTCCAGATGCCGTCGATATAATTGATGTTCTTGAAGGCGATGAACACGCCGAACATCGGCAGGTAATTGTTCAGGACGAGCACGGCCAAGGCGGGCACGATCATCAAGGTCAGATACCTGTACTTCCAAAAGAGCTTCCATCTTGCGTGCAACGGCGCCACATCCTTTCTGTGACTTCAGTATAGATTGGCGGCCCGGCAAGGACGATGATGTATTCCTGTCAGAGTGTGATGTAAAATGAGGTTTGGCGGAAGCCGTAACTGGAGTCGCGCGGAACGCCTATCGGTGGCTCGTCCGACAGCCGTTCCGACGGGCCGGCGTATCGTCGCCAGCGTCGCTCTTTTGCCGAAATGCCTGCAAATATGCATCCTTTTTCCCATTTACGATCCTATTGTGCAGAATACATGCAAAGGCGCAGTTATTTTCCTTCATCAGCCGGATTTTCGGCGTGCGCTTTGCATTTACCTGCACATTTGCAGGTATTTCATCAAGTGGCGCGAGTCGATAAGAAATACATGTTCAAATGCAGGCTTTGGGCCCGTCAAACAACATCCGAAAAAGCGCCGGTATGCCGAAAGCGCGCTTGCCTTTCGATGAGTTGCCGCCCAAATTTATACGTTCGGAGATCTTCGCAGAAAAGCCGTCCGGCGCAAGGCTGGACGACTTGTTTATCTGGGGGAATATAGCTGGCTTTGGATGTTTAAGACGAGGAGGGGATCTGTATCGCTATTTATTTTAATATTTCAATGCCTGTTATCGATTTTCTTACAGAGAGCCAAAACGCTATGCTGAGACATGGAGTCAAATTGTATGCCGAAATATTCGTTAACGCGCAGGGAGAGCGTCAATATTCTTCATTTGAAACTACAAATATAGATTTGTTCGCCAGTTATTTTGATAATACGGCCTATAACTCTTTTTTCTTTTCCAGCCACGCCATAAGCGATCTAACGGAAATAAAACGATTCGGCTATTTTTATGATGTGCCAGGTTCCTGTTCTATTGAAGTTAAAGGCGGCAGAGAAACCCTTAAAAGTCGAGAACTTATTCAAATGCGTATGATATCGAGGAAGCCTGACAAACAGATACAAGCTTTTTATCGAACCTTACAGAGAGATTTAAAGAAAATTTCCGGCTTGCAAAAGCATGACCGGAACAATTATTTCTACTTGCCGACAGAAAAATTGATCATTCCCGCAAATCCGCAATCGCAGAACACTAGAGATAATTGGGAGGACTTCTGTCTTTCAAAAGTGGAGCGTGTTGATTAGCTCCGGCGAAAATGACGCGGAGTTGTGTTGAAAAGAAATGAACTCGAACATCGCATCGATTCGAACGATGAGGGCCGCGTGGCGTTTATTGAATGCATCTACGGCCCATTTTGCGAGAAGACAATCCCGCTTGTTTATGGGGAAAGACCGTTCGAGCTACCTGGTTCAATAAAACAGCGACAGTCCAGGACTTTATTTCACGTCCTTCCTGTCGCTGCTTCTATATTCTATAGGTTACGGGTGTATGGCCTGCTCGCGTCAATCTCCGCCGTCCCGCGCGGGGATCGTGACGACGGCCCGCAGTCCGCTTCCAGCAGGGCGCTCGTAATGCAGCCCGTAAGCCTCGCCGAAATGCAGCCGCACGCGCTCGTGAACGTTGCGGATGCCGTAGCCCTTGTCCCGCTCCTCGCCGCTCAGAATGCGGTCCATCCGTTCCAGGTCCACCGGGAGGAAGCCGTTGTCCTCCACCTCCAGCCGGATGTCGTCTCCGTACCTCCGCGCGCGAACGACGATCAGGCCCTCGCCGTCCATGCTGCTGACGCTGTGGAAAATCGCGTTTTCCACGAGCGGCTGAAGGATGACCTTCGGCGTCATGTAGGTCAAGAGGGCGTCATCCACCTCCCAACGTGCCTCGAACGTGTCCGGGTACCGCTTCATCTGCAGCCGGCAGTAGGCCTGCGCATGCTCGAGCTCCTCGCCAATCGGGATCTCCGTCTTCCCTTTGCTGAGGCCGATCCGCAGCAGCTTGGACAAATCCTTGACCATGTCGCCGACGCCGGAATTGCCGCTGTCGAGCGCATACCAGTAGATCGAGTCCAGCGTGTTGTACAACAAATGGGGCGTAATCTGCGAATGGAGCGCGGCGAGCTCATTTTCCCGCTGTTGGATCTTGATGACGTAGTTCTCTTCGATGGATCGGTCCAGCCTGTCCGTCATCTTCAGGAAGGCGCCGTAAAGAATGCCGAACTCGTCGCCGCGCAGCAGGTCTTCGTCGGCTTCCAGCCGCTTGCCCGGCTCGTAGATCCGGGTGATCTTCGTGAGGCGGACGAGCGGGCGCACGACGATCCGCAGCAAATACAGGACGAAGGCGAAAACGCACAGCAGGTAAATCGCCGAGGCTGCCATAATGATCCATTGGAAAGCGGTCCGTCTGTCCGCGACGGCGCCAAGCGGGATCTGATACACGAGCCGGGTGCCGAACGCGGAGCGTCTGGAAAAAGCGTAAAGCAGCTCCTCTCCGCCGCGCTTGTCATAGAAGTAGCCTTCCGTCTCGCCCTGCAGCCGATCGGGCATGCCCCTCATATCGAGCGGTTCGTCTCCCACCTGAATGAGCGGCTCGCCGGAATCGTTGAACAGATAGATGCCTGCATCGCTCGCGAGCCCGACAGAGACGAGATCGCGCTTCAGCAGCGCCTCGAGCCTCGAGACGACCAGGAAGCCGAGCGTATCGTCGTAAGCCTTGGGATTCAGGACGGCACGAACGAGGCTGACGGTCGGCGCGCCGCCGTCCGTCGACAGCGGGAGCAGCGTCGCTCCGCCCTTCTCCTTCAGCGCACGGGCGGCCCAATCCGGCAGCGCGGCCGTATCCCAGGTTATATACTTGAAGCCGCGGGTTTTGTTGGACAGGTCGAACGGCGCGCTTTTCCCTTCCTTGTTCGTCATATAAAGGGAATATTCCGTGCCATCCGACGACCACCGCTCCAGGACGGCGTCCGCTTCCCGCATTTGGCCCAGCGTCTCGATGTTGGTCCAGAACCGGTATTGGCCGTCGTCGCTAAAAAAGTGGGTGTCCAGCAGCGTGACGGTTTTATCGCTGACGGCGGACAGCGTCTTCTCCAGCGTCGCGTGGTTCTGCTTGACGAGCCGAAGGGTCGTCAGGCCGACCTCGTCACGCATCGAGTCGGATGCCTTGTACGCGGAAATCCAGCCGACGACGAGGAAGGGACAGACGATGAACAGCGCGAAGGCGATCGCGACTTTATATTTGAGCTTCAGCCGTCGCTCCCCTGCCTCTCCTTGCGGTATTCCGCGGGACTTAAGCCAGCGTATCGCTTGAACATTCGCCCGAAATGCTCCGGCGATTCGTAACCGACGGCATAAGCGATCTCGTAGCGCTTTTTGTCGGTCGTCTCAAGCATGTGCTTCGCCTCCTCGATTCGCAATTCCGTGACGAAGTCCCACAGATTTTTGCCCGTCTCCCGCTTGAACAGGTAGCTCAGGTAAGCCGTGCTGAAATGGACCTCGCTCGCGATGTCCTGAATTTTGAGCGCCGGATCGCGGAAGCGTTCCCGGATAAAGCCGGTGATGCGCGCAAGAATGGAGCGGTCGCGGTCCTGCGTCAATTGCCCGAGCATCGCCGAAACCTCGGGGATATAGGCGGCCAGCGCTGCCAACTTGCCTTGCGCATCCGCACCGCGGAAGTAAGCGTCCGGATCGAATCGCTGCAGCGACATCCCGTTCGCTCGGCCCTGCTCGAGCAACAAGCCGTACAGCCGGTATGCCAGCATACCGAAGTAACTGTTGAAAATCTCCGCTTCGCTCTGCAGCCGGCGGAGCGTCAACAGCAGCGTCTCGCCTGCCCCTGTCGGCCCGTCATCTCCGCTACCTGCCTTCAGCGTCTGCGCGAAGGCGTCCACCTGCGCGATCCAGTCGGCGATGCCAAGGTTTTCCCTCGCCTTGCGGTCCTCGAAGTAGAACACGCGCTGTCCGGGATTCACGTGCCGCCATTCCGCGGCGGCGTTCGCTTCGTCCATGAGCTTCGGCAGCATGAACACGTCCGCGTGAAGCGAGCTGATGCCTACCGTCGTCTCGACGTTCAGATAGCTTTTCAGATTCATATGGATCATTTGCCCGATCAGATGGAGCTGCGACTCGATGCCCGCGCCTCGCTCGTGCGCCTTCGGCTCGCCGAACCGAAGGATGGCGACGATCTCGTTGCCGTATCCGCTCAGCGACAGGCCGCGCCATTCGACGAGGCATTCGTTCAAAATATTAATGGAAGCGTACTTGAGCAGCTTGCGGCCCTGCAGCGCGATCTCTCTGTCGCTGAAGCCGCCGCGGGAAAGATCCGGCCGGATCGACACGACGCCGAACAGGCCGCCCTCCGACTGAGCGCTCAGCAGCGCCGCGAGCGCCTCGCCGTCCTTGGCCGGCAGATCGCCTTCCGTCACGAGCGCCGCCAGCAGCTCGCCCATACTCGGCTGGCCCGCCTTCTCTGCGCCGTCGCGCTGCGTCTCGGTCATCGCCAGCGACCGGCGCCCGATCGCCTCGTTCTCGCGCAGCACGCTGCCGACGACCCGCAGCAGATCGTCGCGCTCGACCGGCTTGACGAGATAGTCCCGCGCACCGAGCCGCAGCGACTTTTTCGCGAAATCGAACTTCTCGTGGGCCGAGATGACGATTACCGGCAGGTGGGGCTGCTCCATGTAGATCGTCTCCATCAGCTCGATGCCGCTCATGCGGCTCATCTGGATGTCCGTCAGGACCAGATCGAACGTGTCCATCCGCAAATAATCGATCGCCTCGAAGCCGTTCAGCGCCGTCTCTACGTGCGCGATATTCAGCTCGGAGCCGAGCAGAAAGTTTTTGATGCCCGTGCTTACTCTCGGCTCGTCGTCGACGACCAGTATTTTATGCATGCCGCTGCCTCCCCGCTGTCCGTGCCGCCCGATCCGCGCCGGACGATACTCCCGTCAGGTCTAGCCTAAGCCAGGACGCGGCGCCTGTCGATGATCTTTTTCTCGAAAGGTGTGATATATAATCATGCGCGAATAAATCACAAGCTGGCGAAATTAAATCCTCGTGCGCAGCGGGCGACATGATTACGATAATTGTGTAAGCGATTTCAAATAAAGAACGGAGGCTTCGTTAATGACCAGCTTTTGGAGAAAGAAAGGAACCGGCAAAAAATCGCTTGCCGGCTTGCTGGGTCTAGCGCTTTTGCTCGGACTGCTCTCGCCGCTCGGCGCCGTCTCGGCGGCCGTCGCGCCGCTGCCGGGCCCCGGCAATCCGCTGCTGTACGACGATTTCGGCGGAGGCGGACTGTACAAGCAGAACTGGACGAACTGGTACAACCAAAACGGCGGCACCGGCGCCTTTTCCAAGGTCACGGTCGATTCGCGGCAGGTCGGCAAGTTCGCGCAGACGCCGAGCAACGGCTCCTCCTGGGCGAAGTTCCAGCCGATGAACGAGTCCGTCGACCTGACGGGCTACCGTTACCTGAACGTTACGATGAAAAATCCGGGCTACGCCGACTCGCTCATCCGGGTCGCGGTTAACGACGGGACCGTCAATTATAATCTGACGGGCGGATGGATTTCCGTACCGACGAGTTGGACGACCCAGCGATACGACCTCGCTACGCTCGCCCCCGCGCTCAAGAAGAAGACGGCCAAACTTGAAATTTGGCTGCGACAGTCGGGCGGCGCCTACGGCGAGACGCTCATCGACGACATTTTCGCCTCGACGGACGACAGCGGCACCCCGCCGTCGCTGACCGGCAGCATGAGCGCGAACTCGGCGACCTATACGCAAAACACCGCGTTCACCTTCCGGGCGACGTATACGGACGCCGACAATGAAAAGCCGTTCGCCATGCAGCTCGTCGTCGACGACGTCGCCTACGACATGCTCGAGACCGATAGCGGCGATACGACCTATTCGGACGGCAAAGACTATTACTACATCACGAAGCTGCCAGCCGGGACGCATACGCACTTTTTCCGCGCCGGCGATCTCACTTCGGACGAGGTGCGGACGCCGCTTCAGTCTGCTCCTGTCGTCACGCAATCGAACGAGGCGCTCGACGTCGTCGTCAGCCAGGCCGGCTACAATGCCGGCGGGTTCAAGGACGCCCAGGTCGTGTCGACGAGCCCATTGTCCGATCTGTCGTATAAGGTGAAGGACGGCGGCGGAAACGTGGTGACCTCCGGTACGATGACATACGAGGGCTTCTTCTGGAACCGTCATGTTTATGGGATCGACTTTTCGGCCGTATCCGCCACGGGCGCCGGTTACACGATCGTCACGAACGGCGTCTCTTCCTATCCGTTCCCGATCAAGGCCAATGTCTGGACCGACTACAAGGACGAGATGACGGCATTCTACCGGCTGCTGCGGGCGGGCGTTGCGACGGATGACGCGTATCCGGCAGGATACAGCACCGTCGCGCCTTCCGCCAAGCTGTATCATGGAGCCGGCCATTTGGACGACGCCGCTTCGATCGACGGCTCGACGCATTACGATCTGACGGGCGGCTGGTACGATGCGGGCGACTACGGCAAATACGCCGGCAACCAGTGGGTCGCGGCCGAGATCGCGCTCGCCTATATCCGCCATGCGGACGCCGCCGCCGTCAAGTACGACAACGACGCGAACGGCATTCCCGATCTCGTCGACGAAGCGGTCTTCGGCAGCGAATACCTGATCAAGTGGGCCGATCAATTCGACGGCGAGCTGTACGACATCAAGAACAACGCCTCCTTCGTGCATCCGGAAAAGTCGACGGACAACGTCAACGGCAACGCCGACGACCGCCGGATCAGCGGGCTCGGCGTCGGCGGCTCGGCCAAGGCGGCCGGCGCGCTAGCGGCGACGGCGCGCGCGATCCAAGCGGCGATCGCGCAGGGTGACGTCGATGCCGCGAAGATTGCGACGCTCGAGGATTTTGCCGACGATTGCCTGGCAGCCGCGATCGTTTTCTACGACTATGTCGTCGCCCACCCGGACGGCGTCGTCGGCTCCTACTCGACGCGCGGCGGCATCCCGAATTCGAAGCTGCTCGCGGACGTGGAGCTGTACCTGCTGACCGGCGATGCCGACTATAAGACTGCCGCAACGGCCAACATCGGCATGCTGACGTTCGCCGACCTGTCGTCCACCAACTATTGGGATATGCGGCCGATGTCGCTGGCGGAGTTCTACCCCGTCGCCGATGCCGCAACGAAGACGCATATCCAGCAGCTGCTGAAGCAGCAGGTCGACTTCTTTTTGTCTTCGGCGGACGATACGCCGTACGGCGTGCTGAACCAGTTCAAAAACTTCGGCGTCAACGAACCGCATGCCTCCTACCTGGGCGACATGATGCGCTATTACGAGCTGTTCGGCGATCCTGCCGCACTGCGCGCCGTCGAGAAGGGTCTCTACTGGATCTTCGGCGAAAACCCGTGGAACATCAGCTGGGTGTCGGGCATCGGCTCCGACTTCGTCACCTACCCGCACACGCGGTACGATGAAGGGGCGAACGGCAACGCGAGCAATCCCGGCATCGTTTTCCCCGGCGCGATGGTCAGCGGACCGAACATGAAGGACACGAAAGACAAGACCAGCGCCAGCCCGTGGTACGAGGACCGTTCGCTCTACGCGGACGATACGAACCAATGGCGCTACAACGAGTTCAGCATCAGCATCCAGGCGGGGCTGCTGTATACGATCATGAGTCTCGGCTCGGATCCGGCGGCCAACTCGGCCGGCGCCGCGGCGCCACAGCGGCTGCCGACGCTCTCGCCCGTCATCGGCGATTACGTGCGCGGCAATGTCACCGTACTCGCGGGTCCCGCAACCGGATTGAGCGACGTGTCCTACTCGACTTCGGGCCAAAGCGGCCCGTATGTCCCGATGTCGGTATCCGGCGCCGTCTATGCCGCATCGATCGACGAGAGCGCTTCGGCGCCTTATGCGAACAAGCGGGTCGACGTTAGAGGCAAGGACGCCGCGGGCAATTATACCTACAGCTCGACGCATTACACGGTCGCGGCGCCGCTGCCCGATCCTTCGCACCCGCTTCTGTACGACGACTTTGGCGGCGGGGGGCTATGGGGTTCGACCGGCGGTAATAACGAGTGGGTGAACTGGTATACGCAGAACGGCGGCACGGCGACTTTCGCCAAGACGACCGCGGAAGGCCGCTCGGTCGGACTGTTCACGCAGACGCCGACCGCGACCAACTCGTACGCCAAGTTTCAGCCGTGGCACGACTATCTCGACCTGTCGGGTTATCGTTACTTGAATTTCACGGTAAAAAATCCCGGCTACGCAAACCTGCGCATGAAAATCGAGCTGAACGACGGCACGCGTACTTATAACCTGACGAGCGGGTGGGCGGCGGTGCCTGCGTCCTGGACCGACCTACAGATCAATCTCGACGCGTTGTCTCCCGCCGTGAACAAGAAAAAGACGACGATGGCGATCTGGCTGAACCAGACGGCCGTCGGCTACGGCGAGCTGCTCGTGGACGAGATCAAAGCGACCAACGTCGCGAGCGGCTCCGCGCCGACGCTGACCGCGGGCGGCGTAGACCATGCAACGGGAGACGCGGATACGAACTATACGTTTAACGTAACGTATACGGATGCGGACAACGAAAAGCCGTTCGCCATGGAGCTCGTCCTGGACGGCGTCGTCCACGCGATGACGGCTGTGGACGACGGTGATACGACGTATACGGACGGCAAAGCGTACGCGTATACGGCCAAGCTGCCGCTCGGCGTTCATTCGTACTATTTTCATACGACGGATACGACGAGAGACGCGGTGAGCAGCGCGGTTCAGTCGGGTCCCGCAGTGAGCGGGACGCTGCTGGCCGACGACTTCGAAGACGGCAATCCGGACGGCTGGACGCCGACGAGCGGCACCTGGTCGGTGCAAGCCGGCCGGTACGTCTGCCAGGCGGGCAGCGGCAACAGCTTCTCCGTCGCCGGCGATGCCGCATGGACCGACTATACCCTTCAGGCTGATGTCAGCGTCACGAACAATTCGGGCGGCAACAAGGACGCGGGACTATTGTTCCGCTACGCGGACAGCGACAACTACTACTTGCTGTACTTGAAAAACAACGACCGCACCGGGCGGAGGCTGGAGCTCGTCAAGTCGGTCGGCGGCGTGAAAACGGCGCTGGGGTACGCGAATCCAAGCGTCGCCGCGGATACGTTCTACACGTACAAGATCGTGGCGAGCGGCGCGAACATTTCAGTCTACCAGAACGGCGTCCTTCAGTTCGCCGTCACGGACAGTGCGCTTGCCTCCGGACGAATCGGGGCGCGGGTATATGCGAATACGAAAGCCTACTTCGACAACGTGACCGTCGCGCGATAACGGAAAGGGAGCCGGCTGCTGGCGAGCTGCTGGCCGGCTCCTTTCTATTGCTCGCGGGAGCGCTTCGCCCGCCGCTCATTCGTCACGGCCTTGCGCCAATCGCAAAATTCCGGAATATCCAGAAATGGTTCGCCCTTCAATGAAAAACGGGAAGACGCGGCCGTCAAGCCGGATCCTCCCGTTATGTTTTCCTATAGTAACATCATAAGCGACTAAATGATCAACTGACGTGGCGTTCGGACTATACGGAGGACCGGCTTACCACCAGCCGCCCCAGCCGCCGCCCCAACCGCCAAAACCGCCGCCGAAGCCGCCTCCCCAGCCGCCTGCAAAAGGGGCCGTGCCAATGGCGAGTACATCGAACAAAACCAACGGGATAATGGCTTTGGTTTGAACCTGTTTGCCTCTTCCCCGCTCGAGAATGAGCGAATTTCCTTTTATGCCGACCAGCTTGCCGTATACGACGGAGCGGTCCTTGCGAACGGCATAGATATGGCGTCCAACGAGCTTTTGCACTTGCGATTTAGTCACGCGTGCCATTCGAACTCCTCCCTTCACCGTTTGTCCGTTCATTATATGACCGCGGGCGTGGTTATGGCTGTACGCTTGTACGCGGAGAATCGCGGAGTCGTGCAAAAGTCGAGGAACCGCATGCCGGGGATTTCCGCGCGGAACGCAAAAGACGCCGTCCCGGCGAAGGGAAGGCGTCTTATACGCGAATGATTACGCGTTGATTTTTTCTTTGGCGGTGCCTGCCAGCGAGTTGAACGCGGTGATGTCGTTCACGGCCAGGTCGGCGAGGATCTTGCGGTTCACTTCGATGCCGGCCAGCTTCAGGCCGAACATCAGCTTGCTGTAGGAAAGGCCGTTCTGACGAGCGGCTGCGTTGATACGCACGATCCACAGCTTGCGGAAGTTGCGCTTCGTCTGGCGACGGTCGCGGTATGCATACGTCAGGGACTTCAGAACTTGTTCGTTGGCTTTCTTGAAGAGGCGGTGCTTGGCGCCCCAGTAACCTTTAGCCAGCTTCAGAACTCTATTGCGACGGCGGCGCGTTACGAACCCGCCTTTGACTCTTGCCATTTGAGATTACCTCCCGGTGAATGTATAGGTCCGCTGCCCGATGCAGCGAATCCGGTTATGTGATTACTTCAGGTTAGCCAGTTGCTGCTTCATGCGGCGAACGTCGCCGTCAGCCAGCAGCGGCTGCGTACCCAGAACGCGCTTTTGGCGGCCGGACTTGTGGGACAGCAAGTGGTTCTTGTAAGCCTTGAAACGCTTGACCTTGCCGGTGCCGGTGATCTTGAAGCGGTCCTTCAGGCTGCTGTGGGTTTTCATCTTAGGCATCTGTATTTCCTCCTGTCGTCAGTGGGTGGCCTTGGGGGCCAGAATCATAATCATGCTGCGGCCTTCGAGCTTCGGCACGCGTTCGATGACGCACAGGTCTTCGCCCGTGGCTTCTTGCGCGACGCGCTCGAGAATTTTCTGGCCGATGTTGGAGTGCGCAATCTCACGACCGCGGAACCGCACGGAGCATTTGACCTTGTCGCCTTCTTTGAGAAACTTGATCACGTTGCGCATCTTCGTCTGATAGTCATGTTCGTCGATGTTCGCACGGAACCAGACTTCCTTCAGATCGACGATCTTCTGATTCTTCCGGGCTTCCTTCTCTTTCTTCTGTTGCTCGTAGCGGAATTTGCCGTAGTCCATGATGCGACATACGGGCGGCTTCGCTTGCGGAGCTACATTGACCAGATCGAGATTGGCGTCGATCGCCATCTGCATCGCTTCCCTGAACGGCTTGATGCCGATCTGTTCGCCTTCAGCGCCTACCAGACGGACTTCCTTCGCCCGGATTTCCTCATTGATTTGATGATCCTTGCTAATAACGTTCCACCTCCATTAATGGAAAAAGGTCGTCGTTGCAACCTGGGCAACCAATAGGTCAAGAAGAACATAAAAAATGCGGGCCTCTTCGCCCGCATTCCGCTCGCTAACGTTGGATGGCCGCCGGCTGCGAGCAAGCTCGCACGGTCGGACCGGATACGTAGGCTACGCTGACCAGCCGGCGTCAGCCGAACAGGTGAGAAGCGGGTGCTTCTTCTTGATAGCACTGTTATTTAAACAGTTACCGAACTACTATAGCACGCCCATCCAGGCATGTCAAACGAATTCCGTGCCTGCAGCGGGCTGCAAGCCGGGACGGCGCCCGCGCGCCACGATGACGCGTCGGACGCCGCAGATGCCCGCTACATTTGCTTGCCTTGCACTTCCTCGAGTCGAAGCACGCGCGTGTGCTCCGTGTGGCTCCACTGCTTGTTGTTCTGGGTAAAGAACGCCCAGAACGTCACCGGCCACCAGGAGAAGAAGAAGATCGGGAACGTAATCAGCCTGAAGTACAGCTTCCAGCTGACCTTCTCGAGCATCATCGACAGCGGCAGCTGCGCGTAGATGTACAGCGAGATCGGCACCGCGATCCAGGCGGGCGCGACCGAGTAAATCGAGTCGAAGTGCGGCGCTCCCGGCAGCAGCAGATCGAACCAGAGCGTGAAAGTCAGCAGGAAGCCCATCAAGAAATTGTACGCGTTAAAAATATAAATAGCGGCGTCGATTTTCACCCAGCTCCGTTCGCGGATGCCTTGCCACAGCGTGGGCAGCATATAGCGGCGCGTGATGTCGAAATGCCCCTGCATCCAGCGCAAACGCTGGCGCGAGGACGCGCGGAACGTAATCGGCTTCTCGTCGTAGACGCGCGCGTCGAAGTTGAACTTCGGCTTGATGCCGCGTTGTATGCAGCGTACGGTGAACTCCAGGTCCTCCACGAGGCTTGTGGCGCCCCAGCCCATTTCCTTGAGCAGCTTGGTCTCGAACGTCATGCCCGTGCCGCCCAGAAAGTTGGACAGGCCGAGATTGTAGCGCGGCAGCTGCCACAGACGGTTGCAGAACCAGTAGTTGATGCCGTTGGCCGCGCTGACCCAGCTGTCGTGCGGGTTTTTGGTGTCCAGGTAGCCCTGGATGACGCGGTGTCCGTTGCACAGGTCCTCGTTCATGTACTGCAGGAAGTCGGTCGCGACCAGGTTGTCGGCATCGAACATAACGATGGCGTCGTACTGGCGGGGCCGCTTCCACAGCTCCTTGAGCATCCATTCGATCGCGAAGCCCTTGCCCCGCTGAGCGGGATTGTTGCGTTCGCAAGCATAGACGCCTTCGTAGCCGCGTACGATCCGGGCCGTGCCGTCCGTGCAGTTGTCGCAAATAACGAAAATATCGAACAGCTCGCGCGGGTATTTCATTTTCAGCAAATTCTCGATAAGGGCGCCGACGACGGCTTCTTCGTTGTGAGCGGCCACAAGAAGGGCGAACGATTTGGTCGGCTTGTGCGTGATGGTCTCTTTCTTGCGGTACCAGCCGAAGAAGGACAGGATCACTTGATAGGCTCCGATCAGGAAAAAGAACACCTGAACGCCGAGCAGCAGATTGTTAAACATAAGCGGTATTACCCCCTGGGACCCCTATTTTTCATGATTTTTCTCTGTTAGCGCGATCAAGCTCGGAGAGTCCGAAAGCATACGCTTGATTTTCTTACCTTCGGTTCGCTTTGTCAAAAGCGGTTGGATGCCGTATCCGGCGCTTTCGGACCGGATATGCGGAATAAACCGCAACCAATGTTGCCATGTTCCCGAATGCTTCCTTATATCCTCCTCTTACGCCCGAATTCTCCGTTAATGCGTCTGCAGTCTCGTTCGATTACCGATTTGACGGCTGCGCGGCAGGCGGTTTGGCGACATTTCCCGGTTGATCGCAAATATCTCCATAGAAGTGTACCCATACGTCAGGTCATGTTAAACGGCCCGTTCCCGTCCGAAGCCGACGAGGCGCGTTCGCGGTTGTACGGCATTCCTCCTCCCGATCCGTTTTGCCGATACGGCTGTTCATCGAAGCAGCTTCGCAAACCCATGGAAAGTTGTCCCTTTAATAAGACGGAAGCCGAGGCGCGCGGGTTTCCGGTTCATCCGTACTATTTTTAAAACCTTGCCCGATGCGCTCATACGCTGCCGTCCTGGCGCCGGGTTGGAAACGTTGTCCAATTTCGAATATAATGTCGATAGAAGATGACTGAAGTCCTAGTTTTATTGTCATAAGGAGGGGTAAAACCATGAATTTTGTTCGTTCGTGGCGGAGATCGATTCGCCTTAAGCTTATTCCTTTGTTCCTGCTGACGCTTATTATTCCGGTATCGGCGCTCGGCGTGGTCAGCTTTCGGATTTACGACGACGAATCCGGTCGGTTGATCGAGAAAAATTTGCAGAATCTGGTCAACATGGCCGCAAGCATAACGGAGGGCTTCGAAGCGGAGGCGTCCAGCGGCCGCATGGAAGCAGCCGAGGCCCAGGAATACGTCAAAGAACAGCTGATCGGCGCCAAGTCGGGCGAGACGCGCACGATTACGAAGGATTTCGATCTGGGCGAAAACGGCTACTTTTTCATTTTGAACGAAAAAGGCGACCTGCTGGGCCATCCGCTGCTCGAAGGCCAGAACATTATCGACAAAAAAACGAGCTCGGGCTTCTACTACATAAAGGACATGATCGCCAAAAGCATGCAGGGCGGCGGCTTTACCCTTTACGATTGGCCGCTGCCGAATTCGGACAAGGAAGCCCAGAAGATCACCTACGCGCTGCAGGTGCCAGGCGACTGGGGCTGGATTATCGCTGCCGGTTCCTATATGAAGGATTACAATTCGGGCGAAGGCCATATTCTGAACGCCATCTGGATCACAGTCGCAGTCTGCTGGCTCGTATTCGCGCCCCTGCTATGGCTGCTGATCCGCTCGATCGTAAGTCCCATCAAGCGAATCACGGCCGAAGCCGCCCGCATGGCATCCGGCGATCTGAGCCAGCTTAATCTTGCCGTTCGCAACCGCGACGAGATCGGAGATCTGGCCAGCTCGTTCATCCGCATGCACGACAATCTTCGGGATATCGTCAAGCTGCTGCTGGCGAACGCCGACCGTCTGAACGCGGCTTCGGGCAATATGAGCCTTGCGGTCTCGGAGACGACGCAGGCCGGCAGGCAGATGGCGGTGGCGGCGCAGGAGATCGCCTCGGGCAACGAGACGCAAGCGCGCGCGGCCACGGAGAGCTCGCAGTCCATGGAGGAAATGACGCAGGGAATCCAGCGCATCGCGGACACGTCCTCCGCGGCGTTCGATTCGTCGGAGACCACTTTGTTCGAAGCGGTCGAAGGCAACCGGCTCCTGCAGTCCACCGATGCCAAGATGAGCGCGATCAGCGAGGCGACCGAGAAGCTGTCGGGCATTCTCGCCCGCTTGACGGAGCGCTCCTCGCAGATCGGCGGCGTCGCCGAGGCGATCGCGGAGCTGGCGAGCCAGACGAACCTGCTCGCGCTCAACGCCTCGATCGAGGCCGCCCGCGCAGGCGAAGAAGGCAAGGGCTTTGCCGTCGTCGCTGCCGAGGTCAAAAAGCTGGCGCAGCGTTCAAGCGACTCGGCTGCCGAAGTCGCCGATCTGATCCGGACCGTGCAACAGGATGTGTCCGAGGCGGGTGCGACAATGGAAATGAATCAAAAGGCGGTCGAAGCGGGCGTTCAAGCGCTCCTGCTCACCGGCGAATCGTTCGCCGCCATCGTCAAGTCTACGCAAAGCGTTGCGTCGCAAATCCAGGAATCCTCGTCCTCCGCGCAGCAAATGGCGGCGAGCTCGGAGGAGATGGCCGCGTCCATGCAGGAGATGGATCGGATCGCCGGTCAAGCCAACGAGCTGGCGCAGACGATCTCCGCTTCTACCGAGGAGCAGCTTGCGGAGATGGAGGAGCTGAGCGCGTCCGCCGAATCGCTGCGCGCCCTGGCCTCTGAGCTGCAGCTGATGGCGCATCGGTTTAAGCTGTAAGACAGTGCCATGAGTAACATAGAAGAAAAATCGCCAGGGGGAAGATCCCCCTGGCGATCCTTTTAAGCTTGGCGTATCCGAAGCTGGCGCAACGCGGAACGCCTATCGTCGGCTCATTCGACAGCCGTTCTGACGGGCTTGCCTGTCGTCGCAGCGTCGTTCATTCGCCTCAACTGCCTGCAAATATACATCTTTTTTTGCCTATGCCGCTCCTTTGGAACAGGATAGATGCAAAAAAGCAGTTATTCTTCTTCATCGGCCGGGTTTTTGGCTTGCCCTTTGCATTTACCTGCATATTTGCAGGTATTTTATGAAGTGGCGCGGGTCGGTACAAAATACATGTACAAATGCAGTTTTTTACGGCCAAGCCTTTATAATGACCAGGTAATCCATCCCTAAATTCCCTCTCAATTATATAAATTCCATAAAAAAAAGGATATCTACCGACCCCTACGGATCAGGAGACATCCTTTTTTGTCGCCGGTCGCATCGCCGAATGCATCGGCGTTGACGCTTCGTACTGCGCCTACTCGTCGTCCGCTTCCGCCGCGCCGGCATGCCCGGACTTGCGGCGCGCCAGCGCCTCTTCGGCGCGTCGCTCCTGCTCCGCGTGCTCGGCGTCAAGCCGCTCGCGGTGCTCCGCGAGCGCGCGCGCGCCGATGACGGCCTCGAGCCTGTAGATCGGTTGGCCCAAGCCGACGAACTTCGTCTCATACTCCGTCATGACGAGATCTTCGCGCAGCTCGTCCCGATGGAGATGAAGCGAGACGTTGCGCAGCTGCAGCCCCGTGTCCGCGAAGCTGTTGAGCGAAAATTCGAACAAGCTGAGCGAGTCGGTCTTGAAATGAATCTCGCCGACGTCCGACAGCAGCCGCTTGTACCTCATCAGGAACAGCGGATGCGTGAGCCGACGCTTGCCGTGCTTGCTCTTGGGCCAAGGATCGCTGAAGTTCAGGTAGATGCGCGTGAGCTCGCCCGGCTCGAACATATCTTCAAGAAACTCCGCGTTCCCCCGAACCAGCGCCAGATTGGGCACGCGCTCCTCGCCCTTTTCCTGCCATATCGCGCGCGCCTTCTCGCTGCCCCGCTGCAGCAGCTCGTCGAACATATCCATACCGATGTAGTTGATTTCCGGATTTCTCGCGCTCATCTGGGTGATAAACCGGCCCTTGCCCATGCCGATCTCGATCATAATCGGACGGTCGTTGCCGAAAAATTCGTGCCAGCGCCCTTTCAGCTTCTGCGGCTCCAGCACGACCAGATCGGCCTGTGCCTCAAGCCCTTGCTTAAATTTCCTGCCGCGCAATCGCATGTAGATCCTCCCGTATCGCCGATAATAAAACCGTGCCGCATCCATTGTGCAGGCTTCTGTGTTCTTTGTAAAGCGGCACGCGCTTTATCGGGCAGCGTCCGCAAGTTCCTGCCTGATTTTATTCGCGTTATCCTCATGATACTTGCGCTGATTGAGCGGAAACGGCGCATCGGCGATCAGACGGGCCGCGCCTTCCTCGTCTCCGGCCTGGATCAGCCGGCGCAGCTCCCGAATATATCGCAGATCCGCGTCCCGGCGTGCCCGCATATGAGCGGAATCGCTCGACGTCGAGCCGTGTCCCGGCACGAAAAGCTTAATATCGTGGCGCTCTGCGATCGCGTCGAATTTGAGAAGCGTCTCCTCGTAGTCGGCGCTGCCGTGGAAAATAAAAGGGAACTCCGCATCCGACAAATAATCGCCCGCTATCAAAATGCCGTACGGCTCGACAACCGTCATCATGCCGTCCGCGTTGTGTCCGGGCGCTTGGTAGCAGACGAGCCTCGCGTCGCCGAGCGCAAGCGCCGTGCCGTCGCCGTCCATCGGGTGGTCCACGTTCGGGAAGGCGATTTCGTAATTTCTTTTCAAATAATACTTGTCGTCGAATTCCCGGATCTGTTGCAGGTTCCGCTCGCGCTCCGCCGCCGGACTGCGGGCGAAGCTGCCGCTCGCGACGACGATGGCGTCAGGAAACGCCCGCCAGCCGATAATATGGTCAAAGTCCGAATGCGTGAACAGCAGCGCGACCTGACGGTCTCCACGCACGCGTTCCACGTAAGCGCGGATTTCCTCGACCTCCCGGGGAAGCCAGCAGGGATCCGCAACAAGGACATGCGTGTCCGTCACGACGACGGTCGAGGTAGTCCGGTACAGATCGCTCTCGAATACTTTTACCGCTCCGTCATCTATCCTCAGCATCGATCGTCCTCCTTCAACCTTTACGCTTCAGTATAAGTCAAGCGCGGTCGTCGAGGAAGAACAAGCCGGGTCTGCGGCGCCAGCCAACGCCCGGAACGCGAAATAAGACCGCCTTCCCCATGCAGGGGAGAGGCGGTCTATAAAAGTCTGTGTCGGATTAGTTGAGTGGACGGTTCTCTTCAATATGGTAATGGACTTCGATCGCTTCCTGAAGCTTCTTCTTCGCGGACGCGCCGACATTGTGGTTGTTGTTGAACTTGACGCCTGCCAGCGCCATCATTTCCTTGACCGTGAGCTCTACCTTCATCGTATCGTCGCCTTGCGGAATACGTACGGACGTGTTCATGAACTTCACTCGCTTTCTGAATATAAGATGGGTCAAACCTAGCTTATCCGCACTCTTACGACTGTATCCGACAGACGTCTTATTTGTGTTGATGTCAGATTTATTTGTTGATCTGACGCACTTTTAATATAACACGTTCATGTAAGGTTTAGCAAGAAGGCGAGCGCCTTAAAGCCATCATTTTTTGAGAAAACTTCTTTATCGGAAATCCGTCCCGCTGTAAAATGAATCGATGAAAATGGTATGACGGGGCATTTTCAGCTACAATAGAAGCAGCCTAGTCGATCCGACTAAAGACAAGCGACAAGGAGCGGCGAACGAACATGCCGATCATCGAAAATACAGCAGGCGCAGCCATCCCGCCTACGGAATGGAGCGGCAAACGATTCCATACGTGGAATCACGAGATGAGGCGCGAATTCGGCACGAAGGTATTCAAGGTTATGCTGGACGCGGGCTTCACCTGCCCCAATCGCGACGGCTCGATCGCGGCCGGCGGCTGCACGTTCTGCAGCGCGCGCGGCTCCGGGGACTTCGCGGGCAGCCGCCGGCAGGATCTCGTCACCCAATTCAATACGATCCGGGACCGCCAGCATCTCAAGTGGCCGGAGGCCAAGTACATCGGTTATTTTCAGGCTTATACGAATACGTACGCGCCGCTGGCTACGCTGAAGGAATATTACGAGGTGATTCTCGAGCAGCCGGGGCTGGTCGGCCTCTCCATCGCCACGCGTCCCGACTGTCTCCCCGACGACGTCGTCGACTATCTGGCGGAGCTGAACGAGCGGACTTATCTCTGGCTTGAAATGGGCTTGCAGACGGTGCACGAGAGCACGTCCACGCTCATTAACCGCGCCCACGATACGGCCTGCTACGTGGACGCAGTCGAGCGCCTCCGGGCGCGAGGCATCCGGGTATGCACGCATATCATCTACGGCCTCCCCGGCGAGGACGAGGCGATGATGATGGAGACGCTGCGGCAGACGGCTGCGATGGACGTGCAGGGCATCAAGATCCACCTCCTTCACCTCATGCGCAAGACGCCGATGGTAAGGCAATGGCGGGACGGGCTGCTTCGCTTCCTTGAGATGGACGAGTACGTGAAGCTGATCGTCGACTCGCTGGAGCTGCTGCCGCCGGATATGATCGTCCACCGGCTGACCGGCGACGCGCCGCGCGATCTCTTGATCGGGCCGATGTGGAGCCTGAACAAATGGGAAGTGCTGAACGCCATCGACGCGGAGCTGGTGCGGCGCGGCAGCTGGCAGGGTAAGCACTGGAAGGGACGCTGACCGCATGGGCTTCCTTTCCGTGCTGACGATGGCCCAGCGGCTGGTGTCCGAGCGCATCTCGCCCGGCGCGACGGTGGTCGACGCAACGGCCGGCGGCGGCGTGGATACGTTGTTCTTGGCCAAGGCGGCCGGCCCTGGCGGACGGGTGTATGCCTTCGACGTGCAGGAGGAGGCGCTGGCGCGGACGAGGAAACGGCTGCTTGAGGCGGCTGCGGCAGCTACGACGGGGGCCGGCGGCGATCGAACGCTCGCCGAGGTCGTACTGCTGCATGCGGGGCATGAGGAGATGGCCGAGCTGGTGCCCGCCGACGCGCATGGGCGCGTCGGCGCGGTCATGTTCAATCTCGGCTATCTGCCCGGCGGACCGGCCTCGGCGGACGGAGCGGGCCCGGTCATTACGAAGCCGGACACGACGCTGGCAGCGCTCGATGCCGCTCTTCGCCTGCTCGCGCCGGGCGGCATCGCGACGATCGCCGTCTACCCCGGCCACGAAGGCGGGCAGGACGAAGCGTCTGCGGTCGGCGACTGGATCGCCGCACTGCCCGACGATGCCGTCCAGGCGCTGCTGTACCGCTTTCCGAAGCGGGCGGGATCGCCCTATTTGTATGCGTTGGAGAAAAAATGAAATGGAGGCTGCCTATATGGCTGTCAAAAAAATCGAGCATGTCGGCATCATGGCAAGCAATCTGGAGCGTTCCATCGCCTTTTACGCGCAAACCGTCGGACTCGTACATACGGATACGCTGCCTCACACGAACGGCGTGATCCGCCTCGCGTTCCTGTCGTTCCCCGGCGCAGACGAGACGGAGCTCGAGCTCATCGAAGGCTACGACGGGACGCTTGCTCCCGAGGGACGCGTGCACCATGTCGCCTTCGGCGTCGACGACATCGAAGCCGAGTATTCGCGCATCTCGATGCTGGACGTCGACGGGCTCGACGCCGAGATCACGACGTTGCCGAACGGAAGCCGCTACTTCTTTTTCCGCGGGCCTGACGGCGAGTCGCTAGAATTTTTCCAATCGACCAGAGGAGGCAACCAAGCATGACCCAATCGACCAAACCTTATCCCCTTCACTTCAAGCCTGAGTTCAAAGAACGCGTATGGGGCGGCCGCGCCCTGGAGCAGTTCGGCTTCGACGTGCCCCCCGGCCATATCGGCGAAGGCTGGATGATCGCCGACCACCCGAACGGCGTCTCGCACGTGCAGAACGGCGAGCTGGCCGGTCTCGGGCTCGACGAGATCCGTGAGCGCTTCGGCGCGCAGTGGTTCGGCGCGAAGGGCGCGGTCGCCGGCCTCGGCCGCTTTCCGCTGCTCATCAAGCTGCTCGATTGCAACGATGATCTGTCCGTTCAAGTTCACCCTAACGATCACTATGCAGGCCTGCCCAAGGGCGAGCTGGGCAAGACCGAGATGTGGTACGTCATCGACGCCGCGCCCGGCGCCAAGATCATCTACGGCCTGAAGCCGGGCACGACGCGCGAGAAGCTCGCCGCGGCCATCGAGGAAGGCAAGATCATGAATTCGCTGCAGGAAGTGTCCGTTCAAGCCGGCGATACGTTCTATATTCCCGCCGGTACGGTTCACGCGCTCTGCGCGGGCGTCCTGGTGGCCGAAATCCAGCAGAACTCGGACACGACCTACCGTCTGTACGATTACGACCGTCCGGGCCTCGACGGCAAGCCGCGCGAGCTTCATATCGAGGATTCGCTGAACGTGACCGACTACGAAGGCGCAGGCGCGAGCCGCATGTCCTCGGCCGGCACGCCGGCGGGAGAGTGGCTGCGCCTCGCCTCCTCGCCATACTTCGAGACCGACAAGGGCGTCGTCCAAGGCGACTGGGAACTGGCGACGCCGTCCGACAGCTTCGTTATCCTGATTGCCGTGCAAGGCCAAGGCTCGATCGGGTGGGACGGCGGCAGCCTGGACATTAAGGCCGGCGACTGCCTCCTGCTCCCGGCCAATCTGGGCGCTTACCGCCTCGGCGGCAATATGACCGTGCTGCGCAGCCAGCTGCCTTAAATCCCGCATGACGCGCTGCAGCTTCGGCTGCAGCCGCGTTCGGGCAATTGTCAGACCACTCCCGCGTCCCCGGGCGGATGCGAAAGGAAAGATCCATGGCATGCTGAGGCAAATGCTGATTTTGTCCGGGTTGGGCATCGCGATGTGGGCCCTTGGGACGCTGTTTTTTATGCTGTTCGGCGATTGGGTGCTCGTCGCCGCCGAGGATCGCCAATTCGGGGCCTCCCTGTTCCTGCTCGAGGCGCTCACGGCGCTCGTCATCCTGGGCGTCGCGCTCGTCGTGCGTCTCAGACTATTCAGAATGCCGGGTTCGGCTACCCGGTTCGGCTTTATTGGCGCATTGATCGGTCTTTTGCTGAATACCTTCGTCCTTCTTTATAGAGACAAGGTTCTGTACGACCTCGATCAAGGGCAGTATCATACGTTTACGATCTGGATGACGCTCGCCTACGCTCTATTCCTTCTGCTGCCGGCGATTGCCGACCGATTGATCCGTGCCCGACCTGCCGAGACAGCGCACGATCGGGACGTAGACGACGGTTTGAATACGCAGGACGAGTCGGCCGCGTACCGGCCCGAATAAAGCTTTAAGCGAATGCCTCATCCGTTTCCGAGCCACAACGATGAGCGAACCCGCATTTTCGGATCCATGGTCCGCGAATCGGGTTCGCCGTTTTTATATCGCCATATCGCCATATCGCCCGACGCGACCAAGGAGGCTGCATCCCCATCGAACCGATCACTTCCGCCGAACAGCACAGACGCGAGGCTCCGTCCTCCGTCGCCTGCATGATCGTCACCGTATCCGACACTCGCACCCCCGACACCGACAAGAGCGGCCGGCTCATCCGTGAGCTTCTTGAGGCGAATGGCCATACCGTCCGAAGCGCGCTGATCGTGCCGGACGAAGTCGAACGCATTCGCGAACTGCTTCATTCGGCCGAAAGCGATCCTGCGATCGAAGCGGTGCTGTTGAACGGCGGCACCGGCATCGCTGCGCGAGACACCACCTATGAAGCGGTAGCCGGCATGTTGAGCAAGGAAATGCCGGGCTTCGGCGAAATTTTCCGCATGCTCAGCTTCACGGAGGACATCGGTACGGCCGCCATGCTGTCCCGGGCGATCGCGGGCACGATGGGCCGCACGGCCGTGTTTTCCATGCCCGGCTCGACCGGGGCGGTGCGCCTTGCGATGACGCGGCTCATCGTGCCCGAGCTCGGCCACGTCATGCGCGAGATCTACAAGGACGATCCGCGATAACGCGCGATCGGATGTAACATGCTTCGCTACGTTAACACAGTCCCGCCGCACGGTGCCGCTATTGCTCCCGACAACCCGGGACCGATTGGCTTAGCGGCATGAGGTGCCGCTATCGCCTCCCGCCACCCAGGGACCGAGTGACTTAGCGGCACGAAGTACCGTTATTGCCTCCAGCGCCACAGGGCCGAGTGGGTTTAGCGGCACGCCATGCCGGTATCGCCTCCAGCCACCCCTGGACCGCTTGACTTAGCGGCACGCGGTGCCGCTATCGCCTCCAGCTCCCCAGGACCGAGTGGTTTAGCGGCACGCCATGCCGCTATCCCCTCCAGCCCCCCGGGACCGCATGACTCAGCGACTCGCGGTGCCGCTATCGCCTCCCGCCACCCTGGGACCGAGTGACTTAGCGGCACGCGGTGCCGCTATCCCCTCCAGCTCCCCAGGACCGAGTGGTTTAGCGGCACTCCATGCCGCTATCACCTCCAGCCCCCCCCCCGGGACCGCATGACTTAGCGGCACGCCATGCCGCTATCACCTCCAGCCCCCCCGGGACCGCATGACTTAGCGGCACGCCATGCCGCTATCCCCTCCAGCCCCCCCGGGACCGCATGACTTAGCGGCACGCCATGCCGCTATCCCCTCCAGCCCCCTGAGGCCGCTTGACTTAGCGGCACGCCATGCCGCTATCCCCTCCAGCCCCCCCGGGACCGCATGACTTAGCGGCACGCCATGCCGCTATCTCCTCCAGCCCCCCCGGGACCGCATGACTTAGCGGCACGCCATGCCGCTATCTCCTCCAGCCCCCCCGGGACCGCATGACTTAGCGGCACGCCATGCCGCTATCACCTCCAGCCCCCCCCGGGACCGCATGACTTAGCGGCACGCCATGACCGCTATCCCCTCCAGCCCCCTGAGGCCGCTTGACTTAGCGGCACCCCATGCCGCTACCCGGCATTCGCCAAGCGAATGTGCATGGCACAATTACATAATTTGCGCTGATGCCGAGAAAAGCATGGACGGTTCGCTTCACGCGAACCGTCCATGCTTTTTCCAGAACTAAGCGACCTGCTTGGCCTCTTGTTCGTCCGGCGCCTTCGTGCGGCGAATGAACAAGCCGACGACCAGCGCGACGAGCGCAACGATAAAGCCGATCCAGAACGCATCGTGAAGGCCCGACATGAGACCGGCGACCTGCTCGGCCGGCGCGGTCGGATCCTCTGAGCCTGCCAGATAGTTTTTGGTGCCCGTCGACATAATGCTGATGAACAGCGCCGTGCCGATCGCCCCGGATACCTGCTGCAGCGTGTTCAGAATTGCCGTGCCGTGCGGGTACAGATGCCTCGGCAGCTGGTTCAGGCCCGTCGTCTGCGCAGGCATCATCACCATCGAGATGCCGATGAGCAAAACGATATGGATAAAGATGACATAACCCTTGGACACGTCCGTGTCGATGCCGGTGAACATCCATACCGACAGCGCCGTGAGCGCCAGGCCCGGAATGACGAGCACGCGCGGTCCGAACTTGTCGAACAGCTTGCCCGATACCGGCGCCATGATCCCGTTGATGACGCTGCCCGGCAGCATGAGCAGGCCCGACTTGAAAGCGGTCAGCAAAAGAGCGCTCTGCAGGAACATCGGCAGGATGGTCATCGTGGAGAACATCGTCATCATGACGACGAACAGCAGCACGGTCACCAGGCTGAACATCGGATACTTAAAGGCACGCAGGTCGAGGATCGGTTCCTTCACGACCAGCTGGCGCCAGATGAACAGCAGCAGGGAAAGGCCGCCGACCGAGAGCGACCATACGACCTCGGGATCTCCCCAGCCGCTCTCGCCCGCTTTGCTGAAGCCGTACACGATGCCGCCGAAGCCGATCGTCGACAGCAGTATCGAGACGATATCGACTTTAGGCTTGGTCAGATCGGTGACGTTTTTCAGGAATGCCGCGGCGAAAATAATGGAAAATGCCGCTAGCGGGAGCACCAGGTAGAACAGCCAGCGCCAGTCGAGCGCATCGATGATCAGTCCGGACAGCGTCGGTCCGATCGCCGGCGCGAACATGATGACGAGGCCGATCAGGCCCATCGCCGCCCCCCGCTTTTCGATCGGGAAGATGACGAGGATCGTGTTCATGAGTACGGGCAGCATAAGCCCCGTCCCCATCGCCTGCACGACGCGTCCCGTGAGCAATACGCCGAATTCGGGCGCGAATGCCGAGATGGCCGTGCCTATGAGGAATAAAGTCATCGCGGACAAAAACATCTGCCGCGTCGTAAACCATTGCTGCAGCAGCGCCGTGATCGGCACCAGGACGCCGATGACGAGCATGTAAGCCGTACTGAGCCACTGGATCGTCGTTGCGCCGACGTTGAATTCCTTCATCAAGTCCGGCAGCGCGTTCCCGAGCAGCGTCTCGTTGAGAATCGCCACGAATGCGCCGATGATGAGAGAAAAGACGATCGGTCCCCTGCGTATCTTGCTTAAATCGATTGTCGCCCCTCCGGACGACGGTGTTGCCCCGTTCATGGGTAAAGCCTCCTATCCGTATCCTCTTTGTCTACACCTGTATGTTTATTTGTACAAGTGTTAGTATTAACTATACAATGCGTTCGCCGTCTACGGTCAAGAACCAATTCGCAATAAATGTAGTCTAATCTACATTGGAGGCATTAATGTATATGAAAAGCGACGGTTCTACCGATCTTAGAGTACGACGCACCCGCAAGCTGCTATGGGACGCGCTGATGGCGCTGTTGGGCGAATCCGGCCGGACGTTCGAATCGCTCACCGTCGCCGAGATTTGCGAGCGGGCGATGGTTCACCGGACGACCTTTTACAAGCATTTCGAGGACAAATACCATTTGCTGTGCGCAGGCTTCGAGGAATTGAACAAGGAGCTTGCGGCCATGGACTTCGAAGAAAGAATGCGGCGTCCGATGCAGTTGCTCGAACAGTTCGGGCATCAGCGGCAGTTCCGCACGATCATGAAGTCCGAACAGGATTCTACGTCGATCAAAAGCCTCATGCAGCGCATCGGGTCCGGCTTCATGAAAAACGATCTGCTCGCGCTCGAGCGTAAAGACGGTCCCTTCCCGGTCCCGGCCGAAATCATCGCCGAATTTTATGCCGGCGCGATCAACGGGATCGCCGCCTGGTGGGTGCAGCATGGCGCGGACTTCTCCGCGGAGACGATGGACCGTTATATCGGGCAGCTGCTGAACCCGGCCATTTTCAATCGGCAAACGCCATAAAAAGGACGGATTCGCGTAAGGATGCGAATCCGTCCTTTGTTATGCGCTAGTCTAGCGAGCCGGTCAACCATAAATTTCAGTTGCCGGCGGCGATCCGTTCCTGCCCGTCCAAGACGACCATCCGCGCCGGCGCTTCCCCGGCGCCGTGAACGAAGACGAGCGTCGTCTCCCGGGAACGGTCGACGATTCCATCCCGCTCCCACCTCGCGTAATCGAACGGCACGCGGTCGATCGACGCTTTTTTAGCCAAATCCCGCTCGTCCGCGCCCAGCTCGGCGGCCGCCCGTTTGAACCGGGAGGTCCAGTCTTCCTTCCCGAGCCTGTCCTCCCACCATAGCTTGCGCGGCTTGTACTTGTGCTGGAGATAATAGTCGATCTTGAGGAGCGCAAGGGTGACGTCCGGATCGAGCGCAGGATGCCGGTCCTCCTCGAGAAAGGCCCATAGCCGGACGAACAAGTCCTCAAGCTGATGGCCGATCCGCTGCCAGCCGCGCGCTTCCCAATAGTCGCCGAACCGCTGGAAAAAGTCGAAGGGCGACGGATACGCCACGTGAACCAAATATTCGATCGTCCGGTTCATGCGGTGCGCGTTCCAGTATTTCTCCAGCACGTCTTCTACGCGCTTGATGCGAACGATGTCCGCGAACGGCATCAGGTCGTTGCCAAGCATCTCGTAAGGCGCCCTGTCCATGTAAATATAGCCGAACTTTTCCGCGTCCAGCCGAAGCCCCGTCCCCCGAAGCATCTTAAGGAAACCTAGCTGCAGCTCCTCCGGGCGAAGCGCGAACACGTCGTTAAACGTTTTGCGGAATGTATCGTAATCCTCATGCGGCAGGCCCGCGATGAGGTCGAGATGCTGGTCGATTTTCCCGCTCTCCTTGACCTTCGTCACGGTACGCACGAGCTTGTTCCAGTTCTGCCTGCGCTGCACTGCCAGGTTGGTCACGTCGTTGGTCGACTGGACGCCGATCTCGAAGCGGAAAACGCCGGGCGGCGCGTGCTCCGCCAAATAATCGAGCACTTCCGGCCGCATGATGTCCGCCGTAATCTCGAACTGGAACACGCATCCCCGGTGGTTCTCGATCAAAAAACGGAACATCTCGAGCGCGTAATCCCTCTTGATGTTAAACGTGCGGTCCACGAACTTGATCAGCTTCGCCCCGCTGTCGATGAGGTACAATATGTCCGCTTTGACCCGGTCCATGTCGAAATAGCGGACGCCGACCTCGATGCTCGACAGGCAGAACTGGCAGCTGAACGGACAGCCGCGGCTCGTCTCGAAGTAGACGACGCGATTGGCGAGGCTCGGCACGTCCTCCTCGAACCGGTACGGCGAAGGCAGCGTCGCCAGATCCAGCTTCGGGCGGCCGGGATTGACGACGATCTCGTCCCCCTTGCGATAGGCAAGGCCGAACACGAAGTGGAACTTGCGGCTGCCGGACAGCTCGCGCAGCAGGTCGCGCAGCGTCTCCTCGCCTTCGCCCATGATGATATGGTCGACGGCCGGCAGCCGCTCCATCCACTGCTCCGTATCGTAGGAAACCTCCGGCCCGCCCAGGACGATCGTCGCGTCCGGCAAAATCTTGCGCAGCATGTCGATAACGGTGATCGTCTCTTCAATGTTCCAGATATAGCAGGAGAACCCGATGACGTCGGGCTGCCTGGCGAATAGATCGGAAGCGATGGTCATCGGAGGATCCTTGATCGTGTATTCCGCAATATCCATCGGAAACTCTTCCTGGCTATAAGCCTTCAGGCAGCGCAGGGCGAGCGAAGTGTGAATGTATTTGGCGTTCAGCGTCGCGAGGACGACTTTCATGCTTGTCCCTCTCTTTAGGAAAACAGATTTCTGCTCTCTTCATTGTACGGGATCGCGGCTGCCGTGTAAAAGCGGAGACGTTCCGGCATGCCGCGTTCAAAAAAGATTTGTTGCCCGATCCTAACACCGCATGCTATGATCACACCAATATGATTACAGCAGCAAAGCATGCGCCGCAAGCTTCTCGATTCGAGAACTTGCGGCTTTTTGCGTTCCGGACAAAAATTGGAGGAAAAAGATGGCGCCGCATGATGAAGCCTTTAAGAAGCTGCTGCAAACTTTTTTCAAAGAATTTATTCAGTTGTTCTTTCCCGAGTTGGATGAATGGATCGACTATTTCCATACGCGCTTGCTTATGCAGGAGCTCCTGGTCGATATCGTAGGCTCGGAGGCACGACAGTTGGACTTGCTTATGGAGACCAAGCTTAAAGGCCAGGACGCCTACATACTTTTTCACCTGGAACCGCAGTCTTATCGGGATCCGAAGTTCGCAGAACGGATGTTTATTTACTTCAGCAGGCTCTTTGAAAAATACCGCAAGGCGCACAAGCTGATCGTCCCCATCGCGATCTTTACCGGAGACGGCATGAAAAACGAACCCGATACGTTGTCGATGGCGCTGCCTTGGCACGAAATCTTCCGGTTTCGGATGCTTTAGCTCGAGCTCGGCCAGCAAGATTGGCGAAGATTTATCGACTCGGACAACCCTGTGGCCGCTGCGCTGCTGGCCAAGATGGGCTATAATAAAAAAGACCGACACGGCTTGAGGCTCGCCTATTTGACGATGCTGCTGCGCATGAAGGGAAAGCTGGACAATGCCAGACTGGCGCTTGTCCGATCCATAGCAGATTTATATTACGAGCCTGACGCGGCGGAAGAGAAATCGATTATGCAAGAATTCATGAACATGCATCCCGAGGAGGAGGAAACGATCATGGAACTGATGCCGGCGTGGGAACGGTGGGGTTACGAGCGGGGAATTAAAGAAGGCATCGAGCAAGGAATCGAACAAGGAATCGAACAGGGCAAAAGAGCGATTCAAGAAACCGCGATCGGACGCATGCGGTCAAAGGGGTTCTCCGACTCGGAGATTGCTGACCTTCTCGGCTTGCTGCCGGAGGACATGGCACGCGCGAATTCAGACGCCACATAAATAAAAGCGGCAGACCGGATGGACCGGGTGCCGCTTTTTCATTTCCTCAAGCCTCGAAACCGTCCTGCTCGATCACGCTTTGAATAAACAAATAGCTGTCCTTCGGATACCGCTTGCGTGTCTTGTAGTCAGTGTAAACGATGCCGAAGCGCTTGACGTAGCCTTCCGCCCACTCGAAGTTGTCGAGCAGCGACCAGGCGAAGTATCCCTTCAGCGGCACGCCGGACTCGATCAGGCGATGGCACTGGATGAAGTGCTTTTTGAAATAGTCGGCGCGCTTCGCGTCGTGAACGCGGCCTTCCGGCGTCAGCTCGTCTTCGTAGCACGCGCCGTTCTCCGTAATGTAGATCGGAACGTCGCCGTATTCCTCGTGCACCCACGACAGCACCTTGTACAGCCCATCTGCATATACGTTCCAGTCCATGAACGTCTTGTCGAAGCCGACCTGCACTTCCTCGCAGTCGAACAGCCCTTCGCCTTCCTTGTACCTTCCGAAGCCGCCGCTGTAGAAGTTCACACCGATAAAGTCGATCGGCTGCGCGATCGTCTCCATGTCGCCGGGCTGGATCGGCACCTCGACGCCCTTGCCTTTGAACCAGTCGACCATGAACTGCGGATATTGTCCCTTGAACGTCGGGTCCATGAACCACTCGTTGTTGTACGCGCGATTGCGGTGCGCCGCCGCGACGTCCTCCGGCTTGGTCGTATATGGCTCGAACCAGTACAGGTTGTGCGTCGTACCGATCTCGCCGGAGATGCCGAGCGCGCGGAACGCCTTCACCGCTTCGCCGTGCGCGACCATGCAATTGTGCGCGACGTTGACGGCGAGCTGCAGGTCGGTGTTGCCCGGCGCGTGCGCCCCGATATAGTTGGACAGAAACGACACGCACCAGGTCTCGTTAAACGTGATCCACTGCTTGACCTTGCCGTCGAACGCCTTGAACGCCGTCTCCGCATAACGGACGAACGCGCGGATCGTATCGCGGTTGTCCCAGCCGCCCTTATCCTGAAGCGCTTGCGGCAGGTCCCAGTGGTACAGCGTCACGCACGGCTCAATGCCGGCGGCCAGCAGGCCGTCGATGACCTTGGCGTAATAATCGAGCCCCTTCTGATTGAGTTCGCCGTCTCCGTCCGGATAGATGCGCGGCCAGGCGATCGAGAAGCGATACGCCTTGACCCCCAATTTTTTGAGCAAAGCGATATCTTCTTCGTAACGGTGATAGCTGTCGCAGGCGACGTCGCCCGTATCGCCGTTAACGACTTTGCCCGGCGTGCGGGAGAACGTATCCCAGATCGACATCCCCCGCCCGTCTTCGTTATATGCTCCTTCAATCTGGTAAGATGCGGTAGCTGTCCCCCAGACGAAATCCTTCGGAAATTGAATCGAAGCCATTTCTAACCCCTCCGCACAAAGTGATCGTAATGCGCACGCGTCATGTAAAACGTTTTCCTTCTCTATTTTATACAAAATGACCGCGCGCGCCCAGACGATATCCTGTGCGATATTGGCGCTTACTTATTCGGATTGGCCTCGTCAAGCAGCTGGCGGGCATGCTCCTCCAGCCCATCGTAGAATGCCTTGACCTCGGGAATGGCGACCTGTTCCCCGTCTTTGCCCTTTTTATAGACGGCGCCTCCCGTTTTCTCCACGATGGCCAGGAATTCCTGGGCGAGCTTCGCCGTGACCGTACCCGGGTAATCGGCGACGGCTTTTTCCAGAGATGCCTTGACCTGCGAATCCAGCTTAAACGTATCGAAGTCGAAAACGGGCGTATTGTCCAGTCCCATCAGCAAAAACGGCACATAACGCGTCGCAAACAGGCTTTCGGCCTGGCCCCGTTCGGGCGCATCGGGATGTGCCGCTACATAGGCTTCCGCTTGCGCGGCGCGTGAGGCCACCTCCGAAAGTTCGATGACGAGTCCGCCGTCGGAAGCCGACTTTTGATCCGACTCGACGGCCAGTAGCGCGACATAATCCTTCATGGCTGCGGTGACCTGCTTATCCGCGCGTTTCAGCTTGCCGTAGTCTACAACGGGGAAATAATAGCCTTCCGTCGTCTCGAGCTTGTATCCGCCGTTCATGGCGTCCTGAACGAGCGCGCGAACCTGTTCGTCCCCGATTCCGCCGATTTGCTCCTCCGTAGGCGGCCATTCGAGCTTTTGCAGCGCCTGCTGGACCTTTTCCGGCTCGAACTTCCCCTGCACGTCCTGCAGCTGCCGATCATAATAGGCGAGCATCTCCCGCACGAGTGCATCTCCCGTCTCCGGCGAGGCCTGCGCCAGCTTGTCGTCCAGCGCCTTGTTCAGCTCCGAGGCAGACAAATCGGACTGGGCCTGCTCCTTGAACGCCGCGATCAGAGCGGCATCTGCATGCTGACCGGATGGCGTGCTTGCCGGCGGCGAAGGCGATGCAGAACCGCTTGCGATCGCGCTCGGGCTTGCCGAAGACGATTGCGCCGGTGCAGAGGCAGTGACGGTTGCCGTGGCGTCCGGAGCGGTTTCGTTCGATCCGCCAGAGCAAGCCGCAAGGCCGACTGACAGCAGCAGCAGCGCGAGTCCCAATAACGGCTTGCGCATGAACGCTTTTGGCTTCGCCAGTTCTCTCGTATCGCGCATTGGACCACTTCCTTTCTTCATCGTCCCATGATAGCTACTTACCCATTGGTTGATTGCCCCTTCGAACGTATAGACGGGTCATTTACGAAAATGGTTCCACGAGGAGGAAGTCTTATACATTTTCCTGCGCGCCCAAATGCGTTACAATCGAGGAAACCTGTCCGCCTACATAAAAAGGAGAGAAATCCGCATGTCTTCTTACCGGCTCATCGCGATCGACCTGGACGATACGCTGCTGAACGACAAACTCGAAGTTACCGAAGCGACGAAGGCCGCGCTTGCCCAAGCGATATCGCAAGGCGTGCACGTAACGCTGGCTACGGGCCGCATGTTTGCCTCGGCGAAGCAGACGGCCGCCCAAGTCGGCCTGAACGTGCCGCTCATTACCTACCAAGGCTCGCTGGTGCGCAATCTGCTCGACGAGCGCACGTTGTACGAGCGTTCCGTCGACCTCGAAGCCGTCCGCAAGCTGTACGCCTTCACACGCGCGCGCAAGCTGCATTTGCAAACTTATATCGACGACAAGCTGTATTCCTTCGACGATGGAGACAGGCTGGCCGCCTACGCCAAGCAATCGAACATCCCCTATATCGTCGAGCCCGATCTGGACGCGCTGCCTGCCGGACATCACACGAAGCTCATTATTATCGACGAGCCGGCGCTGCTGGACGAGATCGCGCCTGAGCTGCACGCACTGCTCGGCCCGGACGTTCATATTACGAAGTCCAAGCCGCATTACTTGGAATTCACGCACAGCGAAGGCACCAAAGGACATGCGCTTCAATTTCTCGCCGAGCATTATGGCTTGACGATGGATCAAACGATCGCGATCGGCGACTCCTGGAACGACCGCGAGATGATCGAGGCTGCCGGTCTCGGCGTCGCGATGGCAAACGCAGTGCCCGCGCTGCGGGACATCGCCGACTACATCACGGCAAGCAACAACGAGGACGGCGTAAAGCAAGTCGTAGACAAATTTATTTTGAACGCGTAATTTCCGCCTGTTCCAGCGCGTCATCCACGAATAACCGTTTCGGCCGTCAAAAAGGCTTCCGCAAGCTCGTTTTCAGAGCAGGCCGGAAGCCTTTTACGTTTTGCGCCGATCGGCGTCCTTTTCTTTTTTCTGTTTCTCCCGCAGAAGCCGGTACATCTCAAGCTGTTCCCGCAAATGTCTCGCCTCTTCCTCCGTCAGCGTCTGCTCGATGCCCTCGATGACGAATCGGTTCGGTTCAGCGGAAGGCTGTTCCTTGTCGATGCCCGTCAGCAGCCAGTCGAGCGATACCTCGTAGATGCTTGCAAGCTCCCGCAATATTTCATTATCCGGCTGTGACCGGTTATTCTCGTATTTGGAGATCGTGGTGAAGTCAACGCCCAGCGCGCCCGCGACTTCGTTTTGCGTCATATGCTTTTCTTGCCTGGCCAGCTTCAAGCGTTTGCCGAATGTCAACGGTTACACCCCGCACTTTTTGCTCCAGTATAAGAGATTTCAATTCCGCTTCGACCCTACTTGCATATAAATCAAGTTTTTACTTGTATTTTTTACAATATTTATTTAATATAAAATCAATACATGAAGTTACTTCAATGGAGGGAACGTTCATTTTTATCCACGATCAGCCTTATCCTATGTATTATTGGATCGTCAGCCTTTCCGTCATACTCATCCTCGTCGGATTCCTCGTGCGCAGCGAACGCCGCAAGCGCCAGTCGGAAAGGGACGACGAGACCCCTTAAAAAAGAAAACCGTTCGAGCGTCGAGCCCGAACGGTTTGTGGACGACTTCGCGATACGAGTTCTCCATAAAACAAAGTAGGACCGTCAGGGGAGATCGTCCTGACGGTCCTTTAAGTTTGGCGGATACCTGGAACTGAAATCGTAAAGAACGCCAGTCGATGGCTCATCGGCAGCCGTTCCCATGGACCCGCGTTCCGGCGCGTGCGTTCTCGTCGTTTACGTTCTCGCCGCGTGCTGTCGCTTGCGTTCCGTCGCCTGCGTTTCGTCGCTTGCGTTCCGTCGCCTGCATTCCGTCGCTTGCGTTCCGTCACCTGCGTTCCGTCGCCTGCATTCCGTCACCTGCGCTCCATCGCTTGCGTTCCCGTCACTTGCATTCCGTCACTGTATTCCGTCACCTGCGCTCCGTCGCTTGCGTTCCCGTCACTTGCATTCCGTCACTGTATTCCATCACCTGCGTTCCGTCGCTTGCGTTCCGTTGACTGCATCGTCCCTTACAGCAATGCCTGCAAATATACATCTTTTTCCGCCGATGTCGACCCTTTTAACTACGAAAGATGCAATTATGCAGTTATTTTACGTCATCAGCCGGATTTCCGGCTTGCGCATTGGATTTACCTGCATATTTGCAGGTATTTCGCCAGATACCGTTGGTCGGCAGACAATACATGTATAGATGCAGGTTTTTGAGGCTCGCAAGCCACCGTAATGCTCCAGCATACCGAAGGTGCGGATACTTGACTGCGAGTGCCGCCCAATTTATACTTTCTGATCTTCCAAAAAAAGACGAAGGCGCCGAAACGCCTTCGTCCTTTGTCGTGCTGTTCTTTTTCGTGCTGTTCTTTTTCGTGCTGTTCTTTTTCGTGCTGTTCTTTTTCGTGCTGTTCTTTTTCGTGCTGTTCTTATTCGTGCTGTTCTTTTTCGTGCGATCACTTGCCGGCCAGCACTTGGTACCATACGCCACGCTTCGCGTACAGCTCGCTGCGAACCTGGCTCCATCCGCCGAGATAGCCGATATCGAACAAGCCGGAGGGCGTGACGTACCTGTCCGCATAGCTGCTTGCCACCTCTTCGTTCACCGGCCTGAAGCCATGCTCGGCGAACACCTTTTGCGCCTCCGCCCCGCTCATATAAGCGACCAACGCCTCGGCGGCTTCGCGAACGCCGTGCGCGTCCGCGTTGACATCGACGACGCCCGCCGGGTTCTCGATCTGGATCGTATCCTCCGGCGTCACGATATCGTAATGCACGCCCTGCGCCACGCGGGCAAGCAGCTCGTTCTCGTAGGTGACGATGACGTCGCCGACTCCGTATTCGAAGGCGGCCATCGATGCGCGGCCGCTTTTGTCCATCGATTCGACATTCCGGTAGACGGCCTTCAAAAAGGCTTTGGCCGCGTCCGGATCCTTCTTCCCCGACTCGCGCTCAGCCTGCTTGAGTCCCGCGCCGTAAATCGCGTTTATGTCCCATTGCGCGCCGCCCGACACCTTCGGATTGGGGAAAAGCACCTTGACGCCTGGTTTGGCGAGATCCGCGAATCCGGCAATGCCAAGCGGATTGCCTTCCCGCGTACCCAAAACGACGATCGAACGCGTGATCATGCCGCCCGTATCCGTCTTTTTCCAATCCTCGCTCATGAGGCCGGCCTTGACGATCTTGTCCATATCGCCCTCGAGCGAGAGCACGGCGACATCGGCCTTAAAGCCGCCTACGATCGATCTGGCCTGGGTGCCCGAAGCCTCGTAGGACTCTTGGAACTTAAGCTTCTGCCCCGTCTTGGCCTCCCATTCCCGGCCGAAGGCGGGCAGAATCTCCTGCAGCGCGTCCTTCGCGACCGAGTAGGCGCCGACGACGATCGTCGCGGTTCCCGCATCCTGCGCGGCAGCGCCTTCGCCTTCGGCCGGAGAGCCGTTCGACGACGAGCCGCCGCAGCCGGCCAGCGAAACGCCGAGCGCCGCGGCCAGCAGCCATCCGCTCAGCCGGCGGCCCGCGCCGCGCCGATTCATTATCCTGTTGCTGTTCAACAACGCCAACCTCCCGGCGGTGCCTCCGCAGGCTCCCGCAAATGCAACTATACGCGCGCAGACGAGCGGCAGTCCTCATGGACTGCCGGCGCCTGAATCAGATGTACACGAACATCGGGTCTGCCTTGAGCTTGTTTTCCATCACCCAACTGTCGTTGTCGTTGAATAAATACGCACGGTGCACGAGCACCTGCACCTCGTCGCCCGGATGAAGCACGTCCTTCTCCAGCGACCGGTAGGTGACCAACTTAATCCCGCCCACTTCCACCTCGACAAGCCATTCGCTGCCGCGGAAATGGATATGGCTGACGCGGCCGGACTCCGTCGCGGAGAGCAGCTGCGTAAACTCTTCCTTACGTCCGATCTCGATATACTCCGGCCGGATCAGGCCTTTGGTGCCCGCAGATGCGGTCGCGTCGGCGAAGCCGCGAAGCTCCCCGATGTTGTCGACGATCCGGGACTCCCCGATGAAGCCGGCGACAAACGGCGTCTTCGGGTCCTTGTAAATTTCCCAAGGAGAGCCCTTCTGCTCCAGATTGCCTTTGTTGATGATCATGATCTCGTCCGCGACTTCGATCGCCTCGTCCTGGTCGTGCGTAACGAAAATCGAGGTGATGCCCAGGCGATCGATCATCTCGCGCAGCCAGGAACGCAGCTCGTGCCGGATCTTGGCGTCGATCGCCGCGAACGGCTCGTCGAGCAGCAGCAGCTGCGGTTCTGGCGCGAGCGCGCGCGCGAACGCCACGCGCTGGCGCTGACCGCCGGATAGCTGGTGCGGATAGCGGGACTCGAAGCCCTTGAGACCCGTCAGCTCGGTCAGGTTGGCGACGCGCTCCTTGATCTTGGCCTTGTTCCATTTTTTGACCTCGAGGCCGAAGGCGATATTCTCGCTCACCGTCATATGCTTGAAAAGCGCGTAGTTCTGGAAAACGAAGCCGATGCCGCGCTCCTGCGGCGGCAGGTCGTTGACCCGCTGGCCGTGGAACACGATGTCGCCCGAATCGGGCGTCTCAAGCCCGGCGAGCATGCGCAGGATCGACGTCTTGCCGCCGCCGCTCGGGCCGAGCAGGCCGATGAGCTGGCCTTTTTCGACGCTGAAGTGGACGTCCTTGACCGCTTGAAAGCTGCCGAACGATTTATTTAATCCCCGTACTTCGACATGCATGCTCAATGCACTTCCTTTCGGGATTTAGACCATTCCATCACGAGCAATAAAAGGACCGAGGCGGCCGCGAGCACCAATGCGACCGAGTTGGCCGCGGTCAAATCGAAATTCTCGACGTCCTGATAAACGAGCGTCGTCGCCGTCTGCGTCTTGTTGATAATGTTGCCCGAGACGACCAGCACGGCGCCGAATTCGCCAAGGCAGCGCGCTACCGTCAAGATCACGCCGTACACGACGCTCCAGCGGATAAGCGGCCATGTGACGCGCCAGAACGTCGTCCAGGCGTAAGCCCCCATCATATGGGCGGCCTCCTCCTGCTGGCTGCCGACCTCCTGCAGCACCGGCATCACTTCGCGGATCACGATTGGAAACGTGACGAACAGCGTTGCGAGGATCATGCCCGGGAGCGCGTACACGATGTCGACGCCCGCGCGGCCGAGCATGGCGCCGACGGCGCTGTCGGGACCGAGCAGCAGGACGATCATGAGTCCGCCGATCACGGGCGATACGGCGAAGGGCAGGTCCACGATGGCGTTCATGACGGCTTTAAGCCGCTGGCCGAGCCAGTTCGCGCGGACGAGATAGAGGGAGAGCATGACGCCGAAAACCGTATTGACGAACGTCACGCTCACGGCGATGATGCCCGTCATCAGCAGCGCATGCTGCGCCTCCGGGCGCGAAATGCCCGCCGAGAAACCGCTCCAGCCGTCGTCGAACGCGCCTTGCACGATCCGCAGCAGCGGAACGATCAGAAGAATCGCGAAGATAAGCGTCGTCAATCCGATCCAGAATCTTCTGATGGTCAACTCCCCCGCCTCCTTCGAACGAAATTAACCGTCCATAAAATGAGGAGGGACAAGGTGAGCAGCAGAACCGAGACCGCTGCGGCGCCGGCTGGATTGTCGCTCTCGATCTCGCCGAAGATATAGACGGAGGCGACCAGCGTGCGTCCGGGGATATTGCCCGCCACCAGCACGACCGCGCCGAATTCGGCGAGCGCCCGGGAGAAAGCGAGCATGGCGCCGCTCACGATGCCGGGCATCATGCAGGGCAGGATGACCCGAAAGAACGTGCGCGACTTCGAAGCGCCCATCGTGTACGCCGCTTCCTCCTCCGTAGCGTCCAGTTCCTCCAGCATCGGCTGAACCGCGCGGATGACGAACGGAAACGTAACGAAGATCATGGCCACGACGATCGCCGGCTCATGGAACAGAATCGTCGTGCCGAGCGCCTCCGCTCCGCTGCCGATCCAGCTCCGAGGTCCGAGCAGCAGCAAAATCATCAACCCGATGACGGCGGTCGGCAGCGCGAACGGCAGATCGACCAGGCTGTTGAGCAGGCTCCGTCCCGGGAATCGGTAACGGACGAGCACCCAAGCCGCCAAGGTGCCGACCGCCGCGTTGATAATCGTAGAGATCACCGCAAGCTTGACCGTGAGGATCACGGACTTCCAGGCCAGCGCCTCCGTAATGTTGTCGGCAAACGCCTGAAGGCCGCCTGACAGCGATTGCACGTAAATGCCTGCGATCGGACAAACGATAAGAATGATAAAATAAAGCATGACGGTGCTGCGGAATCCCCAGCTCCACCATCGGCTCTGCAGCATGTTAGTCACGTATGCGAACCTCCAGGATGGGCTTTGTTGCCACTCCATAATTCCTATTAAATTAGTTGGTATTGCTACTTTAGCAGATCGGCCCTTGATTCGTCAACGACATTTCTGTATTTTGTCAGATAGAAGGGGCGCCCCTCGGATGGACGCTCATTTAGGAGGTTGAAATAACGATGCTGCACAAAGAAAAGCTCCGCACGTCTTCCCGGGACGAGATCGTCGATATTACCAGGCAGACCGCAGCGCTCGTCGCGCGATCCGGCGTTCAAGAAGGTCTGGCCGTCGTCTACTGCCCGCATACGACCGCAGGCATCGCGATCAACGAAAACGCGGATCCCGACGTCAAGCGAGACGTATTAATGCGGCTGGATGAGGTATACCCCTGGACGCATCCGAAATACCGTCACGCGGAGGGCAATACGGCCTCCCATCTCAAGGCGATCACGACGGGAAATTCGCAGACGGTCATCGTCAGCGGCGGCAAGCTGCTGCTGGGCCGCTGGCAGGGCGTATACTTCTGCGAATTCGACGGGCCGCGGGACCGCGAATATTTCGTCAAAATCGTCGAAGGCTGACGATGCCTGGCCCGGCGGCACGCACCGCGTCGGGCCAGACGTCCATGTCCGGTCTGCGGACTTACATGACTTAAGAGAGCTGCTCCGTAAAATAACGCGCCTCTCCCCTGGTCACGAGCCCCTGGCCTTGCGTCAGGTCGGTCATCCAGGCTTCGAATCGATCGGCTTCCCCTTCCTCCGGCAGGCACAGTACCCGCACCCGATCGGTGAACGCAACGTCTCCGACCTTCACGCCTCTGCCGCGCAGCTCGTTCTCCAGTTTGCCGTACCAGGTGTAATCGACGTCCACCGCGATCTCCCGATGCAGCACCCGAACGATCGGCCCGGCCGCATCGGTCCCGGCCACGGCGCTGTCGGTGTAAGCGCGGACGAGACCGCCCGCTCCCAGCATAATCCCGCCAAAATAGCGCGTGACCACGACGACCGTATTTTTCAGCCCGCGGTTTTTGAGCACCTCCAAGATCGGCCGCCCCGCGGTCCCGCTCGGCTCCCCGTCGTCTAGCGCCTTCTGCCACTGGTCGCGCTCCCCGATCGTATAGGCGGAGCAATTGTGCGTAGCGTTCCAATGGCGTTTTTTGATTTCCTCAATAAAAGCGACCGCTTCCTCCTCGGTCTCCGCAGGCTTCGCGTGGCCGATGAAGCGAGACTTTTTAATGACGATTTCCCGTTCGCCGTATCCGGCTACGGTGGCGTATCGCGACAGCATGCTCCGACTTCCTTTCCCATGAGCTAAGCTCCGATGCTTGTCACCCAGTTTAACATGGGGCATGGATAAGAAAAAACCGCCCCCGGACGAAGGTCCGAAGGCGGTTGGCGCGGCACCCGTATCAGATGCGCGGTTCAGGCGTTACAGGCGGGCTTCCAGCTCTTTTTTCTTCTCCTCGAAGCCGGGCTTGCCCAGCAGCGCGAACATGTTGACCTTGTAGGCTTCGACGCCCGGCTGGTCGAACGGATTGACGCCCAGCAGGTAGCCGCTGACGCCGCAGGCGATCTCGAAGAAGTAAACGAGCTGGCCGAAGCTGTGCGGGGTCAGATCCGGCAGCTGAACGACCAAGTTCGGCACGTTGCCGTCCGTATGCGCGAGAATCGTGCCCTCGAACGCCTTTTTGTTCACGAAGTCCAGCGTCTTGCCCGTCAGGAAGTTAAGGCCGTCCAGATTGTCCGCGTCGCTCTGGATCTCGATCTGCTCCGACACTTCACCGACCTGAAGCACCGTCTCAAAAATGATGCGGTTGCCCTCTTGAATGAATTGCCCCATCGAGTGCAGGTCCGTGGAAAAGTCGACGGAAGCCGGATAAATGCCCTTATAATCCTTGCCTTCGCTCTCGCCGTAAAGCTGCTTCCACCATTCGGAGACGAAGTGCAGGCTCGGCTCGTAGTTGACGAGAATCTCGACCGCCTTGCCCTTGCGGTAGAGCGCGTTGCGGATGGCGGCGTATTGGTACGCCGGGTTCTCCGCGAGATTCGGATTGTTCAGCGCCGTGGCCGCGTCCTGCGCGCCCTTCATGATCGCTTCGATGTCGATTCCCGCAGCCGCGATCGGCAGCAAGCCGACCGCCGTCAGCACCGAATAGCGTCCGCCGACGTCGTCCGGGATAACGAACGATTCGTAGCCTTCGGCGTTTGCCAGCGTCTTCAGCGCGCCGCGCGCTTTGTCCGTCGTCGCGTAGATGCGTTTCTTGGCCGCTTCCTTGCCGTATTTGCGCTCGAGCGCATCGCGGAAAATGCGGAAGGCGATCGCCGGCTCGGTCGTCGTACCGGACTTGGAGATGACGTTGATCGACCAGTCCTTGCCTTCGAGCGCCTGCAGCAGATGCGTCACGTAAGTCGAGCTGATGTTGTTGCCGGCGAAAAAGATCTGCGGCGTCTTGCGCTGATCCTTGGAGAGCGTGTTGTAAAAAGAATGCGACAGCATCTCGATCGCGGCGCGGGCGCCGAGATAAGAGCCGCCGATGCCGATGACGACGAGCGCCTCGGAGTCGGATTGGATCTGCTTGGCGGCGGCCTGGATGCGGGCAAACTCTTCCTTGTCGTAGTCGAAGGGGAGGTTGATCCAGCCCAGGTAGTCCGAGCCCGTGCCCGTACCGTTATGGAGCTGCTCGTGCGCCAGCTTCACCGCAGGAGCCAGATAGTCGATCTCGTGCTGCCCGATAAACTGCAGCGCTTTGGAATAGTCGAGCGCAATGCTCTTGGCCATCATTTGTTTCCCCTCTCAGGTTCAGTGTTCGCGTCCGGAAGGCACGTAGTTTTAGAATAACCAAAATTCGCCTTCGGTACAAGCAACCGAACCTGTGGCCGTTCAGAGGCGAAGCGCGTCCATTCGCGGCTGCCAGCCTTGCAGGCTAATCGAACGAACGATGCGCCGGCCAGGAGCCCTGCAGCTTGCGCAGCTGGATGATCTGGCCCAGGTGATAAGCGTCGTGCCGGACGATGCTGTTCGCGTAGGACCAGGCTTTTGTCTCCGGAATCGGCTGCTCCAGCGCCTCGTCGTCGCGGCTTGCCAGCAGCTCCCGAACCGCCGTATGCGCTTCTTCTAGACGCCTGACCGCCTCCTCCCAGGAAGGAGCGCCTAACGCCGAGGCCTCGAAGGTGTCATCGTTCGTGAAGCGCTCTTCGGCAGCCGGCTGCGGCTCTCCGCGCAGCGCGCGAAGCAGCCTGAGCTTGTAAAAGAGCAAATGATGCACGGTCTGCCGGATCGAGTTGACGGCGGCGCCTTCCGGCTTCCAATCGGCTTGCTCTTCGGTCACGCCGCCGAGCGCGTCCTTGATCGGCGGATACCAGTCCTCTTTGTCGTAGCCATGGTCGTAGCTGTCGAGCAGCAGCTCGCGTTTGCTCATCCTCATTCTCCTTTGCCCCTGGGCCGCCCAATGGTAACCAAACCCATAATATATTACTGCTTACCATCTACCCCAAGAGCGGGATCATGTAAACGAAGCGGGGTTCGTCGCCAGCAAAAACACGGCGGATGCGGCGGCGCCGAGCTCGAGCTCGATCGCGTCGTCCCCGAGCCTGACGTCCGGGGCTTCCTTGCCGTACAGAGACAACGCTCGGGACACCTCCGCGCGGGTCAAAGACAGGCGGTCCCACCGAACCGTCCGCTTGGCTGCATGTTCACCGTCATAGTTAAAGCAGGCAAGCCAAAGCCCTTCATCGGTCCGCAACGCGAATGCGTCCGCAGCGCCCCCGCCGGCGGCGCCGTCCACGGGCAGGAACGTCAAGCCCTTGCGCGCCAGCGCGACCGCCTCGCCGCTCGCGAGCCATTCCCTCGCTCTGGCTGCGGCTTCGGGCACGCGATAGTCGTCTCCGAGCAGCAGCGATGTGCCCGCGATAAGCGACGCATGCAGCCGGCTGCGTCCCTCGTCCTCCGAAGTCGCGCGCTGGTTGTGGCTCTTATAGAGCACCGTGTGGTCGGGGTCGTTAAACCGGTACAGCGTATCGTTGACCCACCAGGCCGACGTCAGTGCGTTGAGCATATATTCCGTATCGCCGATGAGGCCGAACGCGTCGCAGGAGATGCGACGGCTGTGCGCGTAGCCGTGCGGGAACAACGGCGCGATCGACAGGTTGATGAAAAACGGTCGGCCGATGCGCGCCGGATCGAGCGCGTCCCGAACGACGGACATACCGTAATTGTAAGCCTGGATGCCGGTCTCGATCTCGGGCAGCGCATGCTTGCCCTCCATCGCGCCATGCGTCAGGAAGTCCAGCTTCACGTAGCTGAAGCCGGCGGACACAAACCTGGCCAACTGCCGGCGGATCGATTCGACGACGATCGGATGGGTCGGATCCATCGCATAAGCGCCGTCGAGCGTCGGCAGGAGCGCGCCTGCTTCATCCTTCAGCAGCAGCTCTCTGTAAACGACGCCCTCGAAGCCCTCGACGGGCTTCTCCGGATCGCGTCCCCAATAGGCGAAAGGCGTCGCATAAATGCCGGGCTGCTGCCCGTTTGCGCGTACGCGCGCCACGCATGCCTCCAATTCCGCTTCGGTCAGATGGTTCCAGAAGGCGTCGAAGTTAACGAACACGGCATCGTCCTCGCGCAGCGCGCCGCCGCCTTGGAGCGTCTCGCCGATAAAATCCGAGACGCGCATATATACGTCGGCGTCCAGCTTGTCCATGACCGCCGACCAGCTGTTCCATCCGAACGGCACGCCGCCCTCCCACGGCAGCGCGGGAGCAATCTCCGCATTCGCCCGGCCGTAAGCCTCAAGGCCCTCCCGATAATCGTCGTACTTGCCGACGAAGACGAGCGGCGAGCGGATCTCCCGTCCCGACACGGCGCCGTGCCTGAGTGTGTCGCGGGTGTGCAGGCCTGCCGCGCCGCCGTAAATCCGAAGCCTGGCAAGCTCTCCGTCGAAGGTTCCCGCGGCTTGGATGCCGGTTTTCCATGTATCGTGGGAGACGGATCCGAAGACGAAGCCTTGGCGGCTGGCCGGATGATAGACCGACGTGACCTCATAGCTCTCCACGTCGCAAGGAATCGGATGCGCCGCGTACCGGACCCATTTGTCGTTGTCGAACGGCACGAACAGCACGCGCAGCTCCTTGTCGACGGCGCGCGCTTCGGCCTCCTCGCCGAACGACAGCACGGAGCCGTCGTTGCGCAGCGCGCACAGCGGGCTGATCTCGCGCGTCGACCAGGCTGTCTCGCGCGAAGCGGACAGCTCAGTCAGCGCATAAGGTCGTCCCTCCGTCAGAACGAAGCGCTGCCGCAGCACGGGACTATCGGCATCCGCGACGCGATGCTCGATCGTCCAGGCCAGCGTGCCTCCGCCTGCCGCGGCTCCGTCCGCCAAGACAGAGTCCGGCAGCAGCGCATGGCTCGAGCCGTGCGTCGTCCGCCACATTCGTTCGTCGACCAGCGTCTCGCCGTGCGTATCCAGGACGGCCGAACCGTCCGTCCAGCGATAAGCGGTGGTACCGCTCCGCAGGTCGTTTTCAATCCGCATAATCCCGTTGTCGACGACAAACCGCGCGCCGTCGTTTTCGATAATCCAGCTTTTCATCCTTTAACCTCCGTCTTGACGCGGAAAAGGAGCGGCATCGCTGCTGCCCCTTTTCCCGTTCCGTCTTATTTCCAAAGCGACAGGCGCTCCTGGTAATTGTCGTTGATGACCTTCTCGACCTTCTCGCTGCCGGCGGACTTCATGTCCGCAAGCATCTTGTCGTACGTGGCGTTGGCGTCGGCTTCGCTCTTGGCGATGATGACCTTGGTGACGGACTGCGTCATCAGATCCTGCACCTTCTGCATCGTGAGCGCTTCCGGCGTGCCGCCCTGCGGACCCAGATTCTCGTATGCGTCGTTGTCGTAGACGGAGTCCGCCAGGTTTTTGATCGCCATCTTGTCGATCTCGTTGCGGTCGTAGCGGCCGGCCAGGTCGTACGGCGTGCCGTCCGTGCCTTTGCCGTTCTTGATGAACCACGTCCACTTGCGAATGCCGGTCTGCTTCACGAAGCCGCTCCAGTCGTCCTTGAAGCCCTGCAGCGTCTCGGGACGCGGCACGTGCTTGCCGTCCTTCATGTCCCAGTCCTTGCCCTCGATCCCCCACATCAACAGGTACTGGCCTTCCTCGCTGGCCAGGAAATTGATGAATTTCATCGTGCGCTCCGGATCCTTGTTCGCCTTCGTGATGCCGATCGCGTCCCAGCCGAGCGAGCTTTTCGGACTGTAGGTCGTCTTCGACGGATCGACTCCGTTCGCCACGACCTTATAGGCATAGAACTCCTTCTCGACGCCGCCGGCCTTCTTCAGCGCCCCATTGGCGTCTCCCAGATCCCAGTACGCGCCTGTCGAAGCGAGCACGGCGCCGGACGAGAGCTTTTGCAGCCAGGATTCCTTCTTGTTAATGGCCCAGTCCACGTCGATCAGGCCGTCGCGGTAAAGCTTGTTCATATAAAGCAGCATCTCGCGATATTTGGGATCCGTTACGTCGAATTGAAGCTTCCCGTCCTGCTCGTAGTACGATTTCAGACCGAACATGCCCTTGAACGTACCGAGCGTGGCGCCCATATTCGAGCCGTCCATCGTCAGCGGCACCGACGGCTTGCCGTTTACGTTCGGATATTTCGCCTTGAAGCTCCGCAGCAGCGCTTCGAATTCATCGGCCGTGAACGGCTTGCCGCCCTCCGCCTTGTCCGGCGCCAGCTCCTTCAGCAGGTCCATCCGGATGTTGAAGCCGCCGTTCGGCTCGTCCTTTTCGAATCCGTACCAGTTGGACAAATAATAATTTTTGCCGTCCTTGTAACGCGTTTTGTTCAGCATGTCGCCGTACATGCTCTTGACGTCCGGGCCGTACTTCTCGATCAGGTCGTCCAGCGGAATCAGCGCGCCGGCCGCGATATATTTGTTCACGATGTCGCCGCCGCGGTCCATCAGCACGATATCGGGCAGGTCGCTGCTTGCCAGCATCAGGTTCAGCTTCTCCGCCGGGTTGCCCGTCGGCTGCTGGATCTCGATCGTAACGCCGGTCCGCTTGGTGATTTCCTGCGCTACAGCATTGTTGAAGGCATCGCCCGTGTTTTTGTCAAAGAAGGTGAGCGTGATCGGCTTCTCGTCCGTTCCGGCCGACGCGCTCTGGGAGGCGCCTGCCGACGCCGGCGCGCTCCCGCTTGCGGCAGGACTCGCAGACGAAACACCGTTGTTATTGTTATTGGTATTGTTATTGCCGCAGGCGCCCAGCATGGACGCGAGCAGCGTGAAGCCTGCAGCGTATACGACCGATTTTTTCAGGCTGGTCATGGTAGTTCCCCCCGAATGATAGTTGGATGATCAAGCATAACACCGTTTGAATCGAATGGCACACCGGCCTTCTCCTCGAAACGCCTCACCTCCTCTCATGGCTCGAATGCCATTCAGCTTTTAACCGCGCCGAGTGTCATGCCTTTGACGAAATAACGCTGGAGGAACGGATAGACCAGAACGATCGGCAGCGTGGCGACCATCGTCGCGGCCATGCGGATCGTCTCGGAGGAGACCGACATCCGCTTCGCGGAATCCGCGAGCTGTCCGGACGCAGAGGTGAATTCCTGGGTCTGGTATTGGTTCAAAATCTTGACCAGCACCGCCTGCAGCGTCTTCAGTTCGGATTTATAGGTGAACACGTAGGAGTCGAACCAGGCATTCCACTGGTTGATGGCGGAAAACAGTCCGATCGTCACGAGCACCGGGACGCAGATCGGCAGCACGACGCGGACGTAGATCTGGAAATCGTTCGCGCCGTCGATCTTGGCCGACTCCTCCACCTCGGCGGGCAGCTCCTGCATGAACGAACGGACGATGATGACGAAGAAGACGTTCATCAGGTTCGGGAAGATATAGACGGCAAACGTGTCGATCAAGTGCACGCTTTTCAGAATCATATAGTAGGGAATGAGGCCGCCGCCGAAGTACATCGTGAAGATGAAGAACAGCGAGATCAGCTTGTTGCCGACGAGATCCTTTTTGCTCAGCGCGAAGGCCAGCAGACTGATGACGAGCACGGTCAGCGGCGCTCCGATCGCCGTGCGAAGGAGCGTCACCTTGATGCCTCCCAGAATCTCCTGATCCTTCAGAATCTCCTGATAGCTCTGCAGGCTGAACGATCTGGGCCACAAGTAGAGCCCGCCTCTGACCGCGTCGTCCGCGCTATTCAGCGACAGTACGAGAATGTTCCAGAACGGGTAGAACGTCACGAGGAAGACTAGGATGAGAAACGCGTATACGAAAGCCATGAACAAACGGTCTTCCGATCTTTTGACGAGCGACACGGCGCGCGCCTCCTTTCCGGTGCGGATCAATAGAGCGACTGCTGGTTCACCTTGCGCGACCAGGCGTTGACGGCGACGACGAGGATAAACGCGATGACCGATTTGAAAAGCCCGACCGCCGCGCCGTAGGAGAACATCCCATTTTGCAGGCCGTACCGGTACGTGTAAGTATCGATGACGTCCGAATATTCGAGCACGGTCGTGTTCTGCAGCAGGTACTGCTGATCGAAGCCCGCGTTCAGCACGTTGCCGACGGCCAGAATCGACAGAATGACGATGGTCGGCTTGAGCGACGGGAGCGTGACGTTCCACATCTGACGCCAGCGGCTCGCGCCGTCGACGCGCGCCGCCTCGTACAGCTCGGGATTGATGCCGGCGATCGCCGCCAGATAGATGATGGCGTTGAAGCCCATGTCCTTCCACGTGTTGGAGAGGGCGATGATGCCCCAGAAGGCGTGGCCGTTTTGCAGGAACTGGATGGGCTTGTCGACGAGATGTAGCGCCATCAGAAGCTCGTTGATCGCGCCCTGGGAAGACAGCAGCGTCACGATGATATTGGCCGCGATGACCCAGGAGATGAAGTGCGGCAGGTAGCTGACCGTCTGCACGAATCGCTTGAACAGGCCGCCGCCCACCTCGTTAATGAGAAGCGCGAGCACGATCGGCGCCGGAAACCCGATGAGCAGCGACAGCAGGCTTTGGGCGAGCGTGTTGCGCATGATCTTGTAAAAATCGCCGTTTTCGAAAAAGTAGCGGAACCACTGCGCGCCGACGAACTCGCTGTGAAAAAACGATCCGAAAAACGAGCCGCCGCCCGGCGAATAGTTGGTGAAGGCCATATACAGCCCGAACATCGGTCCGTAAGCGAACACGAGCGTGCACAGGAAGGCCGGCAAAATCATCAGGTACAAAATCTTTTGCTGCTTCATTTTTTTCCATTTGCCCGTCTTGCGGCTTGTTGCGATCGCCGGCGATGGCGGCTTTTTCAAACTGGCTTCCATAGGTCCCTCCCTCTGGCGATACGGCACGACCTTAGTTCGATGATGCAGTCATTCATGCATGCGCTCCGTTGATAGGTTCATTATAGATTCGGGCGGGAAGCGGTTTCTATAACTCGTTCCTCGGAAACGCAACGGTAAATAACACAGTTTCCGCGGGATTCGGATCGTTGTTTTGGAGCATACCGACGTCGCTTAATCCTCAGGTAATAGCTGCCGTGGAGTCATTCGCTTTTCCATAGACGACTACCAAAACCGGATCATTAACAACACAAAGAGGCTCCATATAGAGCCTCTTTGTGTGCCGCGCCGCCAACCGACACATAGCTTCGCGCATCGGTCGGTTCGTGCGTTTATGGTCGAATCAAAGCATACAGCAGCTGCGTGGCCTCCGCGCGCGTGGCAGGCGCCTGCGGCGCGAAGCGGCCGCCGTCTCTGCCTTGCAGCAGGCCGAGTTCCGCCGCCTCGTTCACGGCTTCTGCCGCCCAGGACGAGATGTCGCCTGCGTCCGCGAACGAACGGACCGGGGCAGCGTCGGGCGTCTTCGGGGGCGTGCCGGACGAGGCGCTGCCCGCGCCTTGCCTAGCCTCCTGCCAAGCATAGGCGCGCATGAGCATGACGGCGATCTCCTCCCGCGAGATCGGCGCGTTGGGAGCGAACGCGGCTGCGTCTCTTCCCGTCGCAAGCCCCTGCTTCGCGGCTGCGGCCACGTAGCCCGCGTACCAGGACGCCGGGTCGACGTCCGCGAACCCGTCTTGCGCCTTCTGCTGCGGCACGAGGCCCAATCCGCGGACCAGAAGCACAGCGAATTCGGCGCGCGTGACCGACGCGCCGGGGTTAAAGGCACCGTTGCCCGTACCTTCAACGTACAACTTGGCCGCCATCTCCCGGATGACGCCAGCCGCCCAGTGATCGGCCGGCACGTCGCCGAACGTGCGGTCCAGCGCCAGCACGGCATAAACGCCGGGACCCGTGATCCCTGCCGTTACGCTGCCGCTTGCGAGCTTGCCTGGAACGTAGGCCGGCTTACCCGTCTCGTTCAAGCGATAGATGCCTCCCCTTGCAAAGTCGAAGCCCTCATCCGTCCGCAGCGTCAGTACGATCGGCGTGCCGAATTCGGACACCGTCTCGGCCGTTCCGCCAGCTGGCTTGACGGTCAGCTTGATCACGTAGATTCCGCCCTTCAAGGCAGCCTGCGCATTCGCAGCTGCGCCTGCCTGCTCCGCCAAACCGGCAGCCTGCGTGCTCTCGACCGGCGCCAGGCCGAGGGCGATCTCGCCGCCGTCCCGCTGTGCGGCCGGCAGACGATCAAGCAGCCGCTTCAGAACATCCGCCGGCAGCTCCAGCGAGAGCGCGCCCGCACGGACGGTCAGTCCCCGCTCGGCGAGCGAGGCGGCAAGCTTGCCGGACATGACAAGCTCCCGCACATCGTTTTTCAGCTCGACGGACGGGGCGCCTTGCGTCCCGCTCTGCCGGAGCATCTCTTCGGTCAGCACCGCCTTGCCGTCCTTCGCCGCCCCGGACGCTCCTGTATCGCTCGCCCCATTGCCAGGCTGATTGCCCGGCTGGCCGACCGGGCCGGCCGGCGCCGTCAACTGCAGCAGCCTGGACGCGGCTGGCGCCAGCGTCAACTGCAGCGTGCCGGTCGCCTCGGACGCTTCGCCCGTCCACAGATCCTTCGCCGCATACGTCAGCGAGGCGTCAAGGCCGGCGCGGCCGAGATCGATCGTTTTGTCCGCCGCGACGCTCGCGCTGTAGTTGAACACGGCCAGATAAAAATCGGCGCCGTCCTTCAAGACAAAAGCATCGGCCGCGTTCGCGCCCGTGTTGCCCTCGAGCGGCCGGAACGCCTTCCCTTTCAGCGCCAGGGCGATGACATCGCGGTTGCCGTACAGCGCCTCCATGTAGCCTTTCGCCTTCGGATCGTTCACATCGTCCGAGTCCAGCAGCACCGTGCCCGAGATGACGCCCGAATTGACCCGGCTGCGGGCCTCCTCCAGACTGTCCGCGCGCGACAGCGCCAGATGGTCGGGGTCCGTGTAACCGTAGATCGTGCCGTTTTGCCAGAAGCCGTACGTGAGCGAATTCAGCTCGTACTCGGTCTCGTTGATTTTCCCGTACGTGTCGCAGGAGATTCGTCTGGCGTGCGCGTACTGGCTCGGGAAGATCGGCGCGATCGATTCGCTGATGAACATTTTGCCGTCCAGCACCCGGTTCATGTAAGCCATGCCCTGGTTATAGGCTTGAATGCCGGTCGTGACGGCGGGATCGTAATGCTGTCCCTCAAGCGAACCGTGCGTGAGGAAGTCGAGCTTGATGTACGTGAAGCCGAGCGCCTTGAACTTGTTCAGGTAGTAGTCCATGCGCAGCCTGGCGCCGGGATGCGTCACGTCGAGCGGATACGCACCGTCCAGCGTCGGCAGCGGCTGCCCGTCTGCGCCCTTCAGCACGATGTCACCGTACGTGTACCGCCCGTCCGTGCCATCGACCGGCTGGCTCATATTGTTGCCCCAGTAGACGAAGGGGGCCCAGTAGATGCCGGCGTGCTGGCCGTTCGACTTGATCTTTGCCACCGCTTGGGCGAGCTGCTCGTCGTTCAGATTATCCCAATAAGAATCCATGTTGATATATACGTTGCCGTCGTTGTTGAATGCGGTCAGCGTGTTTTTAAAGTAGTCCGAGACGTCCAGCACGTTTTGCAAAGAAAGCGAGCTGCCGTAGGCGCCCCAGCTGTTCCAGCCGACGGGCACGCCGTCAGGCAGGTCCGGGCCGAGCTCAAGCTTCGGCGCGACGACCGCGTTCGCGTCGCCGTAAGCCGTCAGCCCGTCCCGGTAGTCCGCGTACGCGCCGACCATGACGGTCGGCGACGAGAGCTCGCTGCCCGCGATGCTGCCGTGCGGCTGCGAGTCGCGGGTCGCCGGCGTGGCCGCGCCGCCGTATACCGTCAACGCGTTCAACCGATCGGACGCCCCCGTCCAATCGATGCCCGTCTTCCAGACGTCGTGCGTCACGGAGCCGAGCACGAGCCCGGCGCGCGTCGAAGCGTTATAGATCGCCGTTGCCTCGTAGCTTGTGTCGGACCGGTTCATCGGCTGCGACTTGTAGCGGACCCAGGCGTCGTTGTCGAACGGTACGGTCAGTACGCGATTGTCGGCGCTGACGCCGATATCGACGCCGTTCTTGCGCTTCAGGGCGATCGGCGCCATGTAGTTCGACGTCAACGCCGCATCGCCCGCCGCGTCCAGGCGGGCGAGGAAGAAGGCTTTATTTTCATAAACTTTATAAATTTGCTTAAGCGTCGGTTTGCCCGGTGACGTATGCACGAAGGCGATCTCGACGCCCTTGCCGAACCCGTCCTCGATCGGCGTCGGCGCGCCTGCGATCTCGTGATGCGCATATGCCTTCGTCTCCAGCAGCTCGTCGCCAAGCTTGATCGCGCCGTACGCGCCCGACATCCGCTGCCCGAGCTTCCAGTCGTAGCCCGCATAGCCGGTCTTGTCGTTCAGGCTGACGTCGTAAGCGCCGTTTGAGATCATCAGCCCGTACGTATACTGCGTCACGGAGATCGCGCCATAATCGGTCGTCGCGCCCGCATCGCCGAGCGTGCCAAGCTCCTCGTCCGGCTTGTCCGTCCCCGAAGCCTTGGCGGGCTCGACAACGATCCGGTCAATGTCCGGCGCATACCAGTCGCCGTCCGAGATGGCGATCGTGTTGTCCCCTTCCTGAAGAGACAGCGTCACGTCGACAGTGCCGACCGTATCCCAGTCGGGCGTCTTCGGCGGCTCGATATACTGGTCGGCGCCGTTGTTCGCGCGGATGTAGAAGCCGCGCGGATCGCCCGAGATATAAGAGACAACGACCTTGTAGTCACTCGTCATCGGCGCCGAGATTCCTGAGAAGACGATCGAGCTGCCCTGGTACAGTCCCCCCACCTTTTTGCCGCCCGAGGCGGCAGGGCTGTCCGAGACGCTCGCATTGCCGCTCAGCGTGTTGGCCTCGTCCTCCGCCTCATAGCCGACCGTAAAGGGAATGACCTCGATCCGGTCGATGTCGGGCGAATACCAGTCGTGATCGGAGAGAACGATCTCGTTGGCCCCCTTGCGCAGCTCCACCGAAGCGTCGTAAGTTCCGACCGTATTCCAGTCGGCCGTCTTCGGCAAATCCAGCAAGCTGTCCGCGCCGTCGTTGACTTTCATGTACACCGGGCGTTGATCGCCGGAGATGTAATAGAGCCGAATGAGGTAGATTCCGGCCGCAGGCGCGTTTACGTCCTTGAACGTCAGCGAGCTGCCCTGATACAGGTCGCCTACCTTCTTGCCGCCCGAGCTGACCGGACTGTCCGAGACGGATGCGTGTCCCGCCAGCGCGTTGCCCGGCGCTTCCGCTTCGAAGGTCGTGCCGGTCAGTTCCTTTTGCCAGTCGTTATCCGGCTCCTCGGCACCGGGCCCCTGATCCTCGACCCGCTCGCCGACGACGATCCGGTCGATATCCGGCGCGTACCAGTTGTTGTCGTCGATCAGAATCGCGTTAACGCCGGCCTTCAGGGCGAGCGTCAGCTCATAGCTGCCCACGGTGTCCCAATCCGCCGTTTTGGGTGGATCTTCATATTGCTTGCCGCCGCCGTTCGCGCTAATGTTAAATGACCGCTGATCGCCGGAGACATAATCCACGGTGATCTTGTACGTGCCGTCGGCATCGACGGCGACGCCATTGAAGCGGATGGAGCTGCCCTGGTACAATCCGCCTACCTTCTTGCCGCCGGAGGCCGCTTCGCTATCGGCAACCGCCGCGTTGCCGGCCAGCGTATTCGCCGGCGACTCGGCCTCGTAAACGTTCGCCGCGTCGGCCAGCGCGCGGGGCGCGAAGCCGCCGCTGCCGCCCGCCGCGAGACAGACCAGCAGAAGCAGCAGACATCCTTTTTTCCACACGCGTTTCAACATCAGTTTCCCCCTCCGTCATTCCATAATGAAAAGCGTCAACGCGGTCCGCGTTTCACTCATTATAGGAACGAGGCGAAGCCGGATTCTATAACCCGATTTACGGAAACGCAACGCTAATTAACGCATTTGCTCCGCCGGGCATTGTTGAATCGGAGCATACCTTTTAAAATAAAACCTGCATCGGGAGTCTGAATGCGGAGGCGCCGGACATGTATCGAATCTTGCTGGTAGACGACGAAAAGCTGGAACTGGAAGCGATTGCACAATATGTCCGCTGGGAGGACATGGGCATCGCCGTGGCGGATACGGCCAAGAACGGCCGGGAAGCGCTTCAGAAGATGAGCCTGTGCAAGCCGGACATCATTTTGACGGACGTTCGGATGCCCGTCATGGACGGGCTCGAATTCGCGCGTAAAGCCAAGCAGCTGGACAAACACGTCAAGATCGTGTTCCTGAGCGGACACGACGAATTTCAATATATCAAAGCCGCGCTCTCCGTCGAGGCGGTCGGCTATCTGCTCAAGCCGGTCGATCACGAGGAGCTGGCAGCCGTTATGCAGCGGGTCATTCGCAAATGCGAGGAAGACAAGCAGCTGCTCGGCTCCGCCGAAGGGCTGAAGGAGCGGCTCGTCCGCTCGCTGGCGTTCGAGACGGATTTGGACAGCCGCAGGGAGTGGGTTCGGAAAATCGAAAGGCTGCCCCGCCCGCTGCCGCTGTCCGGACACTACAAAGTCGCATACGCAAGCATCCGGACGAGCTCGCCGGGCGCCAGGTCCGCCGAGCTGTTCGCGGACGTTCAGCGCTCCCTCGAGCGGCGGGGCGAGCATCATTACGCCTGGTACCTGGACGAGGAGCGGTTCTGCGCGATTTACTATACGCAGCCGGCAGCGGAGTCCGACGTGCCTGACGAGGCGGAGTCGTTCTGGCGGGCGCTGAGCGGCGAGTTTCAAGTCCGGGGCGCCGCCCTCTCCGTCGGACTTTCCGCAGAAGGCCGGCTCCTCGTCGACCTGCACGACCGCTTCGAGGAAGCCAGGTTTGCCCACGGGTCGCGTTTTTACGATGGGTGCTCTGCCGTGCATGCGTATGCCCCCTTTAAATCTCCGGCGGCACCGACGGTCGATCCGGCCGCCGCAGCCGCTGGCATCGGTTTGGCGATCTCCCATGCGCGGCTTGACGATATCGACCGGCAGGTCGCCGGCTTCCTGGCGCCGTATGCGGCGAACCGGACGCCCAGGGAAACGATCGTCTCCGATACGGCGCATTTGCTGTCGGATCTCGAGCGGCAGTATGCGCCACTGCTGGAGGCGATCGAAGGCGCCCGCGAACGGCAGGAAGCGAATTGGAAATTAATGATGGAGCCGGATTCGCTGGCAGAACTGCGCGCCCATCTCTGCGCCTGGTGCCGGGCAATCGCCGGCATGATCGAAGCGCGAGAGCAGGACAAGCACCTGCCGATCGTGCAGCGCGTTATGGAAACGATCGATGCGCGTTACAGCCAACCGCTTACCGTCGAACAGCTGGCTGCGGAGGTTTACCTTTCCCCCAACTACATTCGTACATTGTTCAAGGAGAAATCCGGGGAGACGATACTGGAGTATTTGACAAAAGTAAGGATCAGGCGCGCGGCCGAGCTGCTAAAGGACAGATCGCTGAGAGTGCACGAGATCTCCAAGGCGGTCGGCTACGAGAACGTATCGTATTTTTGCGCGCTGTTCCAGAAGCACCGAGGCGTGACCCCTAACGATTACCGCAAAAAACTGCTATAGGAAAGGATCCTCATGCGCAGATTCCTGAGCCATAACTTGACGTCCCCGTTTCTGAATCTGAGCATGCGGGGCAAGCTGTTCTCGCTGTTCCTGCTCGTCGCCTTCGTTCCGCTGCTGTCGTTCGTCTTCTATTCCTACCATACGGTCAAAAACCAGCTGATCCGGCAGACGTTCGCAAGCGCCGCGCTCATGACGTCCCAGATCAACAGCAATCTGCAGAACAAGCTGGACAATTACAACAAAATATCCGCGTCCCTCTACCTGGACGAGACGCTGCAGGATTATCTGGTCAAGTCGTACCGGGACAACGCCGACTTCCTCGACGCCTACCGCTATATCGACAACGTCATGAACAACGTGCTCACGACCAATCCGGAAGTGTTCGGCATCGCGATTTACACGACCAACGCCTCCATGCACATCGACGATACGTTCATCAAACCGCTGACCGACGTCATCGAACGGAAGCCCTGGTTCCACAAGGTGCAAAACACGTACGGCAACGTCATCTTCACCATTACGCCCGCGCAGCCTGCCGACCCGCCGCGCAAGGCGACGCCGCCGATGTTCACGCTCGTCCGTTATTTGAACTACAACAGCCTGAACTTTCCCTACGGGATTCTGGCGATCGACATCCAGGAATCCGAGCTTTACGCGCTGATCGATAAGGAGGACAAGGACAAAGACATCTATATTGTCGACGAGCAGGGCACGATCGTGTCCGGCAAGGACAAAACCCGTTTAAATGCCAATATCGGGGAATGGCTTGCGCTGCCGCAGCAGACGGAAGGCTCGGGCAAGTTCGAGACCGAATACGAAGGCGAAAAAGTGCTTGTCGTCTATAACGCGATTCGCAACGGCTGGAAAACGGTCTCGATTATCCCATACAGCGGCTTCATGGAGGCAGCGAACCGCTCGACGCATCGTCTGCTTTTTATCGCATCCGTCTGCCTGCTGCTCTGCATGGTGCTGATCTATGCGGTCGCCCGGCTCTCGACCAAGCGGATCGAGGCGCTGCTCAAAAATATCCGTCGATTGGAGCGGGAGGATTTCGAGCTCGTTTCGATGAAAATGGGGCATGACGAGATCGGACAGATGTCTTTCGCGCTCGACAAGATGGCCGCGCGCTTTAAAAACCTGATCAACGAGGTTTATAAAAAGGAAATCTCCAAGCAGGAGGCGGAGCTCGGCATGCTGCAGGCGCAGATTAATCCTCATTTCCTGTACAACACGCTGGCTTCGATATCCGCGCTCGCCATGAAAAACGACGACCGGCGAACGCAGGACATGGTCTCCCATCTGGCCAAATTTTACCGCATATCGTTGAACAAAGGAAAGAACATCGTCTCGCTGAACGAGGAGCTGAAGCTGACCCACAATTATATCGCGATCCAGCAGATTCGCTATCAGGACTTGATCCATATTCATTATCGGATCGAGGACGAGGTACGCAGCTATCCGACCGTGAAGCTGACGCTGCAGCCCTTTATCGAGAACAGCATTCGCCACGGAATATGGGACGACGACTACGGCATCGGCATCGTTATCAAGGCATATCGGAGAGATGAAGACATTTACCTCGAAGTCATCGACGACGGCATGGGCATGCCCCGGGACAGGCTAGGCGGCGGCGCCTCGCTGCAGGAACTCGGATACGGCATTTCCAACGTCGATCAGCGAATCAAGCTTGCGTTCGGCGCGGATTACGGCGTCTCGATGTACAGCCGTCCCGGCATCGGCACGCATGTCGTAGTTCGGCTGCCGTCCGGCGGCGTCTCATGACTCATCGTTTAAGCAGCCCTCCTCCTCAGCTCATTTGACCGGCTTGCCGATCTCCATCCCCGTGCTCTCCAGACTGACCCGCACTTGAATGCGATAGTCGATTCGGGCGAACCGCTGCGGCCAATCCCCGGACATGGCCGCCCAGCGCGCAGGCGCAAAACGGCGCAGCCAATCTCCGGTGCCCAGCAGATCCGCCTGCTTGTCCTTCAGATGGTCGATCGTTTCAGACATCCGCTCCTTCACGTAAGCGGCGAGTCTGGCGTTAAACCGATCGACCTCCTGCTGGGTTTCGACTTTGGAGCAGGTCAGCTCTCCGATCGCGCCCTTCAGCGACGTCCGGATCTCCAGGCTGACCGAATCGCCGCTCAACACGGGGCGAATGCGCGTCTCGGAAGCGGTCGCGTGGTATGCGTCGATGCCGGAGCCGCGTTGGGGACACGGAAGCTCGAGCACGCCGCTCTTGAACCGGTTGTTCAGGATGGATAAATAAATCGAATCGGACGACGGCAGCGTTCCGATCATCCTTCCTTCCGGGAAACGGATGACGGCCAGACCGGCGATGCCGATGACGGGCGGCTTGTCCGGCTGCAGCACGGCGTAGGGCAAGGCTGCAGCCTTGGATTGCATCATCGACCTTATCGTCAGCTCCAGTAGCGTGAAGTCTCTTGTTTTGGCCGTATACTTCGAAGCGTTCGCCTCGGTGCTTCTGAGCTGCTGCGCAATCGTACGCTCGATGAGCGGACGCTGCGCCAGGAACGCGCCGGCCTCTCCCTTGGTGATCAGCATCGAGACCGTGCCTCTTGGCCCCTCTCCCCGGGAAAAAAAGTCGGTGAACCGTCTGATGTTCATCGCAGCGGCCGCCCTCTCCCCGATTAGAAGCACCTGCATATGGCTCCACTGCGGACGGCGTCCCAGCTCGATCGCGATGTCCTCGGAGGCGCCGAACAGGGAGCTTGAGATCGTATCCGTGTTCACATAAGACTGACCGCCCTTGGTTGCAGTCCCCAGTTCTTCGCCGCCGGAAGGTTTGTAAATCTGGGTCGTCATCCGGATTGCGCCGTTCTCCGTCAGATCGATCGCAGCTGCCTGCACGAACCCCCAATCGGTCAGCTCATGACCGCTCCAGCAGCCGCCCGTCCACAGCGGCAGACTGAGAACGGCCGCCCAGCATAGCAGCCGTTTCATCGCTTCCCCTCCTTGCCAGGCGCGCCGGCGTGCAATCTCCGGTTGCGCGGCGAGCGCATCATCGCTTTGAGCGGCGCGCGAACGAACACATCTCTAAGATCCCTGAGCCGCAGCGGCGCGAGCGAAGACAAGTAAGGCTGGCCCAAAGTTTGTAGACAGCAGAGATGCAGCAGGATCAGGATAAAGCCGAGCATGAGCCCGTAACCGCCCATAAAGCTGGCGGCGAGAATAAGCGGGAAACGGAGCAGCCGGATCGCGATGGCCATCTCGTAATGCGGAATCGCGAACGAAGCGATGCCCGTCAGCGCGACGACGATGACCATGATCGGCGAGGCGATCTTGGCCATGATGGCCGCCTGGCCGATGACGAGCGCCCCGACGATGCTGACCGCGGAGCCGACGGGCCTTGGCAGCCGGATGCCCGCTTCGCGCAGCAGCTCGAACGACGTTTCCATAATAAGAGCCTCGACGATCGCCGGGAACGGAATTCCCTCGCGCGCATCCAGAATGGCGAGCAGCAAAATATTGGGGATCAGCTCCGGGTGAAAGGTGGACATGGCAACATAAGCGCTTGGCAGCGTGAGCGCGATCGCAAAGGCCAGCAGGCGGAGCATCCGCACCGTCGACGCGTACACCGTACGTACGTAGTAATCTTCGCTCGTGGTGAAAAAATCGACGAAAAACGCCGGACAGATGAGGATCATCGGCGAATTGTCGGTCAGTACGAGTATTTTCCCGTCCAGCAGCGAAGCCGCCGCCGTATCGGTACGCTCCGTGTAACGGTGCTGGGGAAAAGGCGACCAGTCGGAATCCTGAATCGCATCCTCTACAAACGACGTATCCAGCACTTCGTACGGCGCAATCCTGCCGATCCGCCCGCGAAATTCGGCCAGCATCTCCGCATCGGCCGTGTCGTCCAAATAGGCAAACGCGATATCCGTGCGCAATACCGTGCCGGCCGTGAGATACTCGATTTTCAGGCGGGACGTGCCGATACGCTGGCGCAGCATGCCCAGATTGACGTGCAAGGTCTCCACCGTGCCTTCGCGCGGCCCTTGAACCGAAGGCTCGCTGACCGGCTCTGTCACCTGCCGCTTGGTCAAGCCGGCGCTTTTGAAGCCGGCCGCACGCGTCCAGCCTTCGGCGATCAGAAATAAATATCCCTGCCAAACCTTATCCTCGATTTCCTTCCAGTCTTGGAACAGCTCGGCCTGGTGGCGCGCGCCCGCTTCCCGCAGCCGGGATTCGCCATCTTGGGCGTCCGCGGCGCCGCCGGTCAGCTCCCGCAGGAGCGGTTCCGCCAGGAGCGTCCGTATGCGCCTGCTCTCCTGCTCGTCCATGAGCGAAGCGCAATAGACGACGAGCGCGACCGCGTCTTCCGCCGGCCCGTCGCCGAGCGGGATGATGCATACGTCCTGGCAGCGGTCGAACAAGGCGCCGGCCATCGCCCGATTTGCGCGCAGGTCCGCCGCCAGCGCCGTATCGGATCCTTTCGTCGCCATCGCGCTGCGCCTCCTTTCCGTTCTCCGGCTCCGTTTCCATTTTCGTTTCCGTTCCGTTTTTCGGCTAAGTCCGGTTTCGATCCCCGCGTATCGCGGTCATCCCCGCATGAAGCGCAATAAATGCGCCTCCCACCGTCAGTACCGCGAACGGCCAAACGACGTAAACCTGCGAGAAAAAGTCCGCGGGACTGTCGAAGAGCGTCAGCGAAATGAACAGGCACGTAAGCGCGATCGGATAGACGGCAGCCCGATCGTCCTTGAACGGCAGCCAGCCTTTGACGATCAGATTCGTCATATACAGGTAGACCGTCGCCTTCATGTATGACCCCAGAATAAGGGCGATCCCTACGATCGATTCGGTACGCTCCATCATGTCGCCGATATGGATCTCGCTGGCCAGCTTGAACAGCGAATAAATGAACACGTCGGATGCAGGACCGAAAGCCATCCCCGAACACACGACGGCCATGATCAGCAGAACGGAGGCGAGCGCATATCCCTTGTACAGTTTGCCTCTCCAGGGCGCGGCGCCCGGCGCGGTGGGCACGAGGTGAATCAGCAGCGCGTACAGGAAGACCTCGCCGAACGGGAAGCCCGCCGTCAATATAAAACCGTGAAGTAAGGGCCTGGCCATTTCGTGCCGCCAGATCGGCAGCAGCATGCCCGATCGATAAAGCGGCATCGCGAGGACAAGGACGGCCGATATGAATGCGACCATGATCGTCAGCAGCAGCACGAACATGCGGGCGGTAACTTTCATGCCTGCCCGTACCGTCAAAGCGGCCGCGAACAGACTCGTGGCGTTGAAGATATAAGCCGGTGTCTCCTTCATCATTACGCCGCTGAAAAAGTCGCCGATGCCCGATACGATCGCGGATACCGCGAACAGAAGCATCAGCAGCACGGCAAAAAACATCGCGCCGGACAGGGGCCTGCCAAACAGCGCGACGCTGTACTCCATGATGCTGCGTCCCCCGTGAGCGCGGTTCAGGTACAGTACGGCGGCGAGCAGGACCGCGCCGAAGCCGGCGGCAAGCAAGGCAGCCATCCAGGCGTACTGCCCCGAATACTGAGCCAGAGGATGGGGAATGAAGACGATCGAGGAGCCCAGCGTCGTGGCGGTGATCAGAACGGACATTTGGCCTGCCGTGATTTGTTCCTTGCGCTTCCTCATCCCGCCTCGCCGCTTGACAGGTACCGGTCGATCGCCGCCGCCGGCGGCTTCAGCAGGATGCTCATCAGGTCCGGCAGACTGGGCCAACCGGCATGGATGACATAGATCGCGTCCTGGTATAAGACGGGCAGCAAGAGAAGCGCGTATGCCGCCAGCTCCTTGCCGCGCATTTTTCTGACCGAGGCGCCTTGCGCGACGGCGAGCGCAGCAAATAACGCCACGCTGAATCCGAGCCGTTCCATCACCCTACGGTCGCCTCCCCGGTTTCCGCTCGTTGGTTTTCTTTCCTAATGTTTGAACGACGGCGTCTTTTTATTCGTGCGTGCGGATATAAAAAGCCCTCGAGCGATCGCCGAAAGCGGCGTTTGCTTGAGGGCTGCTGTATGATTAGAGATTAAACGCGGCGCAAACGCCATATGGCGCTTTGGAAGTCGCCATGCAGCTGCGGAACCGGCAGACCGGCATACATCAGCTGATCGCCGCCGAACCGCTCGCCGGTGCCGACGACTTCATAGTCGGCATTCGGATCGAGTCCGGAGAGGCGCAGCCAGTCGATCGGCGCGTTCGGCTGGGCGAGCACGCGGAAGAATGCGACGAACGCTTCGGACTTGTCGGCGGAGACGACCGTCCATGCCGTATCGTTGCCCTCGAACGGGCTCTTCAGGCGATACAGGTCGCCGAACTGGACGAGCTCGCGCAGCTCCTTGTAGGCCGCGACCTGCGCTTTCACTTCTTCTTTTTCCTCCGGCGAGAACTTGGTCAGGTCCAGCTCGTAGCCGAAGTTGCCGGACATGGCCACGTCCCCGCGCATCTTGAGCGAAGCGACCCGGTGCACCTGATGATTCGGAACGGCCGATACGTGCGCGCCCATCGAGCTGATCGGATACACAAGGCTGGTCCCGTACTGGATCTTGAGCCGGCATACGGCGTCCGAGTTGTCGCTCGTCCACGTTTGCGGCATGTAATGGAGCATGCCCGGGTCGAAACGTCCGCCGCCGCCTGAGCAGCTCTCGAACAGAATGTGCGGGAACCTCGAAGTGATCGTCTCGAGCACGCGGTACAGGCCGAGCATATAACGATGCGCCGTCTCGCGTTGGCGCTCGGGCGGCAGCAGCGCGGAGCCGATCTCCGTCATGTTCCGGTTCATGTCCCATTTGACGTAGGCGATCGGCGCCGATGCCAGCACGCCGCCCACCGTATCGATGATGTAATCGCATACGTCGTCGCGCGACAGATCGAGAATCAGTTGACGGCGCCCCTGCGTCCTTCTCCGTCCTTCGACGTGCAGACACCAGTCGGGGTGCGCGCGGTACAGGTCGCTGTCCGGCGAGATCATCTCGGGCTCGAACCAGAGACCGAACTGGAGACCGTGCTCGTTTACTCTTTTCGCCAGATCCTCCAGTCCTTGCGGCAGCTTCTTGAGGTCGACCTTCCAATCGCCGAGCGAGGTCGTGTCGTCGTTGCGATAGCCGAACCAGCCGTCGTCGAGCACGAACAGCTCGATGCCGAGCCTTGCTCCCTCTTCCGCGATCGCCGCGATCTTGTCCGCATTGAAGTCGAAATAGGTGGCTTCCCAGTTGTTGACCAGCACGGGACGCGTACGGTCGCGGAACTCGCCGCGGGAAAGGCGACTGCGATACAATCGGTGATAGGTGCGGCTCATGCCGCCGAGCCCTTCGTTCGAATAGACGAGCACGGCTTCGGGCGCCTGGAACGATTGGCCCGGCTCGAGCAGCCATTCGAAGTCGAACGGATTGATGCCGATCGATACGCGCGTCGTACGGAACTGGTCGACCTCGGCGGAGGCTGCGAAGCTGCCGCTGTAGACGAGGCTAAATCCGTAGGCGTCTCCCTGCTCTTCTCCCGCATTCGGCGACACCAGCGCGACGAACGGGTTGTGCTGGTGAGAGCTCGAACCGCGACGGCTCTCGATGCCCTGCTGCCCTTGGACGAGCGCTCTTCGCGAGAGGTTGCGCTCGTTCGCCCAGGCGCCATTCAGATGCACCAGCTCGTAGGCGTCGTTGTTAAAATCGACGCTGGCGCTCAGCGCGCGGCGAATGCGGGCCGGGTTGGCGCTCTCGTTGACGTAGCGGACCGAGCGCGCGATCGCATCGGAATCGCGGAACGTCGTGTAGCTCAGTACGGCAGTCAGACCGGAATGCGAATCGTGCAGCGACAGCTCCAGCGTTTCCGCTTCATCGTCGGTCTCCGCATAGGTGGCGGGCAGGCCCTCGAGCTTCGGCTTGCCCGCGACGATGCGATGATCGCGATAGACAAGCTCCGCGACCGTCGTGCCGTCGGCCAGGCCGAACTGATAAGCCGGGCTGCGAAAATCGCCGGAGCCGTAGCCCGGATATTCCTGGAGGAGCGCGTCGAGCGACAGCGACGGCTTGTCGGGATTCGGCGTCGGGCTGAAGCTGGCACGTTCGCGCAGCGTCAGGCTGCCCGGCCACGAGGCGTTTCTAACCTTTGGTCCCCAGTAAACGTGTGCGGGGTACAGGCCTTCGACAATCGTAATTATGTAACTTGTGTTCGGCGTCTGCAGATGAAAAGTCTGACGCTCCCGGTCGAATAAAATAGCCATGTCGGCCTCCTCAAGTACCAGTCTATCCAGATAGCATACCGGAATCGAATGTGCGGATACATGGAATAAAGACGTCTTAATATGTTTTTATGTGACTTGCGGGCGACAGGTGGAAAAGATTGTTAGCATTGCGGACGCAGAGCGCTTTTCACAGGCTCCCGCTTCTCCTATAATGAAAGAATCGGATTGAACCCTGGGAGGGAAATCAATATGCCAACGATCGCATTTATCGGACTCGGCACGATGGGTCTGCCTATGGCTGCGAACCTGCTTCGCAAGTCCTATCAAGTCATCGTTTACAACCGCACGCCGGGCAAAGCCGAGCAACTGCTTGAGCTCGGAGCGGAGGAAGCCGCTACGCCGCTTGCTGCTGCGCGCGGCGCAGACGTTGTCGTGACGATGATCAGCAACGACGCAGCGGTAGAAGAAGTTTATTACGGAACCGAGGGTGTGTTCGCGGGATTGAAGCCCAACACCGTGCTGATCGACAGCAGCACCGTATCCCCCGACCTCGCGCGCCGTCTTGCCCGGGATGCCGCGGACGCCTTTTGCGATTTCCTCGACGCGCCGGTGACGGGCAGCAAGCCTGCGGCCATTGACGGTACGCTATTATTCATGGCAGGCGGCGACGCGCAGGTCGTAGAGGCACAGAAGCAGCTGCTGCTTGCCATGGGACGCGAGGTACTGTATATGGGACCGAGCGGCAGCGGAGCTGCTGCCAAGCTCGCCCACAATACGATCGTCGGCATCAACGCCGCGGGCCTCGTCGAAGGCATGGCTATCGCGTCCAAAGCCGGCATCGACGCCTCCTCTTTCCTGCGGGTCGTGCAGGGCGGCGGCGCTGCGAGCAAGCAGGCCGATCTCAAGGGCGCCAAGATCATCGACCATGACTTCAGCGTGCAGTTCTCGCTGGCGCTGATGCTCAAGGACCTCAAGCTGTCCTCCGTGCTGACCGACGGCCTCGGCGTGCCGACGCCGATGCTCGAAGCGTCCAAAAGCCTGTTCCAGGCAGGGGCCGCGGCGGGCTATGGCGAGGAGGATCTAGCCGCGCTGGCCAAGCTGTACGAGCAATGGATCGGCGGACGTATCGGAAGGGACAAACGCGCCGACGAGGAAGTGTCGGCAGCAGCCGTCGCCGAGGAATCCGATACCGATTCGGATCGCCGCAAGAAGAAGCGCGTCGCGCTGAACATCCCGCTCATGATCTCTATCTATCAATGGGAGCAAGCCGGCTCGTTCGCCGGACAGAGCGTCGACGCCGTGCTGAGCGACGTATCCGAGGACGGCTTGCAGGTGGCTGCCTCCATCCCGCTCGAGAAGGACATGTTCGTCGTCATCCACTTCCAGCAGGAGACCAGCCTGCCGCCGATGACGGCCCGCATCATCCGCATCGAGCGCAAGGATGGGCTGTTCCATTACGGCTGTCTGCTATCGGGACTTGCCCTGTACCAGCGCCTGCAGCTTAAGGAGTACATCGAATCGCACGGCTGATGCCAGCCGGTCAGCAAACCGTCAGGGAAGATCGCGGATCGCCCCGACGGTCCTTTCAGGTTTGGCGGACATCTAAAACCGGATTCGTATGGAAAGCCTGGCGTTGGCACATCCGAAAGCTCACTCTGACAGCCGCGCCCCGATGGGTTGAGCCGTTTGCCGACGCATCAGACAGCCGCTCCGCTGGGTTGGGCCGTTTGCCGACGCATCCGGCAGCCGCGCCCCGATGGGCTGGGCCGTTTGCCGACGCATCAGACAGCCGCTCCGCGTTGGGTCAATCGTTGCCAGTGTTGTTGTTGCTTCGCAGTAATGCCTGCAAATACACATCTATTTCCGCTGAAGTTGCCCCTTTCAGACGGAAGAGATGCAAAAATGCATCTATTTTCCTGCATCAGCTAGAATTCCCGCTTTATCTTTGAATTTACCTGCGCATCTGCAGGTATTTCATTAAAGTGTCGCTGGTCGGTAGAAAATAAATGTACACATGCAGTTAATTCGACCTTCCATACATCCGACAGCATCGGCATTCCCTTAAGCGCGTCTACTTGTCTGCGAATCGCCGCCAATTTATCGCAAAAAGCCTTCGCGCGCATATAGCGCCGAAGGCTTATTTCATGCTTGAAGCATATCGGTAATTAGGCGTCCAGGTAAGAGCAGACGTAGTCAGCGACTTGCGTTACCTTTAACTTGAACTTGGCGTTCGCGGGTACCGTGAACTCGCCGGTGCCGGAGATCGAGATCCATTCTTCGCTGCCCGGCAGTTGAACGGTCAGTTCGCCGGCCAAAATCTCCATGACTTCCTTTTGGTCCGTACCGAACTCGTATTCGCCCGGCAGCATGATGCCCAGCGTCTTGCGGGTGCCGTCCGCGAACTTCACCGTACGGCTCGTTACCTTGCCGTCGAAATAGATGTTAGCTTGCTTTACGACGCTGACTTGATCGAATTGGGACATAGAAATAAGGGCCTCCTAAAAGTGGGTTTGGTTGATTGCGGCGAAAAGGTGAAACAAGGCCTGCATCCGGAGCTCAAGCACCTTCTTGCTTTGCCTGTGCGACGCGCTGAAGCGTCTTTTCCGTAAAAAACCGGCCCCCGTTGGAGGGGGCCGGCTCCGCATTCGGAGCGCGCTTCGGGTAGCCGGACACTCAATCGTCAGACCGACGCTTGCACCTTGGCCTTCAGTTAGATCAGCTTGCGGAACTGCTCGACGACGTTCTCGACCGTAAAGCCGTATTCCTTGATGACGCGGTCCCCCGGCGCCGATGCGCCGAAGGTGGAGATGCCGAGCACGGCGCCGCCGTCTCCGACATAACGCTCCCATCCGAACGGCGAAGCCATCTCGATCGCCAGGCGCGCCTTGACGTTCTTAGGCAGCACGCTCTCGCGATATTCCGCAGTCTGGGCTTCGAACAGATCCCAGCTCGGCAGGCTGACGACGCGAACGTGAATACCTTGCTCTGCCAGCGCCTTTTGGGAGGCCACGGCGAGCTGGACTTCCGAGCCCGTTGCGATCAGGATGCCTTGCGCTTCGCCAGCCGCTTCGGACAGCACGTAGCCGCCCTTTTTGATGCCTTCGCGAGCCTGTTCGGCCGTGCCTTCGAGAATCGGCAGGTTCTGGCGAGTCAGGACGAGCGCGACAGGGTTGCCCGTGTTCTCGAGCGCATAGGCCCAAGCCGCGGAGGTCTCGTTGCCGTCCGCTGGACGCAGCACGGTTAGACCCGGGATGACGCGAATCGATGCAAGCTGCTCGATCGGCTCGTGCGTCGGTCCATCTTCGCCGACGGCGATGGAGTCGTGCGTCAGGACGTACACAACCGGCTGGCCCATGATCGACGCCAGGCGGACGGCCGGACGCAGATAATCGGTGAAGACGAAGAAGGTGCCGCCGTACACGCGCAGGCCGCCGTGCAGCGAGATGCCGTTCATCGCGGCCGCCATGCCGAATTCGCGAACGCCGAAGTAAATGTTGCGGCCGCTGTAGTCCTTCGCGGTGTATACCGGCAGGCCCTTCAGATGCGTCATCGTGGAGCTTTCCAGGTCGGCGGAGCCGCCGACGAGGTTCGGCACGTTTTTCGCAAGGCCGTTCAGGGCATTGCCCGAAGCGACGCGCGTCGAGAGCGGCTTGTCCTCCGTCGTGTACTTCGGCAGATCGGCGTCCCAGCCCTGCGGCAGCTTGCGCGCGAGCGCGTCCTCAAACTGCCGAGCCAGCTCCGGATGAGCGGACTTGTACTTGCCGAACAGCTCTTCCCAAGCGGCATAGGCTTGCTCGCCGCGGCTCTTGACTTCGGCGAAGTTCGCGCGCACTTCTTCGGGCACGAAAAATTCGGGGTGCTCCCAATTGTAGAACGCCTTCGTCAGCTTCGCTTCTTCGGTGCCGAGCGGCGAACCGTGCGGGCCAGCGTGGCCGCCCTTGCCGCCCTTGTTCGGCGAGCCGTAACCAATCACGGTTTTTACTTCGATCAGCGTCGGCTTGCTCGTTTCGGCTTGAGCTTCGGCGATCGCCTTGGCCAGCGCGGCCAGATCGTTGCCGTCCTCTACCCGCAGCACCTGCCAGCCGTAACCGTCGAAGCGCTTGGCCACGGATTCGGAGAAGGACAGGGAAAGCTCGCCGTCCAGCGAGATATCGTTCGAATCGTACAGGACGACCAGCTTGCCGAGCTGCAGGTGGCCGGCGAGCGAAGCCGATTCGGAGGAGATGCCTTCGGACAGGTCGCCGTCGCCGCAAACCGAATACGTGAAGTGGTTAATCAGTTCAAAGCCGTCGCGGTTATATGTAGCGGACAATTGCGCCTCCGCCATCGCCATGCCGACAGCCATCGCGATCCCTTGGCCGAGCGGTCCGGTCGTCGCATCGACGCCGGCCGTGTGGCCGAATTCGGGATGCCCCGGCGTCTTGGAGCCCCATTGGCGGAAGTTCTTGAGCTCTTCGATCGGCAGATCGTAGCCGGAGAGGTGCAGCAGCGCGTACAGCAGCATCGAACCGTGGCCCGCGGACAAGACGAAACGGTCGCGGTCGATCCAGCTTGGCTGGGAAGGATTGTGCTTCATCGTCTTCGCGAACAGCTGGTAGCCCATCGGCGCTGCGCCCATCGGCATGCCGGGGTGTCCGGACTTCGCCTTTTCGATCGCGTCGATCGCGAGCGTGCGGATCGTCGTAACGGAGAGCTGATCGATCGTATTTGCGTTTGTTGTCATTTAGGTAACGACCTCCTCTATCTGCATTACGTAAATATCATGCGTTAACTCGTTAAATCGCCGCAGTTCGGCCTTGCCTATTGTAACATGGGGGTTGCCCGTTTTGCCACAGTACTTGTACGGACAAGTCGAAGGCTTCTTTTAAAGGTTTCCTTCATACGTAAGTCCGCATCTCGCGAGACGCGGACTTCGGATTATCGTTTTCCACGCCTGCCGACTTTATCCCTCAGTGCGCCAAGATAAAATCTCTCTCCGAGTCTTTAGATGAAGGCAACCGTCTTGTTCTGGTACACGACCAGTCGATCCTCGATGTGCCATTTCACCGCTCTGGCCAGCACAATCCGCTCGATGTGACGGCCCATGCGCTTCAGCTCGTCCACGTTGTTGCGGTGGCTGACGCGCTGTACGTCCTGCTCGATAATCGGCCCTGCGTCCAGCTCGGCGGTCACGTAATGCGCCGTCGCGCCGATCAGCTTGACTCCGCGGTCGTAAGCCTGATGGTACGGCTTGCCGCCGACGAACGCCGGCAGGAAGGAATGATGGATATTGATGATGCGGTTGGTAAAATGCTCGATGAACTTCGGCGTAATAATTTGCATATATCTGGCAAGAATAACCAAATCGACCTTGCCTGCGGTCAGCTCCAGCTGACGGCGTTCGGCTTCGGCTTTGGTCTCGGGCGTTACCGGAATGTGGTGAAAAGGAATGCCGAACGATTCGACGAGTCCCCGCATGTCGTCGTGGTTGCTGACGACCATGCTGATCTCGGCGTCCAGATCCCCCGCCTGCCATTGCCAGAGCAGCTCGAGCAGGCAGTGATCCTCGCGGGAGACGAAAATGGCGAGGCGTTTGCGCCGGACCGCGCGGTACACGCTCCAGCGCATCTCGAACCGGTCGGCGATTCTCGCGAAGTCCTCCTGCAGCGAAGGCAGGTTCTGCTCGAGGCCGCCCAGGTCGAAGGCGATCCGCATGAAAAACATGCCACTTGCGGGATCGGTCGTATACTGGTCCGATTGGAGGATGTTGGCCCCCTTCTCGTAAAGGAATTGCGAGACGGCGGCGACGATTCCCGGCCGGTCGGGACAGGAGATCAGCATGCGTGCGCGATTCGCGTTTTCCTCGCGGCCCTTGCTGTCCTGGTGTTGGTAAACGTTCTGGGTCATGACGGATTCCTCAGCCTCTCTATCGATTGCTTCGTTTCCTTACTTTGTCTCGGCTTTGTCTCGCCTGCGTCGCCTTATACCTTAGCGAGCCATTCGCGGCCGGCGAGATAGGCCGTCAGCCGCTGATTCACGGCTTCCTCGCTGTAGTCGCCGGACAGCACGCGATGCTCCATCGCGAGATCGTAAAGACGCTCCAGCGGTTCGCGCGGATCCGCCTTGCGCGCTTTGGCGTCGGACTTCAGGAGCTCCCAGGTGCTCAGCACAAAGGCGCGGTGATCGATATCCTGCTTGCCGAAGAAGTGATGCAGACGCTCGACGTCCTCGAGGAACTCCCCGCCGAAGCGAAGGTCGACGTCTCCTCGCAGCAGCGCGATCTCGGCCTCGTACATCGGACGCTCCTTGCCGGCGTTTTTGCCGATCCAGGGCGTCTCGAGAATAAAGGGCTTGCCGGCCAACGAAGGATGGCTGACGACGTTGTTGATCGCCTCGTAGCCGATCCAGCCGGAGCCGACCGGCGTATGGCGGTCTTTGCCCGCGCCTCGCGGGTTCTTGCTGTCGTTTAGGTGAACGACAGCGATGCGGTCCAGGCCGATGAGGCTGTCGAACGACTTCAGGACGCCGTCCAGATCGTCGACGATATCGTAGCCCGCGTCGTGAACGTGGCAAGTATCGAGACAAATCGTGATCCGGCCGTTGTCGCGGACGCGTTCGATGATGGCTGCGAGCTCTTCGAAGCTGCGGCCGATCTCGGTGCCTTTGCCGGCCATCGTCTCGAGCGCGATGTTCACGTTCGTATGCTTGGTCGCGTCCAGCACCTCGTTAAGTCCTTCCGCGATGCGGGCGATGCCGTATTCGGGATCCTTTTCCGTATAGGCGCCCGGATGAAGCACGATATTGTTCACGCCGATCGCGTCCGTCCGGCGAACTTCCTCCTGCAGGAAGTTGACGGCCAACTCGAACGTGTCTTCCTTATAAGAACCGAGGTTCACGATGTAGGGCGCATGGACGACGATCTCGCCGATCCCCGCGGCCGTCATCGCCTCTCTTCCCTCGGGAATGTACAAGCTCTCGATAGGCTTGCGCCTCGTATTCTGCGGCGCGCCCGTGTAAATCATGAACGAGCTGGAGCCGTAGGACTTGGCTTCGTCCGTCGCCGTCAGCAATCCCTTGTCCGAAAAAGACACGTGGGAACCGATCTTCAGCATGGCTTTACTCCTCTCCGTATGCGGCGCCCTGTGCTGCCCGGGCCCGTCCCTTCAAATCAAGATCTATTGTAGCGCGAACGTAGAAATAAATCTAGAAGACCGTACACGCAAAAGACGGTAAACGAGCCGGGCAGCAAGCCACCTTCAGCCGTAACTTCCGATCCGGAAGAGGCCATGTCCGACACTGCAAGAATAGAATGGCGGCTTTTCTCTTTGGCGGGACAGACGGATAGAAATACGATATAATTTGGGAAGCGAGGTGAATGCAAAAATGAAATCCAGTCCCGATTGGTTTATGTACTTTATCGCATTTTGGGGCGTCGTGCTGGTCGTTTTCATGAGCATCGGCGGCTTTTTCATGTTTCGCAAGTTTCTGAAGGTGCTGCCGAAGGCCGACGGCAAGTCCAAGCTCGACTGGCAGAACCACTGGGTCGAGCTTAGCCGTCCGCTTTGGACCGACGAATCGAAGGCTATGCTGGACAAGCTGGCCTCGCCCGTGCCCAACGCCTTCCGCGACATCGCCAAGCATTCGATCGCAGCGCAGATCGGTCAGCTCGCCGTCGAGAGCGGCGAAGGAAAAGTGACGGAGGAGCACTGCATTAAAGGCTATATTATGGCGACGCCCAAGCGCGATCACGCCTTTCTGATCAGCTTCTTGGACAGCAACGGCATTGATTATTCGCCGTATGCCCATCTGCTCGATTCGGAAAAAAACGAAACCTTTGGCACCTCCCGTCGTCTAACTTAAGGAGCGGCTCGTCCGGACAGGGCGGCCGCACGATCGTTCGGAGGTGGTCTTGGTATGTTCAATCAACTGAATCGGTACGGTAAAAACTCGGCCTGGGCCGTCGCCGTTCTGGCTATGCTGCTCATGGGCACGGCCTGCAGCAACGACAAGGACGGAAGCGACGCTTCCCCTTCGCCTAGCGTATCCGCTTCTGCGTCCCCCGCATCGTCGCCTGACGCCTCACCGTCCGCGCAGCCGGACGCCAGCGCATCCGCAGCGCCTAGCGCCTCGCCTTCCGCGGCTCCTACTGACGCGGTCGACGAGAAAGAATCGGCAGGCACGTACAACGGACAAATCGACAATCACTCGATCGAAGTCGAGAGCGCCGAGGGCATCCGCGCCTATCAGATCGACGACGAGATTTCGGACAAGCTGTCGAGCTGGGACGACGGCGTGAAGGTCAAATTCAAGTACAAGATCAAAGAGATCAAAGGCGACAGCGAGACGATCGAGCAATATGTCATCACCTCGATCGACAAGCAATAATTCATGTCATTCTCATGAGGTGAGCCCATGCGCGCAGTGCTGTGCGGCGGTACAGGATTTATCGGTTCCGCCTTGGCCGAAGCCCTCTCCGCCCGCGGAGACGAAGTATGGATCATAACCCGGAGCAAGCCTGCGGCGCCAGCCGCAGGCTTGCTTTATGCGACCTGGGATTCGTGGCTGGCCGACCCCGGGCAGACAGGCCCGATCGACGCTATCGTCAATCTGAGCGGAGCGACGATCGGGCGCAGATGGACGCCCAAAGCCAAAGCGCTTATCCTTTCTTCCCGTATCCAAGCGGCCGGGAGCATCGCGGATGCCGTCGCACGTATGCCTAGTCCGCCGGCCGTGCTCGTGAACGCTTCCGCCATTTCGCTTTACGGACACTCGGAATCGGTCCAAGGCCGTTATCCGATGCCCTTCGACGAGAGCGCGCCTCCGCATCCCGAGGATTTTTTGAGCGAGACGATCGTGCAATGGGAGGCTGCAGCCGACCGCATCCCGATCGAGCGTATCGTTAAGCTGCGGATCGGTCTCGCGTTGGGGAAGGGCGGCGGATCTTATTCGCTGCTCAGCCTGCCGACCAGGCTGTTCGCCGGAGGCCGGCTCGGCTCGGGCCGGCAGGGCATGCCCTGGATCCATATCGACGATATCGTGGGACTTATCCTGCTCTGCTTGGATACCGGAACGATCTCCGGCCCCGTCAACGCAGTCGCGCCGGATTCGGTCGACAACGATGCCTTCGGCCGGACATTGGCCAAGGTCCTGGGACGCCCGTATTGGCTCCACGCACCCGCATGGGCGATCCGCGCCGCGTTAGGCGAAATGTCCGCCCTGCTGCTAACCGGGCAGTTCGCGATTCCCCGCAAGGCGTTGGCGCACGGATACGTTTTCCGACAGCCCAAGCTGGAAGGCGCCCTTCGAGACCTGGAAAGCCGGCGTTAACGTATGCTAGGCCCGCAGGGGCTCGCTCGGCACGTGGAACCGGTAGATCGATCCGGCCATCTGCAGACAATCTCCCGCTTCGAGCGGATAAGCTTCGTAGGGCGCCATCGGACTGCCGTTGAGCCAGCTGCCGTTGCGGGACCCCAGGTCCTTGGCCAGCCAACGTCCTTGCTGGCGCAGCATCTCCAGATGCGCTCTGGACATGCCCCCCGATTCATCTACATGCTGAGCCGCCTCGCGCGAACGCCCGATCACAAGAGATTCCGCTTTCAGCGGTATTTTGCACGGTCGCTCCGCAGACTCCCATTCCAGGTAACATGCCGCGGGAGCCGGCGCCTGCGGCGAGACCAACAGTTCCGTCGCCTCCCGCTTTGCAGGCAGCCACTCGGTCTGCGGACGATCATCAAGCGATAGATCGGCAGAATCGTTCCGCTTGCTTCCCGACGCGTCCGAAAAGGCATCGAACCTCAAAGCCGGCACGGCAATCAACGCGCCGTCTGCCTTCCCCGGGCTGGCGTTCGGATCGGGCCGTGCCGGAAAGGCAGCGAGCCGGTCGGGCTCCTGCTCCCGCGCTTTGGAGTCACCCGCCACTTCGCGACGAGGCTCCTTCGGCTCTTTCCTTGTCCATCCGTTCCAGAAAAACAAACACAAGCCAGCGCAAGCCGCTGTCGCGCCGAGAGACAACGCGAGCCCTCGCGTGCCCGGAGCACCGGCATAGAGGGTTTTCCAGGCCGTACCCGCCGCGACCGCCGAGAGCGCCACAAGCCATATCCGCCATCTGGCGGCACTCATCCCCCCGGGCATGAAGCCTGCTGCCGCAGGCGCGTCATCCTTATTGCGGACAGGGACCGCATCTTGAGCGCGCCCTGATCGGAAGGCATCCGGACGTTGCCAGGCAGCTTCCGGGGCTTCTTCCTCCTGCCTTGCGGACGCTTTGTACGGCGGAAAGCCGGCCCGATCCAGCCGAGACAATTCGCCGAGCGCTTCTGCGGTTGACTTCCGCTCGGGTTGAAGCGCCGCAGGCTTTGCGGCCTGCTCGCTTCCCGCAAAACACTTTTCGCCGCTGTTCGTCGTTTGAACCATGCTGCCGATACGTTCTTCCGCGCGCTCGCACAGATACCGGCGGGCAAAGGCTCGCAAAGACGAAGGCTCGAAACCTTCGGCGGCCGTCATCTCGAGCAGCCTCTGCAGCACCGCGCCGTCCGGGTTATCCGCACGCATGACCCATCTTACGATAAGGCGTTCGAGTCCCGCTTCGTCTTCTGCCGCCGCGTTTGCCGCAAGCGGCAAATAGGCAAACCGCAGGTCATGCCAACCGCTCCCCGCGAAAATATATTCATCCCTTAGCAGCAGTCGTTTAAAATCCAGCATATGATCGTGACACTGCTCGGCCGTTTCCGCCAGCTTGCACAATGCGGCTATCGCGTCAGTCATCGTCCAGCGTTCGGACCGCAGCGACTGGCTAAGCATTTTGCTGCCGGCCAGCCGATAACGCAGCCCGATCCGCTCATCCGTTTCTTCTACGGACAACGGCAGCAGACCCGGTATCTCGCAAGCCTGCAGCATCCCCGTTTGAACGGCGTCCAGATCCTCTCTGCGCCAAGGCGCCGGCGCCCGTTCGAGAATCATCCATAGTCCGCGCTGCTGCTCGAATCTCGTTTTTAGCTCGGTCATGACCTCACTCCTTACGTCAACTTGCTGCCGGCACGCCGCGAGCTGCCGCTACCCGCCGGACAAAGCCAGCAGCGCATAGGCCGGCGCGACAGCCAGCATAAACGGAAACTTTGCGCCCTTCCCGGCGCGTGCCGGGTGCAATCCCCATGGCCATTCAAATCTAAGCGCAAAGGGACGTACGAGCGGCACCTTGAACAGGAGCAAAAACGCAGCGATTCCTCCCGCGAACAGCAGCGAATAGACAACCAATTCCAGTGCAGCCGAAGCGCCGGCCCATGAACCGTAGGCGGCGAACCACTTGACATCCCCGGCGCCGAGACCTCTGGCGGCATGAAGCAGCCATAGCGGTATCAAACCCGCTGCGAACCCGCCGATCGTCCACCAGAAACGGCCGGGACCGTATGCCGCGATTTGAAAAACAAAGCCGCCTGCCGCAAAAGCGATGCACAGTAAATTGGATATTTGCAAGCGCCTGATATCGCTCCAGCAGGCGAAGATCAACAGTACTGCCGTTGCCGCCCCTACAATCCTATCCACGGCTAACCTCCTATTCAGGCGGATTTGGCGTGCACCTCGAAAGACTGCTCAAGACTCCCTCCCGTATAAGAGGCTTCCCATGCCCATTCGCCGGGCGTGGTGTTGCCGGATACGAGCCAAGTCCACGAAACGCGGCCCGACACGTCGGCCGTCGCTGCACCCAAATGCCTGGCCTGGCTCAGACCGCTTTTGTAAACGACCTTAAGATCGACCGCAGCGCCAGGCTCCGCTCGCAAGACCAAGGTCACCCTGCGCCCGCGCTGAACGGGGGATGGCTCGAGCGAAACGAAGGCTAACGAACCCGCTTCGCCGCCAGGCTCCGGCGCCGCGGCAGCAATCCGCTCCCCTCCTGTCCAAGCCCGCTCCTTCACGGATGCGCGAAGAATGAGGGACCTTCCGGACCAAGGAAACGAAAATGGCAGCCTGTATTCCGCTTCTAAAGTCAGATACGCTCGGGCAACGTCCCGTGCATCCGGCAATTCAACGTGAACCAGCTTCATTCGCGAGGCCCGCAGCATAGACTTGCCGAGTCTGTCGGCAATGCGAGGCTCCAGCGTCTGCTTTGCCAAAAGCGCGTCCGGAAGCCAGTCGCCTGCAGCAAATTGGTCGGCCCACGCGGAGAGCGGATCGGGCAAATAGGGAGCAAGCTTGCCGACCGTCTCCTGGGGATCCGCCAGCCGGTCCTTCCAGCTTGCATAAGCATCCGTATCCGCAACGACAGCCTCGCCGGCACTGGCCAAACTCTCGGACAAGGGGTACCATACCGACGCTGTCTGCCTGGCCGTCTGGGACAAGGCGCCCTGCAGCGCCATGGCGGCAATTGAGGCGTGGATCAGATAAATCAAAAATAAAATGCAGATCATGACTGTTGGCATCGTCAACGCGGCTTCAAGCGTCAGGCTCCCCTCGCTCCCTGCCTGCTTTTTACTGGTAAGCGCTATCCGACGAAAAAGCCATCTCATAACGATTTCCCTTCACCGTCCCCTGCCAGGATACGCTTTTTCCTGCGAGCTTGGCGGCACCCGGCAAAAACCATAAACGCACCGAGGCGACACCTCGCGCGCTGACGTAGGTATAGGCTTCTTGAAGATCGACGTCTAGCTTGTTCTCGATCAATGCGATCCGACGGGCCGTCTGCGCGTCTGAGCTCCCGTGCAGCAGCAAAAAGAGCCGCACATAATCTTTATAATAAGTATCGATTTTTGCATATTTGGACAGCGGTATCGCGCTCCGATCCAGCAACCCCTGAATATCCTTCAAGGCTTCCGTAATGCCGTAAAGGGCGGCGGCGGCAAGCACGACCAACGGATGTCCATATGAGCGGCACTCGATCAGCCCTTCCATCGTACGTATCGCCAGACGCAGCGCAAAAAGTTCTCCGTATGCTGCCGCTATATTCGCCGAGGGATTGCGCAGTCCATAAAGCACGTACTCGTTCTCCTGTACGCCAGGCATGAGCAGGCCTTCTCCATCGCCGCCATCTTCCAACAGCGAGCGCACTGCGGACGGCTCCGCCGTAGAGAAACGCGCATAAGAGTATTCGGCGAAGTACATGGCATCTCGCATCCCCGTCACGCCGTCTCCAAGCGCATCCAGCCAGCCGTCCGCGGATGCAAACGCAGCCTTGCGTCCCTCAGCCATATCAGCGGGCAAGCGAGTAGCTGCTGCCGCTTCTTCTTGACCTTCATTCCAGGATAAATTGCGGCGATACAGCCAATCCAGCCGTTCAAACGCCTGCTTCTCCTCCGGCGACGATCGTATGCCCGCCAGCGTGGCCAGAAATGCGGCAGCGCCGGACCAGGCGGTACGCGACTTTTTTTCCAGCGTCCTGCGCTCCTCGTCGCCTGCCCGCTCGGACTTGAGCGCCTCGCGGCGTCCGGCCGTCACGCTGCCCGATGCGCCATGCTTGTCCGCAAAGCCGGCCAGCTGCGCTTGAAGGCGGTCAGCCCCGTCGCGCAGCGCGTCGTCCAATTCGGACGATCCCGGCGCCAAGTCCGACGTGCCCGCCATCGCTTCGGCTGCATCGCGCAGGCCGATGCCCGCACCTCGCACGCTTTCCAGCTCTTCTCTATATCGAGACCAATAATCATCGGTCAGTATAAGCTCTGAGGCGGTTCGTCGAAGCTCTTGCAGAGATCCGGCTTCTCCGCCGCCGAACCCGCCCTCCCCCGTCTCCTCCGGCCATTCGGCTGGCGTACCGACCGCACTTCCGGCATCCGCTGCAATCCGGGCCATTTCTTGATTGGCCGTCCGCGCCTCCTCCAGCTCCTTAGAAGCCGCTTCAAGCGATTTTTCCAGCGAGGAAAAGGCTTCTGCCGCCTGGCTTCGCAGCTGTCCCGCAAGCTTGACCACTCCGCGCTCATATGCCGAAATTTGTGCCGCGTACAAGGGACCCTCCACTGGAGCAGGCGTCGGCGAAGGCGACGGAGTCGCCCCCTGCGAGGGCGAGGCCCCTTTCCGTTTTTCTTCCGCCTCCCGTCGCAGTCTTTCCGCTTCCCGCTGCCGCCAGGCTTCGGCTCTGGCCGCGTCTTCGGCCCTTTTTGCCGTGTAATCGCCGTACATCAAAGCGGCGTCGGCAACATCCTGAACGTCTCCGGCAGGTCTGCCGCCCGTCATCGGTACCGGCGGCCGCGGGACGCTTGTCTTGAAAGCCTCCGTCATGGCGTCTCCGGCTTCGATCTGAAACTTCAGCGCGCGGTCAAAGGCTGCTTCGCGCTTCTCGTAAGCCTGACGCATGTCCTCCAGCAAATCGGACGTTTTTCGCGCTTCCTTCATCAAAGCGGGCAAGCCCTTGAACCGCGAGGCCAAATCTAGCGTCAAGTCGATCGGCGCCTTGTACTTCATCTCCTCCAGCACCTGCCGCTTGAACACGGCGTGGAAACCGAGCGGCCGGCTCACGATCGCTTCCCCGTCGCGCCATGCGGTATCGAGCAAGCGAAGCGCTTCGGCATTCTCGGGATCCCGATGCCCCTCCAGCACTTCGGACAGTATGGCCTCAGGCTGGCTGCCGCCGATCGCAAACAAGCCGTAGCGCTCGTACAATACCGGATCGTACGCGGACAACACGCCTCTGGCGCCTGCCTTTATCGACAGCTCCGCCTGCTTGCGAAAAGCGGCGATGCGACCGAAATCGATCAGCGTTCCCGTAAGAAAAATCATCGCCGCCAATACCGCGGCCATGTATATGGATACGGCTCCCGAAGTATCCCGTCCGAATCTAAACAGACGAAAGTCTGACAACCCAACGTCTTTTCTTGCGAAGCCGATCCTCGCGACTCTCCTGACTTTATTTCGATCGCGCATCTGCCTTCCTCCCTAACAGAGAGCCCGCTTTGCCAAGATAGGTTCCGGCACCGCCGCCTTCGCGTTTCGCTCGGGCCGTATAGTAACGGACAAGCTCGAACGTGCGCACCCATTCCGCAGGATCCGTCACCGGCGCCGACGCATCGGACGTAGCAACCGAAGAGCCGCGCAAAAGCGCCAGCGGGCTCAACTCGCCCGGATCCGCCGCCGAAACTGCGATCTCACGGCGGAGTCCTCCCCGCTCGTAGCGGATGCTGCCGCGCCAATTCCCGGCCAACGCTTCGGCGGCCGGATACAGCTTGCGCAGCACCGGCCGGTCCCCCGGATCGTCCGCTCCGGGGAAATTCAAAGCATCCGCCGAATCGTCCGCCGCCCAGCCGAAAAGTCCTTGAAGCAGCGCGTCATCGGTCAGACGCCAGTACAAGCCTTCGTATCGCCCTTCCTCGTAAGCGCCCGTCGCGAAGTCGCTCTCGGCATGGCTCCAGTTAAAGGCCACTCTTTCCGCCGCCATGCCCGATTTGTAATGGACGATCGCATGCTGAGCGGTAAACAGCGCGTAGAAAACGAGCAGAAATGTGACAATCAGCAATGTCGGCATCAGCATGCTTGCCTCCAGCGAATAAGACCCGGCAGTCTGGCGCCAGAAAGTTACGCCAGTATCGCGCAATCGCCCCCAAGCAGAGAAAGCGGCCGAACTAAACCGAGTAAAGGCCGCCATGCCTATCAGCTGAAAAACGAATCCGACTTGTCCTCAACCTTGCCGAACAGCCGGTCCAGAAATTCCAAAATCCAGTCCTTGAACAAAACGGCGATGGCGATGATCACCGCTGCGATCAGCACGATCTCAAGCGTGCCAAGCCCCTCTTCGTTTCTCCAAAATGCGTTCAGCTTGCAGCGCGCGTAAATGCCTAGCCTCGAAGGTAGACGTCGAATATTCATGAGATGACCCCCTGTAAATTGAAATTATTCAGTCGCCATCAGCAAGATCGAAGGCGTCCCGACCAATACCAGAATGATGAGAAAAATGATGGCAAGCGGAAACGCGAGCCTGGAGGAGGCACGTTCGCCGAGCGTCTTGGCCGCGGCTTTGCGTTTCTCCCACAGGATGCGCGAGAGCTCCCGCAGCGCGGTCACGAATGTATCGCCGCCGCGTCTTGCGTTCATCAACAGCGTTGTGGCGAACATCCTCGCCTCGGGCACGGCACATCGCCGTCCGAATTCCTCCCAAGTGAAAACAAAGGATTCTCCTCGCTTCACCGCCTTCACGGCTGCTTCAAGTTCCGCATAAAGCGTATGCCCCTTCCTTGCCCCGGCGCCTGCCGGCCGTTCGAGACAACGCTCCAGCGCCCGGAGCACATTTTCGCCCGCGCCCACCATCAGCAGCAGCCGGCTAAGCATCTCCGGCAGCTCCATGACGATCTCGTGCCTGCGCTGTTCCAGCATGCCGTACAGCTCTTTGCGCTTGATCAGCGGCAACAGCCCCGCCATCACCGCGCCCAGGCCCAGCAACGCGGCCCGGTCCGCCAGCCAGCCGAGCATCGCGCCTGCCAGAAGCGCCGCATATGCATAGGCGGCACACATAGCGGCATGCCGCGACAGCAGCGCGGATACGTCCCGTCCGCCGGACAAGGCGGACAGCGCGGCTTGCTCGCGATGCAGCCTCGGGGCGATCCACGGCCATAGACGCGCGCTGCCGACCAGCGCGCGCATCGGATCGAGCAGCAAGTGGCGGGGGGTGCCCCATTTGCGGCTTCGGAATACATGCACGAGCAGCGCCGCATAGCCGGCGAGCAGCAGCAACGAAATACCGCCGAGCAGAAACCGCATCATAGACGGATATCCATGATGCGCATCATCCACGCGCATACGCCCGCAAGTGCGGCCAAGCACAAGGTCAGCACGAGCAGCCCACCTCCCCGGTATAGCGGCTGCATATAATCGCCGGCGAAAAACCCGAGCATCCCGACGAAGCCGAACGGCATTCCCATCATCAGCTTGGACTCGAACTTTTTTTGCGCGATCATGACGCTGACCTCCATCTCGACCTCGAGCTTCTCCGCGATCAAGCCCGAGGTGCGCCGCATGACCTCGACGAGATCGCCGCCCGAGCGCTTGCAAATGCGAAACGCCTCGGCGAAGTTCGCGATCTCCTCAATGCCGCTGCGGACGGCTAGATCGCTCAGCGACAATTCGAGCGGCTCGCCGTTCCGAAGCCGATTCGCCACCGTGCGAATCTCCCGGAGCAGCGGCGCGTCCGGATCGCCGATCAGCATCGCCATGTCCGCCTCGAGCGCGCCGAATGCGTTCTCCACGGAGCGGCCCGCGGACAGCAGCGACGACAGCGTCTGCAGCATGTCCTTAAAATGCAGCCGCAGCCGCTCCTGCCTGCGCCGCCGCAAATGCCCGGCAACCAGCCTTGGCCCATACCAGCCGCATGGCGTCGCGAGCAGCGCGACCAAAGGCTGGCGATAGAGCAGCCATACGGCCGCGAATCCTAGGAACGCGGCTCCCGCCGTCGCGTATATGCGCTCGGAGCGCCCAAGCGCATATACGCGATAATCCGTCAAGCTCATGCCGTCACCTCCTCATTCGCTTCCAGCCAGCTGCCAAGCTTGCGCACATTCATCAGCTCGCCCGCCTGCCGAAGCAAGTCTCTGCGCGTCTTGCTCTCCGCCTCGAGCAAGTAGAGCGGGTTCAGCTCCACCTCCCCGTCCCGGAGACCCGCGATCTCGCTGATCTCGACCACGCGCCGGCTGCCGTCCCTTAATCGGCTGAGATGAACGACGATATCCAGCGCCGAGGCGAGCTGCCGCCGTACGACCGAAACCGGCAGCTCCGAGCCGCCGAGCACCATCGTCTCCAGCCTCGACAACATGTCGCGGGCCGTGTTGGCATGGCCGGTAGAAAGCGAACCCTCATGCCCGGTATTCATCGCCTGCAGCATGTCGAGCGCCTCCTCGCCGCGCACTTCGCCCACGATGATCCGGTCCGGCCTCATCCGCAGCGAGGCGCGGATGAGCTCGCGCATGCCGATCCGTCCTTTGCCTTCGGTATTCGCGTTCCGGGTCTCCAGCGACACGAGGTTCGCGATGCCCGGAATCTGCAGCTCGGCAGCGTCCTCGATCGTAATGATGCGCTCATCCTGCGGAATCCAACGGGCGAGCGCATTCAAAAAAGTCGTCTTGCCCGAGCCGGTGCCGCCGCTGATAAAAATGTTGTACTTGGCTTGCACGAGCTGTCGCAGCAGCGCCGCGGCCTCAGGGCTAATCGCGCCCAGCTTCACCAAGTCGTCCATGCCGAGCGGGCGGGCCGGAAACCGCCGGATCGTGACGATCGGCCCCTGCAGCGCGACCGGCGGCAGGACGACGTGCACCCGCGAGCCGTCGGGCAGCCGCGCATCCACGATCGGCGACGCTTCGTTGACGATCCGATTGACCTGCCCGACGATCGATTGGATCAGATCCTCCAGCCGTTCGCGGCTCTCGAAGCCGAGCGGCGCCCGCTGGAGCCGCCCTTCTTTCTCGAAAAAAATGCGATCGTGGCCGACGATCATAATCTCGGTGACGTCCGGATCCGCCAGCAGTGGCTGGAGCGCATCCAGGCCTCTGAAGGAGTGAAACAGCCGGCTGACGGCGGCCTCGCGCTCCGCAGACGTAAGTCGGCTCATCCGCGGCTCCGCAAAAAGTTCGCCTTCGATGAGCGCCCGCAGCTCGGCATCGCTTACCGCCGCATCCCACGCCAGCCTGGACCGGACGCGCTCGCGCACGGACGCGATCTCGTCCGGCGTCAGCCCGGCGCCGAGCATGCGTAACTGCCCCCCGCCGCGACAGGCTCCCGTAGTTCGCCGTCGCCCGGACGGCGTCCCTCGGCGCGCTGCGCATAATCCGTCATCCCCGGCAGCGCAGGGCGCTCGCCCGGACCGGTATAACCCAGGGCGTCGAGGAGACGGTCGACGCCGCCGGCGAACGCGCCCGCTCCCAGAATCGCGCCGATGTCAAAGACGCGCTTCCACTGCGGAATATAGGGCAGCGACAGCCACTGCCCGCCGCCGGAAGGCCGCGGAGCGTCGGGAGGCAATGCTCCAAGCGACTTGTTCCAAACATAAGTCGACTTGCTAAGCAGCTCCGGCAGCCGCTCGCCCCATTCCCGGAGCATCGTCTCTGTCTTGCGAAGGAGCTGGGCGTCCTCCGACGCGATCCAGCAGATCCTGCCGCTGAGCTCGAGCAAGCGCTGCTGCCAGCCCGCGAAGCCGCCGTCCGGATCGGCGACGATCAGATCGAAGCCGCCATGCCGGCGCAGCGCTTCGATCAGCGCTTCCAGACGCTCCGGCGTCATGGCCAGCAGTTCTGCCGGATGCTCGGCCGGTTCGAGATAACCCGCATTGATCGCCGATCGCCGCGAGCCGAGCGCACGAATCCGCGCCTCCGCCGAAGAAGGATGCGCCGACAGCTCGTACAGCAGCCGGGACAGTCCGTCCGGCTCCCGCCCGTCCGCCTCTCTTCCCTCCGGCTCTCCCCCGCCAAGCAGTTCGCCGACGCCGCACAGCGCCTCCAGATTCAAATACATGACGCTGTACCCGCGCTCGGCTGCCTGCCTGGCGATGTTGAGCGCAAGCGTCGTCTTGCCCGCGCCTCCGCCGGCCGAATAAACGGTCCACAGCTCCGTCCCCTCCGCCGGCTTCGCCGAAGCCGTCCCGACCATCCTGCGAATCTCCGCCGCAAGACGCGGAAGCGACTGATACTGCGCGATGGCTGGCAGGCCATCGTGCTCTCCCGAAGTCCCATCGTCGGTCAGGACGACGACTTTAGCGCCGCCCGGCGCCGCCTGCCGCACGACATGCAGCAGCGACTGCTGCACGACCAGCAGATCCGCCCCGCGCCAGGCTTGCAAATGATGCGCCAGCGCATCCGCCTGGCTGAACGCCGCGATCTCCGCTTGCGGGTCCCGTTCCTTCAAATAAAGCGCCAGCCGGCTCGCGTACCCCGGCTGAGGCGCGGCTACGACCAGCCGAATCCCCATCTTATCCAGCTCCTCCCTATCGTCGGCAACGACAAAAAAGCACCGCCAATTTCGATGTCATCATCGAAATCAGCGGTGCTTCCGCATGCCGTACGTTTGAATATATTTCTAAATTATCACGGCCCGGCGCCCGGCGTCAATCCTTTTTCGATGCCGTTGCCACAACCGTTGCCACACACAACCGCTAAACCCGACGGTCACATTTTCGTCAGCCGCACGTCGTCGATGTGCAGCGTCGTGCCGCCCGGCGAGTCGACATAGAAGCCGACGTCCACCTGCCCGTTCGTCACGAAAATATTGCTGATGCTGATATACTTCCAGACGCCGTCGTTCGAGATATTGTAGTACTGCGCCGTGCCGCCGTAGTTCGAGATTTCCGCCCGCGCCGTTGTCGGCGTCGTGTTCTTCAGTCGAACCCGCGCTTCGAACTTGTAGTTGGCGTTGTTGACCGGCACGCTCACGACCTGATGAATGCTCTGCTGGTAGGCGCCCCCGAGCCAGAAAAACGCGCGCTTGTCCTGCGTCCAAGGAGACTCGGGCGGATTGGTGCCCGACCCGCTGTCTATGCCGAACGCGAGCGTCTGTCCCGTCGGATGCCATTCCGACCAGTTGCTGTTGTAGGCCGTGTCCCGGTCGAAGTCAGGATTGTCGAGCAGGTTCAGCTCCGACTCTGGCGTACCCGGCGTGGCCGAGGCGACCAGCAGCCGGTCGAGGTTCACGTTCCCGCTATTGCCCGCATCATATTTGAAGGCGACCAGGTTAACGCCCGCGCTAAGCGTGACCGTCTTGGTGACGTCCTGCCACACGTTCCAGTTCGCCCCCGGACTTGCGAAGCTGACCGAACCCGCGCCAGCGCCGTTTACGTAAGAAGTCAGCGTCTTCGTCGATCCCGAACCGTTCGCGTACCGCAGCGCAAGCGTATAGGTGCCGGCCGCAGGCGCGTTGACCCGGAATTCGGCCTGCCCGCCGACAGCGCTCAGATTATCCGCGAACGCAGTCCCGGAGTAGAACCAATGGTCCTTGTTGACGCCTGCGCCGCCGGACAGCTTCGCGCTTTCCGCTTCGTACTTGGCAACGGCGGCCGCATACGGAACTTTGACGTAGTCCAAGTTCGCATTGCCCGTGTCGCCCGCATCGCTGTCGTACTTGTACGACAAGCTGTTGCGGCCCGCCTCGAGCGGGATCGTCTCCGTCTGCGTCGCCCAGGTGTCCCAGTTCGCCTGGTTCGCAAGCGTCGTTTGCTTGACCCGCTTGCCGTTGACGTAAATGCTGAGCGACTTCGCCGAGCCAGTCGAATTGGCATAGCGGAGATCGACCGCATAATCGCCGCCCGTCGCCACGTTCGGGTAGAAAGTGACGGCCGCGCCGGCATTGCCGAGCCCGTCGACGAAGCCCGTTCCAGCATACCCGCTGTGGTTGTTGTTGACGGTTGCCTTGGTCGAGGTCGTATTGCCGGACAAAGAAGCGTCCTCGGCCTCGTACTGCGTCGCGGTGTCCGTCACCGTCGCGGATCCGCTGACGACGACGTTTTTAGCCGATGCCGCGCCCGCCGCGATTTTGACGTAAGTGACGTCGCCGTAGACGTCCTTCGTCTTCGTCCAGCCCTCGCCCGCTGCCGCGCGCAGCGCGTTCAAGCTGGCATAGGAGGTCGCGCTCGAACCGCCGATCGTGACGCCCGTGCCCGCTTTGCCGTGAATGGCCGCGAGATAATAAGCGACCGGCGCCGCGTACGTGCCGCTCTTGGCGCCGACGCTGAACGAAATGCCACTCGCGCCGTTGTCCTGCGCCGTCATCGTCTGCTTGAAGAACCCGGTGCCTTCATAGTTGTAGGACGTGCCGTCGTCGTCGTAATACGTGAAGCTCGACTGCGCCGTGTCCGGGAACACGTCGACGTTTATCGTGGACACGGACGTTTGTCCGGTGTAATCCAACACCTTTTGCGTTGGGATGATCGCCCCCTTCTTGACGAACACGGGAATGTCGCTCCACGTGCTCGCATTGACCGGGTAGCTGATCGTCTGCCCGCCCGCGTAGGCGGTGCCGCGGAAGTAGTCGATCCAGTTGCCGCTCGGCAAATAGACGGACTTGGACGTCTGCTGCTTGTCGACGACGGGCGACGCCAGCAGCCAGTCGCCGAACATCCAGGCGTCCAGGTTGTTTTTGGCGTTCGTATCCGTCGGATAATCGTACAGGAGCGGACGGACCAGGCCGACACCCGTCTCGTACGCGCTGCGCTCATAGGCGTACATATACGGCATCAGCCCATAACGCAGTTGAATCGCCGACTTGGACGCTTCCTCCGCGGTGCTGCCGTATACCCAGGGCTGACGCTGCTGGTGATTGTTGCCGTGAACGCGGAATACGGGCGTGAAGGCGCTGAACTGGATCCAGCGCGCATACAGCTCCGGTGACGGATTGCTCGTCGTGCCGTCCTGCTGGTTGAAGCCTCCGGTATCCATGCCCCACTTGGGCTGCCCCATATTGATCGAGGACAGCATGGTCGCCCGCTGCTCCTTCATGCCCGCGGCCCAGTTGATTTTTTCCCCCTTGTACCATTGGATCCCGATATCCCCGGACCACAGCGTCGTGGCATATCGTTGCGCGCCGGGATAGTAGGTCCGTGCCGTCTGCCAGACGCGGTTCGTCGAAGAATAGGCACGCTGTCCTTCATAGATCGCTTGCGAAAAATGGGTCGTGGTGAAATTGCCGAACCAGAGCGTGGTTCCGCCGGAGGACACCTTGTCCGTCTCGTCGTTCCACCAGCCGACGATGCCTTTGTCGAACGCGCCTTTGGAGTGATCCCAGTACCAGGAACGCTCCGCGGCGTTGTACGGGTCGATGCTGCGCACAGTGACCGGAATGAAATAATCGGTGTATGCGCTGTGGCCGGGATACCAATACCCGCCCGCGTTCGCGTCGATCGACTGCTGGGTCGTGTGACTGGACAGGTCGGTCGTGACGATGCGCGGCTTCGTGATGCCGATCATTTTCACGCCCTTGCCGTCCATCGTCGTCTTGAGCGCCGTTGTGGACGCGCTCGGGAAGTTCGTCGTATTCCACGTGAACTCCCCGTAGTTGTCCTGCCCGTAATTTTTCCAGTCGTAGTCAAGGCCGACGCTGTCGAGCGGAATGTTTTTCGCCCGGTACGTGTCCACGTTCGCGAGCAGCTCCGTCTGGTTCGTATCCCACTCGAAATTGGAGAAGCCAAGCGACCACTTGGGCATCATCGGCGATTTGCCCGTAATGTCCGAGTAAGAGCTCATGATCTGCTTGGGCGAGCCGAGCATGATGTAGTACTCCACGTCGTTCTTCGTGTATCGTCTGCCCTCCGTCGGCGTTCCGCCGTAGTAAAATTCCATTTTGCCCGTCGCCGACTCGGTATACGGATAGCCGCCGTCGCTGTCGACCAGCACGCCGTAGCCCGCCGTCGACCAGATGAACGGACCGCCGGCGTCGCCCTGCTCGCCCGCATGGGCGCCGTGGCTGTTGTCGTTGCGAAGCAGGTCGCCGCCGTCCTCGAAGGCGTTGTAGCCGCGGATGCCGTACATATTGTCCGCCGTATTGTGCAGGAACCGCACGCCGTCGTAGAAGACGCCGCCGGACGATGGCTCCCAGAACAAAGTCGTTCCGTTCGACTTTTTGACGGTGAGACGAGCCGGACTCTTGGCGATCTCGATCTTCATATCTGCCGTCGTCACCGTAATCGGATCGCCGGCCGTATTGATCGTGGCGCCTGCCGCGCTCCAGGTTTTAGAGGCGTCGATCATCGGCGTGTCGGCGCTGGCGGCGACCGAATTCGGCCGATAATCCACCTTCGCGATGCCCGAAGAGAGCACCTTGATCTCGAGAATATCGTCGCTCGGCTCCGTGCCGTTGTCGATCGTCAATGTGAGCGTGTCGCCCGACACGCTGCTGGCGGTCACGTTGCCCAGCGCGCCGACATAGGCGTACGCCGGACTTGCGCCCAAAGGCGCGAACAAGGCGGCGCCCAGCAGGACGGCGGTGAGCAGACTCGTGCTTTTTTTAGCCAAACTATCATAGAAATGACGCACCATCGGCAGCCTCTCCTTCCATTTTAAAAGAACCGTTCGTTACCAGCGGATGGCCACATTGTCCAGATTAATGCCCGATGCATTGGTCGCGTCGTACTGCACGCGAATCGTATTCAGCCCCGCGTTCAGGGACGTCGACGTCGTCGCGGTATTCCACGTATCCCAATTCGCCGTCGCCAGCAGGGACAGATCGGTCACCTTCGTGCCGTTCTTGTAGATCGCTCTCGACGCCGCGCCGCCGCCCGCGCTGTACCGTACGTCGATCGAATAGGTGCCGGCCGTCGGCGCGTACACCTTGAACTCGACAAAGTCGCCGGAGGTCGCGAAGCCGTCTACGAAGCCCGTGCCCAGATAGCCCGTATGGTCCGTGTTCGTGGACACGGCGAAATGCGTGGCGAACTCGGCTTCGTATTCGTTCTTGTCGACGCCGCTCAGAACGATCGAACGGGCTGAGGCGCCGGACGAGATTTTGACGTAAACGAGCTTCGCCACCGTATCGTAATACCAGCCCTGCGAAGCCGAGGTCAGACCGCTCAGCGTCGTCTGCTGCGTCAGCGCCGAGCCGTCCTTCGTCACCGAGGAAGGCTTCTTCGTCAGCACCTGCAGCGTGCTCGTCGTCGTCAGCGCTGGCACGGACACGGTCACTTGGTCCGAACCGTAATTTTCGGTCGACGTGATCGTCTTCGTCGTCGAACCGTCGTACCAGCTGTAAGAGGTCGTCCCCTGCGGGAAGACGCGGAACGTCAGGTTCGTGTAGTTGGTCAGGTCGTTGCCGATCGTGCCGCCGACCGTATACGTGCTATTCAGGTTCATCGGCAAGATCGCGCCCGCCTTGGCGAACACCGGCAGATCGTCCACGGACGCATAGTAGCCGATCGTCTGGGAGCCCGGACGCATCGCGCCCCACCAGAAGTCGACCCATTCGCCGGCCGGCAGATAGACGCTCTTGTTCGTCTCGCCCTGGTTCACGACCGGCGCGACGAGCAGATTGTCCCCGAGCATGTACTGCGCGGTCAGGCCATACGTATTCGTATCGCCCGGATAGTCGAGCACCATGGCGCGCATCAGCGGCACGCCCGTGTCGCTCGATTTTTTCCCTTCGCTGTACAAATACGGAATGATGTTATAACGCGCGTTGATGAACTTCTGCGACGTCGTCAGCACGGTCGAGTCGCCCGTGCGCGAAGCCGCGTTCCATGGCGAACGTTCCTCGCTCGGCGACGGCGACGCCTTTTCCGAGTGGAACTGCATGACCGGCGAGAACGCGGCCATGGCGATCGAACGCTTGTACAGCTCCGCGGTCGGGTACGAATCTCCCGTAAAGCCCGCCAGATCCCAGCTCGTAAACGGCACGCCCGAGATGTTGGCCGTCAGCCCCGCGAGCACCGCCTGCTGGTAGGCGCCGAACGTCGACTCCTGGTCGCCCGCCCAGAAGATCTGATTTTTCTGTGCCCCGCTCGTGCCCGAACGGCTGAACGACACGGAATTCGCGTTTTTGGACAGCGCATACGCGTTATAGGCCCCGACGTACTCGTTGGGGTACTGATTGCGCATTTCGTCGCCCTTCTTGCCGTTGCTGAACGTCAGCGACCGGCCCCACACCATTTCTCCGCCGTCCGTCTTGAAGCCGTCGATGCCGATGCCGTCGAACAGATAGGCGCGCTTGGACATCCACCAATTTTTCGCCGCCGCGTTCGTAAAGTCGAGCAGCAGGCTGTTCTCGAACCACGAGCCCGCGGGCAGCCGGTACTGGCCGCCGCTGCCGTCGCCGACCGCATAGCCCTGCGACACCATATAGGACTCGTCGTTATCCTTTTGCGTGTAAGCGTAGCTCGTATACTTCTGGATCGGCACCTGCCAGAGCACCAGCTTCATCCCGGCGTTATGAACGTCGGTCGCCATCTGGGCCGGGTTCGGCCATTTCGTGCCGAAGGTGAAGTCGCCGTACGAGAACGCCGCGCTGCCGGTCTTCGGCGTGTAGGTCGCGTCGTTAAAAATATAAAACGTGTTTTCGTCGCTCCACTGCTCCAGCACGACCGCCGAGGCGGGAATGTTGTTCGTGCTCGCGCTGCTAAGCGCGGCGGTCACCTCCGACTGCCGGTCCCACTCGTTCGCGGACATCCACAGGCCGAACGCCCACTTGGGCAGCATCGCCGGCTTGTAGGTGATGTCCGTATAGTTGGAGACGACGTCCTTCAGGTCGCTGCCGTAAATAAAGTAGTAGTCCAGCAGCGAATTCGAGCCTCCGCCGGTATTGACCGTGAAGTTGTACATATCCGTGCGCTCGGTCGCCATTTTGAACTTCGAATAATACGTTGAGTTGACGTAAATGCCATAGCCGTTCGTGTTGATGAAAAAGGGGATCGCCATGTACGTCCGGTCGTTCTGGTTTTTGTACTGGTTGTACACGTAGGTGTCCACGTCGTAGCCGCGCTTCTGGAAGTTGTTGTAGTGCTCGCCGAAGCCGTAGAACTGCTCGCTCGTCGGCGAATACAGGTTGTCCTGCACTTTGTCGATAACGTTCGAGCCGTCGGTCAGCCACGCCATGTTCTTGTTGACCGAATTGTCGTATTCGCGTGCGATCAGCGTCGTGCCGTCCGGCTTGTACACGCTGAGTTTGTACGGATTTTTATCGATCCGTATTTTGAGCGCGCTCGTGCTGATCAGATAGTACGTCGTGTTGTCGGCAAACGTATAATTGCTGAGTCCCGTCGCGAGCGTGCCCGTCCCTTTGGGAGACAGCTGTACGCGGAACACGTCGGCCGCCTGAAACGAGATGCCGATCTTGGGCGACATCGTCCCCGTATTCGGCGTGGCGCTCAGCGTCACCTTGTTGCCGCCGTCCGTATAGCCGCTCACGCTGGCGACGGATTCCCAGCCCGTCACCGTGAACGTGAACGGACCGATCGTCTTCTCGTTCGCGCCGTCCTTGTTGGCATGGATCGTATACGTGACGACGTCGCCCTTGGCGAAGGTGCCCATGTTGATCTGCCAGTAGCTGTTGCTGCCGCTGTTGTACTGCCAGGTGCCGTTGATAACCGACTGCGCCGTGCCGTTTTTCGTCCAGGTGATCCAGGTCGCTTGCCCGCTCTCGATCGGCCAGGTGGTCAGCTTCAGGTAAACCGTGTCGCCTGCGACCGGATCCCTCGGATAGCGCTCGGTCAGTTGTACGTCGTACAGATCGTCCGTGCCGTATGGCGCATGATAAACGCCGGAGATGGCGAACGCGCTCGCGGGAACCGCCAGCAGAACGACCAATCCGAGCAACAGCGCCGATGCCAGACGGGAATGCCATCTTGTTTTCATAACGTCAATACCCCTTTCCCAAAATGAATGTCGTATTGCGCAAGCAGTCTGCTTACCCGCCCCTCGACTAGCCCGCTGTCCGTTACATGACGCATCCCTCCTCTCCAGTCGCGCCGGATGGACGCTTCAGGGCGTACCGGCTGCCTTCGCGTCCGCGCCGTCCATGCCTGCAGCGCCTTCTGTATCCGCGCCGGGATTCGGATTCGGAATGCGCACCGTCACTTCGCCGCTCGCGGTGAAGCTCGCCAGCCACTGCGGCACGAGCTCGTTCAGCCGCTGCTGGCGGATCAGCTCCACGATCCGATCCTTGGCCTGGTCGGCCGTCTCCGTCGATGCCGGCTTGCGATCCGTCAGCTTCAGCAAATGATAGCCGTACGCGGTTTTGACCGGCTTGCTATAGGCGCCTGTCTTCAGCTGCCCGGCCGCTTGCTCGAGCTCCGGCGCCGTCTGTCCCGCGGACAGATAGCCCAGGTCGCCGCCCGCTTCCCGCGTCGCCACGTCCGCCGAAAACTCGGCGGCCAGCTTGGCGAAGTCGGCGCCCTTGGCGAGCTCGCCGTATAATTCCTTCGCCTGGTCCTCGGTCTTCACCAGGATGTGCGACAAGCGGACCTGCGCGGGGTGATGGAACGACGCCTCGTTCAGCTCGTAAAACTGCGAGATTTGCTCATCCGTCACTTTAAGCTCGGACGCGAACAGCTTGCCGATCTGCAGCTGCATCTTGATCTGCGCAGCAAACCCCGCTTCGTCCAGTCCGACGGAGCTGAGATAGCTTTGAAATTCCGTCTCCGACGCGAACGAGCCGCGCATCTTCTCCATGCCGGCCTCAAGCTCCTCCCCGCCGACGGTCAAACCCTTGGCCGCAGCCTGTTCGTCCGCGAGCTGCCGGATGACCATCTCCTGCAGCGTCTGCGCGCCGACTTGCCGGAGCATCGCTTCGTACAGCTCATCCTTCGTAATGTTCGTTTTGCCCACCGTCGCCACGATGCTTGCCGATTCGCGGGCGTCCGCTTTTGGCGCACCCGCATCCGGTTTTGCGCCGTCCGCGCCGGCGTAAGCGTATACGGCGAACAAGACAATGGCGATAAATACCGCAAGTCCGCCGACCGTCAGCCATTTTTTCATCACTTCGTCGCTCCTGTCCGATAGGGAATGTTGGATCGCCGTTTCGTCCATTTCTTCTCGCCGATGCCACTCTCGCCGGGCCTAGCCTTCCTGGGCGGCGTGATTCGGCTTTTTGCCCTTGTAGATCTCGTAAATCATGTCTTCGATGTCCGGCTCTTTCACCGAGATGTCGCGGATCGGATAACGGTCCGCCAGCTCCGCGATCAGCCTGGACGCGCTGATGCCGTTTTTCTCGAACCGGAGCCATACGCGTTGTCCTTCCGCCTTCACGGTTTCCGCCCGCGAATGGTACACGCCGGGCACCGGCCGCTCCAGCTCCACCTCCAGCATCCGGTACGGCGCGAGCCGCGAAAGGATCGCGTTCAGCGGTCCGTCCTCGACGAGCTTGCCGTGGTTGATGACGACAAGCCGCCCGCACAGCTGCTCCACGTCGTCCAGATCGTGCGTCGTCAGGATGACCGTGGTGCCCCGCTCCTTGTTGATGCCGGCGATATACCGGCGGATCGCCTGCTTGGCCTCGATGTCCAGGCCGATCGTCGGCTCATCCAGAAACAGGACGGAAGGAGAATGAAGCATCGCCGCCGCGATGTCTCCCCGCATGCGCTGGCCGAGCGACAGCTGGCGGACCGGGATGTCCAGCAGATCGCCGATGCCGAGCACGTCGTGCATCAGATCGAGATTCTCTCTGTACATGCGCGCCTCGATGCGATAGATCCGGCGCAGCAGCTCGTAGGACTCGCCCAGTCTCAAGTCCCAGTAGAGCTGCGTCCGCTGGCCGAACACGACGCCCAGGCGCCGCACGACCTCCTTGCGGTGACGCTGCGGCGACAGCCCGTCGACCAGGACCGATCCCGAAGTCGGATGCAGGATGCCCGTCATCATCTTCACCGTCGTGCTCTTGCCCGCCCCGTTCGGACCAAGAAAGCCGACGATCTCTCCCGCTTCGATGCGGAAGCTGATGCCGTCTACGGCCCTTACGGTCGTTTTGCGGGGAGCGAAGAGGCCGGCAAGTGAGCCGCCCAGGCCTTTCTTTTTTCGGACCAGCTTGAACGCCTTGACCAGATCCCGAACTTCCAATTGACCCATGTCCTTCACGCTCCCGCGCTTTCGTAGTTTCGCAATCCCCGGTTGAACACGAAGTGCGCCAGGACGAACAAGACGGCGCCGACGATCGGCGTCCAAAGCGAAATGTCCGGCAGGCCCGGCGCCCGGCAGGCTTTGTCCAGCATGGCGCAGGCCGGATAGAAGCTGATGAAGGCGATCGGCAGCGCCGCCGTCAGCACGGCTTGCAGCGCGTAAGGATAAATCGACAGCGGATAAAGCGTAGACCGCTCCATGAAGTCGTTGAGCAGCATGAACATCGACTGGCTCCGCTTGGTCCAGAACGCGACCGAGCAAAAAATTGTAAAGACGGAAGAACGGATCAGCGCGGCGCCCGCCACGACGAGGCCGATCCGGATCGTATGGCCAACCGTCCATTCGAAGTGCGCCAGCCGGCTGCCGTAGATCAGAATGGCGACGCCCACCGCGACGTCCATCAGCCCGATGATGTTGATGTACTTAACCGTGAATTGGTAGAACACGCCGAGCGGACGCAGCAGCATCCGGTCGAACTCTCCGCGCAGCACGTACGTCTCCAGCCACAGGTTCTGAACGGAAAATACCATCGTAATGCCGTGGCTCAGCTGGCCGAGGCCGTACAGGAAGGCAAGCTCCGCGAACGTCCAGCCGCTGAGCGGCTGAAAGTTGGATACGATGAAGCGAAGCAGCAATATGCCCGTGCCGTACATAAGCGGGATCATAACGAAGCAGCTGAGATAGTACATCGGGTACTCCAGCTGCTTTTGCAGCGACAGCTTCAAGTAAAACAAGCCGACGGAAGCGTAGTATCGCAGCTTGTCCGGCATCGCTATCCCCCTTGTACGAGCACGCGCTTGCGGGCCCGGCTCCACATCGCGGCCGCCGCGAGCGAGAGCGCGACGATCCAGCCTGCCTGTACGAGCAGCTCGAAGGCGATCCGCCCGGGAGCCAGTTGCCCGATATAGATGCCTAGCGGCGTTTGATAAATATAAGAAAACGGCAGGAATACAAGCACGCTTCGCGCCTCCTCGGGAAACAGCCACAGCGGAATGAAGCGTCCGGACAACAGCAGAAGCACGCCGTCCTTGACCGTGCCCAGATTGCCCAGCTGCAGCACCCAGAAGCAGAGCAAGCCGAGCATGAGACTGATGAGCCAGAGCAGCACGAAGCTCAGGCAGGCGCTGACGAGAAACAGCAAAAACGCGGCGAGGCTGACGGGCAGCGGGTTTTGCAAAAACAGCGCCATGACCAGCAGCAGCGGCGCGAGCTGCGTAGCGACGGCGCCGAGCGCCGTGCCGACATCCTCGAAAAAGTACATCAGCACGAGCCGGACGGGGCGAAAAAAATCGACGGCGATATCGCCCTGTCCGATGCGCTCCTGCAGCTTCTCCTCCACGGTTTTCGGAAAAAACGACGTCAGCAGCACCGACATCATCGCGTAGACGATCATCCCGTCCTCCGTCACGCCCGCGACGCTGTCGATGCCGCGGTAGGCCGCCTTCCACAGATACAGGTTGGCGAGCAGGACGATGACGTTCGTACCGAGCGCGGCGAATACCTCGAAGCGATAAGCCAGCGAGACGAGCAGCTTCAATTTGGCCGCGTACAAATACGGACTCAACGTTCGCTCCACCTGTAGACCCGGGCCTCGTAAGGCAAAAGCGCAAGCCGTATCGATCCTTCTCCGGCATCCCTTCCCTTGTCGGAAACGGGACCTGCAGCCGCCGTCTCCGCAAAGGCCGAGTCCTCCCCGTCGCCGCCATGGTTGGCGATCAACAGCTCCGCGTGCGGGTCAAGCCGTCCGGACGGCACGTCGAAGGTCGCCGGCGTCCCGAAGAAATTAAGCACGACAAGCAGCCTCTCGTTCCCGAGCCGCCTCGCATAAGCGAAGACCGACTCGTCCTCCTCGGCAAGAAGCTCGAAATCGCCGTATACGATGACCGGATGCGCCCTGCGCAGCGCGATCAGACGCCGGTAATAAGACAGCACGGAATACGGATCTGCCAGCGCGCGCTCCGCGTTGATCACCTTGTAGTTCGGATTAAGTCCGATCCAGGGGACGCCGTCCGTAAAGCCGGCCTGTTCGCCGTCGTTCCACTGCATCGGCGTCCGGACGTTGTCGCGCCCCTTCCGGTAGATCGCCTCCATGGCCTGCCGCGGCTCCATCGCCCCCCGCTTGGTCGCTTCGTTGTAAAAGTTCAGCGTCTCGATATCGCGGTAATCGTCGATCGAACCGAAGCGGACGTTGGTCATGCCGATTTCCTCGCCCTGATAGATGAAAGGCGTGCCCTGCAGCGTGTGCAGCAGCGTGGCCAGCATCTTGGCCGACCGGACGCGGTAGCGGCCGTCGTCGCCGAAGCGGGACACCATGCGCGGCTGATCGTGATTGTTCAGGTACAGACTGTTCCAGCCCTTCCCGTGAAGCCCGGTCTGCCAGGCAGCGACGATGCGTTTGATATCGCGCAGCCGCCAGGGCACGACGTCCCATTTCCATAGCGGTCCCGAATCGACGCTCATCAGCTCGAAGTTGCAGATCATGTTCAGCTCCCGCCGCTCGTCGCGAACGTACTCGGACGCGGTCTCGGGCGTCACGTTCAGCGTCTCGCCGACCGTCATCAAATCGTAACGGCTCAGCACCCGCTCGTTCATCTCCCGCAGCAGCTCGTGCACGCCCGGCTGGTTGGCGTACAGGCGCTCGTCGAACACGTAGCCCTCGTCCGTCGCCGGCGGCCTGTCCGAATCCGGGAAGCCCTCCGCCTTCAGAATCAGGTTGATCGTGTCCATCCGGAAGCCGTCGAAGCCTTTATCCAGCCAGAAGCGCATCATTTCGTAAATTTCTTCCCGGAGCGCGGGATTTTTCCAGTTCAAATCGGGCTGCTTTTTCGAAAACAAGTGCAAATAATATTCGCCGGTCGTTTCGTCGTAGGCCCAGGCGGACGAGGAAAAGTAGGAGCGCCAGTTGTTCGGCTCCCTGCCGTCTCGTCCTTCGCGCCAAATATAGTAATCCCGCTTCGGATTCGTCTTGGAAGAGCGGGATTCGGCGAACCAGGGGTGCTCGTCCGACGTATGGTTGACGACGAGATCCATGATGATCCTGAGCCCGCGGTCGTGCGCCTCCCGCAGCAGCCGCTCGAGGTCCGCCATCGTGCCGAACGCCGGCATAACGTCGCGGTAGTCGGAGATGTCGTAGCCGCTGTCTTCACCGGGGGAGCGATAGACGGGACAGAGCCAGATCACGTCGGCGCCAAGACCGCGAATATAATCGAGCTTCTCCGTGATGCCGTTCAGGTCCCCAATGCCGTCCCCGTCCGAATCCCGGAAGCTGGCCGGGTAGATCTGATAGACGACGGCTTCCTTCCACCATCTCGCGCATTCCATCGCTTGGCCCCCTCTCTAGCGTTCGATCAGCTGCGCCGGAGAACGGGCGCCCGCATAAAGGCTGCGCAGGCGTTCCATATCCTCCGGCACGATCGGCAGCCCCGAGTGATCCAGCACGACGTTCATGTAGGGCTTTCTCTCTTTCAGCAGCCCGAACAACAGCCCGTAGTCGACTTCGCCCGTGCCCGGCGGCACCGCACGCTTGCGGCCTTCCTCGAGCACGAAGTCCTTGGCGTGCACGAGCTCGATCCGGTCGCCGAACAGCTCGAAGGAGCGCCGGATCATGGCGGCCTGGCCATCGATGTTGTCCGCCGACAGCAGATTCGCGGGATCGAAGACGATATGCAGATGGCTCGAGCCGACATCGGCGATCATGCGGGCGAGCTTGTCCGGGCTGTTCGCGACGAAGGAGGTGACGCCCTCGATGCCAAGCTTGACGCCGAACGTTTCGGCTTCGCGGACCAGCTCGCGCAGACCGCTCACGCACAACTCGTACGCAGCCTCGCCGTGGTTGTCGGGATGCCAGGAGAAGTCGGCGTTCAACGAGCCGGTCTCCGTGCTCACCATGCCGCAGCCGAAATCCCGGGCGTACCGGATTCGTTCCTTGAAAAGTTCGAGCTGTCGCCTTCGCAGCGCGGGGTCGGGATGAATCGGATTAATGTAGCATTCGATCGACGCAATCTGCACGCCCCGCTCGCGGAAGGCATCGCCGATATGCCGGGCCATGCCGGCGCTTAATCTTCCGTAGCCCGTATCGATGGAAGTCAGCGTTTCCGGCAGCGACAGCTGTATGGACGAAAAGCCCATCTCCGCCGTCTGCCGCGCGAATTCATGCGCCGACTGCCCGTTTTCCAGACAGCGTGCGCTAATACCGAGTCTCAACATGCCGATCGCCCCTCTTCGTTTAAAAGTCGATTTTCTCGCTGCGGATCGCTCGCCGGATCGAGCTCGCGGATGGCTTCTCCGCGTTCCAGCCAGGCGATCTCGCCGGCCGTAAAATCTTCGTCCGCCGCGATGGCGTTGTCGACCATCCGGTCCGCGCGCTCGCTTGCCGCGATGGCATAGGCATCGAGCAGACCGTTCGCAGCCAGGCTCGACACATAGCGTAGCGCGACCTGGGCCACGGTTAGCCCCTTGTGCTCGGCCATGGCGAAGGCGCGGGCCAGGCGAGCGACGTTCCCGTCGCTGACCCAGGCATCGACGCTCCAGTCCGGAAGCGCGCCCGCCGCCAGTCGTGCCGGCAGCAGCGCCGGCGTCAGGCTGCCGTCAAGGAAACCGGCGCCGAGCACGGAATAGCCGATAACGGCGATGCCATTGTCGCGGTACCACGCCCTGGCAGTCTGCCCGGCATCTCCGCCGATGCCGGGACAATCGCGCCACCAGTGGATCTCCGTCGCCTGCCGCTCGAGCAGCGACAGCTGCGGGCCGGACACGGCGAAGGGCCGAAGCCCGTGGCGCTCCGCGTACGCGTTCGCCTCCCCGACACGCGCGTGCGACCAGTTCGAAGCGCCGTACGCGCCGATTCGCCCGGCCTCCCAGTGGCCGTGCAGCGCCTCGACGATCGGGCCGACCTCCGCCCCCGGATCGTCCCGGTGGAGCAGGAAAAGGTCGACGAAGCCGGCGTCCAGATCGTTCAGCGAAGCGCGCAGATCCGCCTCCAAGTCGCGAGGCGTCATGCGCTTCCCTCCGAGCCCGTCCATGCAGCCTTTGGCCAGCACGGCGACCCGCTCCCGGTTGCCTCGCGACTGCATCCAGCGGCCGATCAGCCGATCGGTTCCTCCTTCATAATAGGATCGCGCCGTATCCCACACCGTGTAGCCCGCCTCGAAGCAAGCGTCGAAATGCGCGAAGCAGGCGCCCTCGTCCTCGAAGCCGCGCGCGCCGACGACCAGACGGGACAACGGCTTGTCCACGCCCGCGATCGTTCCGTATCTCATCGGTCCGTCCTCCTTTCGTTCCGCCGGATTTTATACGACCTCGCTTAACGGCTCGCGCTGCGAACGGCGCGTCTGCGCGGCTTCCCTCAATTCGTGCCTATGCTCGAAAATTTTATTGGCGGCGTCCGCAAGCCTGCGGCGGTCGGCCGCGCCGAGCAGCAGCATCGTATGCGAGAAGTTGATCGCCTCCTCCGCGAACGCCCGCTCGCTGACGGGCAGCTCGAAGCGCGAAGGATCGATGGCCCGCCAGTACGCGTCGGACAGCTTGTGGGTATTCTTGTTGCGAGGATTGTAAAACGGGCTGGCGTTGAGCGGCTCGTAGACGTTCGAGCAGTTCAAAGTCCCCTCCAGCTCCGCGACCAACGCCGCCATGAACGCCTCCTTCGGAATGCCGTCCCACGCTTCGCGGTCGTATCTGACCGTAAGGCAGTAGTAGGATTGCTTCGTGATATTCGGACTGCGGTACAGCGGCCGCAAGCCCGGCAGCTCGGACAAGGCGCGCTCCAGCTCGAGGGCGTTGCGGTCGCGCTCCGCGTTCTGCGTCTCCAGCCGGTCCAACTGCGCGATCAAAATCGCCGCCTGAAATTCCGTCATGCGGTAATTGCCGCTGTGCATGACAGGCGCGCCCGCACGCGCGTCGCGTCCGCACATCTTGAGCGATTGCAGCAGATCGGCGAGCCCTTGGCTGTTCGTCGTCAGGAACCCGCCCTCGCCGGCATTGATGATCTTGGAGGACTGGAAGCTGAACGAGCCGACGCTGCCGATGGAGCCGACCGGCCTTCCCTTCCATTCGGAGCCGTGCTGGTGCGCGCAGTCCTCGACGACATGCAGGCGATAACGGTCCGCCAGACGCATGATGGCATCCATGTCGGCGATGCGCCCGTACAAATGGACCGGGATAATCGCCCGCGTGCGCGTCGTGACTGCCGCCTCGATCGCACGCGGATCGATCGTGTAGGTATCGGGCTCGACGTCGACCAGCACCGGCACGGCATTGACGTCCAGCACGGCCGTCGCGGTCGCCTGCCACGTCAGTCCGGGAACGATCACCTCGTCTCCCGGGCCGATGCCGAGCGCTTCCAGCGCCAGCTTCAGCGATACCGTGCCGTTGGCCACCGCTACGCCGTAGCCGGTTCCGCAAAAGCGGGCAAACGAAGCTTCGAATTCCTGCTCTTTCGGCCCAAGGAACCCCCAGTTGCCGCTGCTCACCACATCCGCCACCAGCTCCAGCTCGCGCTTGCCGAATATCGGCCACGCGGGTACGTTCAGCGCGCCGACCGCCGCGCCGCCGTGAATCGCCAGCTTGCTCATCCTGCATCCTCCTCGTCCTTAATTAAGGTTCCGTCATTGAACAAGAGCTCGACAAGCACGCTGCCGGTCACGATGACATCGCCGGACCCGATGCCAGGAATGCGGTTCAGGACGACGACGATTCCCGCGCCGTATGCGCCCTCCGCGCGGATCGACAGCTTGTCCCCCTCCAACGCGGCCTCCAGGCATACTTCGTTGCCCAGGTCGTCCGCGAAGCGGTATTGCAGCCTGTCCGTCAGATGAACCCAGAATACGAGCCGGCGATAGCCTTCCATCCCGTTGCCGACCGGGCCGAACAGACGTCCGTCGTCCCCCAGGTTAAGCGGGACGACGGAGTCGGCCCGCTGGTATACGGGGATTTGCCCGATGCCCGCCTCCCGCTCCAGCATCGCGCCGCCCGATACGGTCTCCCCGCTGAAAAAATCCATCCAGTCGCCCTTTGGCAGATACAAGCGCTTGCTTGTCGCTCCCTCCTCCAGCACCGGGGCGACGAGCAGCGACTCGCCGAACATATACTGCTCCCATATCCGCGCGCACGCCGGATCTTCAGGATGGCTCAGGAACATTGCGCGCATCATCGGCAGGCCGGTCGCGCTGCTCGCGAGCGCCTGCTCGTAGCAGTAAGGCACCAGGTTCATGCGCAAGTCCATATACCGTTTGAATTGGATCAGCGCGAGCCTCGACCCGGTGCGCTCGGCGACGTTCCAGGGCGTCCGGTCGTACGTTTTTTTCTCCATCGATTCCGAGTGAAGCTGGACGATCGGACAGAAGACGGACATCTGCGTCGAACGAATATAGAGCTCCGCATTCGGGATCTCCCCGCTGAAGTTGCCCAGATCCCAGCCCCAGAAAGGGATGCCCGACAGACCCGCGCTAAGGCCTGCGCGCACGGCATCCCGGAAGGCAGGAAAGGTCGACAGATCGTCTCCCGCCCAGTGAACCGGCAGCCGCTGCGCCCCCTGGCAGCCTGCCCGGCTGAACGTGACGCCCCCGCCCGGCCGGTCCGCGACCGATCGGTAATACGCTTCGGCGAAGGCGTTGGGGTACGCGTTGCGCATCTCTTCCTCGGTCTTGCCGTTCGCGAACAGCAGCCCCTCGTCGAGGATGCATTCGCCCCCGTCGGTCTTGTAGCCGTCGATGCCGATCTCCGATACGAGATATTCGCGCTTCTCCATCCACCAGTCCCGTGCCTTGGGATTCGTGAAGTCCGGCAGCAGGCTGTGCCCGAACCAATAAAAGTGGCTGCGGTACGGGCGCCCGTCCCGGTAGCGGACATGGTAGTCCCTCTCGAGCATCGTCCGTTCGTCGGCATCCCGCTGCGCGTTGCTCACGCTGCCGAAGTACATCTGGTACGGCGCCTGCCAGAGCAGGACGCGTACGCCCGCTTCGTGCAGCTCCCGCACCATCCGCTTCGGGTCGGGCCACTTGCCCGCCGGGTCGAACGCGAAGTCCGCGTAGCGGAACGCCTCCTCGCCCGACTTCACTTCGTACTGCGCGCCGTTAAAAATATAAAACGTCGCCTCGTCGCTCCACTGCTCGAGGATGATCGCCCCGACCGGCACGCCGTGCGTCTTCGCCAGCGCGAACTGCTCGCGGACGTCTCGCTCGCTGTCCCAGCTGTTGCTGGAGATCCACAGTCCGAAGCACCACTTGGGCGGCAGCGCCGGCATGCCGGTCAAGCCGGCGTATTCGCGCAGCGTCTCCCCCGGTCCGCCGTCGAACAGGTACATCGACAGCTGCTCGGCGCCTTCGGGCCATCCGACCTCCGCCTCCGTCCGATCCGGCTTGCGGGAACCGAATCTCAGCTTCACCGCCGCGGTCGTATCGGCGTAAAAACCGTAGCCGGCCGAGCTGACGAACATCGGGACGGGCAGATACGTTTTGAGCCCGTGGTTTTTGTATTTGTTGTAGACGCTGCAGTCGACCTCGCGTCCGCTTAGCTCCAGATGGGAGAAGCGCTCGCCCGTGCCGAAGAAGGATTCGTCTCCCTGCTTCGCAAACCCGATCCGCAGCTTGCGCGCCCGTCCGTCTCTGCCGGCCAGCAGCGCGATGTCGGCCCATTCGCCGTCCGCCGCGCCGCCGAACAGACGGGCAAGGCTTCCCAGGCTACGCGCCAGCGTATCCGTCGTCCCGCCATCCGGCTTGGCGGAATCCTTGGCCGCCGTCTCCGCCGTATCCGCCGCATCCGCCTCATCCGCATCGATCCAGCTGGCGGCCGCCTCCCCGGCGATCGTTTCTTCGGCCAGCGCGAACGACAAGCGGACCGACCATGCGCTATGACGCTTTATGCGCAGACAGGGGATACCGCGGAGGCTGCCGGCGCGTTCGAACAGAACGAGCAGCCCGGCCGCGTCTTCGCGCACATCTGTCATGCGCAGCCGGTGCCAGCGCAGCACGTCGAAGCCGTAGCTGCCAGAGCGCGCGATCTCGTTGTCGAACCGCGCCTCGAATTCGTAATTGACCCTCCTTCCATCCTGGAATGAACCGATGCTAGCCTCCCAGTATCGTTCGCCGTCGGGCGAAGCCGCGAGCCGCATCGGGTATTCCTGCGGTGCCTCGCCTTCGACATGACGGATTACGCATACATGCTGGTCGGCGTGAAAAGGAATCGTATGCGCCCGGATCCATACTGGCTCGCCCGCCTCGGGATGTCGGGGATCGCGCTCGTAGTTTCGGCTGCTGTAAGGATCGTTTTCGCCAACCGGCTTGTGGAATACGATCGTCCCCCGCTTTTTGCGCATAGGGGCGCTCAGGCGGCATTTCACGATGCTTAGCAGGGCATCCGCGAGATCGGAACGCTCAGGCTCGCTCTTCCGCAGCGTCGCCGCGCTTTGGAGCATTCGCCGTGCGTACGCCTCGTACCCGGCTTCGGCGTAGTACCAGGCAAGCAGCAGCGTAAGGTCTGCCCGCTCCGTCTCTTCGGCGGGATAACGCCGTCTCGAGAAGGAGACGCCATGACCCGACAGCCTTTTCTCCAGCGTATGGATCGTACGCTCCAGATACAGATCGTCCATCCGGACAAGCTTGAACGGCACCGCGATCAGCGCAATATCACCCATGTCTCCGATCATGGCCGGATCGCCTTTGAGTCCAACGTATTCCCCCTCCCGCAGCGCGTATATAAATGCGTACATGCGCATCTCGGCTAACAACGGCTCCAGATCCGCATCCTCCGCATAAGGCCGAATGGCATCGATCGCGCCGTACATGACGGCAATATTCGCCGTGAAGATCCCGACCAGCTTCCGCAATAGCCAGTGCCTGCCCTCCTTGTCCCATCCGCTCCGGATGCGATCGATGCAGAGGCGCACCGCAGCCGGCGGATAGGCTTCTTCGTCGTGCCGCCCCTCCGCGGCGCGGCACGCGCCGGCGCACCAGAGCCACAACGCCAGATCGACCGTATCGTTCACCCCGCCGCCGATATCGCCGGACAGCTCGCGCACCCAGCGCTTTGCTTCGGCGATCCGGCCCTCCAGCAGCCAGGCGTAGCAGGCGAAGGCTTGTCCGCCAAGACCGACCATCGTCTCGTTCATCGCGTCAGTCCTCCAGCGCGGCCAGCGCCCTGGCGATATCGGACGCGTCGATGTCGTTGGTCATTACGACTTCGCCGAGCCGCCGGCCCGGCAGCACGTAGTGCAGATTGCCGTCGCGCACCATGCGAATGACCGTTACCGCCTCCCAGATTCGCTCGACCGGCACCCGGGTCCGGACAGGAAGCCCGAGCGCCCGGATCAAAGCAACGATGCGTTCGCCTGTCGCAGCCGGACAGACACCCTTATCCACGGCGATGCGTGCGGCGACCGCCATGCCGACAGCGACCGCTTCGCCGTGCCGCATGCGTCCGTAACCCTCTTCCTTTTCCACCGCGTGGCCGACGGTATGGCCGAAGTTCAGCGGCCTGCGCAGATCGGCCTCGTAAGGATCGCCCGACAGCAGCTCCACCTTCAGCAGCGAGGTGCGGTTGATAATGACGGCAAGCGTCTCGGTATTTCGAGCCAAAATGGCGGATACGCCGCGCTCGATCGTCCCGAACAGCGCCTCGTCCGCGATGACGGCCGTCTTGACCACCTCCGCCATGCCCGAACGCAAATCGCGGTCGGACGACGTAAGCAGCACGGAAGGGTCCGTATAGACGAACGCAGGATGGTGAAACGCGCCGACCAGGTTTTTGCCTGCCGGATGATTGACCGCCACCTTGCCCCCGATCGCGCTGTCCACCTGCGCCAGCAGCGACGTCGGCACGTTGATATAGGGAACCCCTCTCAAGTAGGTTGCGGCGATAAAGCCGACCGTATCGATCACCATGCCGCCGCCGAAGGCGATCAGCACCGTCCGCCGCCTCGCCCGCAGGTCCAGGAGCTGCCGGTAAACTTTGTTTGCGGTATGGAGCGACTTGGTCCGCTCTCCTGCCGGCAATACGATGACGTCCGCGGGAATGCCCGCTTCGCCGAGAGACGCCGCGACCTTGTCTCCGTGCATCGTCCATACGTTGCGGTCGCTGATGACGACTGCGGACACGGCCCCGAACGCTTCTCGCAACTCCGCCCCGAGTCTCGCGACAAGTCCGTCCCGGATACGAATCTTGTACCTGTCCGTCCTGGGAACGGTCACCGCAATATCGGCTGTCTCTGCTACGCTCGAAATCATCATAAATCTCCTCCTTCGTTTCATTTAATAAGCCGGCATCGGCAACTGTATGACGAACAGATGGATTTCGTCGCATCCGCAGTTATGCAGACTGTGCGTCGAACCGTCCGGATTCAGGATCAGGTCGCCCTCTTTGACGGCAAATCGGCTTGCGCCGACCTGCATGCTGCCACGTCCTTTCAAGATCAAATACAATTCCTCGTTCCCCCGATGCCGGTGCGCTCCGATGGCGCTGCCCGGAGGTACGACGGCATAATCGATAAAATCAACCGGCGCGCCGAAATCCTCGTTCGTGCACACTCTGGCAAACTCCATCGGACCTTCCCCGTCATGCATGCCGATCACCCGCTTGCGTTTTGCTTCGTAAATATTGCGCAATAGCAATCATCATCACCTCCTTTAAATAGTTTGAATATTCAGACTTATCCATCTCAAAGAAACCTCGAGCATGCAAAACCTCTGTTGGAGGCACCCGGATGCATTCTCGAGGCTGTATCATCATGTTGAAGTTAAAGCGGCGAGTTTTTAATCTTTGGCGGCAATCGTCTCCAGCGGCTGCACGTTCCCGAACCGAGGCGCCGCGCCCCGCTCGTCCGCGGTCCAGCGGACGGCGTTCGCGATCACGCGAAGCACGTGCTCGTCGTAATAAGTCGGATAGGTCTCGTGTCCGGGGCGGAAATAAAAGATTTTGCCGTTCCCCCGGCTGTATGCGCACCCGCTGCGGAACACCTCTCCTCCCTCGAACCAGCTTACCAGCACCAGTTCGTCCGGGTCCGGCACGTCGAAAAATTCGCCGTACATTTCTTCCTTTGCCAGTTCGAAAAAAGGCGGCAGCCCCGCCGCGATCGGATGCGAAGGCTTCACGACCCACAGCCGCTCCTTCTCGTCGGCTTCCCGCCACAGCAGCGCGCAGGAGGTACCCATCAGCCGCTTGAATATTTTGGAGTAGTGTCCCGAGTGCAGCACGATCAGCCCCATGCCCTCCAGCACGCGCCGTTGTACCCGGTCAACGATCGCTTCGTCGACCTCGTCATGCGCGCGATGCCCCCACCAGACGAGCACGTCCGTACGCGCCAGCACGTCCACAGGCAGACCATGCTCCGGCTCGTCCAGCGTCGCCGTTCCGAGCTCGAACCCGTAGGGTGCGAGCCCCTCGCGCAGCGCCTCGTGAATGCCGGCGGGATAGACGCGCTGCACGGCAGGATCCGATCGCTCGTGCCGAAATTCGTTCCAGATCGTCACGCGCGGCGTTGCTTGCTTCATGTTCCTTCCTCCTCGCTCCGGTTATCCAACTCATCGACTCGCACGGACCGCCGCTCTTGGCTCGACCGTACGACCGCCTCCAGAATTTTCTGGTTCATATAGCCGTCGTGAAACGTGGGCAGCTCTTCGCGGATATGGCCCCGCACCAGATCGACGAAATCCTGCATTTGCGCCAGCTTGTATCGGGCCGGCACGGCGATCCGTTCCCGAACCTCGCTGCCTTCCGCATTCCGGTGGACCCAGGTGAGATAATCGCCCTGATCCCAGTTCATATGAAGCGTGCCGGTGTCGCCGTACACGGCGATCTCAAACTGATTTTGCGAGCCGAAGGCGTTGCGCGACGTTTGAAAAACGGCGGGGATGCCAGGTTCAAGCAAAGCGGTGAACGCGGCGAAGTCGTCGATATCGACGTCTATCATCGTCCCGGTCGCGGGATCCTCCCGCTGTCCGATGAGGTTGCGCATGAGCGACGCGACTTCGACCGGTTCGCCGACCAGGAAGCGGGCCGCGTCGATCATATGCGAGCCCAGATCGCCCAGCGTCCCGGTCCCCGTGATCGACCGGTCCAGCCGCCAGTTCATTTTGGTCCCGAACGGCGTGCCGCCCCATTGCTGCAAATATTGGACGAACAGATGCCGCACCGGACCGATCCGGCCCTCGCGGATCCACTCGCGGGCCATCCGGAACGCGGGAACGTAGCGGTAGGAAAAGCCGACCATGCAGGGCGTCGGATTCGACGCTGCCAGACGCTTCAGGCTTGCCGCTTCTTCGTACGTCCGCGTGAACGGCTTCTCGGTCATGAGCGGCTTGCCGTGCGTCAGGCACAGCCGAATAATCTCGTAGTGCGCGTCGTTCGGCGTGATGGACAGCACCGCGTCCACCTGCGGGTCGCGGATGAGCGACTCCGCGTCCGCATGGCGCGACGCTGCATCGATACCGTGACGCTCCGCCCATTCGGCGACTTTGGCGGCGTCCTGATCGCAGACGGCGGCCAATCGTACGCCCGCGATGCCGGCGAGCTGCCCGATATGGACCGCCGCCATGCCGCCAAGTCCGATCAGTCCCAACTTTACGGTTGTCATGCCGTGAATCTCTCCTTTGTCCGGGGACCGATCACTTGATGCCGGTCATCGTAATGCCTTTAATGAAGTAACGCTGCGCGAACAGGAACACGATAAAGATCGGTACGAAGCTGACGACGTTGCCGGCCATCAGCAGGTTCCACTCCGTCGACCACTGCCCCTGCAGCTTGCTGAGACCCAGGGGCAGCGTCATCAGCTCTTTGCTGTTGACGGCGATGAGCGGCCACAGGAAGTTGTTCCAGGAGCTCATGAACGCGAAAATGGACAGCGCGGACAGCGTCGGCTTGACGAGCGGGACGATCACGCTGAAAAACACCCGGTAGTAAGAAGCGCCGTCGATAAAGGCGGCCTCCATCAGCTCGTTCGGAATCGTCATGATGTTCTGCCGAAGCAGGAACGTCCCGTAGGCGCTGAAGATGCCCGGCAAAATGAGCCCCGCGTACGTGTCGATCAGGTCGGTGCGCGAAAACAAAATAAACAAGGGAACGAGCGTTACCTGCGCCGGGATCATCATCGTCGTCAGAAACAGAACGAACAGGCTCTGCCGGCCCCTGAACGCGATCTTGGCGAACACGTATGCCGCCATCGTGCAGATCGCCAGCTGCAGCAGCGTCGTCGCGACGGCCACGAGCGCGCTGTTCGCGAAGAACCGGTAAAGCGGAAAGTAAGCCTCGATCTCGGCGAAGTTGTCGAAATTCCACCTTGAGGGCAACAGTCGCGGAGGCATCGCCACGACCTCGAGATTGTCCTTGAAGGCGCCCGTCAGCATCCAGAGGAACGGGAACGTCAGCGCGACCGCGAGCAGCGCCAGGAACAGATGCGAAGCCAAGTTCGCGACGCGCTTTTTCCTACCTGTCATAGACGACCCACCTCCGTTGGACCTGCTGCAGCACCATCGTCGAAGCCAGGATGATCGCCATCAGCACCCAGGATTGCGCGGAGGCGAAGCCCATTTTGTTGAACTGGAAGGCGTTGCGGTACACCTGCTCGACGATCGTGCTCGTCGCGCCCGCCGGACCTCCGTTCGTCATGATCAGCACCTGGTCGAACAGCTGGAACGAGTTGATAAGCGAGATCGTCACGACAAAATAGAGCGTCGGTGACAGCATCGGAACCGTAATCCGCCACAGTTTGCTCCAGGCGGACGCGCCGTCGAGCTCTGCCGCTTCGTAATAATCCTCCGAGATGTCTTGCAGACCCGCCAGCAGGATGATGGACACGAAGCCGATGTCCTTCCAGAGCGTCACCAGGATGATCGCGACCATGGCCCACAAATCGTCCTGCAGCCAGATCGGCCCTTGAATGCCGACCATCGACAGCAAATAATTGATGAGTCCGCTCTGTCCGTTCAGCAGCCAGCGCCAGACGATCGATACGGCGACCCAGGACGTGATGACGGGCACGAACACGGCCGCCCGATACAGCTTCACGCCGCGAATCGGCCGGTTGAGCAGCACCGCGAGCAGCGTGCCGAGCACGACGATCGACGGCAGGTAGCCGAGGAGGAATACGAAGACGTTGCGAATCGCGGTGTAGGACTTTTCCTCTCTGAACACCTGCGAGTAGTTGTCCCAGCCGATGAAATTCATCTTCGTCCAGTGCGTCAGCAGATCCCAATCGGTGAAGCTGATGATGATCGACGATACCATCGGCAGCAATTGGAACGCCAGCAAGCACAGCAAGGCGGGCGTTAAAAAGACGATAGCAGCCGTCCGGCGGCTCCACTTGCGCTGTCCGACCATGCCACCCTTTCCTTTCCGTCAGGCGGGGAGGGAAGGCCGCCGCCCGGCGGCCTTCTCGTCTCCTGATTGTTGTGAAAAATCTACTTCACGAGCGCTTCGACCTTTTTCTGCGCCGCGTCGAGCGCCTCCTGCGCAGTGGAGCGGCCGAGCTTCGCTTTGTCGAGCTGTTCGCCGACGGCGGCCGTGAATTCGCCCCATTTCTCAGGCTTGGGACCGACAGGCGGCAATACGAGCGAATCCAGCGCATCGGTCACGACCTGCTTCGATTCCGGCGGCTTCTGCTTGTAGTAAGCGTCCAGCACCGCCGGGTCCGTAACGGCCGGGATGCTCCAGCCCGCTTCGATCCGCTTGGACACCGCTTCGGGCGCGCTTGTGAAAAACTTCAGGAAACGCCAGGCCGCATCGGCGTTCTTGGTCGTCTTCGCTGCCACGAGGCCGTCCGCGAAGAAGTGATGCGCCTTCTGCGTCTTGCCCGGCTCCAGCGCGATATCCCAATTAAACTTCGCTTCGCTGAACTTGGCGAAGTTCCAGATACCGAATCGGGCCATCGCCAGCTTGCCGTTCACGAAAGCATTCAGATCCGCATCAGGCTGGTTGAACGTATCGTCGTTAAGCGGCGGCGACACCTTGTATTTGGAAGCTTTGTCGAGCATCCACTGCAGCGCCTCCACGTTGGCCGGGCTGTTCAGCGTCGGCTGGCCGTCCGCGCTCCATACGCCGCCGCCGTTCTGGGCGATCGTCTTGTAAAACTCGTAGAATTGGATCGGCGCGTACGTGCCCCAAATGCCCTTCTTGGCGTCGGTCAGCTTCTGAGCGGCTTCCAGCTCTTCCTTCCAGGTCCAGGACGCGTCCGGATATTTGAGGCCCTTGGCGTCGAAAAGATCCTTGTTGTAGAACAGCACGACATCGGAGAAGCTCTCAGTCACGCCCATCTGCTTGCCGTTGTAGTTAAACGCATCATAGGCAAGCTTTTTGTAGACGTCCGGATTAAACGAGCTGTCCGCCGCGATGGAAGGCGTGAGATCGAGCAACTGGTCCTTCGCCGCGTAAGTCAGGAAATTCTCGTAGCCGACCTCGAACAGGTCCGGCGCGCTGCCGCTGGCCAGCAGCGTATTCAGCTTCGTCGTGTAGTCCGCGTACGGGACGACCTCATACTCAACCTTGATGTCGGCATTGGCCGCCTGGAAGGCGTCGATCATTGCCTTCAGCGTCTGTTCCTGGCCGGAGGCGGTGTACGTCATCAGCTTGAGCGTGACGGGATCTTTGGCCGAAGGGGCCGGAGAATCGGACGGCGCGGCCGTAGCCGATGCCGATGGAGACGCTTGCGGCGAAGCCGCAGAAGGACTTGCCGTGTTATTCTCTTTGTTTGCGCCGCAGGCGCTGAGCACGATCGTCGTGCCGAGCAGCAGCAGAGCCCCGCTTTTGGTCCGCAATGATACCCTCTCCTTTTGAATAGGAACGCTTAAAATGGATGATTATGACCAATCGATCGACAGATCGAATTGTCGGCGGAAGCGCCGACTTGATCACCTCCAGGCATCGTTTACCGGCATGTAACCGCATTCATATGAATTGAGAAACGGGCCGGCCAAGCCCTCGTTCCCGCCCCGACGCGTGCGCGTTCAGCTCGGCGAGAGCCGCTGCACCGTCTGCCTTATCGCCATCTCCAGCCGTGTCACGCTGGGATCGTCCGCCAGCGCTTCCTCGCCTTCCTCGATCGCCTTGAGCAGCCGCCCCGCCGCCATCTCGCCTCTGGCCACGATGTTCTGCCGGACCGTCGTGAGCGGCGGATTGCACATGCGGGCGACGGGTATATCGTCGAAGCCGACGACCGATACGTCGTCAGGCACCCGCTTGCCCGCATCGGAGAGCCCCCGCAGCACGCCTAGCGCGACGAGGTCGCTCGAAGCGAACACCGCCGTAATCTCGGGATGCCCGGCCGCGATCGCGGCCGCCGCCTCCTGCCCGTACTCGTAGCTGACCGAATGCTCGAACACATAATCCGAGTTGTAGAACAGGCCGGCTTCCTTGAGCGCGCGCTTGTAACCGAGGAATCTCTTTTCGACGACGCCGTCTTTGCGGATCAGTCCCGTTACCAGCGCGATGTTCGTATGCCCGTTGTCGATGAGCAGCTTGGTCGCCATGTAGCCGCCGGCCTCGTCGTCGATCGATACGGTCTGGAAATAGCTGTCGTTCACGTAGCTGTCGATCAGCACGATCGGCACCTTGACCCGCTTCAGGTCGTCGTAGAAACTCTCCTGATAGATGCCCATGATGATCGCGCCGTCCAGGTTGCGCTGCATCGACGTATCCAGATAGCCTTCGCCTTTGTCGACGCCCGAGAGAATCATGTGGTAGCCGGACTGGCGAAGTCTGGCTTCGATGCCGCACACGAGCTCCGAGTAGAACGGATTTTGCAGCAGCAGCTGCTTCTGGTCCTCCGTCTGGGGGATCACGACGCCGATCAGCTTCGATCGGGTGCCCGCCAGGCTTCTAGCCGAGAAGTCGGGAATGTAGTTCAACTCTTCGACCGCGCGGCGAACCTTGGACGCGGTCTCCTGCGACACCTTGCCTTCCCGGCCGTTCAGTACGTAGGACACGGCCGCCGTGGATACGCCTGCGCGCTCCGACACGTCACGAATAGTAATGCGTTTCAATGGGGTCACCTTCTGCGGGCTGTTGCCAATCCGTTTATTTTGACTTACTTTAAGCGTTTAACCTTACAATGTGATTATATGAAGGATTGTTAGCGATTTCAAGCGTTATTTTATAAAAAAATACCATCATTTAAGTTAAACGCTTTAACTAAATCGGCATATTCGCTTAAAAATAGGACAAAAATGCTCCGCAAACATTTGATCCTCCACCATATCGCGCACAAGCTGCTCTATACTGCGCATTCGCGGCACGAACCTTGGTTAAGAGATGCTAGTGGGAGCTACTTGGCGGAACTGCAACGTCGAACGAAGCGAAGAAGTTCCAGATAGAACTAGATGGCGGGGGCGAGACGCAAGTCGAGGCGATGAAGTCCCAGATAGGACTACATAGCGGGGCCGAGGTGCAAATCGAGGCGATGAAGTTCCAGATAAGACTACATGGCGGGGGGCGAGGCGCAAGTCGAGGCGAAGAAGTCCCAGATAGGACTACATGGTGGGGCCGAGGCGCAAGTCGAGGCGAAGAAGTCCCAGATAGGACTACATGGCGGGGGCGAGACGCAAGTCGAGGCGATGAATGAAGTCCCAGATAGGACTACATGGCGGGGCCGAGGTGCAAATCGAGGCGATGAAGTACCAGATAGGACTACATGGCGAGGCCGAGGCGCAAGTCGAGGCGATGAAGCTCCAGATAGGACTACTTAGCGGGAGTGCTATCTCTCCAGCCACGAAAAACGGGACGAAGCAGGTCCCCCCGCTTCATCCCGTTAACGTTAACCATTTCAGACATTTCTACCCTGCAGCGGCAGCCACGCCAGCACGCGCTGGATATGCTCGTCCCAGTAGCCCCAATTATGATCGCCGGGCCCCTCCTCGTAATCGAGCGCGATCCCGAGCGATCGGACATGGTCGCGGAATCGGACGTTTTGCGAGTAGAGAAAGTCCTCCGTGCCGCAGCACTGATACAGCTTGGGCAGCGAGACGCCTGCGGCGGCTGCCCGCTCCGCGAGCGCGAACAGGTCGTCGTCGGAGCCAGCGGCCTCTTCCTTGCTGCCGAAAATCCACTTGTACTCCTTGTCGGCAAGCGGGCTTCCTTCATGATCGAAGGCCAAGATATCCATGGCGCCCGACAGGCTCGCCACAGCCGCGAACTTCTCGGGCGCGCGCAGCCCGAGCTTCATCGCTCCGTAGCCGCCCATCGACAGGCCCGCGGCGAAACTGTCCTCGCGCTTCCCGGAGATCGGGAACAGCGATTGTGCGACATGCGGCAGCTCCTCGCTGACGAACGTCCAGTAATCGAGTCCGCTTTTCATGTTCGTGTAAAAGCTTCTGTGCACCTCCGGCATAACGACCGCGATGCCGTATTCTGCTGAATAACGTTCGACGGACGTGCGCCGCAGCCAGATCGAATGGTCGTCGGACAAGCCATGAAGCAAGTACAGCACCGGATACTTGTCCCCCGATTGCGCGCCGCCCGCTTCCACGCCGATGCCGTAGCTGCGTTCGGGGATGACGACGTTCATGCCGACGTTCAGACCTAGCGTTTGCGCGAAAAAGCTGCATTGAATGAGTGCCATCGAAACTCTCGCCTCCTGCGTATATCAACCTCTACCCTCTACATAGTAGAAGATCGCAGTCCGCGCCGCAAGGAGAGCATCCTGCTTAATAGTAGCCACGCAGATCGACCTTGACGCCCGTCCGCGCGCTGTCGATCGCGCCGAGCACCATGGCCATGCTCCTCACGTTGTCGCGGCAATCGGTCTCCGCCCGCCGCCCCTCCGCCAGGGAGGCGAACATCTCGTCGAGACAGCCGTGATGCCCGGACCGTCCCTGCCATTCAAACGCCGCTTCGACCCGCTCGTAGCCCCGGATGAACTTGCCCTCCTGATCGCCGCCGGCGACGACCTCCGCATAGGGAGCGCCCGCGCCGTCCCAGATCGCCGTTCCGCGCTCGCCGGTCACGCGCCATTGGGATTCCCACGACGTCTGCGCGCCTTCGGCGCACCAGGAGCCTCGGTAGCAGAATACCGAGCCGTCCGACATTTCGAACACGCAGATCGCCGCCGCGTTGCCCGCGTACCAGGAGCCCGGCGGGTTGAATTCGTGGCAATACACCGATACCGGGTCCGCGCCGGTGATGAACCGGGCCTGGTCGAACGTATGAATCGCCATATCCAAAATGAGCGGGCTGTCCATCGCGTCGCGGAAGCCGCCGAAGTGCGCGCCGATGAAGAAGTCCGCGCCGACATAGCCCGTCTTGCCGATCGCGCCGCCCTGCATGAGTCCGCTCAGCGCGCGGATGTTGGCGTCGTAGCGGCGATTCTGCATGACCGCGTAGGACCCGCCCGTCCGATCGGCGATACCGATCAGCTCGCGCGCAGCTTCCATCGTCTCGGCCATCGGTTTTTCGCCGAATACGCTTGCCCCGGCGTTCAACGCGGTACTGCATACCGCGAAGTGGCTCGCGGGTATCGTCACGTCGAACACAAGGTTCGCGCCCGTCTCCGCCAGCGCCTGCGCCAGATCCGTATAGATGCCGCAGCTCAATTCGTACCTGTCCGCCATCGCCTGCGCAAATTCCGCCTTGATGTCCACAAGCCCGACGATCTCAGCGTCCTCGCGCGCCAGCGCGTATTCCACCCAAGTTCTTGCCATGCCGCCGCAGCCCACGACGACGATTCGATATGCGCTCATCCTCGTTCAACGCTCCCTTATACCGGATTCGGCACGAAGTCGCCGCCGCGGCTCCGTTTCAAATAATTCAAAGCATGCACTTGCCCCGTCATCTCCAGCTCGTCCTTGTACACCGGATCGTGCCAGCCTTCAATGTCGATCGTCCCTTGGTAACCGGATTGGCGCAGAATCGTGATGACGTCCGACCAGTTCGTATCGCCGAAGCCCGGCGTGCGGTGCCAGACGAACGGCTTAGGTCCGTGAATGCCATACTCCCGCACGACATCCCAGGCGATCGTCGCGTCCTTGCCGTGAACGTGGAACACGCGGTCAACCCATTTCCGCAGCTGCGGAAGCGGATCGATCAGGCTGACCATCTGGTGCGTAGGCTCCCACTCGAGCCCTATATTGTCCAGCGGAATGCTGTCAAACATCATCTTCCAGGCCGTCGGATTGTGCGCGATGTTCCAGTCGCCCGACCGCCAGTCGCCGCCCATGTCGCAATTCTCGAACGCAAGGCGTACGCCTCGGTCCGCGGCGCGGCGGGCCAGCTCGCCGAACACCTCGGCGAACTTCGGGATCGACGCGTCGATCGGCTCGCCTACCAGTCTGCCCGTAAAACCCGATACGATGTTCGCGCCGAACAAGTGCGCATGGTCGATGAGCCGCTCCCAGCTCGCAAGCGTGTCGGCATTGTCCCCGTGGCCGGTCAGCGGATTGCCGAATACGCTTACAGCTGAGATGACGATGTCCCGGTCCCCGATCGCTTCCCGCACCCGCTTCGCCGTCTCCGCCAGATCGGCGCCGCCGGTCGTCTGCCAGTACGTCAAGTTAAACGATTCAAAGCCGTAAGGCGCGATTTGCGGGATGACCCGCGCAGCGTCGCCGCCACCGACCAACGTGCCGATGCGGATGCCCGTATGCTTGCCGATCGCCGCGCCGCCCTGTTGTCCGCTCATTGAATCCACTCCGATCCTAAGCTATATTGAATGAACTAGGTCGATTATAGCCTTATGCCAGCGCTCGATCTCTATACAATCTTGCGTTTATATAGCCCGATATTGGGCATCTCGAAGGGAGGCGCGGCGCTTCATGCATCCGCCGGAATTAAGAGAGGATACGTACCTGAGCGACGGCGCTTATCCCGTCAATCTGTTCCGTAACATCTGCCCGCCTGGCGCCCTCGGCAGAAGCGCGCTTTATCTGCATTGGCACGACCACTTCGAGTGGATCTATACGGTGTCCGGACGCGCGATCTTCCATATCGACAGCCAGCCGTACGAGACGACGCCCGGCGATCTGCTGCTGGTGCCGTCGGGCGGCCTCCACGTCGGTTACGCGCTCACGGAAGAACCGATCGAATACTGGTCGCTCGTCTTCAACCGCTCGCTGCTTCAGGGACTTCCGGTCGATCCGCTGCATGACCGCTATTTGTCCGCGTACGCGGAAGGGAGCCAGCGGCTGCCGGTCAAGTTTGCAGCGGACGAAGCCGACTACGAACCGATACGCCGCGGCTTTCTGGAGATCGGAGAGGAGTTCGCGGGAAAAAGACGCGCCTACGAGCTGGTCGTCAAGGCGAAGCTGTACCAGTTGTTCGCGCTCGCGGCTCGCCTGTGCATGCCCGAACGCGACGGCGAGCAGGCGGACCGGACCGGTCGGCGGATGGACCGCTTCAAGTCGCTCATTTTGCATATCGAGGCGCATTACGCGGACAAGCTGACGATCGAGGATGCCTCGCGGCTCGTCAGTCTCAACCCTTATCATTTCTGCAAGGTGTTCAAAAATGCGACCGGGCGCACGTTCGTGGAGTTCGTCAACCAGCACCGGATGAATGTGGCCGACCGGCTGCTGCGGGAGGGCGAGCTCACCGTGACGGAGATCGCCGAACGGGTGGGCATCGACAATCCGAATTATTTTACGAAGCTGTTCAAGCAGATCAAAGGCATGACGCCTTCGGAGGCCAAAAAAAGAGGCGGCGGATAAGGCGCCCCGCGCCTAACTTCCGCCGTCCAGCACGCGCTTCAGCGCCTCGATCGCTTGCTCCGCGCGCCGGTTCAAGGCCCGCTTGTCCTTCAGACCGTTCGCCGCCAGATCGTGCCCGGCGTCCAGAATCAGCGGCTTTTCGACGATATCGTCCAATAGAATCTTGGCCGTTCGCACCGATTCGTGCAGCATCGGGACCGGCACAATACCCTGCAGCGCCTGCAGCATCGCGACGATCCGCTCGGCGTACATCAGCTTGACGAGGCTGTCCGCGCTCTTCAGATGCCTGGCCGCGAACTTGATCGTGCGTTCCAGCGGGCGGACGTCCTTGCGGTCCCTGACGATTTCCTCCAGCCGGCCGACGGCTTCCCATCCCCGGATCGACAGCTCGTCCGACAGCTCTTCGATCAGCTCTTCGAGCCACTTCGCTTCCTCTTCCGGCGATGCGCCGAACGCTTTGTAAGCCTCATATTCGCCTGCCCGGTACATCCGGATCGTGCTGCCCCCGTACGACATAAAAATCCGTTTCGCATCCCGTTCTTCGTGCATTGCAGTACCGCCTTTATTCCGTTGTTGCTCACTATCATACCATGCCGGCCGGCGGAGGTCCGCAGCGGAGGGCTCCCGTTTTGACTTATTCCCGACATCTAGCGGCTCTAAAATGAGCGGTGCGGCGCATGTTCGCGCTGCCGCCCGGCGCGTCCGGGTGTATAATGTGAAGCATTGAGCGCCGAAGGCGACAGACGAGCCGCCGGTATAACGGAGGAAGCCCCATGGGACCGATCATGATTGTAGAAGACGAAGAAGCCATCGCGCGCGTGCTTGCCGCATATGTGCGCAAGGCCGGCTTCGAATGTTTGATTTGCAAGGACGGATCGCAGGCGCTGGCATCGTTCGAAGCTGCAAGGCCCGTACTCGTTTTGCTGGACGTCATGCTGCCGGGCAAGGATGGCTGGGAGGTGCTGCGCGGAATTCGCGAAAAGAGCGCTTGCCCGGTCATCATGCTTACCGCGCGCGGGGAGGTCGGCGACCGGATTCGGGGACTGAACGAAGGCGCGGACGATTACATCGCCAAGCCGTTCGAGCCGGAAGAGGTCGTCGCCCGGATTCAAGCCGTGCTGCGGCGTCCGCCGCAGTCGCTCGTCGATCCGGATCAGATCGTCTTCGGCAGCCTTCGGATCGATCTGCAATCGCGCAGCGTTTATTTGAACGGCGCCGTCTTGTCCGTCACGCCCCGCGACCTTTCCCTGCTGCTGTTCCTGGCGGAAAATCCGAACCGTCTATTCGAGCGGGAGCAGCTGATCGAGAAGGTATGGGGCATCGATTACGAAGGGAGCGACAGGGCCGTCGACCTGTCCGTCAAACGGCTCCGCAGCCTGCTTCTCCATTGGCCTGCGGAGGAAGGCGAGATCCGTACGTTAAGAGGGACGGGGTATCAGCTTTATGCAAACACAAGCCGCTAGCCGGCAAACGCTGCTCAGCCGCTGGACGTACCGGTACGCGCTCACGCTGCTCGTCGGCCTGCTTGCGATCGGCGCGGCTTCCGCACTGTGGATTCGGCAGGATACGCTTCACGAACGCAAGCAATCGTTGAAACGGTTTGCCGTCGCGGCCGCCGAACACGTAACGGGAGCTGACGGAGCCGTACGTATCCCGGACGGCTATTACGAATGGATCGACGGCACCCAACGCGAATACCGTCTGCCCGGTCAGTTCGCGCTCGCGGTTTACGAGCCTGACGGGACGCTCGCCTTCTATAAGGCCGGGCCGGGCAAATCTGGCGCCGGGGCGTCAGCGCCTGCCGCGCCTGCCGCGCCGCCCCAAGGTGACCGAGTCCAGGCTTCCAGACAGGGCGACGCATACATGATCATCGTGCCCATCGGACGGGGACGCGACGCGGACGGATCACTGCTTCTTTCCTACAGCTATGGCGAGCTCGCCCGCGTGGAGCAGAATTACCCGCTGATGATCGCTTTGCTGCTCTCCGCCGGCCTGCTTGGCTGGACAATCATCTTCCTGCTGTCCCGCCACCTGCGCAAGCCGATCTACCGTCTGCGCGACGCCCTGCGGCAGATGGAGGCCGGCGACTATCGCATCGACGTACCGGCAGACATCAAGGAAAAGGAGCTTCATGAGCTGCTCGTCTCCTTCGGCGCGATGGCCGCCCGTCTGGGACGGCTGGAAGCGCTGAGGACGGAGCTGCTCGCCGGCGTCACCCACGAGCTCAAAACGCCGGTCGCTTCGATCCGCGGACTAATCAGCGCCGTGAGGGACGAGGTCGTGAAAGGCGCGGAGGCTGCCGAGTTCCTGGATATCTCACTGGCGCAAACCCGCAAGCTGGAAGTTATGGTGGACGACCTGCTTGAATTCAACGCCTTCGCTTCCGGCAGCGTCGTCATCCGTTCCGAACCGATCGATCTGGGCAAGCTGCTCGCAGAGGTCGTCTATCAGTGGGGGCTTCCGGACTGGAACGGAGGGCTGAATCTGACGACCGCGCTGCCTGACGAGCCCGCCCTGATCGACGGCGACGCGGGACGCATTCAGCAGATCGTCGTCAATCTGCTGAACAACGCCGGCCAAGCGATGGGCGGCAGCGGCAGCATCAAGCTCTCGATCGTACCGCAGCAGGCCGAGCGGATGTATGAGATCGTCGTAGAGGACGACGGCCCCGGCATTCCGGAGGAGGAGCAGGAACGCATTTTCGAGCGGTACTATAGAGGCTCCGGAAAAAAACTGTCCGTCGGCGGACTGGGACTCGGACTGACCTACTGCCGGATGCTGGCGGTTGCCATGGGCGGCAGTCTCGCGCTGCTGCGCAGTTCTCCGCAAGGCACCGCGTTCCGGCTGCTGCTGCCCATGAAGTCATAAATCAAGCTTGACCGGTGGCGCAAACGAGCTTTGGGGCGCTACCAAGGCTATACAAGCTGAAGACAGCCCCTTCCGGTGCTCGAGTAACACACTGCCGTGCGGTACCATAAACCACTGTCAAAGGTCAGCAGTTGGGCGTTGATCGGCTCCGAAATACTCAAACGACTGTCGTAAGTGAGTAGATGAGCGATTCCCGGTTCCGAATTGCTCAAACGACTGTCGTAAGTGAGTAGATGAGCGATTCCCGGTTCCGAAATACACAAACCACTGTCGTAGGTCAGTAGTTGGGCGATTTCTGTTACCGAAATGTCCAAACCACTGTCGTAGGTCAGTAGACGGGCGATTCCCGTTACCGAAATGCCCAAACCACTGTCGTAAGTGAGTAGATGAGCGATTCCCGGTTCCGAAATACACAAACCACTGTCGTAGGTCAGTAGTTGGGCGATTTCCGTTACCGAAATGTCCAAACCACTGTCGTAGGTCAGTAGACGGGCGATTCCCGTTACCGAAATGCCCAAACCACTCCAATTTGCGCAATGAAACTTTTGAGAAGGTCCCCTTAATCTATAGGATTGTTTTCGCCATGATGATGTCGACCTGCTCTTCGTCGCCCATATAAAAGGCGTGGGCACCCGTTCGAACAAACCCTATTTTTTGATAAAAGGCGATGGCGCCGTCGTTTTTCTCCCAAACGCCCAACCAAATCTTCTTTTTGTGCCGGTCCGCGGCAATTGCCGTCGCTTTGTCGATCAAAAGCCGGCCAAGCCCTCTTTTCTGAAACGGGTTTCGGATGTAAATCCGCTCGATTTCCATCGCATCCTCTCCCATTTCTTCCGTTTGCGCGTCATCGAAATTCAACTTTAAATAACCGGCCGCATCCCCATCGACATCTAAGAAATGAAACTCGGAGCGTGGGTTCGACATCTCTTTTTCCAGCCGCCGCAGATCGAACGCTTGATCCAAATAAGCCTTCAGGTTCTCAGGCGAGTTCTGATCGCCGAACGTCTCGCGAAAGGTTTCTATGCCGATTTGCTGCAGCAATAACAGGTCCTCGTGTTCGCACCGTTTAATTTCGATGGTCATATTGTATTTACACCCTTCCAGTTAATAAATTCGCTTGTTCCCCTTTTTCACGAGCTCCCAGTCCTTTTCAACGTTTTTACGGATGCGCTGCAGCAAGCCGAAAACGACGTCGATTTCAGACTCGGAAAATCCGGACAAGGCGACCCGGTCGGAGTATTCGTGCTCCCTTTTTATATGCGGGTAGACCGACTGGCCTTTCCCCGTGGGAAATAGCTTTTTGATTTTCAGGTTATACGGGTCATCCTGCCTTTCTATAAATCCGTTGACTTCGAGCTTTTGAACCGCGCGGGCGGCCGTCGTCCGGTCTACCTTGATCATTTCGGCCAGTTTTTCTTGAATGATCCCCGGGTTTTCGCATACGCGCACGAGATACAGATACTGTCCTTTCGTAAGCTCGAACTCCTTGAATTCAATATTGCTGATCGAATCCAGGGCCCTTGCGATCATTCCGATCTCCCGCAAAACCTCTCTCATCGTCTAGGCGCCGCCAATCTTGTCTTTTTTTGATGCAATAGCAGAACTTCATCTCATTCTTGTTGCATTTGCAACAAAATGACTTCAACAACTTATCGTCGCCAACTTTTGCCTTGCCTCATCCACAAACAGCTTGCTCTGCGCTAGATAATCAAAAAACCGGCCCCGTAGAGGAGCCGGCTCGCTGCATATTGCCTGCCTTAATGCCTGCCTTAATGCGCCGAAGCGCGTTCCTTGCCCTTATCCGCTTCGCCCGCATTTTTGTTGGCGGCTTCGCGGTCCTGCTGCATCTCCTCTACCGTCTTGACGTGCAGGCGCGCCGCGCCCCGGTAGCCCTCGCGCGTCGGCAGCAGGTCGCCTGCCGCAAGTCGCGCCTTCGCCTCCGCGATGGATACGCCGTACTGCGGCAGCCACCGCTCCTGGGCGACGAGCATCTCGTCGACCATCTGCCAGATCTCCTTCGGATTGCAGACGGCGCCGACGAGCGGATCCATCATAAACGCCTGGCGCAGCAGCTTGTCGTCGCCGCGTACCGCAGCCTCGACGGCAAGGCGCTGCAACGAAATGCTGACGTTGCAGACCGCCGCGGGTCCGAGCGGCAGGTCCCCGATGCGCGGCATCGAGACGCCGTTGCGGTCGACATAACCGGGGGCCTCGATTATCGCGTCGGCAGGCAGATTGGCGATGACGCCTTCGTTCACCACGTTGAAATGTCCGCGATAGACCCGACCGGTTTCCAGACCCTCGATGATGTAGGAGCCGTGCTCGTGGCTCCGTTCGCCCGCCTCATACTTCAGCGCCGGATCCTTCATCCAGTTCGGGAAGTCGGTCTCGAACCAGTTGCGGCCTTCGGTGCAAACGCGCAGGTAGCCGCCCGTCTCCCCGTTGATCCAACTGCCCAGGTCGATCCAGTCGTTGATCTCGTCCGGACGCTTGCGGTACCAGGGCACGTACTCGCTTAAGTGGCCGTTCGACTCCGTGCTGTAGTAACCGAAGCGGCGCAGCATGTCGATGCGGACTTTTTCCGTACGGCTGAAGTCTTCATGCGCCTCGAAGGCTTCGAGCAGCTTGCCGGTCAGGTCTTCTCCGTTGTGCTTGATCTGAACGTACCAGGTCTGATGGTTGATGCCCGCGCAGACGATATCGACATCCTCCGTCTCGAGACCGAATGCCTGCGCGATTTGCCAGTGGCCGCCTTGAACGCCGTGGCACAGGCCGATCGTCCGCACGCCGCCGTATTTGTTGCAGGCCCAGGTGAGCATCGCCATCGGATTGGCGTAGTTCAGCAGCGTCACGTCCGGGGCCGAGACCTCGCGGATATCCTTGCAGATATCCAGCATCGCGGCGATGCCGCGCTGTCCGTACATGATGCCGCCCGCGCAGAGCGTATCGCCGACGCACTGATCGACGCCGTATTTCAGCGGAATGTCTACGTCCGTCGCGAACGCCTCGAGGCCGCCGACGCGAATCGTGCAGATGACGTACTTCGCATCCTTCAGCGCCTCTCTTCGGTCGGTCGTGGCGGAGATCTTGATCGCAAGCCCGTTTTCCTCGATATCCCGCTGGCACAGCTGCGTGACCATCTCGAGGTTGTGCGGATTGATATCCGTAAACGCAACCTCGATTTTCGCGAATTCCGGCACGCTGAGCAGGTCGCGGAGCAATCCCCGCGTGAATCCAATGCTTCCCGCACCGATAAACGTAATCTTGAACGACATTGTCCGTTCAGCCTCCTTCGACATTTTCCACTTTGTTTGATCGCAAGCTTGGTTAAAACCATTGTAACGACCGCACGAGAGGAAGCGTTATCAGGATTACAGCCGATTCAGGGCCGCTGTTGTCTAAAATTACAGCTTTTCGTTAATATTCCAACGATGGCGGTCTTGCGAGGAGCGATATTCGACCGGCGTCAACCCGGTATGCTTCTTAAACAGCGCGTGAAAATAAGAACGGCCGGCAACGCCCACGTACTCGCAAATGTCGGCGATCGGAATGTCGGTTTGCGACAGCAGCATCTTGGCACGTTCCATCCGATGGGCCGTCAAGTAAGCCGTCACCGGTTGGCCGACCTGCTGCTTGAACAAGCGCTGCAAATAACTCGGATGCAGGTTCGCCGCCCCTGCGATATCCCGAAGCATGATGTCGCGGTCATAGTTTTCCTGCATGAAGGCAATCGCCTGCCTGACATAAAGATCCGTCTGCGGGAGCCCGGCCCGGCGGCTCTCGGCGAGGAGCCTGGCGATCCGGAAGAGCACTTGGGCCATCAGCAGCTGAGCCAGCGGACCGGCGTCGCCTCCTTGCAGATCGAGCTCAAGCACGAGACTTTTCAGCGCGTGGAGGACTTCGTCGGGATCGCTGAGCGTCACGCTGGGGCCTCGCAATCGCAGGAGCGCATCCAACGATGCGTCTTCCTCCGCGAGTCTTCTAAGCGGCGGCACCACGCCGTCCGCGGCTGCCAGATCGAACTCCACGTTCAGCATCCGGCAGGCGCGATCGACCTGAAGACGGTGCGGGACGTTCGCGTTAAGTACGATGAAGTCGCCCTTGCGCAGCGGATGTACCGATTCCCTTCCGTGTCCCGCGTCGATCGCGACCAGACATACGCCGCTCATCACGTACATGATCTCCGTCGAATCGTGGGTATGAGGGTCCATCCGATAGACCGTCCACTCCTTGAAGTAATAGGCGTGCACCCGCGGACGGCAATCGCCGCTTTTCCACGTCTCATGGAATAATCCGTTATGCGTTTCCATCCTTCCGCCCTCCCGTCTTGCCCATCTTATCGCATCGGGCGTGCGAAGTGGAAGCCGCGCCTAGAATCGCGTATACTGGAAATAACGCATTCATCGACAGAAGGTGACTTTCTATTCATGGAAGAACAGAATGACCTGATCAAGCTGAAGCAAGCCTACGCCGAGCTCGGATTGCCCGAGGACGCGGACCGGGAAGCGCTCGACAACCGCTACTACGTACTCATGCGGCGGGCGCGCACCCAGAAGATGCGCGAGCACGGCGAAGCGCCGGCCGGCGAGCGCGTCGACGAAGACAAAGTCAACGCGGCCTATCGGTTCATCAAGGACTACGAGGAAGCGCAGGCCAAGGACGCTTACGCCCGCGAGACCTACGGGAGCGATCCCAAGAAGGCTGCCCGCGCGGTAAAGCGCGCGCACTTTTTCCATTACTACAAGCTTCATATTTTAGGCGCCATCGTTCTTCTCATCGCCATCGGCTACGGCATCAAGAGCTATGTCGATCATCGGCACGAGCAGGCGGAGCTCGCCAAGCTCCCTCCCGTCGATGTTTCGGTCATGTTTTTCGGCAATTATCTGTACGGAGACGGCATCAACCCCGACATGACGAAAGTCGAGGCGGACATTCTGGGGCAGTTCCCCGACTGGAAGCGCGTCGTTGCGGGGCTCACGTATGTGCCCGCCGAGACCCGCAGCGAACAGGATATGGCGCTCCTTCAGAAGAGCATGCTCGTCCTGATGACGGACAAATCGGACTTGTACATCATGGACAAGATCAATTTCGAAAAACTGGCGCCCCAGGAGGGACTCTTGCCGCTTGACGGAGACGAATTTCCCGAAAACGTCCAGGTCAAGTCCAAAACGGAGGAAGATACGAACGAACGCGTCTACGGCGTGGATCTGAGCGGCTCGTCCCTCATGAAGGCGCTTGGCCTTCAGGGAACTACCGAGTTCATCGCCGGCATCCGCGGCAACGCCAAGCACCCCGACCAGGCCAAAGCCTTTATCCGGCATTACCTGGGAGGTTCCTGAACGCAGCTTCATATGTCCGATCTATTAGAAGCCCGCCCGTGCGATTTCCGCCGGCGGGCTTTTCCATTCTCTGGTTTGATCTTGGATAGGCCCGGGTAAAAAGACATACATTCCATTACGGAAACTGGAGGCGATCCATATGTTCGTTCACGGCAAGTGCATCGGCCGGACGTTGTATGTGAAAACCCGCTCCGGACGCTGGGTCCATCTAAAGACGCTTAAGCAGATATAATCTCGCAGATATAATCTCCGGTTGATACGGGTTCGCTTGAATGGCCGCTTCGGAAGCGGCCTTTTAATTCGCTTTTTTTGCGAAGCGGCGATTCGTAGCACTCGCTTGACGGGTATAAGCTATATATCAAACACCTCGGAGGTACGACATGTCTTCCACTTTTCTTTTTATGCTCTGCCTGGCCGATGTCGTCGCCGCATCCGTACTGCTGGCCACCGGCGCGAGTCCGGGCGTCGGCGTCACGATGCTCGTGGCGGGCTGCATCGTTTCTCTTGTCGGCGTATTTACGATCGTCCAGTCCGCGGCTCCCGCGCGCGTCGAGCGCAGGGCGTATAGCGGCAAGAGTGTGACGCGCTGATTCCTTTTGTTCATATTCATTTCGCGCATCATCTTCGCGCACCCGTGAGGGTGCTTTTTTTATGGCCGATTCGACGGTTATTCCCGTATAATACGAATAAATAATGCGATTCACGGAGGACCGCTATGGGAAAATGGCTTATGACCCTTATATATTTGGCGGTATCCGTCTTTCTGACGCGGCTGATTCCGTTCTCTTCCTTTTTCCGCAATCTTGACACGATGATGCATGAATTCTGCCACGCGCTGATCGCGCTGCTGCTCTCCGGCCAGGTACTCGGCATCGAGCTCCATTCGGACCACAGCGGCGTCACCTATACGAGGCTCGCTTCATCCTGGTCGTCGCTCCCGGTGTCCATGTCCGGCTACATCGGCGCTTCGGTGTTCTCCCTGCTCTTGTTCGCGCTGCACCGCCGGCGGGCGCAGCGGCTCGGACTTGCGCTCATCGTTGCGGTCGCGGCCGTCATGCTCATCCTGTTCGTGCACGGCGGCTTCGGCATGGCCTGGCTCGCGATCTTCATCGCACTGACGGGCACGATGCTTTTCCTCGGGCCCAAGATCCGCAACTTTTATTATTTGCTGCTCGCCTTCCTGACGCTCGAGGAGTCCGCGCTCGGACCGATCTCGCTCGCGCTAATCGCCCTCGGCAGTCCCTCCCGCGCCGGCGACGCGACGAATCTGGCGAACGAGACGGGCGTGCCCGCTCTCTTTTGGGCGCTGCTGTTCGTTCTCGTCTCTCTCGCCTGCGCGACGCGCTCGCTTCAGCTTTTCCTGCGGGGAAGAAAAGAAGACAAGGCATACGGACGCTAATCGCCCCCGTCGCCTTGTCCTTTTCATTTGATATAAACGCTGCCGAAAGGCAACACTTCGCGCAACAGCCGTTTGAACCAGCCGTCTCCGTGCAGCTGCCCGGCCAGTCCGGGATCCGGCGAGCCGACCTGAATCAAGGCCGGCCCACGTCCCGTCAGCTGCCACTGCACGTTCATATGCTGGCTGGCGAGCGTATTACCGTAGACGGACAGGCGAACGTCGGCTCGCTCCGGATAAGCGACGAGCGCGCCGGACTCCGCGTACAGCGGCACCTCGGGATTCAACTCGACCGATGCGAGATCTCCCGAAGCGAATACGCCAACCTTGCCCGGGCCCGAAAATCGCATGCGCACCCACTCCCTGGTAATCCATGCCGTCTTGATCTTCTGGATGCGGCTCTGCATCCGAAGCCCTTCCGTGTAAAAAAGCACGTGGCGAAAGTTGAACATCAGGTCGCTGTCTACCGGTATATCGATCACGGTCAGACTGCAGCCCGCGGGCAGCCCGAGAATAAGCTCGGCAGGCCCGGCCAGGCGCGAACGAATCCATTTGCGTTTGCGGTAGGCGTTGGCCAGATCCATAATGCGGTCCTCCCGCTGCGCAGGCCGGCCCTGAAAGGCGACAATCGCCTTCGGATGAAGGACATGCAACGCCTCGCCTTCGTCCAGCGCGATGCGCACCTGCCCAAGCGGCGCCGGCGTCGTAATCTCCATCGGCTAAGTCCTCCAGCTTCCGCTGCGCTGCCGCCGCCATACCGAGTAGCGCCACAGCCGGATCGTCAGCAAATAGAGCAAGCCCAGACCCAGTACGCCGGCGACAGTGTAGACGGTCTTGCGCGTCAGCGCCGCGCGCGCCCGCTGCTTATCGGTCATGGCGGCCAGCTGGGCGTTCAATGCGTCGTTCTGTTCCGCCAGTGCTTTGTTGCGTTCGCTCAGCGCTTGGGTTTCCGCCAGATACTGTTTGGTCTGGCTCTGCATTTCTTCGGCGCGCCGGTTAAGCTCTTCCGTCTGCGCCTGCAGCTTCTCCTGGCTTTCGATATATTGATCTCTCAGTTCATCCACCTTCTCAGGTGTCTGGTAGATATCCTTGAACCGGTCGTACATGGTGGCCGCGGCGGCCCCGGTCGAATCGTATGCGAACAGAAATACGGCGCAAGCCGCGGTCAGAAGCAAAGCCCGTCCGCGTCCGGCGGTAGATACGATCTTGCGTAAGATGGTCATGGAATCTGCTCCTCTCCGCTGCCGCGCAGCCCTATGATTATCTATTCTAGCACGATTCGGCATCGTTCGCCCGAATGCGACCTACAGCGCCTCGACGATATCGCCGGCGATCAGGGAAGCGGCCTGCGGACGCGAAGCCGCCGCGCGATCTCCCGCCAAGCCGTGCCAGTACACGCCGTACGCTGCCGCCTCGAGCGCATTCAGGCCTTGTCCGAGCAAGCTGCCGATGATGCCGGCGAGCGCGTCCCCCGCGCCTCCGGTCGCCATGCCCGGATTGCCTGTCGTATTTACGAACGCGCGCCCGTCCGGCGAAGCGACGACCGTGCGGGCCCCCTTCAGCACGACTGTCACGCCGTGCCTTGCGGCGTAATCCCGCGCGAGACCGATCCGGTCCCGCTGCGTCTGTGGCACGGTCAAGCCCGCGAGCCTCGCCATCTCGCCGGGATGCGGCGTGATGACCGTCGGCGCATTGCGCTGCGGCCATGCGCCGGGCTGCGCGCAGGCGTCCGCGATCATGTTGAGCGCGTCGGCATCGACCAGGACCGGCGCCTGCACGCGTTCCAGCAGGCTGCGCAGCCATGCGCCGTCGCCTTCCCAACGCCCCATGCCGGGGCCGATAACTAGCGCATCCGCGCCCGACGCCGCCTCGGCCAGCCGTTCCGGCTTCACCTGCCGCCATTCTCCCGTGCCTTCGTCTTGCACGGCCCGCAGCATGATCTCAGGCGCGAAGCCCCGCAGTCCCGGCGCGGCTGCCGCAGGTTGCGCCCAGCTGACGAGGCCGCTGCCTGCGCGCAGGGCGGCGCGGGCGCTCAGCAGCCCTGCGCCGCTCATGAGCGCGGAGCCGGCGGCGACCAGCACGTGGCCGTACGTTCCCTTATGCGAGTCCTCCGTTCGCGGCAGCGGGAAAGAAAGCCCCAGCTTTGCCTGCAGCGAATCGGCGTTCAGCAGATAGGTATTCACGCCGGCCCGCTCCGCTTCGCCTGCCGGAATGCCGATCCGCCGTACGACGACCTCGCCCGCATGCGCGGCGCCCGGATGCTGATGGAGGCCCCGCTTCGCGTAGGCCAGGGCCACGGTCGACTCCGCCCGTATGCACGCCTTCGCGACGGCGCCGGTATCCGCGTCCAATCCGCTCGGGATATCGACGGCCACGACCGGCAGGCCGCTCTTTACCGCAGCTTCGATCAACGATGCATAAGGTTCTCGCGGCTCCCCCGCGCTGCCCGTGCCGAGCAGCGCGTCGATCAAGCCGTCGCAGCCGTCGAACCAGCCGGCGTCGGTGATGTCGCCGCCCAGCTCGGGCTGCGCGAACACCCGCGCGGGAATGCCGAGCCGGGCCGCGATATCGCGCTGCAGCGCGGCGGCACCCTGCATCCGGTCCGGAGATTCGGCGTACAGCACCGCGACGCGGCAGCCCATGTCTCTGAGATGCCTTGCGCATACGAGCCCGTCTCCGCCGTTATTGCCTTTTCCGGCGAGGACCAGCCAGCCAAAATCCGTACCTCTGCCGGCCGCCCCTGCGTGCCGCCTGGCCTCCTCCGCTACGGCTCGTCCCGCGTTCTCCATCAGAATTGCTTGCGGAATGCCGAATTCCTCGATCGTACGCGCGTCGATCGCTCTCATTTCTGCCGACGTTACGAGCTCCATCCGACTTTCTCCACCTTTTATAGAATTATTAAACATTTTTAACTTGCCAAACGCTGTTAATTTTCTCCGAAGTTCGCTTATTGCAGTATTAATTTGTTACTATTAAGAAGGATGGGAGGGGATCGTTACCGATGTCCGATATATTGACACAGCTAAAAGAACGAACCGCGCCGCAGCACCGACGCGCTGAGCAGAACAAATATACTGCAGCAATGCTGGACCATACGATGACCCTGGAGCAGTACGCCAAATACCTGGCCTTATTTTACGGCTATATCCTCCCTCTCGAACGCGCATTCGAAGCAAGACCGGAGTGGAACGAGCTTCGATTCGATATCGGCGCCCGGACGAAGCATCGCCTGATCAAAGCGGACTTGCACGCTCTTGGATGGGACTCCCGCGCGATCGATAACCTGCCGCTCTGCCAATCCCTGCCCGACTTGTCGTCGTTCCCCCGCATCCTCGGATGCATGTACGTGCTCGAAGGCTCCACGCTGGGCGGCCAGATGCTCACGAAGCTGCTGATGAAGGACCTGCCTGTATCGCCGGACACGAACGCCCGCTACTTGAACAGCTACGGAGCGGACGTCCGCGCGCGCTGGACGGAATTCCGCGAGGTGCTCGTCGAGCAGGCTCGCAGCGCAGAAGACGAACGCGAGATGCTGGCGGCGGCCGGCGAAACTTTCGATCGCTTGCGCGATTGGATCGAAGCGCCGATCGGGACGGTTTCCCGATAATATTCGAAAAAGGCTGGTGTGTAATGACCGATGATTACGATCATGACCTCGAGAGCGAACTGAATCGCTCGCTACTGACCGAAGGAGACTTTACGGATGACCCGATCGACCTGACGAACTGCGAAAAAGAACCGATCCACATTCCCGGCATGATTCAGCCCCATGGCGTGCTGCTTGCCGCGGCCAATGACGACACGCGAACGGTCGTGCAGTGCAGCCGCAATACCGACCTGCTGCTTGGAGCGCCTGCGGAGTCGCTGCTCGGGCAGCCGCTGGCAGCCGTTATCGGCGATCGGGCGCTCGCGTTTATCGAGGAGTCCCTCGCTCGTCCTGCCACTGGGGACAAACAACATTTTCTGGAGATGACGATCGAGCTGCCGGACGGGCCCGCGGAATTTTTCGCGATTTTCCATGCCAGCGACGATCTTTTGGTCGTCGAACTGGAACGCCCCACGGACGACAATGCGCCGGTCGTGAACGACTTCGAATGGGTTCAGGCGTTCTTCACCCGCATCAAACGCACGCATAGCCGGGCCGGAGCCAGCCAGGTGGCCGCGGAGCTGATCAAGGACATTCTCGGCTACGACCGCGTGATGGTGTACGAGTTCGATGCGGACTGGAACGGCAAAGTCATCGCCGAGGCGAAAAACAGCACGATGGAACCTTTCCTAGGCCATCACTACCCCGCTTCGGACATTCCGAAGCAAGCCAGGGCGCTTTATGTGCGCAATTGGGTGCGTACGATCGTGGATATGGACTACGAGCCTGTGCCGATCGTTCCTGCGCTTCACCACTCCGGCAAGCCGTTGAACCTGAGCCTGTCCGTCCTGCGGAGCGTCTCTCCGATTCATATCGAGTATATGAAAAACATGGGGGTGGGCGCCACCATGACGATCTCGCTCATCCATGGCGGCGAGCTATGGGGCATGATCGCCTGTCACCACGATACGCCCAAGTACGTGCCGCATCGACAGCGCAATCTTTGCAATTTCCTGGGTTCGTTCTTTTCCAGCGAGCTTCATCAGCGCCAACGGCTGGACGACTACCAGGACGAGCTTCACCTCAAATCGCTGGCGCAGCGTCTCGCTCGCATATTCGGCGCGCCCGGTACGCCCGAACAGCTGAAGAGCAAGCTGAGCGCGGATGAAGACGCGCTGCTGTCCGTGATGAACGCTTCGGGCGCCGCCGTACAGTTCAAGGGACGCCTGCTGCTGTTCGGCAGTACGCCGGGCGCTGCCGAGATCGTCAAGCTGGCCGTATGGCTCAGCCAACAGGCGGAAGACTACGCGTATCATACGAACCGGCTCTCCTCGGTTTATCCGAGGGCAGAAGAATATCCGGATAAGGCGGCAGGCGTCGTGTTCCTCTCCCTCTCTTCGGATTACCGCGACCATATCGTATGGTTCAGGCCGGAGGTCGTGCAGACGGTAACCTGGGCGGGCGACCCCGCCAAAGCCGTCGTTCGCATCGGAGAGGACTACCGGATCTCCCCGCGCAAGTCGTTCGCGGCATGGCAGGAGGTCGTCACGAACACGTCGCTGCCGTGGGAGCCGAAGGAGCTCCATACGCTGTCCGACTTGAAGTCGATCGCGCTGAAGCAGACCGAAGAGGATCTGCGGCTCGCCGAGGAAAAATCGATTTTGTACGCGCGCACGTTGAAGGAAAACGAATCCCGTTACCTGCAGCTGATGGAGTATTCGGCCGTCGCGTTCGTGACGCTGACCGAAGGCCGGATCGTGTTCGCGAACCTCGAGGCCGCCAGCTTGCTGCGCGTTTCCGCAGCGAACGATCTGATCGGCCGCCAGCTCGCCGATTGGATCGATCCCTCGTCCGAGAACGAGCTTGCGGACATGCTGGGCCGCATCGTGGCGGCCGCGACGCAGCTCCGCTCCTGCCGTCTCCGGATGAAGGCCGTCTCCGACGAGACGGGGGCGCCGATCGAACTGGAAATGACACTCGCTCATGTCGTTTATGGCGGCAAACCGTCGATCATGGCGATCGCACGGGAAGCGTCGGGGGATGCAGGGGAAGAAACGCTGTTCACCGAGGTAACGCGAGAGCTGTCCCGCTATATTCATACGGACAGCTTGACCGAACTGCCGAACAGACGCTGCTTCGACGAAACCCTGGCCAAGGATTGGCAGCAATGCGCGGAGAGCGGCAAAGCCATGGCAGTCGTCATGCTGGATCTCGACAATTTCCGGTCGTACAACGCCATGTTCGGTTATCAAGGCGCAGACAATTGTCTGCGCTGGGTCGCCGAATCGCTGAGCGCGGTAGGCAATCTGCGTAATGCGGTCGTCTCCCGGTATGGCGGCGCCTCGTTCGTGCTGACGCTGGCGGAGGAGCCGACGCCAGAAGGACGCGCGCGCGTCGACATGTTGGCCGACCAGCTCCGTCAGACGGTCATCTCGCTGCAAATTCCGCATCCGCAGCCGGGCATCGGAGAATTTCTGACGGCAAGCGTAGGCGTCGCTGTCGAGACCAATGTTAGCGAAGGAACCTCTTCGGACCTGGTGACACGCGCGGAAAAAGCTTTGGCGATCGCCAAAGCCGAAGGGAAAAACTGCGTTTACGCGCTGTGAGCATCAGCGCGCTTCGCTAGATGACGATCAGGGCGCAAAACCAGATTTGCTGATCTTGAGCTCGTCCTCCCGGTAATATGCACGAAGACGTTCGTATACGATGCGCCATGCATGCGGCGAAAGCCAATCGGCCTTGCCGAGCTGGGCGTACAACGGCTCTAGCCCCAGTCTTTTCGTGCGCCGTCCGCCGCTGCCGTCTCCCATTTCGTAGTCGTCTACGACGACGCGGTCGGTCACCGGCCGCAGCAATGCCGGCAACCGCTCGCTGCTTGGCAGCACGGGCGCGACGGCCGCCTGGACGGGTACGCCGGCTTCCTTGAGCCGGGCGAGCGCCTTCAGCCGTGCGGCGATCGGCGGCGCGGCCGGCGAGAAGACGCGGCGTACCGCCTCCAGATCGGTTTCGACCGTCATGCTCACCCGGACGCGGCTGCCCATTTGTGCCAGCAGGTCGATATCTCGCGTCACCAGCGGGCTGCGCGTCTGCACGAGCAGGAAGTCCGGCGGTATGTCCGCCATCGCTTCGAGCAGCGAGCGCGTGACCTGCTCCCGGTACTCCGCGGGCTGGTAGGGATCCGTACTGGATGACATGAAGATGCGTACCGGCCCTTTGGCTGCAGCACGGGCAAGCTCGCGGCGCAGCAGTTCGCCCGCGCCCTGCTTTACGTCCACCCACGTGCCCCATTTTTCTTCGCGGAACGCGGCGATCGGCATGCTTCTCACGTAGCAGTAGGCGCAGCCAAATGCGCAGCCACCATACGGGTTCAGCGTATGCGTATAATCTTCAAGAAAGCCCATCGCCGCGTTAAGCAGCGACTTGGGCTTTTTGTATTGAACCTTCGGCTTATCGCTCATGGCTGGCGTCACCTCGCGCGAATGATTATGAAGCAATGGCCCTGGGACAGGGCCGGGTTCGAGCGGCAGGGGCCGGGTTCGAGGGGCCGGGTTCGAGCGGCCGGGGCCGGGAGCGGCGTGGGCCGGAAGGTTACGCCCCGGGCAACGGACCGAGTGGAAGCGGGCCGAGCGATACGCGCTTTTCGGCGCGATCTAGCCGCTACCTCGCACCCACGCTCTCGCGGCCCCATAGCGGCAAAAATTGCCGCTATCCAGCTCGCACCCACGCTCTCGCAAACCCATAGCTGCATTCGGCGCGATCTCGCCACTCCCAGCCGGTATCTGCCCCGAGATAAGCGCTTTTGGACGCGATCTCGCCACTCCCAGCCGGTATCTGCCCCGAGATAAGCGCTTTTGGACGCGATCTCGCCACTCCCAGCCGGTATCTGCCCCGAGATAAGCGCTTTTGGACGCTATCTCGCCACTCCAAGCCGGTATCTGCCCCGAGATAAGCGCTTTTGGACGCTATCCCGTCGCTCGCGGCCGGTATCCAGCCCGAGATAAGTGCTTTTGGACGCTATCCCGTCGCTCGCGGCCGGGATCTAGCCCAAGATAAGCGCCTTTCGGCGCGATTTCGCCCCGGATAGCCCTCACTTCCAGTATATTAGCAAGTTCACGAAATCCGAGTGCCCCTACTTTGGGTTACAATGGGGACGAGGAGGAGAAGGATCATGCCCTACGAACCGACGTTAACCCTCGCTACGCCAGAGGATTATCGTTTTTCCGCCAACCTGGGTTACTTAATGCGCTCCCCTAAAGAGTGCCTGCATCTAATTCGGGACGGACGCTTGTACAAGGCGCTCCCGTTGGACGGAACGCCCGTCTTGGAGATCGGCGCCGACGACGACAATCGGCTGCTCGTCGCATTCGCGGACGATCGCGGCGTTCCGAGCGAGGACGTCCGAGCGGCCTCGCTCGCCTATATCCGCGAGTGGCTCGATCTGGACACAGATCTCGAGCCTTTCTACCGTCTTGCCGCCGACGATCCGATCCTGGCCGCCGCGGCATCCATGCATAAAGGCCTGCGCCTCATCGGCATTCCCGATCTGTTCGAGGCGATGGCGTGGGGCATCCTTGGACAGCAGATCAACCTTGCCTTCGCCTACACGCTCAAAGCCCGACTGGTGGAGGCGTACGGCACCCCCGTCTCCTGCGCCGGCGACACCTGTTGGACGTTCCCGCAGCCCGAAGTCATCGCCGGTCTGGAAGTCAAGGACCTGCTGCCGCTGAAGCTGACGGTTAAAAAATGCGAGTATCTCATCCATGCGGCGGAACTGATCGCCGGCGGAGCTTTATCCAAAGGGAGGCTGCAGGAGCTTGGATACCGCGAAGCGGAAAAAGCGCTCGTGCGCATCCGCGGCATCGGTCCGTGGACCGCGAATTACGTGCTGATGCGCTGCCTCCGGATGAAGGACGCTTTTCCGATTGACGACGTCGGCCTGCATCATGCGCTTCGCCACGTTACGGGCAGCGATGCCAAGCCGTCTCGCGAGGAGATCTTGCGCCTGTCCGCCGGCTGGCGCGGCTGGGAGTCGTATGCGACGTTCTACCTGTGGCGGTTGCTTTATTGAAGCCCCGCGACAGGCAATCGTCGGCCCGCAAACTGGACTCGACGGCGTCCCGCAGGCATAACCACGCGGCAGCCGGCTGGTTAGGCCTGACGGTCGCGTTCCAGCTCGAGCAGCTTGCTCTTCATGTCAAGTCCGCCGCGGTAGCCGGTTATGGCGCCGCTCTTGCCGACGACGCGGTGACAGGGCACGCATACGAGCACGGGGTTTGCGCCGATCGCCGCGCCGACCGCGCGCATCGCAGCAGGCTTGTCTACGAGCGTGGCAATATCGCTGTACGATCGCGTCTCGCCATAGGGGATGCCGAGCAGCGCTTGCCATACGGCCTGCTGGAACGCAGTCCCCCGGACGTCGACGGGCGCTTCGAACGTACGGCGAGCGCCATCCATATATTCGGCCAGCTCACGCACGTACGGCGCCAGCGCCGCATCGTCCCGGACCAGCTCCGCTCCCCGGATCCGCGCGCGTACCCACGACTCCAACTGCTCAAATGGCATATCCGGCGTGCCGACGTAACAAAGCCCGCGATCCGTGGCGGCGGCATACAAGCGCCAAACTCCATGTTCGATTCGCGTCCAACGGACGATTTCTCCTGTTAATAGGTCGCTCATTCAGACACCTCCACATAAGCCGGCCGACCTCCCAGTCTTCTGAATTCGCTGGGCGTCGTGCCGGTTCTCTGCTTGAATACGGTAATAAAATAAGGAACGCTGCCGAAGCCTACGGCAGCGGCGATGTCGGCCATCGGCAAACTCGTCGTCTCGAGCAGCTCGATCGCCCGCGCGATCCGGGTGCGCTGCACGTACTCGACCGGCGTGACGCCCGCGATCCGTTTAAAGATACGATGCAAATGATAAGGGCTGCCGCGGTACTGCTCCGCAAGACGATCCAGCGTGATCGGCTCGTAATAACAGCGGTCGATGAAGTCCGTCATCTGACCGACCCATTCTACGTCAGGCAGCTTCCTGTCGGTCGGCCTGCAACGCTTGCAGGGCCGGTAGCCCGCCTCCATCGCCGGCTCCGAGTCCGCGAAGATCCGCACGTTCTCCCGTTTGGGCGCCCGGGATCTGCACGAGGGGCGGCAAAAGATGCCCGTCGTCATGACCGCATACCGGAACCGGTCGTTGTAGACTGCATCGTTGCCGACAATCGCCTGCCATTGCTCCTCGTCCGGCGCTTCGCCCGCGTACGTTCTGTTGATGTTATCGACGCCCATCTGCATCACCTCCCCCCAAGTATACCCGCATTCCCGCGCACCCGTAAGGCTTTTGGATTACAATCGCAAGATCTCGAAATTGAATCCCTGTGCCCGCGAATGATCCGCCCATCATCCGTAAAAGATCCGATTGACTAGTCTGACCGCCGGTGTCATAATGTACGCGTGTACATTGTTGGACTATCGATGTGATAACGACGGCGAAAGCGCTGGGAAAGGAGCCGCCAATCATGGCTACGCGCAGGGAAGTCGCTGAATTGGCCGGCGTGTCCGAGGCGACGGTGTCCCGCGTGATGAACGGCGTCGGACCGATCAAGGAAGAGACGCGGCGCAAGGTGGCTGCAGCCGCAGCCGAGCTCGGATACCAATTGAACGCCTTGGCCTCCGGCTTCGCCAAAGGAAGAAGCGGCAACATCGGCGTCGTCCTGCCGCATGTGCCGAAGGTCAGGCTGTTCTCCACCTACTACTTTTCCGAAATTCTGAGCGGCATCGGAGACGTTCTGCATCAGGCCGGTTACGGCCTCCTGCTCCTCTACCGCAATCCGCAAGCGCGATACGACTACGTGTCGCTGTACCGGACGCGCAGGATCGACGCCTGCCTGATTCTGGGCGCGAGCTCTCTGCCCGAGGAGCAAGCCTCCGTGTTCGCCCTGGCGGACGAAGGGCTGCCCTGCTGCGTCGTCGACCAGCGCTTTTCGCGGGCCGGGCTGCCTTGCGTGGGCGCCGATCACCGGGCGGGCGCTTATGCGGCAGCGCGATACATGCTGGACGCCGGCCATCGCCGCATCGGCTTTTTGAACGGCTCGCCGCATTACTCCAACAGCGTAGATCGCTACGACGGATACCGCCAAGCGCTGGCCGAGTCCGGCCTGTCTCCTGATCCTGAGCTGCTGTTCGAAGGCAACTACAGCCGCAAGAGCGGCCAGGAAGCCGCCGGCGCGATCTTCGAACGGCTCGAGGCGCTGGACGGCATGCTGTGCGCGAACGACCGGATGGCCATCGGCGCGATCCAGGGGCTGCGCGAACGCGGCGTAGCGGTGCCGGAGCGTCTCCCCGTGATCGGCTACGACAACTCCGACGCATCCAGCTTGACCGATCCGCCGCTGACGACGGTCGAGGTGCCTTTTTACGAAATGGGGCGGCTTGCCGCCGAATCGGTGCTGGCCCGGCTGGCCGGCGAGCACGGGCGCGCAAGCGATATAGAAGACGCGGACGGCGCAGCAGGCGCCGCTACAGTAGCAAACGGTTTAAATAAGGCAGCGGACGACGTGCTGCTGCCGACGCAACTCATCATAAGGCGCTCCTGCTGACGGAGCGCGTCCGAAAGGAAAGGGATATAACATGGCTAAAAAAGCATTGATCGTATGGGGCGGCTGGGACGGCCATCAGCCCAAGGAGGTTGCCGAGCTGTTTCGCGCGATGCTGGCCGCCGAGGGCTTCGAGGTTGAAGTATCGGATACGCTCGAGGCTTTCGCCGACAAGGAAAAGCTCATGGGCCTCGACCTGATCGTACCGGCCTGGACAATGGGCAAGATCGAGCAGGAATGGGTGAACAACGTATCCGCGGCCGTCCAGGCGGGAACGGGGCTTGCGGGCTGCCACGGCGGCATGTGCGACGCGTTCCGCGAGAACACCGACTGGCAGTTCATGACCGGCGGCCAATGGGTGGCCCACCCCGGCAACGACGGCACCGAGTACGTCGTCAACGTGAAGCACAGCTCGAGCCCGCTCGTGGTCGGCATGCCCGACTTTACCGTAAGCACCGAGCAGTACTACCTGCATATCGATCCCGCGATCGAGGTGCTGGCCACGACCCGTTTCCCGATCGCCCCGGGACCGCATTCGCCCAACAAAGCCGTCGACATGCCGGTCGTATGGACGAAGCGCTGGGGACAAGGACGCGTGTACTACAATTCGCTCGGCCATCAAGCCGACATCGTCGCGCTGCCCGAAGTGTCCGAGCTGATGCGCAGAGGCTTCCTGTGGTGTGCCGAAGGCAAGACGGTCGGCACGGCCGACTATGCGGCTGACGGGGCTTATACGGGCATGCAGGACAACCAGCTGTAATTTTCGAAAAAGAATCGAGAGGGGTACGTTACGGTGGGGAACAAAGTAAAGGTCGGCATTATCGGTACGGGCAACATTAGCGGCATCTACCTGCAGAACGGCGGTCGCTTCGGCTCGATGGAGATCGTCGCCTGCGCGGATCTTGACGTCGCCAGAGCCAAGGCCAAGGCGGAAGAGCACGGCATCCGCGGACTGTCCGTCGAGGAGCTGCTGGCAGACCCGGAGATTCAAATGGTCATCAATCTGACGATCCCGCAAGCGCATGCGACCGTGTGCCTGCAGGCGCTGCAAGCCGGCAAGCATGTCTACGTGGAAAAGCCCTTCGCGGTCAAACGCGAGGAGGCCCGCGAAGTGGTCGAGCTCGCCCGCCAGAAGAAGCTGCTCGTCGGCAGCGCGCCCGACACGTTCCTCGGCGGCGGCATCCAGACGTGCATTAAACTGATCGAGGACGGCTGGATCGGCACGCCGATCGGCGCGACCGCGTTCATGGTCGGCGGCGGGCACGAGAGCTGGCATCCGGATCCTGCTTTCTACTACAAGACGGGCGGCGGACCGATGTTCGACATGGGTCCGTACTACCTGACCGCGCTCGTGGCGCTGCTCGGCCCGATCGCCGCCGTAACCGGCGCCGCCCGTATCTCGTATCCCGAGCGGACGATCACGAGCAAGCCGAAAAGCGGCCAGAAGATCGAAGTCGAGATACCGACCCATGTCGCCGGCATCATGGAATTCGCGGCCGGCCCGATCGGCACCATCCTGACGAGCTTCGACGCCCCGGGCGGCGCGCAGCTGCCCTTCATCGAGATCTACGGCAGCGGCGGCACGCTTCAAGTACCGGACCCCAACTCGTTCGGCGGTCCGATCCGCATCCGCCGCGCCGGAGCCGGCGAATGGTCCGAGCTGCCGCTGACGCACGGCTACGCGAACAATGCCCGCGGCCTCGGCGCCGCGGACATGGCGCAGGCGATTCTGACCGGCCGTCCGCACCGCGCGAACGGCGAGCTGGCTTATCACGTGCTCGAGGCGATGCACGGCTTCCACGACGCGGCCGAGCAAGGCGTGCGTTACCGCATGCACAGCACGTGCGAGCGGCCCGCGCCGCTGCCGCTAAGTGTGCGCGAGGGCGAGCTGGACGCCTGACCCGTTACATGACCCCGACACCTCTATTGCGGAGGCGTCGGGGTCGTTTTTAATTCGTGATCCGGATAAAGTCGACTTTGACCGTACCAGTCGCCGTCAGCGGATCGAATCGCAGCTGCTTGATGCTGCCCGTCCAGCCGGCGACCGCCCCCATATCCGCGACATACTCCATATAATCGCTGGTGGCCAATAGCGGAATTGTGACTGACTTCGCCGCGTTCCAAGTCGTATCCGTCGTCGTCGTAAAGAAAATTTGCGCCGTCGTATTCGTCGATAAGTTCTGCAATCGGATGCGGACGTAACGGTTGATCAAGGCATTATCGATCGCCAGATTGTCGGGAGAGTAAATATAGGGATCGGTTCCCCCGGAGGTTAGGTTCAAGCTGCCGCCCGACACCGTCATCGACGAGATCTGGTTACCGGTGGTCCAGCCTTCGGCATTCGAGTCGGTTGCGAATTCCCAGCTCTTGCTCGCGCCGGAGCCAAGCGATGTTACCTGGATATAATCGACGCTCATCGTGCCGCTCTTGGAGATCGGATCCAGGCGCAGCTGCTTGATCGAACCGGTCCAATTCGGATTCACGCCCAAGTCCACCACGTAAGTCGTATAATCGGACGCATTTTCCTTCGTGGCGAACAATACCGACTTCGACGCGCTCCAGGCGGTGTCCGTCGTCGTCGTGAAGAAGAGCTGCGCCATCGGGTCGTTCGTGTTGTTCTTCAGGCGGATTCTCAAATAGCGATTGGCTGCCGGACTGTTCAGGTTGTCCGCGGAGACGATATAGGGATCGCTTCCGCTGCTCGTCAGCGTCAGAACGCCTCCGGATACGGTGCCGGCAATTTGGTTGGCCATCGTCCAGTTTTCCAGATTGCCGGCCGTGCCGAAGTCCCATTGCAATCCATAGTTCGTATAGGCGATCGACGGCGTCCAGCTGACCGCGTCGGATGCGTTGTTTCCCGCCGAACCGGCGGACACCTCGAATCTCAACTCGTCGCCCGCGCCCACCGCTATCCCGTCCAATATCGCTTCATAACCGGTCCGATCCCCCGCGGCAACCGACTGATCCGCGGCGGACGGCCAGATTCGCGTCCCGTTCTTGGCAATGCGGACGACAACGCCGTCTCCGCCTTCCTCCGCCTTCAGCACCCGCGCGCGCAAGCTGACGGTCCCTTGGATCGGCGCCGTCCATACCCGTGCGACCTTGCAGTTCGCGCAAGCCGAAGGCTGAAGCTCGAACGCGGAAACGCTTGGGAAGGCTGTCGCAGCGGACGGCTGCCACTGCTTTTTCGCAGTGTCGTAATAAGCAAGATTCGTCCAGGACGCGCCATCGTAAGCTTTGGACGTCCAATTGCCCAAACCTTGCGTCGCGCCGAAGCTCGCCGATGCGTGCGCGATGGCGGAGGCCGACTTGATCGGCTGGTTGTTCGAGACGGAGAAGCCGCTGTAGTCCGCGCCATCCTCGTACAGGAACGCGTTCGCCTCGTGGTAGAGATTGTCCCGGATCGTGCCGGTCGGCGTGTCCGACGTCCCCGCCCGGCGGAACGATCCGCTGCCGTTTTGTACGAACGTATTGCCGGCTGCCGTCGTGTTGAGCTCAAAGCCCAGCCCCGGATGAATGGCCAGGAACGAGATTCCCGCTCCTGCGTTGCCCGCAAAGTAGTTTTCGCTGATGTTCACGCGATTGGTGCAGCATTCGAAATCGAAAGCCACCATATCCGGCGAAGAAGTGTGAGGCACGTTCGTGAACGAGTTGTTGAAAATATTCGCATCGTACACGCCGGCCAGGTAGATGGCAGCCGTGCCCGTATCGGAGTGACAACCCGCGTCCCCGTCGATTCTCGAATCGATCAGCGTCAGGTAGCGTACGTCCGTGATCCGCATCCCGTCGTCGCACCCCGTCGCGCCGCTCCCTCCCGCGTCGTTCTGATGGAAGTTCAGCTTTCTCATCACGACCTGTTCGGCCGCTTTATAACCCGTAACGGACGAATAGGAGCCGTTGTACCAATCGATTGAGATCGTATCAAGGTTGCGGCTTCCTTCGATATCCTCGAACAGCACGTTTTTGACGATCGGCGCCGATGCGCTGTGGGAATCGTCAAACGTCTTGGAAGTAAATTCGATGCCGGCCGAGTTCCATACCGCGTCGCCGGTAACGTCGTTGCCGCTTCCCGAGCCCTGGTGAATGCCTTTGATATCGTGCAAATAGAGATCCTTGAAGACGAGCCCTTCATGTCCCGCCGTAGAGAAGCTGACGACGATACCTGCGCCGGCCCGGCCGATCTCCAGCCCGCCGATCGTCCAGTAGCTCGGGTTCGTCAGCGAGATCGCTCTGTCCGATTCCAGGCCGTTGCGAACAATCTTCGGTTTTGCACCGGAGCCGTACGCGCCCAGCACGATCGGATTCGCAGACGTTCCTGTGCCCGAGAGCGTCATCCGCTCGTTCCACGTCGCCCCTTTGGCGAGCAGAATCTGATCTCCCGCTGCAAAAGCGCCATGGCTGTTGACCGGCGCGAAGCTGCACCAGGGAGCCGACGCCGACGTCCCGGCGCCGGCATCCGAGCAAGCGCTTCCACTTTGATTGTTGACATAGTAGCTTGCGGCCGAAGCGCTGGACGATCCTAAAAGCAGCAGGCCCGCAGCCGCGGCAAACGCCAGCAGGAGCGCATATCCGAGCTTGCCGAACGGTTTGCCCATCGAATGGTTCATGACGATTCCTCGCTCTCTTTTCATGGATAAAAAAAACCGGAGCGCTCCATTAGCCATAGCTGCTTCGAAGACTCCGGTACGATGGGGCGAGAGCAAACGCAGGCGCCGCCTGTCGCTTGCGGTCTTCCGGTTACTTCGCGTTTTTGTCGATCAGCGCCTGAACCTCGCCGAGCGCCTTGTCGATCGTTTTGTTGCCGAGCAGAATCTTGGGCAGCGCGTCCTGGAACAGCTTGATGCCCGCTTCGTCTCCCGGCGTATGCTCGACGATAAAGCCGTTTTCGGCCGCCTCCGCGTAGGCGCCCATAATCTTGTCGCCCTCGGGAGGCGTGTACCCCTTCGTGCTCGGCACGACGTCGCTGTCGGCCAGCTGCTGGAACGTCGTCTCCGACGTCAGGAACTTGGCCAGCTTGATCGCGGCTTCCTGATGCTTCGTCTTCGCCGATACCGCGACGATGTTCGAGGCGCCGCCGAGCGTGCGGCTCGGTTCGATGCCCTTCCAGGCCGGAAGCGCGTAAGCGCCGAGCTCGACGCCCTTCGGCATGTTTTCCTGCAAATATTGAACGAAATTTTCCGGCACGACCATGTACTGCGCCATCTTCTGCTGAACGAACAGCGCCTGCGTCTCGTCGATCCCGTTCGTCATGCCCGCCGGGTCGAAGGTGCCGTCGTCCCACAGCTGCTTCAGCTTCTGAACCGCTTCCACGAATCCCGGATCCGTCACCTTCGCCTTGCCCGTCAGGAAGTCGTCGGTCGTGACGTCTCTCGTCGACTGATCGAGCAGGAAACGCAGCCACCAGTCTCCCCAACCGACTTTGTTGGCGTAGGACATCGGGATGAGGCCCGCTTCCTTGAGCTTTTTGTTGTTGGACTCGAACGCGTCCCATGTCTGCGGAGCCGTCAGTCCGAGCCCGTCGAAGAGCGTCTTGTTGTAGACAACGACGACGCTGACCGCACCGAACGGAACGCCCCATACGTGATTCGCCGCATCGACTTCCGAAGTCAGACCCGAGTTCATATTGGTCACGAGCACGGGATTGATCGTATCCCCCCACTTGTCTGCCTTATCGTAGGCGGGCGTCTGGAACGCGTCCTTGAGGTCCAGTATGTCGTTCGTCTTGATCAGAGACTCGAACGTAACCCCTTGGGTGCCGAATACGTCCGGCAGCTCGTTGGACGCGGTCAGCGTCTTGATTTTGTTGTTGTAGGCATCGCCTGCGGCCACATATTCGTAATCGACCTTAATGCCGGGATTCTCGTCCTCGAATTTCTTGAGCAGCTCCGGCTTCAAATAAGACCACCAGGAAATGAATTTTAATGTTACGTCCTCTTCGGCCGCCGCGCTCCCGCTTGCCTTCGCGCTCGGCGCGGCTCCGGACGCGGCGGCGTCCTCGCCGTTCTTGCCGCTTCCGCAGCCCGTCAGCGCACCCGTCATTCCCAAGAGCAGCGACAGCGCGAGCAGCGTTCCCCTCTTCTTCATGCAATCTCCTCCATAGGTCGTTTGAACACGAGCCTATCGTAGCATCGCCCTTGGCGGCTGAGAACTCGACAGCCTTCGGAATGATTGCTCTTTTTTCGGATAACCCGCTTCCCGCGATCTTCCCGTCTCCTTCAAATCTTGCGTATACCTCTCCAGCTCTCCCGGTATTCAAGCGGCGTGCAGCCGACCTTGCTCTTGAACACCTTCGTGAAATGCGCCGGCGTCGCGTATCCGACCTTTTCGCAGATTTCGAACGAAGGCTTGTTCGTCTCGCGCAGCAGCTTCTTCGCCCTTTCCATCCGTACCTGGATGACGTAATCGACGAACTTCACGCCCATATGCTGCTTGAACTGCTCGCTCAGATAAGTGGGGTACAGACCGACGACGTCCGCCACTTCTGCCAGCGTCAGATCGCTTTGATAATGCTCGTGAATGTAGTTGACGGCATCGGTAATAAAGGTTGGCTTGATCTGCCGGGCATGCTCCCGAACAAGGCTCGACAACGCAGCAAGCTTGTGCCGCACTTCGCGCTCGAGCATGCTCCATGTCGGACAACGCCGCAGTTCTTCCAGCAGCTTGCCCAGATCGGCAGTTCCCGGTTCGCCCGTCCGCACGACGCCCTTGGCTTCCAGCATGCTTCCCACTCGAAGAAAAAGCCGGAGCACGATATCCAATAGAACCTCGGGATGAATGCCCGCTTCGTACAGATCGTCCATGAAGACGCCAAGCTCCTTCTCCAGCGTCTCGGCGTCGCCCAGCATCGTGGCCGTTACGACCTTGTGGAAAGCGTCCGGCTGCACGTTCCACTGGCGCTGAAGGCGCTGCGAAGCTTCATAGTCGATCACCCCGCCCGTACCGATTGTCAGCCGCGCCCGCAGCGCGGCTTGAACCTCCAGCAGCAGCTTCGGCATGTCGGAGAACCTCTCCGCCCCCGAGCTGACGCCGATCGTGACCGGATATTGGACGTGCGAGGATAAAATCGCAAGTAATTGCTTAAGCGCATCCATCATCTCGCTCTCCCGCTCTCCTTCTCCCGTCGGCACGAAAAACAGCAGGACGACGAAGTCGTCTTGCCCTTGCCAGGCGGTACCTCTAACGAGGTCTTGCTGAAAGAGCGCTTCTTCCGCCATTTTGCGGACAAAATACTGGAACAGCATCCGATCCGCCTGCCGGAAGCGGCCGTCGGCCTTCTCGTCGATCGCCACGCCGGCTGCGAAAAAGCGGAACGCCCCTTCCGCAATGCCGAAGCCGTTCTCCAGGAATGCGCGAGCCTCGGGCGCAACGCCCGGATTATGATGGAACAAGGCGTTCAGCAGATGATCCTGATGAATGGACGCAATCATCGGAGACTCCCGCTTGCCTTCATTCGCGATGGCCGCAAGCTTTTTCTGCTGCCGGATCCGCTCCAGCACTTCTTGCAGCTCATTCTTGATGAGCGGCTTAAGCAAATAATCGACCGCTCCCTCGCGCATCGACCGCCTGACATAATCGAACTCGCCGTAACCGCTCATGACGACCGTCTGAATATGCGGGCACAGCCGGGCCAGCTCGGCGATCAGATCCAGACCGTCTTTGCCGGGCATGCAAACATCCGTAATGAGCACGTCGACGTCGGCGCCCTCCCGAAGGCAGTATGACAAAGCCTCTTCTCCGTCCGAACAGGACGCGACGATCTCGTCCGACGCCTCCATCTGCCGGATGATATAAGCCAGACCTTGCCGAATGAGCTTCTCATCGTCCGCGATTACGATCTTCATGCGGACTCGTCCCTCCTTTCTCCGGGAACGGTGAGCCTCACGACCGTTCCGATATTCGGCTGGCTTGAGAGCTCGATCCCGTATGGCTGGCCCCATTGCAGCCGAATTCGATTGTGTACGTTGACAAGACCGACCGAGTCTCCCCCGCTCCCCCCGATTTGCAGCAACCGGTTCAATTCGTTCAGCCGTTCGTTCCCGATCCCGGCCCCGTCGTCGACGATCTCGATCGACGCTCCCTGATCCGCGGCGCAGACCCGGACGCGGATCGTCGCGCTCCGCGGCGCCTTCAAAGGCGCGAAGCCGTGCTTGAAGCAATTTTCGACGATCGTCTGAAGGGACAGCTTGGGAACCTGCGCGCCCTCCGCTCCCGCGGCGATCTCCCAATAGACCCGCAGCGTGCCGTCGAACCTGATCTCCTGCAGAAGCAAATATTGCTTGAGCAGCATGATCTCCGTCCGGATCGGAACGAGCGTCTCGAACTCGGTGGCGGCCCGGAACAGCACGCCAAGCGCGCGCGCCATCTCCGCCGCTTCCGAGGACCGCTGCATCTCGGCGACCATGCTGATCGCCTCGAGCGTGTTGTACAGGAAGTGCGGATTTATCTGCGCGTGCAGCGCCCTCAGCTCCGCTTCCTTGTGGGCCAGATCGGACAAATAGACATGATCGATCAACGTTTGCAGCTGTCCGGACATCGAATTGAAGCCTTGCGCCAGCTCCGCCGCCTCGTCCTTTCCCCGTACCTTGACTCTCGTATGGAGAAAGCCTTTCTCCATTTTGCGCATCGCGTTGCGAACGGACCGGATCGGCCTCACGATGCCGAGCGCAAGCATAAAGGCGACCAGTATGGAGAAGAGCACGCATAACGCTCCGGCCGCGAGCATCCAGAAGCGTACCGCGCGAATATTTTCCGTCAACGCGCGATAAGGCAAGTAAGCGGCGAGCGACCACTCCGATTGCTGCGGGGAGGCGTAGGTGACCAGCGTGCCGCCTTCTTCGAACGGAAGGTTCAGCGACCGGATCCGCGCGGGCGACAGCTCGAAGGCGTCGTTCTTCCAGCGCCCTGTCTTGTCGTAGACCGGAAGCCGGCGATCCCACAGGGCGATGATATCCTGCTGCGGCAGCTGAGCGCCGGCAATCATCCCTTCGAGACCTTCCGTTCCGATGCTCAGCACGATAGCGCCGAGAAAGCGGTGAGACGGATCGTTCACTTTGCGGATCAGATAGATCGGTTCCTTGTCCGCCTCCTTCTCCACGATCCATTCTCTCCCGGAGGCGAGAAGCCGTTCCTCCATCCCCTCCAGCCGAGAAATGGAGATACGTTCGTCAGAGCGATGGCTGGCGAACAGCTCCCCGGAAGCCGTGTAGAGATAGACGGATTCCAGATCGCGCTTCTGGTTGAGCAAGTCGTTCAGGTAATGGTCGATTCGCTGCGCCTGCATGTAGGCTTCCATGGAACCCGGCACGGTCTCCCCTGCCGCTCTCCGCTTCAAAATGCGAAGCAGATTGCGATCGTCGTCCAGCTGCGTATCCTCCGTCATGACCGAAGCGGCAAGACGGACCAGATCGGTGAAATAAGCGTCGACCTCCGAATTCAGGAGCCGCACCGTCCGCTCGATCGAGACGGAAACTTCCTTTTCCATGCTTTGTTTAAACAAGTAATAGGCCACGGAAGAGACCAGCAGCGTAGGGAGAACGATTAACAGGATGTACGTGCCCAGAAGCCTCTTGACCAACGCTCTCCCTCCGGTCTGTCGCCTTTATCCTTTTACGGCGCCTTCGGACAATGCTTGTACGAAATACTTTTGCAGAACGACATATACGAGAATAACGACGATCGACGTAATGACCATGCCGGCGAATACCGGACCGAAGCCGTACACGTACTTTTTGGATGCCATCTGGGCCATGCCGACCGCGATCGTGTACATCTTCGGATTCGTATTGGAGATGAATGCCCACATGTACTCCGACCACACGCCGATGAATTGCAGAATGCAGAGCGTAGCTACCGTCGGCATCGTGAGCGGCAGCAGAATCCGGCAGAACGTCCGCCATTCCCCGCACCCGTCGATCTTCGCCGATTCGCTAAGCTCGTTCGGCAGTCCCGCGAAGGCGGATTGCATCAACAGAACGCCCATCGGCACGATGGATGCGATGTAGGGGCCGATCATCCCGGCATACGTATTGAGAAGGCCCAGGTCCCGGTTGATAAAGAACACGGGAAGCAGCAGAACGGGGGAAGGAACGAACAGCACGAGCGCGAATAGAATCTGAAGCGATCGACGCCCCCTGAACCGGATCTTGCCGAACGCATAGCCTGCCACGATGCACACGGACACCCCGCCGACCAGGCTTGCCAGCGTTACGAGCACCGTATTCGCGTAATACGTGGCGAAGTTCGCCTGCTTCCAGGCCGTTCCGTAATTTTCCCATATATACCGTCCGGGCAGTCCCCATTGGTTCCCGAAAAAATCGGCGTCCGTCTTCAGCGACTGCAGCACGACCCATAGAAGCGGATAGAGCGACGTTGCGGCGAAGAGAGCGACGATGGCCGTCATCCATGTACGCTTGATCATCCCTCTTGCCCTCCCGTCCGCTCGTTCGTCCCATTCCGGGACCTGAGAATCAAGCCGACCAAACCGACCATCGCGGTGACGATCACGAACACCATGAACGCGACGGCATTGGCGTAGCCGTAATGATTCTCTTGAAATCCGAGCTTGTAGACAAGCGTGGAAGCGATCTCCGTAGAGCCGATCGGTCCCCCCTGCGTCATAATCCAGACGATGTCGAACGAACGGAAATCGTTGGCGATCGATATAATTGACAATAACATAATTGTCGGAAGCATAAGCGGCAGAATAATATGCCAAATAGACCTTATTCCGGTGCATCCGTCGATCTTCGACGCTTCTAGCAATTCTTTGGGAATTTTAAGCAGACTGCCGAGCAGAATCAGCATATCGAAGGGAATCGTTCTCCATACCCATACGAGGATTACGGATAACAGCGATGTATCCTGACTGCCTAGCCAGACGCGCTGCCAGGAATCGAGGCCGACCGCCGCCAGTAATTGGTTCAGCATCCCGATCGTCGGCTCGAAGATCAGAGACCAGATTACGGCGGACACCGCCAGAGGAATGATATAGGGGAGGAAAAGCACGACGTTGAACCATTTCCAGGCGAACACGCCGCGAAACAAGAAATAGGCGAGCGCGAAAGCGACGCTCATCGAGACCACAAGCTCGACGGCCATAAGGATCAGATTATGGCCCATCGCCTCATAGAACCGGGAATCCCGGAACCCCGCGGCAAAATTGCCAAAACCGATTAAGTCGCTGAGCGGTCCGACGCCGTCGTAATCGTAAAAACTCATTTGAAGCGATTTGATGAGCGGAAATACCAGGTACAGCACGAAAAAAAATAGTGCCGGAAAAATCATTGCGTACGCCAGCAATTGCTTCTTGTCAGCCCGTCCGGGAAGCATGGAAATCACCCTTCTCTCAAAGTGACTTCAGTATAAGCTCGCCTCCCGGCGCCAACAACGATACAGCTTTCTGATCCATTGCGTATTTTTCGGATTGGCCGGCCTGATCCTTCCGCCGGTTGCCGCTCGAGCCGCGGACGCTTGGAGACGTGCGCTTGGAGACGATGCGCTTGGAGACGGTGCGCACGGCACCGATCCATTTATGTCTGCCTTCTTCCCCTCGCGCTGCGCTTCATCCCGCGGATCCGCCGCTTGGCGTCTGCGTCAACCCGGTAGGACTCGACGATTTTCTGGAGCGACTTGTTGAACGTGAAGTCGTCGAGCCCGCAGCCCGCCAGATAGGCCTCCGTCCGCTCCGGGAACTTGACGTAGCACATCGAGACCGCCCAGGCGACCGCCATCTTCACATAGTAGCCCTCATGCGACACCCCGTCCAACAACTGAAGCACGTCGTCCACGTAAATGTCGTCGATAAAGTGTTCGAGAAGCATAACGACGCCGAAGCGAATGTCGTATTCCCGCCCCGACTTGAGATAGGGTCGAATAAACGCCCATACGGCCGCCTGGTTAAGGCGCGCAAACTTCAGTCCGAGGCAGAACCGATCGCATACCGACCAATTGTCGATTTTAGGCACGAAATCCGCCATGTACCGAAGCCGTTCCTCCGGCTCCATGTCGGCGTATCCGATGATCATCGCCTGCAGCATGATTTCTTCGAAAAAGTCGTTTTCGGCCGCTTCGAGCCACGTCCGCCAGTCCCCTCGCGCCGCTGCGAGCGCGATTCGCCGCAGTGCCGGCAGGCGGACGCCCATCAAGTTGTCGATGTTCGGAATGAGCGACGACGCGAACTTTTGATAGCCAGGCTCCGCCAATGCCTCCAGCTGCTCTCTTACGGATGGACCGTTCATATCAGGCATCAGGCACCCCCTCATTTGCGCGTATCGCGATGTTCCAGACCCCCATCATAGCGCAATGCCCGCAGGATGAGACCCAAGGTTGAATAGAACCGCAAGATATTAAAATGAATGGTCCGGCTCAAGTCCCGCCTCGCTTTTGCCGCCCGACTTGGGCGCCGTCGTCGACGACCGCACGATAAGCCGCGTCGGAATGCGAACCATGGTCCGCTCCTGATGGGGATCCGCGAACAACGACAGCAGGCGACCGGCTGCTTCGTAACCGATCGTCTCCCCCTGCTGAGCCACGCAAGTCGGCGGGATCCGGGCGGCGTCGGCATGGTCGTAGTCGTCGAAGAAGACGACCGACAGATCGTCGGGCACGCGCATGCCGGCCGCTTCCGCGGCGTGCAGCGCCATCTGGCCGATGCTCTCATTGACGGCGAACAAGGCGGTCACATTTGAAGAGCCCGCTAGAAAAGCCGCGATCGCATCCTGCTCCGCCCGCTCCAGCACCAAGTTGCGGTCCAGCACGACGCCGTAGTCGTTCAGCGCCTGGCGGAAGCCTTCCAACCGCTCCTCCAGGCTTGTCGTTCCTTCGTAGGGCGTCGTCACGAAGCCGATCCGCCGATGGCCGAGACGCAGCAGATGCTCCGTAGCCTCGTACGCCCCCGCGATATGATCCGAGCAGACGCAGTGGGTCGGCACGCCGCGCACGTAACGGTCGATAACGACGATCGGGTACCGGTCGAGCGTAAGCCGCAGCATTTCCTCGCTGTACGTCCTTCCTTCGGCCGGGTAGACGATCAAGCCGCGCGCGCCGGCCCGCAGCGCCTCCTGCAGCTTGACCTCCTCGATTTCCTGGGAGTCGCCCGTCGTCAGCAGCATCATTCTGTACGGAGAGGGCTCAAGCGCCCGTTCCACGCCGGCGAGCAGGCTGTTCGTCAGCATCCCCCACAGCCTCGGCAAGATGACAGCCACCGTCTGCAGCTCTCGTTCGTCCGAGGTTCCCTTTCCCAAAGCGTACTTGGCCCGCTCGCCCGCCCCCGGTTCCTCCGAGACGAAGCTGCCTCTGCCTTGTATGCGAAAAACGACGCCCTCTTCCACCAGCTTGTCCATGGCGCCGCGAATCGTAATTCTGCTGACGTCGAACTGCTTGCAGAGCTGATTCTCGGATGGCAGCCGCTTGCCCGGCTTCCATTTGCCCGAACGGATCTGATCGCGCACGTAGGACTCGATCTGGGCGTACAGAGGCGTCCGCTTGCTGCTCGGACGTGCCTGATCGTCCGCTTGTTCCTTGCCTTCCACGAGCACCCCTCCCCTCAAAAGTATGACTTTTATACAACTTTATTATCGCATCGTTCAGCTAACCGGTTTACAACAATGTCGAGCAAAGTTATGATTCGATTATAACAAGCATTTGCAATCTTGTATATTTGTATTAGGAGGTAAGCACGATGAAAAAAATGGTCGCGCACATTGTTTCTCACACGCATTGGGACCGCGAATGGTATATGCCCTACGAGCGACACCACGTCAGGCTGATCGAGCTGATGGACGTGCTGCTCGATACGCTCGAGCGCGATCCCGACTATCGGAGCTTTCATCTGGACGGCCAGACGATCATCCTGGACGACTATCTCGAAGTGAGGCCCGAGATGCGCGAGCGCCTGACCCGGCTTATTCGCGAGGGACGAATCCTGATCGGCCCCTGGTATGTGCTGCAGGACGAATTCCTGACAAGCGCCGAGGCGAATGTGCGCAACTTGCTCGTCGGCCATCACGATGCCGCCCGCTACGGTCCCGTTGCGAAAATCGGGTATTTCCCCGATTCCTTCGGCAATATGGGTCAGGCGCCTCAGCTCATGCGCCAGGCCGGAATCGCGAACGCAATCTTCGGACGGGGCGTCAAGCCGACCGGCTTCAACAACGCCGTCTCCGATTCCGCGGCTTACGAGTCCCCCTTTTCCGAGATGATCTGGCGATCGCCGGACGGCTCGGAGGTGCTAGGCATTCTGTTCGCCAATTGGTACAACAACGGGATGGAAATTCCCGTCGATCCCGATGCAGCCCGCGTTTACTGGGACGCCAAGCTGAAGGAAGCCGAGCGTTTTGCATCCACGCCGCAGCTGCTGTTCATGAACGGATGCGATCACCAGCCTGTGCAGACCGACTTGGCAGCTGCGCTCCGCACGGCCCGCGATCTGTATCCCGGCTATGAATTCGTGCATAGCGACTTGCCTTCGTACGTGGCGGCCGTCGAGCGCGCCTCCGCACGCGAACTGACCGTCGTCGAAGGCGAGCTGCGCAGCCAGCGTACGGACGGCTGGTTCACGCTGGCGAATACCGCCTCCAGCCGCGTGTATATCAAGCAGGCCAACGCCAAAGGCCAAATCCTGCTCGAGCGGCTCGCGGAGCCTGCGGCCGCGATCGCTGCAACGCTCGGCATGCCTCATCCGACGCCGCTCCTCGTCCATGCCTGGCGGACGCTCATGCAAAACCATCCGCACGACAGCATCTGCGGCTGCAGCGTAGACGAAGTGCACGCGGAGATGATGACCCGCTTCGCCAAAAGCCGCCATATGGCGGAGCCGATCGTCGAGCGAAGCATCGCCCACATCGCGTCGAGTATCGACACCGCCCGGTTCGCGGGCGATGCGCACGTGCCGTTCGTCGTGTTCAACTTCGCCGGCGCCGCGCGTTCCGGGACCGTCTCCGTCGAACTCGATGTCGCCCGCCGTTCGTCCGCGGACATCGGTCCGGCTGCAGCCTACGCGGACATGGAGCTCATCCGGGTCGGCGCCGGCGCCGTCATCGACCATGAGGGCAGACCGGTGGATGCCGAGATCGAGGATCTCGGCGTCCGGTTCGGCTACGAGCTTCCCGACGACAAGTTCAGGCAGCCGTACATGGCGAGACGAATCCGCGTCACCCTTAGCGCGGACCATGTGCCTTCCCAAGGATATCGGACCTATGCTTGGCGTTCAGAGGATGACGCTGTCGCCGCGCCGGTCGCGGCTGCGGTCGAGCAGGAGAAAGCAGTGGACGCCTCGCCGGCGGGTCTCTCGCTGGAAAATGAATATATAGCCGTTGCCGTCGAGCCTAACGGAAGCTTGTCGCTGACGGACAAAGAGACCGGAGAAGTTTATCGCGACCTCGGCGTTTTTGAAAATACGGGCGATATCGGCAATGAATATGTGTATGTGCAGGACGGCGAGCGCAAGACGCTCACGACGGATACGCTGAAGGCCGAGGTGCGGCTCGTCTCGCGCAGCGCCTGGCGTACGACGGTCGAGATCGTCCATCGCTGGGAGATCCCCGCGGAAGCGGATGTCCTGCTGCAGCGCGAGCGCACGACGATGACGTTCCTCCCGGACCGCAAGGCCGGCAGGTCGGCGCGTACGGTGCCCCTCGTCATTACGACGCTCGCCACCGTCGAGCGCGGCGTCAAAGCCTTGATGCTTAAGGTACGCTACGAAAATCACGCCAAGGATCACCGCCTGCGCATGCGGTTCCCGACCGATGCGGCGGCATCCGGCGTTCACTATGCCGACTCGATCTTTGAGATCGCCGAGCGTCCGAACGAGCCCGCCGGGGAATGGCGCAATCCGAGCAACGCGCAGCATCAGCAGGCGTTCGCCGCACTGGACCACGGCAAGCGCGGGCTGGCCGTAGCCAATATCGGGCTGAACGAGTACGAGGCGCTTCGCGACGGCCGCGGTACGCTCGCCGTGACGCTGCTCCGCGCAGTCGGCGAGCTCGGCGATTGGGGCGTGTTTCCGACGCCGGAGGCGCAGTGCCCGGGCTCGCAAGAAGCGGAGCTTGCGATCATTCCTTACGCCGGCGCCGACGGACGTTATGCGGCAGCCCAGGAAGCGTACGCCTTCCAGGTGCCCTGGCTCGCCGTTCAAACGGATGCTCATGCCGGCTCGCTTCCGGCCGTGTACAGCCCGCTCTCCTGGACGGGCGAGCGCCTGGCGCTGACCGCTTTCAAACGAGGCATTCAGGGCGAGGATTGCTTCTACCGCTGGTTCAATATGAGCGGCGCGTCTTCATCGCTTGCGCTGCGAGCGGAACCGGATTCGGAATGGTATTTGAGCAACGTGCTGGAAGAAGAGCTGGGCAAGCTTGTCCCCGATGCGGACGGCATTGTGCGCGTTGACGTGCGTCCCTGCGAGATCGTTACGATCGGCCGCCGACTTTCATAACGCACTAACGCAATAACTCAGTAACGCAAAAACGCATATAACCACCTCCGGCCCCTTGATGCGGCCGCCCGACAGATCTGACGATCCGGGCGGCCGCTTTTTGTGCGTCGGGACGATCCGAACGAACATACGGCCGTCCCCCGGCTCGTACAATAGTGTATCTGCGAGTCTATCAAGAAACGGGGGGCAAGCGCATGCGTATTCATTCCGGCGGGTTCGAAGTCGTCTATCACGGCAGGGTGTTCGCCTACAAGATGAATCCGATCGAGATTACGTTGTCCGAAGAAAACGATCCGCTCACGTTTTTGTTTTGCGTCGAAAACGAGCCGGAACGGGACGACTTCGAGACGGACATCCGGCTCGTGCAGCACAATAAAGTCCGAATCGCCTGCATCAACTTCCCGAGAGGCAAGCCGACGGGCAACGACGATATGATCCATATCGGCGTATTGAACAATCGCAGGCTTTCCTTGAGCTACGAAGTAACGATCAATTACGAAGCGAGCGCCTGGGTGCTGTCCTTTACGTTTTTCGCCGGCGAGGGGGTCCAGGGTCCGTGAATAAAATCGAGATCCAAGATCCTAAAGTGGCCAGTAAAATTATCGCGGCGAACGCCGAGAGCGAAAAGCGAAAAGCCGAGCTTGGTTTTTTGGGACGGTTTTTCGGCTCCGGGGAAAACGTAAGGCTCTATATCGTCGGCACGATCGCGCTCGGCGTGCTGCTCATTGCACTCGTCTATACGCTTGTCCCTGAGCAGAGCAGGTCTCCGGACTTCGGCTTGAAGGACCTGTGGACGCTCGTCGTGCTCCCGGTGGAGTCCACGATCATCGGCTACTTGATCGGATCGAGAACGGGCGAGGCCGCCGAGAAGAAACAGACGCCTTGAGGGAAAACAGTATCTTTCAAACAAACAGAACCCTGAAAACCGAATCCCTGAAACAGAATCTCTGAAAACAAACAGATCCTTGAAAACAAACCGGATAGCCAAGACAATCGCCGCGAAGCATGCGGCTTTTTTACTGCAGAAGCGGTTGGCACCGTATTAACGATTGTTGAGGCGCGTGCCCCCGAAGGCCTGCCGATATGCGGTCGGCGTCACGCCCGCGAGCCGCTTGAACCACTTGGCGAACTGCTTGTCGTCGCCGAAGCCGACGCGGCCCGCAATTTCCTTGACCCCAAGCTTGCCGCCCGCCAGCAGCTCCTTCGCCGCATCCAGCTTCAGGCCGTGAATGTAATCGAGCAGACCCGATCCGAATCGCCGCTTGAACATACGGGACAGGTAGTCTTTGTTGTACCCGATATGGTCGGCAATCCGGCCGACCGTGATGTCCGGGTCCAGCGCGTGAAGGCGCGTCCATGCCAGCAGCTCGTGGAGCTGGGCGTCCATCGCGGGCCTGCCGTCCGAATCCTGCAGCTGGTCGGCGAGCTCGATTAGCAGGCAAGTCAGAAAGTAATCGCCCGCTCCCCGAATACGGTAACCGCCATTGGCGGCATGCAGCAGCTGTCGCGCCAATATATGCACCCGGCTCGGATTCGGGCAGCTTGCGTACCGCGGCATCTGACCCGCGGGAACCTCGTTCCCCGCTTCGGGAACGAAAAAGTGAAACCAATAAAAAGAGACGCCCGGCGTGGAAAGCCGGTAGCCCCGATGGCGCTCTCCGGGCATGAGAAATAATACTTCTCCTGCCCGCACCTCATACATGTTGCCGCCCGTCTCCATAAAGACGACGCCTGAAACCCCGACAATCAATTCATAGTCCGCAATCGTGCGGTCCATATGCGACCAGGTCTCGTCCGACAGGAAGTGCCCGCCCATTTGCAAGCGATAGGGCTCGTGCAAGTATAAAGACAGCATGCCGTTCCTCCTTGTCTCTTGGTCCACGCGCGCTATTTGAGGTCAGTTTTTGACACCTATTATACCTGATCGCCTACCGACAAGGGAGCCTGGACTGTCTTAAAATAGGGAAACATCGAATCGCGGTTCGATGCGCGGCGCGATTGGATGACAAATTCCTTTATGGAGCGTGAATGAATTGACTCTGCAGAACCAGACTGCCTTCCCCCGCCCCATTGCGCTTAAAAATGTCAGTATAAAGGACGACTATTGGTCCCCCTATATCGAACTTGTGCGCAATACGGTCATTCCTTATCAATGGGAGGCGCTTAACGACCGCGTCGCCGATGCGGAGCCGAGCCATGCGATCCGGAATTTCCGCATCGCGGCCGGCTTGGAGGAAGGCGCGTTCGGCGGTTTCGTCTTTCAGGATACGGATTTGTACAAATGGCTCGAAGCCGTCGGCTATGCGCTGGCCGCGTCGCCGGACGCCGATCTGGAGCGGCTCGCGGACGAGGCGATCGCGCTTGTCGCAGCCGCGCAGCAGGAGGACGGCTATCTGAACACCTATTTTACCGTAGCCGAGCCGGGCAAGCGTTGGACGAACCTCACGGACTGCCATGAGTTGTATTCCGCCGGCCACCTCATCGAAGCCGCGGTCTCCTACGCCGGCGCGACAGGCAAAAAAGCGCTGCTCGACGTCGCCTGCCGCCTAGCCAATCATATCGACGCGACATTCGGAGAACGTCCCGGTCAGATTCGGGGCTACGATGGCCACCAGGAGATCGAGCTGGCGCTCGTGAAGCTGTACGAGGCGACCGGCGACCGGCGTTATTTAGACTTGGCCGGCTTTTTTATCGACGAACGCGGACGGCAGCCGAGCTTTTTCCATCATGAATGGGAGGCGCGGGGCCGCGCCTCTTACTGGACGCCCGGCGTCGTTCAGCAGACGCCGCCGTCGCTGTCCTATCATCAGGCGGACAAGCCCGTCCGCGAGCAGGAGTTCGCGACAGGGCATGCCGTGCGCGCGATGTATATGTATGCCGCAATGGCCGATCTGGCTGTCCGAAACGGCGACGAGAGCCTGCTCGCCGCCTGCAGGCGGCTGTGGGCCAACACGGTCCGCAAGCAGATGTACGTAAACGGCAGCATTGGCTCCACGCACCACGGCGAGGCTTTTACGTTCGACTACGACCTGCCCAACGACACGAACTATTCGGAAACTTGCGCGTCGATCGGCTTGATGATGTTCGCCCAGCGCATGCTGCAAAACGAAGCCAAGGGCGAGTACGGCGACGTGATGGAGCGCGCGCTTTACAATACCGTAACGGCCGGCATGGCGACCGACGGCAAGCACTTCTTTTATGTCAACCCGATGGAAGTATGGCCGGCGGCAAGTGCGGGCAATCCGGGCAAACACCATGTGAAGGCCGTGCGGCAAAAATGGTATGGCTGCGCCTGCTGTCCGCCCAACGTTGCCCGCCTGCTCTCCTCGCTCGGCCATTATGCTTTCGCGGCGGGCCAGGACACGCTTTATGCGCATCTGCACATCGGCGCCGAGGCGAAGCTGACGCTGGCCGGGCGGCAAGTCGCCGTTCGCATGAAGAGCCGGTTGCCATGGGCGGGCGAGGTCGGACTCACGATCGCCGAAGCCTCGGGAACCGGAGACTTTACGCTTGCCGTCCGGGTGCCCGCCTGGTCGGAGCGCACCTCGTTCACCGTGAACGGAGAACCGGCTACGCCCGAGATCAAAGACGGCTACGCATACTTGCGCCGTGATTGGCAGGCGGGCGACGTATTCGGCATGACGCTGGACATGCGTCCCCGTCGAATCTATGCCGCCGCCGAGGTGCGCGCGAACGCCGGCCGCGTCGCGCTGCAGCGCGGTCCGCTCGTCTATTGCCTGGAGGAAGCGGACAACGGCGCTCCGCTGGCCGGATTGGCGATTCGTGCAGGAGCCGAGCTTCGCGAAGTGCCCGGTGAAGGGCGCCTGACCGGCGCCGTGCTGCTCGAGACCGATGGCTTGCGGCTCGAAGCGCCTGCGAACGCGGGCGGCGCCTTGTATCGCGCAGAACCGCCGGTGCGGACGCCGCAGCGGATCGTGGCCGTGCCTTATACGCTGTGGGGCAACCGCGAGCCGGGCGAAATGCAGGTTTGGGTTCGCGAAGAGCCGTAAACGGAAACCGTCATATACGCGCTAGTCTGACACTGCATGCTCCCTAGACCATACTTCCCCAAACCCTAGCGCAAAATTTGCGCTAGGGTGACGCTTGGCACCTCCTCGCGCACGCACACGTCTCCTCCATAGCAACGTCATAGCGCAAAATTGCGCTTTTTCCGCTTTGCCGACCCTGCTTGTACAGATACTTGCCCCGCAATCGCGCGGCCCGGCTAATTGTGCAAGAAATGGGCATACTACCCGCACTATCGCTCGCTTGGACGGGCAAACGGCGGGGAGCGAACGCGCTTGATCCAATTTGACGGCGTCACCAAGAAGTATCCGGACGGCACTAGTGCTTTGAAGGGCATCAACCTCGAGATCGCGGAAGGCGAGCTCGTCACGCTGATCGGCCCGAGCGGATGCGGCAAGTCCACGACGATGAAGATGATCAACCGGCTCGTGGAGCCGACTGGCGGACGAATCATCATCGACGGCAAAGACATCTCCAAGATCAATCCCGTCCGGTTGAGACGGGATATCGGCTATGTCATCCAGCATATCGGATTGTTCCCGCATATGACGATCAAGGACAACGTCGCGATCGTGCCGCGGCTCAAGCGCATGGACAAAAAGGCGTACGAACGCCGGATCGACGAGCTGATGGACATGGTCGGCCTCGACCCGGAAAAATACCGCGACCGGTACCCGTCCGAGCTGAGCGGCGGCCAGCAGCAGCGGATCGGCGTCATCCGGGCGATGGCGGCGGAGCCTTCGATCATCCTGATGGACGAGCCGTTCAGCGCGCTCGACCCGATCAGCCGCGAGCAGCTGCAGGACGAGCTGATCCGGCTGCAGGAAACCGTGAAGAAGACGATCGTCTTCGTCTCTCACGATATGGACGAGGCGCTCAAGATCGCGGACCGCATCGTTCTGATGAAGGGCGGCGAGATCGTTCAGGCCGACAAGCCCGAACGCATATTGCGGCGTCCCAAAAACGACTTCGTGCGCAGCTTCATCGGCGAGGGCCGTTTGAACGAAGCTTCCGAGCAGCTATCGGTAGAGGACGTCATGCTGTGGAATCCCGTGACGGTGAACCAGTCCCGCGGCCTTGCGCACGGGGCAAAATTAATGAAGCAGCATCGCGTCAACGGCCTGCTCGTGCTCGACAAAAATCGCGTGCTGCAAGGCGTCGTATCGAGAGAAGCGCTCGAGGAAAATTATCGGAACGAGGATCTGACGCTGCAGGAAATCATGCGGACCGACATCCCGAACGTCGTCGTTGGCTCGAGCGTCGGGGATGCGGTGGACGTCATGAAACAGCACGGCATGAGCTACTTGCCCGTCGTTCACCCCAACGGCCAGATCGCGGGCCTCGTGACCAATTCCAGCCTGATCGACGCGCTGCTGAAGCAGATCTGAACGGAGGCCGCCATGAATCTTTGGGACGTATTCATCAACCGGCGCGACGACATCGTTCGCGGCACGCTTGAGCATCTGCAAATTTCATTTATCGCGCTGTTTATCGCGATCGTGATCTCGGTCCCTGCGGGCCTCGCCTTGACGCGTTTCCGGCGGCTCGCCTCTCCCGTCATCGGGCTGACCTCGCTGTTCCAGACGATCCCGAGCCTCGCGCTGCTCGGCTTTATGATCCCGCTCGTCGGCATCGGCCGGGTGCCGGCCATCATCGCGCTGACGGTATATGCGCTGCTCCCGATCCTTCGCAATACGTACACCGGTATCATGAACGTGGAAAAACCGATCAAGGAAGCCGGCATCGGCATGGGGATGACGGGCATGCAGGTCATGTGGCGCATCGAGCTGCCGCTGGCGCTGAACGTCATCATGGCAGGCATCCGCACCGCGACGGTCATGGTGATCGGCGTCGCCACGCTGGCCTCGCTCGTCGGAGCCGGCGGTCTTGGGGATCTCATTTTCCGCGGCATCTCGACGGTCAACACCGAGCTCATCCTGGCGGGCACGATTCCCGCGGCGCTGCTCGCGCTGCTGCTCGATTTTTTGCTGGAACGGATGGAACGGGCGGTCACGCCGCCCGGCTTAAGAACGGTCGGCCGCAAACGGACGAATCGCTTCGTGCGAGTCGTCGAGATCGCGCTCGGCATCCTGCTCGTCGCGGCGATCGCGACGAGTTTGCTGGGACGCGGCGGTCTCGGGTTCGGCGGAGGCGGAGGCGGCAAGACGATCACCGTGGGCGGCAAAAACTTCACAGAGCAGGATATTCTCGTCCATATGCTGTCTTCGCTAATCGAGGCCAAGACCGATTTGAAGGTCGTGCGCAAACCGTTTCTCGGCGGCTCCCAGGTGACGCACAGCGCGCTGACGAGCGGCAGCATCGATCTGTACCCGGAATATACGGGGACGGGCTGGTCGTCGGTGCTTGGCGAAGCGCCGGTGGGCGGCGATCCCCAAGCTACCTACGATAAGGTGAAGGCGGCTTACGAGACACGGTTCGGTGTCACCTGGCTGCCGCCGTTCGGCTTCAACAATACGTACACGCTGTCCATGCGCGCCGACGTCGCCCAGCGTCTCGGCATCGATACGATGTCCCAGCTGGCCGCGCGTTCGTCTGGGCTGACGCTCGGTGCGACTCACGAGTTCCTGGAGCGGGAGGACGGCTTCAAAGGCTTGCAGGCCGCTTACGGCATGCGATTCAAAAAGGTGACCGGACTCGACCCCGGCTTGACGTACGGCGCGGTCAAGGAGGGCACGACCGACGTCAACGACGCCTTCTCGACGGACGGGCGCATCCAGGCGTTTAAGCTGAAGGCGCTCAAGGACGACAAGCAATTTTTCCCACCGTACTATGCGGCCGTCGTCATTCGCGACGATACACTGAAGGCGCATCCCGAATTGGAAGAGACGCTGAACCTGCTGGCCGGTAAAATCGACGACAAAACGATGTCCGCGCTCAATGGAAAGGTGGACTTGGAACACAAGGAACCGCGAGCTGTGGCAGAGCAGTGGCTGAAGGAGCAAGGACTGATCTGATGGATCAAGCCCTTAATCCATGACGATCCGGTGATGATGCGTGTAAACGTTCAGCGAATCCGCGCGGATGAAGCCCACGCAGGTGATGCCGAGGTCATCCGCCAGCCTGAGGGCGAGATCCGTCGGCGCCGACTTGGAGAGCAGGATCGGGCAGCCGATCTTGGCGGCCTTCAAGACGACCTCCGAGGACAGGCGGCCGCTGAACACGATGACCCGGTCTTTCGCGGATAAGCGATGGCGGATGCAGTGGCCGAACAGCTTGTCGAGCGCGTTGTGCCGGCCGATGTCCGACCTCGTCTCCGCCGCTCCCGATTCGTCGAGCAAGGCAGCGTTGTGAACGCCCCCCGTCGCCGCGAATTCGGCCGAAGCCGCCTGCAGCCGGGACATCCATTCGAAGCAGCGCTCGGCCGAAATCCGCAGTCCGCCGGTCAGCGTTTTGGCCGTTCGGGCATCGTTCTGAAAATAAAACTGCCGGCTTTTGCCGCAGCAGGAGCCGATCATACGCTTCGAATAGAAGTCCTTGGCGGTGGACTGCGGACGGACGAGCTCGACGCGGGCAAAGCCGCCTTGTACGTCGAGCGTTAATACCTTGATATCCTCGCGGACACGAATAACGCCCTCGGAGCCGAGGAAGCCGACGACCAGGTCGGTCAGGTCGCTTGGCGAGCAGACCAAGGTCGCGAACTCTTCCCCATCGACGATCAACGTCAGGGGATATTCGGCCGCCACGTCCTCTTCCCGTTCGGAGACGAGCCCGCCTTTCATTTTCGTCGCGGTCCATTTTACGATCGAAGGTCGTTCCACCCTGTCCACCCCTTGCGCTTATTCCGGCATGTCGAGGTCCAATTCCTCGATTCGCTTTTCCGCGTAACGCGTATCCTTCAAGGCATGGTAAGTCTCCGCCTTCTCCACGACGACCGCCGCATTATATTCGGGGATGCCCGCATGAGGCTCGTAGACGCCTTTGGGAAACAGCATGTTGCCTTCCGGCCAATACAGCTCGAGGTTGCCTGCGGCCATCGCCGCCGCCTTGAACCTGCCGTGAAAAACGCCGTGCCGGTTATAAACGACGACTGCGTCGCCTTCGCGAATGCCGAGCCCTGCCGCGTCCGCCGCGTTCATGAGCACGTCGTACCGCCCTGCGCCGTTAAACGGATCGAGCTCGCCGTACACCATCGAATTGAACTGCTTGCCGCGGCGCGTCGTCGCGTAAAAGCGCCCTTCGGGCTTGCGAAGCTCCGGCAGCTCGATCGGCAGAAGCCTGCCCTTGCCGTCCGGCGTAGGGAACTCGCCGCCTTCGCACAGCCAGGCGCCGCCCCATTGAAAGACGTCGCCGCGCCCTCGCAGCTGCTGAATGCCGTCGTAGTTCGGCGCAGCCTTGGCGATCTCCGCGCGAACGGCGGCCGCGTCGGCGAAGGCGACGGCATCGCGGCGCTCCGGCCTGACGCGGGCCGCCAGATCGGCATAGATCCGCCACTCGGGCCGGGCTTCAGCGATGCGCGGGCCTTCGATCTCCGGCGAGAAATACACCATCCGCTCCGTCGAAGTGGACGTGCCGCCGCCCGGCTGTTCGTACCGGGTCATGGCGGGGAGCACCCACACCTCCTCTTTAGCATCTGCAAGCGTAGAGGTATTAAGGACGATGTCCTGATGGACGCGCACGTCGACGTTTTCCAGGCATCGCCGGATGAAGTCGGGGTCCGGCATCGTCTCGAGGAAGTTGCCGCCGGACGTATAAAACACCTTAAGCTTGCGCTCATGATCGTCCGGCAGCATCGCGTTCTCGAGCGACACGCCGACGATGTCGCCCTGCCAGCGCGGCAGCTCGAATCCCCACAGCGCTTCGACTCGGCGGACGTGCTCCGGCTGGAAGTCCCCGCCCGGCAGGCTGAACGGATCAGCTCCCATTTCGCCGGAGCCCTGTACCCCGCTATGTCCGCGGATCGGCATGACGCCGCAATGCGCCCTGCCGATAAAGCCGCGGAGCAGCGCGAGATTGGCGACCTGCGAGATATTGTCCGTGCCGAAGCGGTGCTGGGTGAGCCCCATGCTCCACACGAAGACGCCGCTGCGCGCGCCGGCCAGCAAGTTCGCGAATTCGGCCATTCGCTCGCGCGACAAGCCCGACGACCGTTCGAGCGCCTCCCACTCCTGCTCGCGCACATGCGCCTTCAGCGCTTCGTAGCCGCTCGCGTGCGCCTGCACGAACGCATGGTCGATCGCCGAGCCGGGCCGATCGTCCTCCATCTCGAACCAATGCTTCATGACGCCGTTCATGAACGCGATGTCGCCGCCGATGTTCACCTGGTAAAAGTCGTCGGCCAGCCTCGTGCCGAACAGCGCGGACTCGGGGATCGAAGGCACCCAGTAGCCCTCCATCGCGGGCTCCCGGTACGGGTTGATCACGATGATCTTCGTGCCTTTGCGCTTGGCGGCGTACATATACTTGGTGGACACCGGCTGGTTGTTCGAGGCTACGCTCCCCCAGAACACGAGCACGTCCGTACCGATCCAATCCCTGTAGCTGCAGCTGGAAGCGCCGATGCCGAGCGACCGCTTCATCGCGGTCTTCGAGGGCGAATGACAGATGCGCGACGCGTTGTCGATGTTGTTCGTGCCGATCAGGCGCGCGGCCTTGGCCGCTGCGTAATACGATTCGTTCGTAATGCCGCGCCCGGTCAGGTAAAAGGCCAGTTGCTTCGGATCCACGCCGCGGATACGGCTCGCTATGCGGTCCAGCGCCTCCTCCCATGTGGCGCGCCTGAAGGCCGAGTCGCCCTTTTCGCGCAGGAGCGGGTAAGGGATGCGCCCCAATTTTCGCAGCTGAGCGCTGTCCATCCGTCTGAGCTCGTCGATGTCGGCATGCAAAACGTCCGGCTTGATCGGCCCCATCGTGTTCAGCCGCAGCACGTTCAGCCGCGTCGTGCACAGATGCGGACCCGTCAGCGTCTGGTCGTAGAGGCCGGACACGCCGAGCGCGCATCCGTCGCAGACGCCTTGCGTCAATATTCTGTATGCGTACGGCAAATTGTCGCGGTTGTCCCAGACGACCTTCATCGTGTCGCGGATATGATGCGGCTTCTGCCTGCCGAGGCCGAACGGCATCTTGCTCACCCACAGACTGGGATCCGGACGTCCCGGCAGCTTTGTTCGCCCCGAATGCTTCGTTTTGCCCATGATCGTCAACCTCCGCCTGCGTCGCCTTGGAAATGAAAAAGCCGCCGATCCGAAGCAGCCCGCTGCTCCATGATTCGCGGCTTGGAATACGTTTAGTTTATCAGGCGGAACGATGGCGTTGCAAGCGTTTACAGGAAGGCCGCAATACCCATAGGTTTCGTCGTGATTGTCGTTCGACGACCTTTCAACCCTTCCGCGACACGAACGGATTGCCCGTCTCCCAAAACCGCCACGGGTAATCTCTCGCCTCGCCGCTGTTATCAATGCCGATACGCGGGCCGGCGGATACGGACGACACAGCCCTTCCCTCTGCGATATACAGCGGCGGCTTGTCTAGCGGAAGTCCGTAATCCCCGATGCCGATGCCCAGCGCCTTCGTCAGCTTGCCAGGTCCGTTGGTCAGGTGATGGATTTTCTTTAACGGACCACGCCGCTCGAGCATCAGCGCTTCTCCCATCACGGGCTCGACGGCTCTGATCAATACGGCTTCGGGACAGCCGGGCTCGCCGCTCACCACGTTGAACAGGCAGTGGGTATGCATGACATACGTATACGCGTACCCCGGCGGACCGAACATCACTTCTGTTCGCGGCGTCCGGCGGCCGCCATAGCTGTGCGCGGCTCGGTCTCCCGGTCCAACGTACGCTTCGGTCTCCACGATCCAACCGGAGGTGATGCCGAGTTCCGTTTCCTTGACGAGCAGCATCCCGAGCAGCGATCGGGCCAGCTCGAGCGTCGGCTTCCGGAAAAAAGAGAGGGATACGGGCTTGATCGTCATCGGGTTCACCTCGTTAATGGCACAGCCAGGGGACTTCTTCCTTCGACTGGTTAAGAGCACATCCGTTAAACGCAAGCGGGATAAGGCCTTTCGGCGTTTCGGATCGGATATGTTGTAGTAAAAATCGCATTGTGTATTAGGTATAAGCTTATCTAGAACAGACTGTACATCAAAGTCGGGTTAATTTCCAGCCCGCTGTTAAGGTTCGTGTAAGCGGTGTAAAGAATATAATTCCTGATCATAAAACTTCTTTTCTATCCACCTCTAACCATCACCAATCTTTGCCCTATAAACAAAAACTCCTTGCTGTCGATGTAGTAACCGGCATGCAAGGAGCGATAAAGTTTCATATCAAGATAGCTAAAATCTAGCCTTATCGTAATTTGTGGAAGTCATGAGTGCTCATGATTTTAACATCGTAGTCATACTGAATGGCCATATTCAACGCAACATAAAACAAATTAACAAGTCCGGGCCACTCTCTGTGGAAAAGTAATTCGCCAGGCTCATTATGGAAGGATCATTGATTTCTCCCCAAGGTGGCTGTTTCGATAAATCTTCAATATCCCAAACTACATCATCAGGACTAATACTCCAGCTATTTTGGATAGCTTTTACCTCTTCAAGCAATTGTAAATTGTACTTTTTCTCCATGTCTTCATGATATAGCTTTTTCATCATAAATGGATATTTGCTGCCCCATCCATTCGGTTCCAATCGGTAACTTATCGTTGAAAAGAAGCAATGCAAAAAATCCCCTGAGCCAATTTCAAACCATAAATGCTCATCCAACATTAGTCCAACAGGCGTAAAAAGTTCCACCTATTCCTGAAGGAAATCTGTTTCCTTACTCCCACGAGATGACCACAATGTCGTCATCATTGTTCTGCGTCGATAAAATGCGTACTTCCTGATCAGTAAAACTTCTAAATCTTTTTCTTTCAGTCCCGCTAAAGGGCGGCGCCTTTTGTTGGTTTTTATGGCGAAGCTCTGTCAGTTCGTGTTGGACTTTGGATTTTGTACTTCCAAAGCAAATTTTTGAGAAGCAAAAACAAAAGGAGAATTATCTAAGGGAATGGTTATGCTATAAAAAGGATACTTACCATTTTCATTTGGTACATTTACTTCAAAGTTTTTGTTATAAATATTACTGCCATCAAGTTCGTAAATCAACGTTTTCTCTGAATTTGCAAAAGAAATCGGATGATTATTTAGAAATATTGTTGTTGCGTATTTCCCTTTCCCACCAAATCCAAATATATTTAATTTTTTTGCTTCCCCAGGAATCGCATTAATTGCATTAGGTTGCGATAAATTAGTTTTATCTAGATCTAAAGTGTCAATAACATTTCTGATGCCCTTATCTCTAACTTTCCCAACAAAACGTTCAGGTATTTTTGTTAAACTTGTTGTATCACTTGAAAATTTTTTATTAATATTGTCAAGGGAGCTATTAATATAAAAGGAGATTGAGTTTACATAGAAATCTATGTACTTCATTGCTCCATTAGGGAGTTTATCAAAATAGTAAAGCATAATTATATCAAGTCTATGTTGTTTTACTAGATCCTCATTTTTTATGGTAATAGGTATATTTTTACTCGACATTGTTGGCAACTCTGTGTTGTAAATATAAAATTTATTTACCTCGTCTTCATCAACTAAAAACTGTTGAAATACTCCATCCAATGAAACCAATATACCAATTGAATCATTCTTAGATGTTGCATTTATTGTTGAAACATATAATTGTAACTCCTTTGGGTCATCAAGTTGTATTGTTTTTGTGTCAATAAATTCTCCCTTCTCGTTAAATATTCTAAGTCCATAACTCTCATTTATATTACTTATAGCGGGCATTTCAATAATACTGGAAGTTTTAATTTTTTTTGAAAATTCGCTCATTTCACTAATTTTTATAGATTTAGATTTAGTTTCATTATCATTATTCTTTTTCGATAATATATCGTTAGTTAGAAAGTAAACAAAAAGAAAGATTAAGATTACAATTCCATAACTAAGGAGTTTTTGAATACTTAATGCTCGCACTATAGCACTCTCCTACTGGTACAGGTCCAATTGCAAATTAGATTTGTAAATATGAAGAGTTCGCTAACTAATATGAAGACTTGCTAATTAGAATGTCAAATTTGTTCCGCCAGACCAGGAACCATACTGTGTACTACTATAAGTATGGCCGCCATTCACATATGTCCCCGTATCATTTGGACCAGATACAGACGTAGATACTGAATGTCCAGTAGCAAAATTGTAACTGTCCACTACATTATCTCCACTACCACTAGTAGCGTAATGTAAAAATACGCCAACGCCCAGATCTCCAGCTCCATTAGAGCCCGTGGACCCAGAAGCACGGTCATTATCGAAGAAACCGCCTTGAGAGAGACTTAAATCTCCCCAAGCATCCGTAACACCCTGAGTGCCACCACCAGAAGTTCCTCCTACATGACCGGCAGCACTCGCCGTTGCTGCAACAAGTAAAAACAAGAAACAGAAAGAAATAATTGATTTCATTACTATCACGCTCCTTTTTTGTAATAATTTGCAATCGGACCTGATATGAGGTATTTTAAAGTAGAGCGCTACCATTGTAAATATTTGGATAATAAATAGATTATTTTATTTTTTAGGAGATGATTGAATGAGAATTTCCAAAGTTTTTTTGGTATTATGTATTGTTTTAGTGTTTCTTGTAAGTTGTACAAGTAAGGAGAACAAAATATTTGAAGAGAAAAAAACTTATGAACTTAAAGTACTGTACTGGGACAGCGAAAGCTTTTTCTCAACATATGGAAATTATATCAATAGTGAGTTTCCAAATATAGAATTCGAAGTGATTCCATTGAAGCAAATTTATGTTAGTGATATTCCTCCGAAGGAAGAAATCAATAAATTAGTTTCTGATGAAAATCCAGATATTATGATACTTAATCAAGGACAATACGACTTTTTAGAGAGTAAATTAGAACCATTAAAATCAATTATTTCAAAAGAGACATTTTCGTCACTTCAAAAGGGTGTTAAAGAACTTTTAGAGTCATATGGTGAGGGGGATGTTTATGGGATACCGATGTCTTTTACTACAAATCTGATGTTCTATAATAAAGATATATTAGATAGTTTTAATATCGACCCCCAGACATTTAACCAAATGGATTGGATTCAGTTTTTTCAAATGATTCGTAAAATACCTCCTGCAGAAGACCAACTTGCTTTTTATGCACAATCGTCTGAACCAGCATCATTAATTACGAGTATTGGAATCTCGGAAGGTTATTCCTATCTCGATCAAAACAGTTCAAAAATCAACTTAAATACGGAAGGATGGAAAAGCATTATTGAAGCTATTAAGCCTTTGTACAACGATCATCTTATAAACTCGTGGGATTCTTCATATGGCTTCGATAAAAACCCATTTATACAGGGAAGCGCCGCAACAATGATAGGGGACTATAATTTATTTAGATCGCTAACAGAAAATAGTCCTTCCTTTACTTGGGGGGTAGCTCCCCTACCTAGTAAAGATCATTCTAGAGCAAGCATGAACTTAGAAAAAATAATTACAATCAATAAAGAGAGCGGTAATAAGAATGCCGCTATAAAATTCATAGAATATCTCATGAGTGAGAAGATGACGAAAATACTCGGTAATATCGATACATCATTATCCTCTTCCATGTATTCATCAGTTAGTAAAAATGAATCTAATCCTATACACTTTATTTATGACTTATCAGCAAATCTTGATAGCATTTCCAGTTATAAAAAGATTGAAGCCATGCCTGAAGAGTTTAACAACAGTTTTTCTCCCTTTTTTGTTGATATTATAAGGCAAATTATTAACAATGAAATCGATATTAATGTGGGATTAAATAAGTTAGAAGAGTTCGGAAACAACTTGCTTGGGGCAAATTAAAAAGCACGTGATTTGAAGTAGAGGGAGTTCAGAAATTTAGATAGACCAAGAGAAGCACCCACAAGTCTGAGTGCTTCTTTTTGTATGCTTTGAACGGCTAAACTATATTTTATGACCATAGACCGGAATGCAGCGCCAAACCAAGCCAAGACGCCGCAAGCCTGACATTCACATTAAAAAACCTCTGTCTCCGCCGAAGAGGATTGGAGGTTCGTTGTCAAAAAATTTATGTCATTGCAGCGAAACGGGCATGACCACCAGCGCCAGCCGCGCGCGCCCCGGCTAGCTTCTCCGCAGCTCCAGCAGCACGACGCTGTGCCGCTCCGCGTACACGGCGAGCGTTCCGTCCCCTGCGCCGCCAAACGTATGCTCGGCCTGCAGCCGCAGATCGCTGTCCTTGTCCACCGTATAGCGGCTGCAGACGTACGTCCCGCTCCCCGTCAAGGAACTCAGATCCAGCCGATATTCCCGGCTCTTGGCCGCAAAATTGCTGATCAGCACCGCGGCCTCCCCGCCGTCTTCGCTCGCGGCCGCGCAGACGTACAGACCCGCCGTCCGCTCGCCCTCCGGCTCGGCAGGCACCCGCCGGCCCAGCTCGACCAGCCGGGAGAACGCCTTGAACGCGTAATACGTCTTCTGCGGAACGCCGTAGACGTCGAACAGGCCGCAGTACATCGCCGACGGCTGGCCGTCGTAATAGTTGGCCACGTCGACGCGGCAATCCTGGAGCAGCGTCAGCGTCGCGGCGGCGAACGAAGCGCCCTCTACGCCCTTCTGCCGGTCGAAGGAATCGCGCCGATAATATTCGGCCCCGCGCGTGAAGAAGCCGCGGTCGAGACTGGGATCAATATTCATGTAATTCCATTCGTTGAAGTGGCTTTCCGCCTCGGAATAGCCGTACACTTCCAGCCATTCCTCGACGAGCCCGGCGTTGGCCGCGACCTGCTCGGGATGGTCGGCATACGTGTGCCAGGAGAAGAAATCGAGTGGGAGGTTCCGTTCCCGGCAGTAGGCGAAAAAGCCGCGGGTGAAGTCGTGGTTGACCATCGTCGCGGCAAATCCGCCGACCTTCAGCTGCGGGTCGAAGCGTTTGATCGCCACCGAAGCTGCTTCATATAACGCGTAGAACTGCTCGGGCGTACCGTCCCACATGCAGCCGCGCGTCGGATTGTCGGGCTCGTTCCAAATCTCCCAGTGGCGAATGTCCCATTCGTGGCCGTCCGCCCAGCCTTGATTGTAATGCTTGATGATACCGGTGCAGACGCGCGCCCATTTGTCATAGTCGGCGGGCGGCGCCGTATAATATTTGACCGCCGTATGCTCGATACTGACGCCAAGCCGGTAGATCACTTTCGCTCCGGTGTCCAGTACGGACCGGATGTAATCGTCCGTCCGGCGGAAATCGTAGCTGGCGGGATCTTCAGGGTCCCGGTCGAAGTCGGGAAAAATCGTGTTGATGTCCACCTCGCGCGGATGGGGCCAATTGGTATCGTGCAGCCGGGCATGGGGAATTCGGGCTTCCTTGAAATAATCGCTCACGTCGATGAGCGTTCCATAGCAGACCGGGCCGTTGTTGACCCCGTGCAGCGCCTTGACGCGTTCCGCCCCCGCCTTTTTAAAATCGAATCGGATATCCACCGCAACCACCATCGCTCGCTCCTCGCCGCTAAATCTGATATATGTTCGCTTTGCTCATCAATCCATAAGGAAGTACGGTGTACTGCGGATCATCGCGCGTATGCTCCCGCGTGAAGAACGTCCAGTCCGTCCACGGATTGTGGCTGCCCCGCTGATGCAGGGGACCCAGCAGATTGCGGGCACTTCCCGTCACTTCGATGTCGATGCGGTTCGTTCCCGCCCGCAAGTGCTCCGTCAAGTCGAGCTTGCCCGCAGCCTTCCACGGAATAAGCCCGGCCGACGTCCCGTTCACCCTCACTTCCACGGTCACTGCCCGGAAATCGTCCAGTTCGATCACCCGGCGCTTGCCGGGCTCGATCGGCTCCAACGTACACTCAAAGTGATAGATGATGCCGCCGCAATAATGGTAGTAGCCTTGATGGCACCAATCGCCCACATGAAGCAGCTCCGGCTCGGCCGCGATGCTGCGGCTGGCGTCCACGGCAAAATCGCCGATCAGATAACAGTCCTCCAGCTCGAACGTCTGCCTGTACGCGCAGCTGAGCAGCAGCTCGTTGCTTCCGGGCCGAACTATGGGCAGCCTGACCTTAACGAACGATTTGTCGAGATACCAGCCGTTCGGCTCCGCGGCCGCCGCTTCCCCGTTCAGACGGATGTCGAACGATTCCGCTTGCTCGAGGACGAGAAAAACGTCCGTTGCCGGAACTTTGTCGACCTGGAAAACGAATGCCAGCTCGACCGCCGCGCCGTCCCTTAGATGCGGCTCGCCGATCCAGCGATAGCGCTGGGGAATGCCGTTGTAGTGGACGGGCCGCATGCCGAGCGTCTCCCTGATCGCGCGCTGCGCCTCCCAGACGAGCATCGGCTCCGACCACGCGCCACCGTCGAGCCGATAGCGGCAGCGGTCCAGCACGAGCGCGTTGGGAGACGTCCGCGTGAACCGGCATGCCGAGCCGAGCGTCGCGTCCGCCACCCGGTTGCGTTCATGGACGGGCACGTAGGAGAAATCGCTCTCGGCTTCCAGCGGTGGCTCGTTCGTCCGGACGATGAACATCCGCGATCCCGCCGGGCCGAAATCGGCCGTAAAGCGCATGCCGCCCCCGCTGCCGCTCTTGCCGGACCGGGATGTTCCCCGCACGGCAATGCCGCCCCCGAGCAGGTCCCATTCCTCCAGCTTGCCCGGGCGTTCAAGCGCGATCTCGACCTCGTGGCCGCTGTTGCGGTCGTTGTTGACGATAAACACGCCGTATCCGTCCTCCAGCTCCGTCATCAAATAGAGAAACGACGAAGCCTCGCTGCCGGCGCGGTCGCAAATGCTTACCCGGCGCGGCAGAGCCGCTTCCAGCGCGCGCACCGCGTCCCGGGGCCGTCCGACCGTCTCCGTGTTCGGATGGCTCAGCAGCGCCGCCAATTCGCCGGAGCGCTCCCCTTCGATCATCGTCGGGACCGGCTCGACGACGAGCATCCGCCCGCCGCCTTCCAGGAAGGCAAGCAGCAGCTCGGCGGTGCTTCGCCAGATGGAGGCGACGCTTGGCAGCACGACGACCTTGTAGGAAGCCAGGCCGACGGCGAGCGTCCCTCCCGCCGCCGAAGCGGTCTCGGCCATAATCGTCTCGTCGCCGAAGTCGAAGTCGTAATGCGACCCGAGCAGCGCGCGGACGACGCCGTCGCATTGCCGCTCCAGCCGGTTGGCAGCAAGCAGGCTCGGGTCGTCCCAGCCGAGATAGCGGTAAGGATCGCAGCCGACCATCGTCCATACCGTCGAGGAGGGATGCAGCACGAGCACGTCGCGAACGGCCGGCCCCTGCGTCGTCACGGCGGCGATTCTCGCAAAATAGTCCTCTACCGCATGATTGTATTTCCACCAGGGCGCGTTGTAGCCGAAAGCCGGCGGGAAATCCCGCTTCCGGCAGCCTTTGAGCGAATAAAGCGCGAGATGCTGGCAGCGAGCGTTCACGCCCATGACGTACTGCCAGTCGCCGACCCACTTCTGCCCTTCGAACGTGAATTCCCAGCCGGCGCATCCGTACATCTCGGACAGCACCCGCCGCTTCCCGTACTGATTGGCGACGCTCGTGCACTGCTTGACGGTCCAATACTCCTCCGTCCGCTCCTCCAATATATCGATGCCGGGCACCTGCTGGTACCGGTACTGGGGCATGACCGCCCCGTTCAGCCGCGTTCCGATGCCGAGGTTATGTTCGACGAGATAATGGCCGGTCAAGGCGATGCCATTCGCCTCGCACCATGCGCCCAGCTGCCGCGAGTAGGCATCCCCGAACCGCTCCGTTATCGTTCGCCAGTAGTCGTGACGGATTTTCGGCGCGCGCTCCCCTTGAAAAAACAGCAGCGGAATCTCGTCCAGCAGGTCGTAGCCCCGACGCTCGCGGAAAAAAGCGGCGAACCCGTCCGTCCACGGCAGCCACGCCCTGTCCGTGCCGTGCGGCGAACGGAAATCGGCGATATTGGGCTCGTCCGTGAAAATGCCCGGCACGGCTTGCCCGAACTCGTCGCCGACCGTATGCCGGTAAGGCTCGTACGTGGATTCGATAAAAGCGGCGACCGAAGCCGGATTCAGGTTGTCGGCCGGCGCTTCGTCGTTGAACCATTCGTCCGGTTCGGATATCTCCCGACGAAAGACGAGCAACAGCTCGCCTTCGCCGAGCGCGACCGTCCGGCCGTCGGCCGCGATCCGCTCGCAGCGCAGCAGCTCCGTGCCGTCCGCTTTCGCCAAAAAGACGGCGATGGCGCTCTTGTCGGCAACGGCGCCCGCATCCGCGATGGCGTCTGCGTTGACACCACCGTCGCAGGCGTTTGCTTCGCTGCCGGCCTTCGAATCTGCCAGGCTAGGGACCGAGGCTCGCTTGCGGTCCTTTCCGATCGCCTCCAGCGTGACGGCCTTCGCCCGGTATGCGTCGCCCTTCGCGGCGACCGTTCCTCCGGCGCCGCCCGACGGGAACCGGTCTTCGTCGTACAGCCACGCCTGCAGGCCGAGCCGCTTCGCTTCGCGCACGCACGCTTCGATGCAGGCGAGCCATTCCTCGCCCATATATGCCGTCTCCAGCCCTTCGCGGGAATGCATGAAGAAGCCGCCCATGCCCTGCGCCTTCATTTCCCCGATTTGGCGGATCAGCTCATCGGTTTCCAGCTTGTCGTTCCAGGACCAGAAGGGAACCGAACGAAGCGACGGGGAAGGGGCGGCGAATCCTTCCCGCATGTCGTCGATTTTCATTGTATTCACATCCTCGGCGTTACCTTGTCCGACAGCCCGGACAAGGGATGGAGGTCTCCCGTTCGGCAGGACCGAACGGAGAGACTCCTTCAAATTTTTGAGAATAAAAATGAGGGTGGCCCGCTCCGTCAGTCGGCGACGAACACGATATCGCGGAACAGATTGCTGTTCAGGTAAGTGCTCGTCGGCATCGTGCCAAGCGAGGTCGTACCGACGCCGCTCGCCGCGTAGGTGACGAGGCTGCCGTTGTTGATCGGGCTGTCGAAGCCGTGCTGCGTATCGGCGTAAAGCTTGTCCGTACCTGTGGAGACGGCCACGATATAGTCCGTGTTGGCCGAGATCGCTTGCGGCGTCGGAAGCGTGAACTCCTTCCAGCCCGCCGCTCCCGTCGGCACGCTCCAGCTGTAGGCCGTCGGCAGGATCATCGTGCCGGTGGCGACGTTCCAGATGCGAACCATATGGGTGCCGGTCTCCACGCCGTTGGTATAGATGCGCACCTTCGTGATTTTGCCCGCCACGCTCGTCTTGAACTTGGTGCCGAGCTCGTACTGCGCGTCGTAGAAGTAATAGTCCGGCGTTTGCGTCGTGAAGATCGTCTGCGACGGCGTCGGAACGAAGACGATATCGCGGAAAAAGCTGCTGTTCAGGTAGGTGATGCTAGGCATCGTGCCGAGCGTCGTGCTGCCCACCCCGCTGGCCGCGTAGGTGATCAGATTGCCGTTGTTGATCGGACTGTCGAAGCCGTGCTGCGTGTCGGCGTAATACAGATCCGGGCTGTTCGTGACCGACACGATGTAGTCGGTATCGGCCGAGATGGCAAGCGGCACGGGAAGCGTGAACTCCTTCCAGCCGGCCGTGCCGCCCGGAATATCCCAATCGTACGCCTTCGGCAGCAGCATGGCGCCCGTCGCCGCGTTCCAGATGCGCACCGTGTGAATGCCGCTCTCCGCATCCTTCGTGTAAATGCGCACCTTCGTGATCGTGCCGGACACGTTCGCCTTGAATTTCGTGCCCAGGTCGTAGCGCGCGTCGGCGAAGAAGTTATTCGGCACTTGCGACGTATAAATCGACTGTCCCGGCTCCTGTACTTCCTCGATAACCGGATTCCATTCCGTCTTGTCGCCCGTAGCGCTCGATTTGGCGCTTGCGATAAAGGAGATTTTGTCGCCCGACTTGACCATCAGCGTGATGTCGTGGCTGAGACCGGTGGCATCGTTATAAGCGAGCGTGCCGGACCAGAGCGGTGTCGCGTCGTTGTTTTTGACGATTTTGACGTCCACGCCGTCGCCGCCGGAGACGTCCGCTTTTTTGGCCGTACCGGTAATGCGGATTTTCTTGATGCCATCGGACGTCCAGACGCGGTGAGCCGCTTGCCCGACGTCGGGCAGGAGCCAATTGTCGCCGATCTGCATGCCGCCCGCGGACGACTTCCAATAGCCTTGCCCGTACTGCCAGTTCGCGTTGGGCGCGTAATCGTACGGAATACCGTAGCTCTGCGTCGTGCCGGCATCGTCGTAATCGTTCGGCGCAGGCGCCTCCTGCCAGACCGCGTTCGTCGAGCCGTTCACCAGATAGCTCCAGCCGGCCGCTCCCTGCGTCTTGTAAAATCCGGTGGCGGCATAATGGATGATATCGCCGCCGGGCAGCTTGACGATGTTGTTCGCGTACACATGGTCGCGCGGCATCGATTCCGTCAACCTCGGCGTCCGCTCGAAAATATTGTTGAGCGCCTGCGAGGCCGACGCTTTAACGATCGTATTGCCCGAAATCGTGCCCCCGTTGCCGAGATTCCAGCCGTGCACCATGAAGGCGGCGTGCGGCTGGTTCGGATCGATCTTGAGCCCGTTGTTGACGATGTAGTTGCCGATAATGCTCGTGTTGGCGTTCTCGATCGGCATGCCGGTCACTTCGTTCCGGCCCCAGAACCCGTTGCGCGTCAGCATGAAGGCGTCTCCGTCGTTGTCGTGAATGTAGCTGTTCTGCACGGTAACGTCGGTATTCAACCCCTCGAAGTCGACGCCGACGCCGTCCGGACCGTCCGGCGCCTTCGTCGAGCCGATCTCCACGTTGTCGACGGTGAAGTGATGCACGGCATTGAACTGCAGGCCCGCCGATCCCCATGCGAAGCCGTAAAGATAGCCGGACCGCAAAATTCGGCTGTTCGTAAAGCTGCCGACGAACGGACCGGAGCCGTCGTAGTTGACGTGGCCGAACTGTACGCCCTCCCGATACGAATCCTTGGCGGTAATGGCATCGATCGTAATGTTGTCGGCCCAACCGACGTCAAGCGGCGCGTCGGTGTTGTTGATGGTCGTATTTTTGATCGTAATGTTTTGCAGGTGGCCATACAGCCCGCTGTCGAGATGCCTGCCGTGCGCATAGATGCCGATGGAATAGGCCGCGTATTGCAACTCGGCGGCGCGGGTGTCCGCGGACGGATACGGATGGATCGGCCATTTCGCGATGTTGTGCACGTAGCAGTCCTCGATCCACAGGCCGTCCTTGTTGGCGGTGTTGTCGTTCGTGTAGACGATGCCCATTTTCGTATAGGCGATCTCGATGCCGACGATTTTCCAGCCGGCGTTGTTCTGCAGGCGGATGCCGTACATGATGCCGTTATTCGCGACATTCGTCGGGTCGGCGGCCGGTATGGCCGCTTCCGACGTATACGGCGTGATTCGCGGCCGCGCGCCGGTGCCGTACGAGGAAAGCGTGATCCAGTTGCTTGAGGTGCCGCTGCCCTTCAGGTACAGCGTCTCGCCCGTCCACGTATCGCCTTTTTTCAGCAAAATGGTATCTCCGGCGTTAAACGTCACCGAAGACACCTTCGTCAAGGTCGCCCAGGGAGCGGAGACGCTCGTCCCGGGCCCGCTGTCGCTGCGGCCGGGGTCGGAGGAGCTGACGTAATAGGTTTGGGCGTGGGCTTCGCCTGTCGCGGCAAAGCCCGCGATCAGGACGATCGACGCGAAAGCGAAGGCATAAATCCATTTTCTCGGAACGGATAGAAGAAAGGCCGATTGAACCTTCATCATCAATAACCTCTTTTCCTTATGAATGTGGATGCCGTTGATTCGCTTGCCGTGGTTCCCCGGCTTCGCGCCGGACGTGCGGCGGCGCGCCGGTCCTACGCTCCGCTTCAGTGCATCATCCAGCCGCCGTCGACGTTCAGCGTCTGCCCGGTAACGAAGTCGCTGTCGGGGGAAGCGAGAAAGACGAACGCCCCCTCCAGGTCGGCCGGCGTCTCGCGCCGGGCGAAGCTTTGCCATTCCGCCAGCTTGCGCTCGGCCTCCTTCAGCTCTTCGGAACCGACCTTCGCCAGCTCCGTCTCCGTCAGCACGGCGCCGGGCGTCAGACAATTGACCGTAATGCCGTCGCCCGCCACCTCCCGGGCCAACGCGCGGGTGAAGCCGACGACCGCTCCCTTGGAAGCGACGTAATGGACGAAATTCGCCTGTCCGGTGAAGAAGGTGACCGACGAGACGTTGACGATCTTGCCGTAGCGCTGCGCCTGCATGTAAGGATGTACCGCCTTGGCGCACAGAAACTGGGAGCGGACGTTGACGCCCATCACCTGATCCCAGTCGTCCGCCGTAATCTCGGTCCACCGCTTGCGGGGATCGATGCCCGCGTTGTTGACGAGAATGTGGACCGTGCCGCAGCGGTCCGCGATCTCGCGCACCATTCGGCGAACCTCGTCCTCCCTGGACACGTCGGCTTGAACGAAAAACGCCTCGCCGCCGCTTGCGTTAATCTCATCGACGACCGCTTCGGCCAGCTCCGGACAGGCGCGGTCGACAATTGCAACGACGGCCCCCTCCGCGGCGTAGCGTCTGGCGACGGCTGCGCCGATCGATTGGGCCGCGCCGGTGACGATGGCCGTTTTGCCGCTCAACCGCATCTCGGCGTCCCTCCTACGGAAGACGATCCGCCCTCCAGCGCGGGCCGCGCCAGCGCCGTATATTGGCGCAGGACGCCCTTGTGGGCGAAGGCCGGCGGCTGCCATTGCGCCAGTCTGTCCCGCATCACCTCCTTCATGATGTCAGGTCCGCGCTCGATTCCGTCCTCTCCCACAACGTCGATGCGCCGGTTCGGGATATCGATGAGGATCAGATCGCCGCTCTTCACAGCGGCGATGGGGCCGCCGTCCAGCGCCTCCGGGCCCAGATAGCCGATGCACGGTCCGCGCGTCGCTCCGGAGAACCGCCCGTCGGTCACGAGCGACGTCGTGCGCGACAGGACGGGATCGGATGCGATCAGCTCGGAGATGAAGAACATCTCCGGCATGCCGACCGCCTTCGGCCCCTGGTAGCGGATGACGATGACGTCTCCGGGCCGGATCGTTTTGGCCACCAGGGCGTCCACCGCCTCCCGCTCGTTGTCGAACACGACGGCCGGACCTTGATGCCGCTGCATGTCCGCTGCGACGGCGAATTTTTTGATCGTCGCGCCCGCCGGAGCGAGGTTGCCCTTCAGTACGGCGAGGGAGCCTTCGCTCTTAAGCGGCTTTTTGAGCGGATAGATGACGTCCCGGCGGTTCAGCTTGTAATTGGCCAGGAACATCTCCGCATAGCGGGGCATCTCGCTCTTGCGGAATTCGTCCAGGTTCTCCCCGACGGTGCGGCCGGTGACAGTCAGCGCGTCCGTATGGAGCAGTTCCCTGATTTCCTCCATGACAAAAGGGACGCCGCCCGCATACCAGAACAGCTCCGTCGGGTAATGGCCGGCGGTTTTCGTATCGACCAGGACGGGCACCCGGCCGTGAATCTCGTCGAACCGGTCCGCCGACAGCTCGATGCCCGTCTCCCGGGCAATCGCGATCAGATGCATGACCGCGTTCAGCGAGCCGCCGATGGCGGAATGCACCATAATGGCGTTCTCGAACGACTGGCGGGTCAAAATATCCGAAGGCTTGATGCCGGCGCGGGCGAGCCGCATCACCTGCTGGCCCGCTTCGCGGGCGGACCGGCGAATCTCGGCGTTCGTCGCCGGAATAAGCGCCGACCAGGGCAGCGCCAGGCCCAGCGCTTCGGCCATCGCCTGCATCGTCGCCGCCGTCCCCATATACTGGCAGGCGCCGCAGGTCGGACAGCAGGCGCGCTGGAAGGCGAGGAATTCCTCCTTCGTCATTTTGCCGCTCTCCGTCTCGACGCTCATATGCCACAGCTCTTCGTTGGAACGCATGCAGGGCCCCGCGCCCATCGCTCCCCCCGGAATATGGATCGCCGGTATATCCAGCCGGGCGATCGCCATCAGATGCGCCGGCACCGCCTTGTCGCCGGCCGACGAGAGCACCATCGCGTCGAACGGCGTCGCCATGGCGTGGATCTCCACCATCGAAGCGATCATATCCCGCGACGGCAGCGAATAATGCATGCCGTTATGGGCCTGCGCCACGCCGTCGCATATGTCCGTCGTCGTATACACGGCCGGCTTGCCTCCGAGCTGGTAGACGCCCTTCTCCGCCTCGGCGACGAGCTCGCCGAGATGATAGGAGCTCGGATGGCTCGAGCCCATCGTGCTCTCCACAAGCACCTGGATTTTATCCAGATCCTCGACGCTCCAGTCCATCGACATGCGCAGCGCGTCGCCCTCGAAGCTGATCTTGCGCACTTTCTGGCTGGCGTACAGCGTCTCTTCGTTCGTCATCGCGCCCATCCTCCATTCGTCCGGCGCGGCGTTCACGTCCTGCGCGCCGCCGCTCGTTCGCTTTCGTTCATCGTGATTGCCTCCAGTCGAAATGGTCGTCGAACGGGTACATCGGCCGGTCGATGTTGACGAAGTTAAGCGACTTGATATTGGCCGTGCTTGCTCCCGGCGTATCCAGGATGTAGATGCGGGACGACAGCTTCTCGTATTCGGAGCGGAACTGGTTGGCGGACTTCACCAGCACGATATCCGCCTCCGCCGGCTCCAGACCGATGCTTCGGTACATGGCGGGATCGCCGGTGAAAACGGCGTTCTCCATCACGAGCAGCGACAGACCGCCGATCGCCAGCACGGCGCAGTGTCCCATATCCGCCTCCAAATTTTTGATGAAGCCGCCGCCGAAGCGGAACTTGCCGCTGCCGACGGCTGCGACCTCGGCTTCGATCTCCAGCGGCAGCCCCGCCTCGGTCGATATCGAGTGGCCGACGGCCAGCTTGACCCGGCTCCCGCTTCCCGCCGCCGACGCCTTGCGCGCCGCCTCGGCGTCGACGATGGACAGCAGCGCCGTCCGGCGATGCTGCACGTTCAACCGCAGCAGCTCGCGCAGCACGTAATTGCTGTCGCCCGGCGAGCCCGCTCCGGGGCTGTCCGCGGAATCGGAGAGAACGACCGGCCTCCCGGAGTCCTCGCCGTCCAGCAGGCCGACGATCGCCTCCACCGTATGCAGCTCCACGTCGAACGCCGCTCTGCGCTCCCACATCATCGCCGCCAGCCGGTCCGCCTCGGCTTCCGCCCGGGCCCGGTCCGCTCCGACGACAACGACGGAGCAGCCCATCTCCTTCACGTCCAGCCAGGGCTGTACCGCGAACAGCGACGTGGCGATCGAAGCGCCCGCTTTCTCCCCGGCTTCCGCCTCCAGCCATAATTCCCGCATAGGCCCCCGGTACGTTTGCTGGTTTTCCGCAGGCACGATCATCGGCACTTTGCGGAAGGCGACCGCCGGGCGGCGGGAATCTTCGATCATATCGAACAGCAGGCAGGCTGCCCGATGGCCCGTTTCCATATAGTCCACATGGGGGAACGTCCGGTAGCCGGCGATTCCGTCCGCAAGAGCGGCGATCCGCCGGGTCACGTTCGCATGCGAATCCAGCGTGACGACGATCTTTATGCCCGGTCCGACGATCGCGCGGACGTCCTCCAGCACCTCTCCGACAGCGTCGTCTTCGTCGTCCGCGCACCAAGCGCCGTGCAGCGCCAGCAGCACGCCGTCCGCCTGACGCAGCCGCCCGATGCGGCTCAGCAGCATCCGCTTCAGCTCGTCGAACGGCGTCCGTCCGATTCTTCCGGAGGAGACCGCGCCCGCATACAGCGTCGGCAGCAGCTCCACTCCCCGTTCCTTGGCCGCCAGATAGAAGCCGCTCAGTTCGTTGCGCGCCGTCCCTCCGCTCGCCAGCTCCTCGTCCGCCGCCATATAATAGCGCCGGAAATCGTCTACGGTGACGGACGCCGTACTGAACGTGTTGCTCTCCTGCACCAATCCGCCGACAATGACTCTCATGCCCGCAGCAGCTCCCTTCTTTTCTGTGGTCCTTCGATCGACCTCGTTTACGTATGCTCCTCCGCGCCCGATCCGGCCGCTGCAAAGTCGAACGAATCGCAGACCATCGCCCCGCCGTCTGCGAGCTCGACGGTGACAGCGCGATAGCCGCTAGCGAGCTCGCCGCTGTCGAAGACGACGCGGGAAGGCCCGGCGGTCTCGGAAGCCAGGTCGATCGTCGCGAGCAGCGTTCCGTCCAGGTATACGCGGACTCGCCCGAGCGAGCGGTCCGTCGGACTCCACAGCCTGAACCGTCCGCCGTTATAATTCCATTTGACCCGGCTGCCCGCGCGATCGGTCCGATACCCGAAGCCGAAGCGTAGCCGCTCGTCCGTCACCCGCGTCCAGCCCTCCGGCTCTGCGGCGCCGCCGTCTCTGGCGGGCGCATGGCCCGCGCCGATCATCCCTTCCGTCGCCAGACACGCCACCGTCAAGGGGTCGCCCGCGCGGTCGAGCGCGAAGCGGTCGACCCGCAACGCGCTTCCCGCCCCCGCCAGCAGCCCGACCGCGCCGCGGCGGATCGCGATGCGCCCGGACCAGACGTTAACGCCGTTTATCGTCAGGCTCGAGCCTTCGGCCGCGTAACGGAGCAGAATTTCGTCCGCCGCTGCCGGTACGTTCTTCACTGCCGGCACGTTCGCCCCCGCCCCCGCTGGCGGATATTTGCCCGCGGCCAGCGGCGCGACGCCTCCCGAATCGTCATGGTCGGTCAGGCTCCAGTGGCTGTCCGACCATTGCAGCCGCAGCATATCGCGGTACATCAACGGATGCATAGCCGCTCCCGCAGTCGTGATGTCGGGACCGATCGGCGCCCGGCACGCCCAGCAGACGCTTTTTATCCCTGCGGAGCCGACCTTGGCCTCAAGCGCGAATTCGCCGAATTCCGCCGCCAGAAAGCTGAAGGCGTCGCCGTTCGGCGCGGACAGCCGGAACGTCTCGCCCCGGTCGATGTCCGCCCAGACGCATTCGGCGAAGTTGATTGTCCCGACATCCTCCTCCGGAGCCGTCTTGGCGGGGTAGATAACCCGGAAGCGCCCGTCCGCCTCCGGCAGACCGGCCAGCGTCTGGCCCCATATGCCCTGCTTCTCGTGCGCCAGGTCCTCCGCATGCCACAGCGAGCCGTACTTCATCAGCCGCCAGGCCTTGGGCAGATGGGCCCGCTCCCGCTCCGCCCGGTACAGCGCCTGAAAGCCGCGGTTCAGCGCCAGCGAAGTGAACGGCGCGTACACATGCCGCTCGTCCTCGAAGGCGGGGAAGAACTCCACAATCGGCGGGTGGAATACTTGACTTTGCGGATGCAAAAGGAGTACCGGCGCCGAGTAAGGCCCCTCCGGCCGTTCCGCCGTCATCGCCGCGAGCGCCCACGTGCCGCCCCAGTTCTGCGGCGTGCTGGCCATCGCCACGATCAGCCAATCCCGCTCCCGCCGGATGAGCGACGAGGCGTACAATCGTTTGTATCGGCCGAGCAGCGGCGGCTGGTCCGATTCCCGGTGAACCGGCGCCGCCGTGATGGCGAACGGACCCTCGGGCGTCAGGGCGACGGCGTAGCCGATGCCGCCGTCGGCATTGCCGGGCGACGCCCAGCCGAATACGGCATGGTAGCGTCCGCCGTCCCAGACGACGCACAGGTCGGCCGCGCCGCCGCGCCGGCCGTCCCGCGAGTCGTAACCGTCCGGCGTCCCCTCCAGCACGGGCCCGACCGGCTGCCAGGATGCGCCGTCGTCCGCCGAGCGCATGGCGACGACATGCAGGCTGTCGCCGGAAGTCTCCGGCGGCCAGTAGCCTTTGTAATAAAGCGACATATACACATAAAGCAGACCGGACACGGGATCCCGGAACAGCGTCCCGTTCACCGGCCACTCGAACGGAACCTTTCCCTTGTAGACCGGGTTCGCCGGGGACCGCACAAACGTGTCGAAGGACGGATCGCCGATGACGGGATGCCTGAACCAGTCGTTCTTGCGGATATTGCGCGCATAATCGATCATGCTATGCCTTCACCGAGCCGGCCGTCAGGCCGGACACCATGTACCGCTGGCCGAAGACGAAGAAGATCAGGCTCGGCAGCGTGGCGATCAGAATGTCCGCGAACAGCAGGTCCCACTGCTGCTTGTATTTGCCGAAGAAGATAAAGACGGTCATCGGCAGGGGCCATTTGTCTCCTCCCGAGAAATACAGGTACGTCGACACGTCGTTCCAGACGCCGATGAAGTTGAGGACGACGACCGTCACGGACACCGGGGCGAGCAGCGGCAAAATGATCGAGACGAACATCTGGTAGGGCTTGCTGCCGTCTATAATAGCCGCCTCGTCGATTTCTCTCGGTATTGTTTTCAGAAAACCGATATACAGAAAGACGCTCAAGGGCAGCGTATAGGTCGTAAAAATGGCGATCAGACCGAAATACGTGTTGTTGAGATCGAGAATGAGCATGGCGAAATAGGTCGGTATGATCGCGGTCGGAATAATGATGCCGGACAAAAAATACAGGCTGGCGAATCGGGCGAACCGCGTTCCTTTTCTGGCGATATAATAGGCGGCGGCGGCCGAGAACAGCCCTCCGATGAGCACGACCGTGATGCCAATGAACAGCCCGTTGTAGATGCCCGACAGCGCGTTGGACTTCTCGAACACTTTTGCATAGTTGTCGAAATGCAGCTGCTTCGGCCAGTTGTAGCCGAGCCGGTTGGCGTGGATCGTATCCTTCAGCGAGTTGACGACGACGATCCAGACGGGCAGCAGATAGACCGCCACGACGCCCAGCATGATCAGCTCCGCGAAAAGCTTCCACAGTTTTGCGAGTCTCGAAATCTGCATTAATATTCGACCTCCAGCTTGCGGAACAAGCCAAGCGTGATGAAGCTGACGACGCTGATGACGACCGTGAACAGCAGTCCGGCCGCGGCCGAATAGCCGTACAAGCCCGTCGAGAACGATTTGAAAATGAAGGTGCCGTACACCTGCGTCGCGTCGTTGGGGCCCCCGTTCGTCAGTCCGAACACCTGGCCGAACACTTTGGCGCCCCCGATCAGGCACAGAATGAAATTGATGGTGATGGCCGGCATCGTCAAGGGCAGCGTAATGTTGAAAAATCTTCGAAAGCTGCCCGCCCCGTCGACGGTTGCGGCCTCGTAATATTCTTGCGGCACCGACTGCAGCCCCGTCAGGAAAATGACGACCGTAATGCCGATGCTGGCCCAGACGTCCATGGCGCAGATCGACAGCATGGCAAAACGCAGATCCGTCAGCCACTCCTGGGCGAGGAAGCCGAGGCCGACGCTGCGCAGAAAGACGTTGATCGGCCCGAACTCCGGCTGGTACAGCGCGCTGAACACGAAGGCGATGACCAGCGGGTTAAATACGATCGGAGAGAAGATAATCGTCCGGTACAGATGCTTGAGCTTAATCTGATTGTTGAGAATGATGGCCAGCAGGAAGCCGACGACGATCTTCACGCTGGTGGTCAATACGGTGAAAATCAGCGTATTCTTGATCGAAATGGAGAAGATCGACGACTCGAACAGATCGACGAAGTTGGTCCAGCCGTTAAAGGCCGGCTTCAGCGGGTAGTAGGAGGACCAGTCGGTAAACGCCATCGCGAACCCGGACAGATTGGGGATGATGAAAAACAGGCTGAACAAGAGAAACGCCGGCAGGACGAACAATATCGTATACTGCTTCGATACGCCTTTTGAAAGCATGGCCTTACCGCCTTCCGTAATCGGCGCGGGCGCGCCGTTCGCCGCGCCCGCGCAATCGCAAATTTTGTAGAGGCGCTCCGGCCGTTACCAGCCCGGCGTCTTGATCGTGCGGTTCAACTGGGCGTAATCCTTATACCAGTCGTCGAACGCCTTGTCGATCGGCTTGTCGGCGAAGATGTCCCGGAACGGCTTGCCGCTATCCGAGAAATTGAAGGTCGGGAAATGCTGGCGGAACACGTCCAGCGTGATCGGAATTTGGTTCGCGGTCGTCAGCTGCTTCATTTCCTGCTGGAACGGATTCTGGTCGGTCGCGTAGCCTTCATACGGGCTCGCGCCCTGGTCGGGAGCGACCATGATTTTGAAGTTGTCCGGCTCCATAAGGAAGTTGACCAGTTCTTTGGCCTCTTCCTTATGCTTGCTGTTGCTCGGCACGCCGAAGGCGCGGCCCGACAGGTTGACGACGCCGCTGATATAATCGTCGCCGAGCGTGATCGGCATCATGCCGAGATCCTTAACCTTCTCGGGATCGGTCTTGGCGAGATCGGCGTACAGCCAGTCGCCCAGCACCGTCATGCCGTATTTGCCATCCAGCAGCCCCTGATAGCCGTCGGGAATCTGCACGGTCATATGATTGTCGTTAACATACGGCTTGAGTGCCAGCATCCGGTTGGCGAATTCGACCAGCGCCTTGACGTCGTTCGGCTTCTCCTCGTTTTTGACGATCTTCTCCACGTCTTCGTCGGGGAACGTGTAGACGCCGCCGACGGCTTGCAGCATCTGGTACGTCCAGCCCTCCTTGCCGGGAATGAACAGCGGCGTTGCGCCCGTCTGCTTGATTTTCTCCATGCCCGCCGTCAGTTCCGCGTAATTCATCATCGGCACCTTGACGCCGGCTTTCTCGAACACCTTCTTGTTGTAAATGGCGCCGAAGTAGCCGAGCGGCGTCGCGTACGCTTCGTACACCTGACCGTCCTTGGCGGCGAACTGCTTGACGCTGTCGATCATCTTGTCCGCCCACGGGCCGGAAAGCGGTTCCAGGAAAGTGAAAGGAACGTAGCCGTCGCCCACGTTGGCCTGGAACAGATCGGGGGCGTCGTCCGTCGACATTTTCGTCTTGAGAATGTTGATGAATTGATCGTCCGGATAGACGTCGAGCCTGACCTTGTTGCCGGTCGCCTTCTCGTAGGCGGCCAGCGCGTTCTTCAGTCCGACCGATTCGCCCCAGCTGTTGAAGGTGGATAGCACCAGCTCGACCGGCTTCTTGGCAGGCGCCGGGATGGCTGACGCGCCGGCATTGGACGCTTGCGAGCCGGAGTCGCCGGCGTTGTCGTCCGCTTTATTGCCGTTTCCGCAGGCCGCCAGGATACCCATCAGGATGACGAACGCCAAGATGGCCGCCGTCGATTTGAGTCTGGAATGTCGCATTCTTCGAACGCCTCCGATAATTGTAATGTGTGCCGCCAGCTCGTTGCCCCCTTATGATAGCAAACGGCCAAAGCCGTCCGATATGGAAGATCGTTCGGGCGGTCTGGATTTTTGGACAGACATCCGGAGAGCGGATTCGTTTGTGCTATACTGTGGGCAAGGCGGTGATCGGCAGTGAAATTGAGGAATTCCCTGCAGGCAAAAGTCTTCTTCGTCTATTCACTGGTATTCGTTGCGATTACGATCATGGCAAGCGTTCCCGCCTATCTCTATCTGAAGAAAGGCATCGAGAAAAATGCCTTGAACAATATAAACCAGACGGTGGCGACGATCAGCGGCAAGCTGGATACGAGCTGGGGCGAGTTCAATAGCATCAGCAAGCAGGCTTATCTCAGCACCGGAATCAACGGACGGACGGTCATTCAATATTTGGAGCTGCTGGCCGCCGACGGCGAATCGTACGATACGTTCGAATCGGGCAAGGCGGTGGACGACTTTCTCGGCCTCATCTCGGCGATTTACAACGATATTCACCGGATCGGCATCGTCACCGCCCAGAACGCGGTCTATCTCCGCCCTTCCGTCCGCCAGCTGGCCAACCGGCCGCCGGACAATCTCGCCGAGCTTGACGCTGTGCGCCGATCGAGCGGCCAGACGCTGCTCCGCTACCGGGACAAGGACTATGCCGCCAATCCCGACGACGTGCCCGTCTTCGTGTTCAGCCGCCTGCTCAATCCGAAGCAAAACAAAATCGGCGTTATCGAGATGCAAATTGAAGTCGCCAAGCTCATCCCGCTCGAACAGCTGGAGACGATGCCGGGATCCCGGCTGCTCGTTACGGCGGGCGACCGCGTCATCTACGCGCGCGCGGACGACCGGAACGGCGAGGCAACGGACGGCGGGGCCGCCGCCGCTGCGGGCGCCGCAGGGCAAAATGAATACGCCTTCAGACAGACGGCGCCGAAGTCCGGCCTGTCCGTCGTGCTGACGGTGCCGCGCACGGTCGTATTCTCGGAGCTCGACCTGTTCCGCAATGTGGCGGTCGCCACGGTCGTCGTCCTTATCCTCTTTTCGGTCGCCGTCTTTTATTATTTGTCCCGCGTGCTCACCCAGCCGCTGGTGAAGCTGAAGAACGCGATCGATTCGATCGACCTGCAGGACGCGCAGCCAAAAATCGACAACAAATTCAGAATGAACGAAATTCAGAAAATCAACTTCTCGTTTCGCAACATGAACGACCGGCTGCAGCATTCGCTGGAAAAAATCGTCCGCTTCCGCACGCTGCAGCTGCAATCCCAGTTCGAGACCCTGCAGGCGCAGATCAATCCGCATTTCCTGTTCAACATGCTCGGCATCATTCAAGCCTCGGCCGAGAGCGGCCAGCTGGAGCAGGTCAACATGCTGAGCCGCAATTTGTCTGAATTTATGCGATATTCCATCTCGATGGATGCCCCGACCACGACGCTCGACAAGGAGACCGCCTTCACCGCGCAATACCTGGAACTGATGAAGACGCGCTACATGCACCTGCTGGAATACGAATTCGACCTCGATCCCGACATGCTGTTTATTTTCGTTCCGAAGCTCATCCTTCAGCCGCTTGTGGAAAATGCCATCAAGCACGGGTTCGGCGGAAACGCCCGCCCGCTGCGCATCTCCGTCATCGGCCGGCTGGAGGGCGAATGGTGGGAGCTGCGGGTGCTCGACAACGGCGCCGGCTTCGCGGACGATGGACTGGCCGCCGTCAACGGCAAGATCGAGTCGTCGCTGGCGAGGCTGGACGCGGACTTCGAGCAGATCCGCCTCGACCTGGGCGGCATGGGCATGGTCAGCACGATCGTGCGGATGAAGCTGCAGTTCCGGCATCAGTTCCGGTATGCGATCGGCAATCGGCCGGGCGGCGGGGCGGAAATCGTGCTGCGCGGCACATTCAACGGATAGGGTGATGAAGCATGAACATCATGATCGTGGACGACGAGCCGTTCTTCATCGAACAATTCAAACGCAGAATCGAGGAGCTGGGCCGGGAGCTGCGGGTGGCGCTTAACGTTGCGGCGGAATGCTACGACGGACGGGAGGCGCTGCGGCGCATCGCCGAGCGGAAGCCGGACGTCGTCTTTACGGACATTCAGATGACGGCGCTGAGCGGTATCGATCTGGCCCGGGCGATCCGCGAATTCGACGCGGAGCTGCCCGTCGTCGTCGTCAGCGCCTATCCTTCGTTCGACTACGTGCGGGAGGCGATCCGCTTCAATGTCGTCGACTATTTGCTGAAGCCGGTCGATCTGCATTCGCTGCGCAGCCTGATCGAAAAGCTGCTGCTGCGGACGCGCAACAAGTCTTATCGGGCGCAGCGGGCCGCCCTGCTCGCGCTGCTCGGATCGCCGCATGCCTCCGAGGACGACGATTCCGCCGTCCGTCCGTTGTTCGCCTTTCCGCTGTACCGCGCTTTTCTGGTGCAAAATATGGCCATCATTCAGGAGCATCCCGTGCTGGTGCCGGACGACGACGAGGCGGAGGAACGGCTGCGGTCGCTGCTCGCGGTGGAGCTGGGCGAGGACGATCGGTTATGGAGCATACCGCTCGACGACGGCCGCTCCCAGCTGCTCGTGGCCGGACTGCGCGAAGACGACCGGACGAAGCTGGACCGTTTTCGCCGAGCCGTCTCCCTGCATTTCTCGAGAAACGGCATCGCGCCTTCGGTCGGCTGCAGCGAACCGTTCGGCGATATCCGCCGATTGGGGCAGCTGGTACCCGCGCTGCGCAACGTGCTGACCGAACGGACCGTCATCGGCAAGCCGCAATGGCTCGATTCCTCCGCGCCGGAGCGGCCGCTCGCGCCCCAATTCACCAAGGTCGAAAAGAAGCAGCTCGAGCGGCTGCTCGTTCGCGGCGACCACGCCGGAATCGCCAGTCTGATCCGCCATACGGTGCAGCTGTGGGAGGCGGACGGCAGTCCGATGATCATCGTGCGGCTTCAGATCAAGGAGATCGTCGGCATTCTCGAAAACGACGAGCGCGAGACGAAAGGGTTCAAACTGCGGAATTGGGACGCCCGGATCGAGGAGCTGCTGCAGATGGCCCGGTCGTTCGCGGAGCTGGCGGACGGCTTGATCGCCATGCTGGCCCGCAGCTTCGAATGGGAGCTCGACGAGCTGAACAGCGGAGATCTGGTTCGCTTATTTGCCAAGATCGAGCTGTACATCGCCGCCCATATCGGACAGCCGCTGTCGCTGACGCAACTGATGAACAAATTCCACATTTCCAAGACGCTGCTCTGCGGCCTGTTCCGGGAAAACAGCGGCAAGTCGTTCGTGGAATACGTCACCGCCATGCGCATGCGCAAAGCCCAGGAGCTGATGGTCCATTTCCCGTCCATGCGCAACAAGGAAATCGCCGAAATGGTCGGCTATGCCGACCAAAACTACTTCAGCCGCGTATTTACGGCCACGGCGGGCATGAGCCCGAGCGAATACCGGTCCCGTCATGCCGTGTCCGGATGACGCCGCCCGGGTCAGCCTCGTTCCCTGCTCGCGGCTGCCCCAGCCGCTTGAGAAAGGGGACATCGATCAAAAACGCAAACGGGACAAGCAGGGAATTGCTCTGCTTTGTCCCGTTGAACAACTTCCGCTTTGTAGTTAATAAATGACCAATGTCTCCACCATTTTTCCGACCGTCTCGACATACTTGTCAAAGGCATCATCTTCAGCCAGATAGGTCAGAATATACGCCTTTCCGTTCTTGATCGACAGTAGCTGCTGCCAAGTCAGACTAAAATCTCCTTGTTTTCCCGTATACTTAATCACTTTGATGTCCAGACCGTCGTCCGTCGAAAAATTCTCCTCCGAAATCATCTTGAAATCCGTAATGACTTCTTGCAGCTGCTGCTTCGTCAGCTCCACATATTGTGCAAGATCCATCTGATCCTCGCCGAGATCTTGCATGGAAATGCTGACATTATCCCGGAACTTGTCGCCGTCCTCAAGCGCCGTCATAAAGCTGACGATGGCGCCCGGAACATCGTGGCTTAATTCCCACTTCTCCGGATACTGAATTTCTACGCCGCTGCCTTCATCCTTAAACAATACGAAACCGGGAAGCACTTGAGCGGAGGGCGCCATACCCGAATCGCCGGGGCTCGCACTCGGACTTGCGCTTGCGCTCGGGCTCGAAGCAGGCAGCTCGGACGCGGTTAGCATCGCGTCATTGTTCTTGTCGCTCGCACCGCCTCCGCAGGCAGCCAATACGAGCGCAAGGCTCAGCGGCAAAGACCATTTTAATATTGGCTTAACTCTAAGCATACTCAATGTAAATTCCTCTTTTCTAATCGTTCGTCCGGTCTAGGGCAGCTTCAATTCGATCTCGAGGCGATAATAGGCGCCGACGATATTCTCGAAGTCTGCCACCAACGACTCTTGGAAATCGTTCTTATCGAGCAACCCTACCAACAAGCTCTTGGCCGGTTCCCCATTCGGCACCAAACGGGCCGTAATCTTGTAGCGGCCGATCGGCACGCCTGCAATGCCGAAGCCGTTATCGGTAACTTTGCCGTGCCCGACGATCTTTTTGCCCGCCCCTCCCGAGATCTGTCCAACTGGCTCCAGCGTCAACTCGACATCCTCCCGTTCAGGAGGCGGGAGTGTAACGTCTGCGGGGTCCCATAAATCGGCCATATGAAACACCACGGTCCCGGTCTTCGTCAGCGCCGTAAAATTGCGAATGGCTCCCAAATTGCCGGCAAACGGATCATCGTTGTCCGGGGTCAGGTCAATAGGCGTCGATACGCCGTTCAATTCGATCGTGGTTTCTCCGCTTGCGCTCCAAGTTGTCGCCATTTTGCTTAATTCGATTCGATAACGGCCCTTCTCATCGGTCACGCCCGCTTGGTTGCTGTTGTACAGCAGCATGTTGTCGGCATATATCTTCGCCCCCTTGATCGGGTGCCCATCCGCATCGACGACGGTACCCTTCAAGACGTAAGGCTCGATCCCTGTCTGGTCGCCGTCATCCGTGCCGTTGCCGGGCGTTTTTTTCTTATCGTTAATATGAATGATGACTTCGTTCGCTTTGTTCGCTACCTCGACCGCATATCCGCTATTCTCCGACACGAAGCGAAGCGGCACCATCGTACTGCCTTTTACGACTTGAGCCGGAACATCCAACGAAACTTTCTGTCCGTTAACGACGGCGGTTTTACCGTTGATCGGCAGGATGATTTCGAGCCCGTTTTTCTTGCCGATCGCTTTCTCGACGCCGCCCTTCTCTTTCACCCACTCTACTTTAAAGCCTAGCGTTTCCAACAATTTGCGGAAGGGTACGAGGGTTCGGCCATCCTTCATAATTGGAGCAGCTTCTTCAAACGTAATGGCCTGGCCATTATAAAACACGCTTATCTTCTTCTCTTGAGCCGCCGATGCGGACGCGGGTACCGCCATAATAAAAAGCAGCACAATCGCAAGCAGGAAGCCTGCCATGCGGAAACGATTCCTATTCATTGCAATTGCTCCTTTCCGTAGTCCCCTTAATTATGAATAAGAAGTCATCCAATCATCTCATGAACCGGCTGCATGCATCAGGAGCAGCGTACCCAAACTCAAGATGACGCGGTCACGACTTCATGTCATCGAAGTCACAGGCGGATCGCGGCGAAAATGACGAAACGCAAAAAAGGGAGCTGTCCAAGACAGTCCCCGTACAAGTGCGCATAGTTTCATTTCATTTTAAGCTTCCCTGGCTACATGTTCGCCGGTGCCCGCAAGCGCCTCCAGCACGCCGGCGATGATCTCCTCGAAATGCTCGTCGTTCAGCGAGAACAGCTCTTCCTTCCGCTTGCGCGAGTGCCTGTGCAGCTCCTTCTTGTCGCTCCATAGGAACACCTTTCGCATACGCTGCTCGAGCTGCTGCCGGTCGCCGCCCTTGCGGACATAACGCGCGAGCAGCTCGAAATCGCGAATGCCTTTTTGCAGCAGCTTGTACCGCAGGGACAGCATCGGCATCCCGTCCCGTCCCGGATAGACGAAGTTGGTGTCGCCTGCCGGGAAAACCGGATAGTGATACGAGATCTTGTTCAGCGGATCGTTCGGCCACACCGTATAGTTCCAGCGCAAGAAGCCGTCCAGCCGGAATTGCCATGCCAGCCATGGGAGCAGCCTGCTCTCCAGCAGATGGGAGGCGATGAACGTATTGGCGTGCATCTGTTCGCAGGCAACGTAAAATAGCGTCTTTCCATCTTTCCCCTGCTTCAAAGCCATCAGCTCGTCGTACTCGTCGGCTACGCAATCCAGGCTCGGCACATGGTCGAGCAGCCCTTCTTCCTTGATAAACTCCGCATGATTGATCGCGACTTTGTACCGGAAGGAGGGCGCCATCTCCCGGAGCGCGCTCAAGCGGCCGCGGAAACGCTCGAGATCCGCCGGCTCGTCCGCCAGAATTCGCACCTTGCCGATCCAGTCTTTATCGATGAAATTTTTCTCTAAAGCGGACACGTACCGCGCGAGCTCGCCTTTGTCTTTGATGTATTTGTACGTACCGCTGCGCTCGTCGAAGTACCGGACGCGGACGGCATCGTCAAGATCCGGAACGAGCCGGCCGTAGCCCGCTTCCTCGATGACCCAAATATTCAGCAGCCCGAACACTTCGATCTCGCTGTCGATGCCGTGCTTCATGCACAGCTCCACGTACCGATTCAGCGCCCCGAAGTCGTATGCCCATTCCCCGTCCGCACGCATCGTGACGTTCACGATGCTGTACTCGAACATATTCGCCGGGTCAACCCTGTCGAACGCGGAACCTTGTCCCGACCACGGAACCTCGGATACGACCACGGTAGCGGCTTTTTGACCGAGCTCCGCCAGCGAGGCGACGTAACCTTCCATGATCTCAAAATGCCGGTCGCTCCACAGCTCGACATCGTATTTGCGCGCGATGTTGGCATTGTGCTGCCAGAGATCCAAATAAAACGAATAGTCGGCCGGCGGGGGCAGCTCCACTTCCAGCACCCGGACCTCGAACCCAAGCGTCCCTACGAGCGTCTCGTCCTCGAACATCCGGTGACGGTAAACGGAGATTTGCGGGCGATATACGCCGGGCTTCGCATCTGCATCGATCTCTACCTCTACCCATACGGGCTGCACCCTTTTCTTCTCCACATAGATGACGCCTTGATCCAGAATCATATCCGACTTGAGCTGCCGGTCGTCATCCTCTACCAGTCCGATCAGCTTCGCCTTGACGCGGCCTTGGGACAAGCCGGGCACATCCACGCTAATGCGGAGGACGTCAATCGGGCCGCGCTCGTAGAAAGCGGCTTCTCCGTTCACGCCGACGAGCATCTCATCCTCGGAATAGAGGAGCAGCTGCGCGGCCACCCTGTCGTTTTTCCCGACCGTCAGCCGAATGTCCTTCGGTTCGTCGAAAGGCACCGTAAATTTATGCAGAACGCCAAGTACATATTTATAGCTCTCGTATTCAAGTCCAAGCGCAATCGTCATTCGGACAGCCCCCCGCTTCAATGTGCTTACCCTCCGAGTATACGTTCCGCCCCCTGCTAGTCATATGCCATTTATCCGCGAGAATATGGATTATTCCCGCATTTATGATACAGTTAAGCCAAATGTCCCTCGAGGGCGTTCCGAAGGCGGGGCGAAGACGTGGAGTTCGAAAGCTTTTACCGGTTGCCCGACGAAGACGATAAAGGCTTCAACGATCCGGGACATTATCTGCTGATCAACTCGGTCGGCTATTACAAGTTCGAATCGTTCTTCCGAATGACGCACCGGAGACTCGGACGTAAGGATTTTTACCTTTCTTACAACCATGCGGGTCCGATGACCGTGCGTCTTCGGGGACAGCAGCGGATGCTCGCGCCCGGCAGCTTCTTCCTGCTCCGTCCCTTCGAAGAACAGTACTACGGCCATCACGGGGAACAGGAGTTTTTCGCCTATTGGGTCCACTTCACGGGCTACGGCGCGGAGGAGCTTCTGCATCGGGCGGGACTGCTGGCAAATCAATCGGTTCAAGCGGGAGCGGACGACCGCACGGTCGAGCTGTTCGAGGCGATGATGGAGGAAGTACGAGACAAGAAGCCCGGCTACGAGCTGGCCTCCTCTTCCCTGCTGTCCTATCTGTTTTCGATGATCGCCAGACGCAATGCCAGCGACAGCGTCTTCGACGCAGGACCGGTACGCAACGAAATTTACGAATCGATCAAGTACATTCATGATCATTACGCAGAAGAGATGTATGTCGGCCGATTGGCGGAGCTTGCCCATCTGAGCACCGACCGGTTCACGGCGTTGTTCAAACGCATCACGTCCACGACGCCACAGCAGTACATTCTCCGGTTCCGGCTGCAGCGGGCCTGCGAGCTCATGAAGCGGACCAACATGAATATCAAGCAAATCTCGGGCCTGACAGGCTTCGAGGACCAGCTCTACTTCAGCCGGATTTTCAAAAAATATTACCGCGAGACCCCATCCCAATACCGGGCGAGGTTCCATGATGAAGGATAATCCGCTTCGTTCCCTGCTGGCGGCCGCCGAGCTGACGGTGCTGAAGTTCGACAACCACCGTCTGCGCGCGATCAACTACCGCAACCGCGTCATTCAGGATTACTATATGATGACCTACGTCCGCAGCGGATCGGCCAAGCTCAGAGTCGAGGACCGCGTATACGACATTCCGCCGGGCACCGTCATTTTTATCCCCCCGCTCCTTGAACATGACCAATACAAAGACACGGACGAGGAGACGGAGTTTCTCTGGTGGCATTTTACGTACCGGATCCAGAATGCGATCGACGTGCTGCCTTTCTTGCGGATCCCGTTTATTTATCCGCTGCGCGACCATCGCCGGTTCGAGGACGCGTTCGACGAGCTGATGCTATGCCAGAACCCGGAGGACGGACATCTCCCGAAGGTGATCCTGCAAAAAGCGAAGTCGCTCGAGCTGCTGTACGTGCTGCTGGACAATGCCGTCGGCCAAGCAGGCGCCGAAAATCCGGCGCTGCCGCCGGCGGGCTTCCTGTCCCTGCTGCTTAAGATCGCCACCCGGCCCGAAGCCAACTTTACGCTCGCCGAGCTGGCCAAAGAACTGCATATGAATCCGACTTACGTCAGCAATCAATTCAAGAAGACGTTCGGCAAATCTCCGATTCTGCTCCACCGGGAGATGAAGATCGCCAAAGCCAAATCCATGCTGGAAACGGGCGAGCGCACCGTCGCCGACATCGGCGCCGACCTCGGCTTCCAGGACGTGCAGAGCTTCACCCGGCTGTTCAAGAAATACGCGGGCATCTCGCCGAGCCAGTACAAACGGTTGTTTGATTATAGACCTGTATAAGTGTTAACGATCCCTGAATTACGGCGCTAGGATAAGCATGGCGGATCCCACTACAATTGATCTATCAGGGCGATTAAGCCCGTAAGAGGAGGCTGTAAATTGGAATCGTGGAACGTCTTTTTTCCCCAGGCGCAGCAAGTCGAGATACGCAAAGAACCGCTCGACCCGGCGCTCGGGCGAACGGAAATCTTGTGCCGGTCGGTGGCGTCGCTCATCAGCACCGGCACGGAGCTCCAGTGCCTAAGAGGCGTCTTCGATGCGGGGACCAACTGGTCGGATTGGGTGAAGTACCCCTTCCAGCCCGGCTATCTGACGACGGCCGAGGTGCTGGAGGTCGGACCGGACGTGACGGGCATTCGCCCGGGAGACCGCATCAATGCGGGGCATTCTCATGCGCAATACTTTAAAATCGAAGCCAGGGACGCCTACCCTCTTCCGAAGGAAATCAGCGCCGAGCAGGGACTCTGGCTGAGCTTGGCCAAGACGACGCAGCTTGGCGTGCGGCGGGCGGAGCTGCAGCTCGGGGAAACGGTCGGCATCGTCGGGCTCGGGCTTCTGGGCCAATTGGCCGCCCAATACGCTTATTTGTCAGGCGCCCGGGAAATCTACGCCATCGATCCGGCCGAGAGCCGGCTCGACCTGCTGCCGAAAAAGCCGGGCATTCGACCGCTGCCCATGAACGCGGAAGCAGCAAGAGAAGCGATCCGCGCGGCGACGGGAGGCAAAATGCTCGACGTCGTATTCGACGTCACCGGTCATCCGTCCGTCCTTGCCCAGGCCACCTTGCTCGTCAAGCCGTTCGGCCGCGTCGTGCTGCTTGGCGATACCTCGGTGCCGTCACAGCAACCGCTCGGACCGAACGTCGTATCGGATTCCATCTCGATTCTGGGCATCCATGCCTCCAAAAATTACCGGGACTGGGACCATCCTGCGATGTCCGAGCTTTTCCTGCGTTACCTCATCCAGGGCCGCATGGATATCGCGCCGCTCATTACGCACCGGTATTCGCCGATGGACGCGCCGGAAGCGTACGGCCTGCTCGCGAATAACCGCAGCTCGGCCATGGGCGTGCTGTTCGATTGGACGCGTTTGGATTAAGCGGGGGCGGCCTTCCAGGTCGCCTTTAACCTTTAACCTTTAGCCTTTAACCGAGCCCATCATGGCGCCTTTGATGAAGTGCTTCTGGATGAACGGGTAAAACAGCAAGATCGGCAGCGTACCGACGAGAATGACCGCGTACTTCAAGGATTCCAGCACGACCTTCTTGTCTCCGAGGGCGGAGCTGACCGTGATATCCGATATCACGCCCATCATGACGATATTCCGAATGATCACTTGCAGCGGATACAAGTCCGCATTCCGGAGATATAGCAGGGCGCTGAAGAAATTGCCCCAGATTTGAACCGCGTAAAACAGCATGACCGTGAGCAGCACTGGCTTGGATAAGGGTAAGACGATCCGCGTCAAGATTCCCGCGTCGGACAATCCGTCGATCTTGCCGGACTCCTCCAATTCCCGCGGGATTCCCTGGAAGAACGTGCGCATAATGATCAGATTGAAGGCGGTAACGAGGTTCGGTATCACCATGGCCCAGATCGTATCGAGCAGGTGATAATTACGTACCGTGAGATAAGTCGGAATCATGCCGCCCGAGAATAAGATCGTGAACACGATCATCAGCATGAACGTTTTGCCGAAGACGAGGTTTCTTCTCGATAGGGAGTAGGCGCCCATCGTCGTGACGATCAGAGACAAAGTCGTTCCGAGCACGACGTAAATGAGCGTGTTTTTGTAACCGGTCAGTATTCGCTTGTCGCTTAGAACGGCCGCAAAGGCGTCGAAGTTGATGCCCTTGGGCCAGATGCTGATTCGATTGCCGACCACGAATTCCGCGGAGCTTAACGATACGGCCGCCATGTGGATAAAAGGAAACAGCATCGTGCAGGCAAAGAGAGCCAGGATCAGGACATTCACGATATCAAATAAGCCCGTTCGTTGTTTCAATCCGTCTTCCGCCCCTTTACCATAAGCTGGTCTCGCTGAATCTGCGGCTGATCCTGTTGCTCACGTAGACGAGCACGAATCCGATTACGCCCATGAACAGGTCGATCGCCGCGCCGTAACTGAAATTCCCTTGCAAAAGGCCGATCCGGTACACGTAGGTCGAGATGATATCCGACGTATCGTACGTCGCCGCATTGGACAGCAGGAATACCTTTTCGAAGCTGATCTCGAGAATCTGGCCCACCTGCATGAGGAACATGATGGCGACCGTCGTCGCGAGGCCGGGAAGCGTGACGTGCCAGATCTGCTTCAGCCTGCCCGCGCCGTCCATTCTCGCCGCTTCGTACAGCTGCGGATCTATCGTCGTGACGGCTGCCAAATAAATAATCGAACCCCATCCGACTTGCTGCCAAATTTCCGAGCTGACGAAGATCGTCCGGAACCAACCAGGCTCCTGCAGGAAGTTAATGGCCGGGAACCCCATGTCCTGTAGGGCGTGATTCAGCCAGCCCGTACTGGGCGACAAAAACATGTCGATCATGCTGGCGACGACCACGATGGACAGAAAATACGGCATGTAGCTCACCGTTTGCACGAATCTTTTGAATATCATGCTGCGCACTTCATTCAGCATCAAGGCCAGAACGATCGGCGCCGGGAAACCGAACAGCAGCTTATAAAAACCGAGGAGCACCGTATTCTTGATAATGATTCTGGCGTCGGGATTTTCGAAGAACATCCTGTAATATTTGAGCCCGACCCATGGGCTCCCCGCGATGCCCTTGAACAGGTTGTAGTCCATAAACGAGATGGTGATCCCGAACATGGGCACGTAGCGGAACATGATGTAGAAAATCATGGTCGGCGCCAGCAGCAGAAGAAAGATCCGATCGCGTTTGATCTGCCCCAGGATGGATAATTTCAATGTCGGGTCTCCTTCCTTAAGAGATAGAGCCGGCCGCCGCAAGCGGGCGGCCGACCCTATAGGATTGAATGGTTGCTTCGGTTAAACGAGTTATTTCGAGTTCGCTTTGAGCCGGTCCAATGCGACCTGATAAGTCTCAAGCAGCTTCTTCGCGCCCATTTTGTCCAGCTCGGCCAGGAAGGCATCCCACTGCGACATCGGGGTCTCGCCGTTAATGAACTTGGCGACCGAAGCTTCGTAATGCTTCAGCACCTGCTCTTCGATCAGCGCGACCGCGCTCTTTTCCTCGTTGGTGAGCGGAGGCGTGATGTTCATCGTCGGGAATTGATACTTTTCCGCTTCGGCGTATGCGTACCGCTCGTTTTCGTTGCTCAGCGACAAGGAGGATTCCATGTTCGCCAGTCCGACCGCGCCAGTCGTGAACATGCCGAGCTCCTTGCGGAGGTCGTTCGGCTCTTTGAATTGCGGCAGCAGCTTGCGCTTGCCGTCTACCATCTCATAGGACTCGCCTTCTTTGCCCCAGCTGAGCAGGTCGGAGCCTTCATCGGAATAGATGAAGTCAAGATAGCGGAGCGCGGCGTCCAGGTTTTTCGTCGTGGAAGAGACGGCGAAGCCGTATTCTTCGAAGTTCGCTTTGGCGAGATAGGGCTTGTCGCCTGCGCCGAGCGGCGGCGCCATGAACTTCAGATGGGCACCGTCCTTCAGCTGCGAATTCATGATCTCGATCTGACCGATGTATTGGATGGAGATGAACGATTTGTTCGTCGTCATGAACTGCGTCCAAGCCTTGTAGTCCATGGACAGCCAGTCGGGCGGGAACAAGCCTTCCTTATAGAACTTGTTCAAATACTCGACCAGCTTCTTGAAGTTAGGGTCGGCTACGCCGAATTTCATTTTTTCGGTGCCCGGCTCCTCATAGAACCAAGGGTAGATGCCGAACGCCGGCGCGAAGGATCTCATCGTGCCGATGCCGTGGCGGAAGACGAACGGATAGCTGTCGGGATACAGCGCCTTCAGCTTTTTCGCCGTTTCGTACAACTCGTCCCAAGTGGTCGGCACTTGTAGCGAATGCTTGGCGAAAATATCGTCGCGGTAGAAATAAACGACATTGTTGCCCGCGCCGCCTCCGTCGTTGATAATGTTGTACATTTCGCCGCCGGGCGAGGTCATCCGTTGGGCCACCGTCGGCCTTTCCTCCAAATACTTCTTCACGTTCGGCATTTTGTCCAAATACTTGGACAGGTCCAGAAATGCGCCTTGCGGCCCGTACTTCTGCGCGTCGGCAGGGAACACGGACATCAGGTCCGGCATGTCCCCGGAGGAGATGGCGAGGGGCAGAGACTCGGGACCCGTCTGCAGCTCCTGCTTGATCTCGATGTTGGTCGCATCCTTGATCCATCGCCAGACGGCCCAATCCGGCTTGACGGGCCATGCTTGCGATTGGTCGGTCAGCAGCCGGAGGGTTGCCGGCTCAGCCGGCGCCACCGTTGCGGACGCGCTTGCCGTACCGCTCGGACTGGCGGACGGCGAAGGCGACTGCGCGTTCTTTTCGTTGTTGTTGCTTGAACAAGCCGCGAGCGAAGTCGTCATCAAGATTGCCGATAACAGAGTGAGGCTGAAGATTTTTTTTCTGTGGTTGTTTTTCTGCATAACCTTGAATACACCATCCCTTTTCGATTTTTATGGCTTCCCTTCTGATCCTTGCAACGAATCCTTGCAACAAGTCGGCGAATTCGCTTTCGCCTTGCAGCGACCGACCCGATACCGCAATCGTACAGTCCGGCCGGCCTGCGCGTACATCTTCTGAAACGCCTCGATTGCAATTCCTTTACGGTTTTCTAAGAATAATATCAGCTTTCGAAAAACAGCCTATAGCCCATTATGGCAGGAAATCCGCTCAAGCCGGCAGGTCACGCAAAAAAGCCTAAGCCCTCGACCGGCCCGGGCCAAACAAAAAACGGATGACGCCCGGTCAGGCGCACCCGTTTCTAAATCCGACTTTAAACCGATTCATTTCGTTTCCTGAATTCGCTGGGCGTCAACCCCATATACTTTTTGAACATCCGGTTGAACGACGTAATGTTCTTATACCCGACCTGTTCGGCGGCTTCGCGAATCTTCAGCCCTTCGTCGTCCAGCAGGAGAGCCGCTTTTTTGATCCGGGTCTCGTTGATATAATCGACGATATTCATGCCGGTCTTGTTTTTGAAATAGGAAGACAAGTAGCCGCTGCTCATCTTGAATCTGTCCGCCAGCACGTCCAGGTAGATCTCTTCGGCCAAATGCTCGTTGATATACTCGGCGATCTGGACCGTGACCGGATGCTTCTCGTCCTTCTTCTCCCGGACGGCCTGCGCCGTTCCCGTCACCCACTCGAGGAGCAGCAGCTCCAGCTCGAAGAGCGTACTGCATCGCGCGATCCGCTCCCCCTCCCGGACCATAACGGCATCGACCTTGTCCGGGTCCAGCGGGAAAGGCGTAACGAAGCCTCGAATCTTGGCGGCTGCGGTCTCCGCGAAGCGCACGAGCGAAGCGGCCGTCGGCGGCTTGCGGTGCCACTTGGCGAACTGCTGCTCGATCAAGGCGGCCACTTGAGCCCCATTCCCTGCCTTCAGATTCGCCTCGAGCTCCTTCTCCTGATCCGGCGAGAATCCGATCGCGACCGGCACGCCGGACCGCTCCGAGATGATCTGCGTCTCGTCGGTCAGCAGCCGCTCTCCCGCCAGCTCCTGCGCCTCTTCGTAGGCGGAAGTCAGTTGATTCGAAGCGGAATACGCGGATGTGACGGCCATCGTCATGATGCCGTGCTCCCGGTCCTGATCGAACACTTTTTTCATTTCGCCGAGCCGCGAGCGCACCTTGTCCAGGTTTTCCGTGAACACCAGGCTTAAGATCTGGTCCCGTTCGATCTGGAACGTAAGCGAGCCCGGAAAATCCGGCTTCAGCTGGCTGTCGATGAAGATCCTCAAATAGTACACCCAGTTCTGGATGATCGCCGGCGTATTCGCCTCGTTTTTGCCCGGCTGGATCTGGAAGAGAACGAAGACGAACGGCTTGTCGGCAAAATCGAGCGACGATGCGTCCGTATCCTGGCCGCGGATCGCTTTGAGATGATTCATGAACGACAGCTGCCTGGTCAGCATCCGGTTGCCGTGAATCTGGCCGCTGATAATATCGAATTCCTTGATGCTCGAACGCAGCGGCGCCGTCTCGCCGTTCATGCCCCGGATCGATTCGATGACCCGCTTGAGCGGATTGTTGATTCGGGCCGCGAACAGAAACGAGAACAGGATGCTGAGCGTGATGGCGGCCAGAATGCTGGCGAGCAGCGTAATATTGATCCGGGTCTGGGCGGCGATCCGATCGACGGGCACGCGGCTGACATAGGTGAAGCCGGTTCCCTTGCCTTTGAACGTAAAATAATATTTGCCGTCCCGGACGAACGGTTCGGCATCCTTGGTTTCCTGCAGTTCTTCAAAGGAAAGAAACGGCTCGCCTTCCGTTCTGCCGAACATGGGTTTACCTTGCGCGTCGTAAATCATCAGTTCTTCGTTCACGCTTTGATGATAGGCTTCGTACATCTTGGCGGCATTGAGAAAGACGATCATGACGAAACCCGGATTGTATTGTCCCTTGATCACGACCGGGATCATCTCTCCGAGCGACAGCCGGTTGCCCTCTATGATCTCCGAATAAAACGGAGCTGCGGGCCAAATTCGGTACGTGTTCTTTTCCTCGAACTGCTTCGTCCAAAATTCAAGCGGATAATCCGAGCTGGTATAGAAGACATTGAACATCGCTTTGGCGTTCGTGCTCGTCCCCTTCTCCAGCACGAGATCGTTCGGTTTGGAATAAAACACGATATTGTTGATGTAATAATACGGCACGGTCGTCCACTGCTGGATTTCGCGCACGATTTCCGGATAGAGCGTATTCGCGGGTTTGTTCTGAAGCAGCAAAATCTTCTCGTCCGAAAAAAACAGCAGCATCTGCTTCTTGATGAGATCCAGATGGTTCTCGTAGCTGTCCCGGGTATTGGCGAGCATGGAGGTGTTGTATTTCACGACCTCGTGCTTGACGCTCTTCTTGGATTCGGAGACGGAGTAGAAGGTCAGGGAGGCGAGCAGCAGGACGATGCACAAAAAGCCGGCGATAAGCCTTAGGAATAGGGAGTTCGTTCGATTTCTGATGAAAAGGATCGGTCGAATCTTTTTCAAGCCGTTCCCGCCTTTAGAGTGGATCGCATTCGCCCGTTTGTTCTCCCTATCTTACCAAAGCCGATGATTTCTGTATACCGGAAGCGCGGTCAATCTCTGGGGTTATCGACTCGCATGATGTCCAGGAAAGGCAGCTTGACGAGCTTCTCGAGCGTCTGGACATGAACCAATCTCGTGCGTGCGTCCAGCTTGACGATCCGGCCTCGTACGGGCTCGGGCTCGTCCCATATCGTTAGAACGACGGTGCTGTCCTCCTGCTTGGCCTCCACCAGACGCTCTCCCAATTCCTCGAGCTCGAACTCGTCGCGCGTCGGACGTTTGGCTTTATATTTCTTTCCCGGTTTTTTTATCTCTGGCAATTCGGTCTACCTCCTTAAGTCAACTCTCCTATTCTACCAAATAACGACGGCGTTATGGGAAAAAGGTGCTTGTGATATAATAAACCCAGTTTATCAGAGAAACCTGGTGAGAAAATGGAACGTACGGATCGCAAATATTGGGTGCCGGCTTTGGAAAGAGCCCATGAAGTTCTCCATTGCATCGCGGCCCGCCCTTCCCGATTGCGGATGATGGACTTAGTGTCCGAGACGGGAATCAACAAAAGCACGATGTTTTCGCTTCTGCAGACGATGGAGGCGCTGCAATGGGTGAATCGGGAAAAAGGCGAAACCTACGCCCTTGGCCCCGTATTCGCCACGCTGGGCCGCGCTTATTTTTCCGGCATCGATCTGGTCGCGCAGTTTCAGCGCTTGGCGGCGGAGGCCGCCGAACGGGTAGGCGAGACGGTACAGCTTGCCCGTCTGGAAGGAACCCATATTTTGTATCTGGCGAAAAAAGAAGCGCCGGCGCCCGTTCGGCTCGTCTCCGAGCCGGGCATGCGGATTCCCGCCTATGCGACGGCGATGGGAAAAGCGCTCTTGGCGCATTTGCCGGACGAGCAGGTTCGCGCGTTGTTCGCGAACGCCGCGTTCGAGCGATTTACCGAGAAGACCACTTCGAATGTGGAGGCGTTGCTCGTGCAGCTCGCGCGGGTCCGGCAGATGGGCTATGCCGTGGACGAGGAAGAGGTCGTGAACGGGATTGCATGCATCGCGGCAGCGGTCAAAAACCCGAGCGGCGCGCCGGCGGCGGCCGTCAGCTTCACGATGCCGCTGCCTCGCTGGGAAGCCAAGAAGTCCGACGCCCAAACGGAAGTGCTGCGGCTGGCCGAGCAGCTGTCTTCCCTTCAATAGTGAATAGCCGAATGTGGCATTGAAAGAAGCATTGAAAGAAGCATTATTAAAGCATCGAATGACTCCGATGCAGAACTCGTTTTCAGCGCCAGGCGCGTGTGAAAGCGGGTTCTTTTTATTGACCGCCGCAAATGCCGGATGTTATATTAGTTTTATATAATAAATCAAGTTTATTATAATAAACAAAAGGATGTGAATACCGATTATGCGGCTGAACGGCAAAGTATGTTTAATTACGGGTTCGGGTTCCGGCATCGGTAAAGGCTCGGCCTTGCGCTTCGCGCAGGAAGGGGCGATCGTCATCATTAACGACCTCGATCGGGCGAAAGGCCAGGAGACGGTTGACGAAATCAAGCAACGCGGCGGCAGCGCCACGTTTATCCCCGGCGATGTCACGTCGCCGGCCGAGATGGAAGCGATGGCGCAAGCTGCGCTTCAGACATTCGGGCGCGTCGACGTGCTTTTTAACAATGCCGGCATCAGCGGCGTCGGAGCGCTTCACGAGCTCGAGCTCGAGCAATGGGACAAGGTGATGCGCGTCAATATCGCCGGCGTGTTTTTGCCGAGCAAATACTTGCTGCCGAGCATGATGGCGCGCAAGTCCGGCTGCATTATCAACATGTCGTCCTGCATCGCCGAGATCGGGCTTGCCCGCCGCGCCTCCTATGCCGCATCCAAAGGCGCCGTCCTCGCCTTAACCAAGTCGATGCAGGTGGACTACGCGCCTTACGGGATCCGCGTGAACGCCTTGCTGCCGGGCACCATTTTTACGCCGTTCGTCGAAAACTACTTGAAAAATTCCTACGACGATCCGGAAAAGGCGATCGAAGCCATCAAGAGCCGCCAGCTCAGCGGCGAGCTTGGCAGGCCCGAGGACGTGGCCAACGCCGCGTTGTTCCTCGCTTCGGACGAAGCCGGCTTTATGATGGGCTCGCCGCTTTATATTGACGGTGGCGTCACGTTCGGCAAAAATGCATAATTGTTTTAGACTGCGATAAGGAGAGTTAGAAGATGAAATTCGTAACGATCAGGGAAGACCTTGAGCTCGCGTTAGGCGTTCTCAGAGGGGAAGAAATCGTACACCTGCGCAAAGCGCTGGAAGCCGTGCCGGCGCAAGGCGTGCCGACGGACGCGATGGACTTGATCCGCGGCGGAAAAGAAGCGGTCGCAGCGGTCGAACGTTATCTGGGCCAGCTCCCGGCAGGACCGCAAGCCTACCTGCTGCAGGAGAGCGATGCCCGCTACGGCCCATGCGTAACGGATCCGGGCAAAATCATCTGCATCGGCTTGAATTATCGCAAGCATGCCGAGGAATCGAACGCGCCGATCCCGGAATATCCGATCCTTTTCAACAAGTTCAGCAACACGCTGGCCGCCCATGGCGACGATATCCCGCTACCGAACCGCGTGACGAGCGAGGTCGACTACGAAGCGGAACTGGCGATCGTTATCGGCCGGGACGCCAAGTACGTCAGCAAAGACGAAGCGCTGGACTATGTATTCGGCTACTGCTGCGTCAACGATCTGTCGGCGAGAGATTTGCAGATGCGGACGCAACAATGGCTGCTCGGCAAATCGCTCGACAAGTTCAGCCCGCTAGGCCCTTACCTGGTCACGGCCGAAGAAGTCGGCGATCCGAATGCGCTGGCCATGAGATCCATCGTCAACGGCGAAGTTCGGCAGAACTCCAACACCTCGGACATGATCTTCCCGTGCGACGAGATCGTCAGCTACGTTTCCCAGCATATGACCCTGTATCCGGGGGACGTGATTCTGACTGGAACTCCCGAAGGCGTCGTCCTCGGCCTCCCCAAAGAAGAGCGCGTGTACCTGAAGCATGGGGATATCGTCACGATCGAGATCGAAAAGCTGGGCTCGCTCACGAACCGGATGGTGGACGAGTAAGAAACGGCGCCCGCGAAACGCAAACGGGATGGAGCAGAGACATTTCCTGCTTCATCCCGTTTGCCAGTCGATTTGTATGCGTATGGGCTTCACTCTCTGGCCCTCCGCTCACGCGTCATCCACTAAGCGCAAAATTGCGCTATTCCAGCTTGCATGCTCGCCACTCGCTCGTCCGCCGCTCACGCGTCGCCCACTATAGCGCAAAATTGCGCTATTCCAGCTTGCATGCACGCCAATCGCTCGCCCACCGTACACGCGTCGCCCGCTATAGCGCAAAATTGCGCTATTTTCGTATCAAGGTCCCCAGCCGAGGCGACACAGCCTCTCCGTTACAGATCCTTTTTGTTCACGACGTTCGGAATCGCCCGTCCCTCGAGAAAATCGATGATGCGCGCCGAAGTCAGGTTCCGCAGCCGCGCTTCGGATTGCTCGGAGTACCAGGCGATATGGTTGGTGACGATCGCTCGGGGATGATGCAGCAGCGGATGATCGTCGGCAGGCGGCTCTTCGGTCAGGACGTCCAGTCCCGCAAACGAAATATCCCCCCGGTTCAACGCTTCCAGCAAATCGCCTTCATGAATGAGCGGTCCGCGCGAGACGTTGATCAGCACCGGCTTCTTTTCCATCTTGGCGATGTTGTGCCGGTTAATGATGTGCTTCGTTTCCTCTACGTACGGACAGTGCAGCGAGATCAGATCCGATTGCGCGAGCAATTCGTCCAGCGATACGAGCTCGACGCCTTCGGGGACGTTGGCCCGGCTCAAGTACGGATCGCTCACGATAATCCGGCAGCCGAAGCCCCGCATGCGGGCGATGACTTGCGCGCCGATGCGTCCCATCCCGATCAAGCCGAGCGTCAGCTCCGACAAGGCGAAGATCGGCTTAAGCTCCGGCATGCGCGTCCATTGCCCTCCGCGAACGAGCATAGAGGCGGGGAACAGCTTGCGGTGCGACGCGAGCAGCAGGCTGACGGCATGGACGGCCACTTCCTCCAGGCAATAGTCCGGCACGTTCATGACGGTAATCCCGCGCTTGCTCGCAGCCTCCACCGGGATGCTGTCCAGGCCGATCCCTTCCCGGGCGATCAGCTTCAAGCTGGGCATGCGCGCCAGCAGCGCTTCCGTCACTTGCTGCAGCTGAACGACCAGCACCTCGGCGTCCTTCACTGTCTCCGTCAAGTCCGCGGTCGCGACGCCGTCGTAAATATCCACTTCGCAGCCGGCTTGGCGCAGTATATTTTCTTCAATCGTATAGTCGACGGTCGAAAAATTGACCAGAGCAATTCTTTTCATACAGCAGTCGCCGGTCCTTTCCTTCTAGTTCTCGAATACGCCGAGGCCGTTAAAGCTGCGCCAACGCCTGCTCCACGTCCTCCAGCAAATCCTCCGCGTCCTCCAGGCCGATGGATAGACGCACCAGCTTGTCGACCCTGCTCTCGTATTCGGTCCCGGCGACCTCGTCCCGCTGCCAGCCGATCGCCGTCGCATAGACGAGGCTCTCGAAGCCTCCCCAGCTGACGCCGATCTTGAACCAATGAAGGCTATCTACGAACTTGCGTACCGCCGGTTCTCCCCCGCGCAGCTCGAAGCTGAGCAGTCCCGTCGGCCCGCTCATCTGGGAGACGGCGAGCTCATGCTGGGGATGGCCGGGCAGCAGCGGGTAGTTCACCCGCTCCACCTGAGGATGACCGTCCAGCAGCGCAGCTACGCGCAAGGCCGATTCGCCGTGCTGCTTCATCCGCAGTCCGAACGTGCGAAGCCCCCGAGTGGCGAGCCAGGCGTCAAATGGAGGAAGCGCGCCTCCGATCACGCCGATCTCGATCGCAGTCAGCTTGCGAATCGTATCTTGACTGGATACGACGACGCCGCCGGTCAGGTCGCTGTGACCCGACAAATATTTGGACAACGAATGGACGACGACGTCGAAGCCCCAATCCAGGGGCTTGAGCGTCGCGGGAGTCGCGCAGGTATTGTCGATGACGGACACCAACCCATGCTCCCTGGCGATGGCGATCGCGCCACGAAGATCGAAGACGTCCATGAACATCGTGGAGTAGCCTTCCGTATACAGCATGCGGGTGTTCGGCTTCAAGACGCCGCGAATGTTATCCAGGTCGCGGAAGTCCACGAAATCGCAGGTCACGCCGTAACGCGCCATCCATCCGGACAGCATGGCGTAGGTGCCGCCGTAGATCGGGTAGCTGCAGATCACATGATCGCCCTGCTTCAAAAAATGAAGCAGCGCGGTAGAGACCGCTGCCATGCCGGACGCGAACACTTTCGCGGCTTCCCCGTTATCGAGCGCCGCCAGCTTTTTTTCCAGCATGTCCGTCGTCGGATTGCCCATGCGCGAATAACGGTACGGCGCTTCCGACTTCATCTCGTCAAATGAATTCGCCGTAAACAAAGAATTCAAATATAAAGGAGGCACGACCGCCCCGTGAACAGTTTCTTCGCCGAAATGGGCAAGCATCGTCTGCATGCGCATAGGACTTCACTCCGATTGATGTAATGGTAAGTTGCCGGATCTCCGGGCCAAGAACGTTCAGACGGCACTAAGCGCCGAAAGGCACTGTCGCAAAACCTTGCGTAGCGGTCTTGAAGCGAAACACGCCCCCGGCGTTCGGCTCGTCGAGCAATTGCCGCTCGCTGAGCCCCTGTCTGGCCGTCGTGATATACAGTTCGTCCAGCCGCTCGCCGCCGAACGCGCAGGAGGTCACATGCGAAGCGGCGACAAGGACGGTCTGCAGGCGCTCGCCGGTCGCGGGATTGCAGCGGATCACCTTGCCGCCGCCCCAGATCGCGATCCAGAGCATGCCTTCCCGATCGATCGTCATCCCGTCCGGAAGCCCCTCGTCGTCGCCGATGCGGACAGCCGTCCTTGGCGCTGTGAGGCTTCCCGTCCCCAGGTCGTAATCGAACGCGACGACTTCCTGGGTCGTCGAATCGATGAAGTACATCGTCCGGTTATCGGCGCTCCAGGCGAGGCCGTTGGAAATCGTGATGTCCGTCAGCACCCGGCGGCAGCTGAGATCCGCTTCCAGGCAATACAGGGCGCCGGTCGGGCCTTCCTCTTTCTCGTCCATCGTCCCCGCCCAGAACCGCCCGGCGGCGTCGCACTTGCCGTCGTTGAACCGGTTGCCGGGCAGATCCGTCTCGATCCCGACGATCTGAACGGCCGATGTCGAGATCGGGTCGTACCGATAGAGGCCGTCCCGCATCGCGCAAATAAAGCCGCCTGTCCGCGCGGGAACGAATGCGCCGACCTCCTGCGTCATAACGACGCTGCGGTGCTCCCCCGAGTATGGCGTCAGCCGGTGGATCCTTTTATCCGTAATGTCCGTCCAATAGAGCCATCCGTTGTCCGAATCCCACCACGGCCCTTCGCCTAACGTATTGCGAGCATCGTACAATAGCTCCGCCCGATCCGTCATCGCTGCCGCCTCCCGTTTCTTCGTCTATATAACGGTTCAATCGCCTTGCAGGATCCCTCGAAGCAGCGGCGTCAAGCCGTCCGCGATCCGCATATGGCCGAGGTCGGTCGGATGAACGCCGTCAACGGTGCATTCGTTCCAGATATCCCCGAGCAGGTCGGCCCCATCATGGAAATGAATGAAGCGATCGCCTTCACGCTTCAAGGACCCCACCAGATCCCTTTGAAAATCCCTTCTCACGATCCGGTCCTCATAGGAGGCGGTATTCGTGTGCTCATAGCCGTAAGGGATTCTCGATAAAACGAGTATCGGCACCTCGGCATGCTTGCCGCGCAAAATGCGAAGGAATGCGGGCATCGTACGGATCAAATCGTCCGCATGCACGTTGTTGGCATCGTAATCTACGACGATACACGCCGGATTATCAATGTCGTTGATCATCCGCGCGATCTCGGGATCGCCCTTGCCGTTGCCCGAAAAGCCCAAATTGATAAATTCCATATCGAAGCGCCGGCTTAAAATGTTCGTAAAAGACATGCCGGGCCTGGAGACGCAGCCTCCCTGCGTAATCGACGTTCCATAGAAAACGATCTTGTCCTTGGCGGCATAAGCCGGAAATTCAAACACGCCTGCATCCGCATTCGTCCCGATTTGCACGTCGCGCACGCCCTGGAACAACGGGAAATGAAGCGTCACATACCGCGTTTCGGGCTGCACATTATTGAAAAAAACGTATTCGTATTCGGCAGCGTCGTGGGCGAACCGGGTCGTCCCATAGTAGAGCTGCGAGCCTGGCTTGCCTAAATAACAATCAAAGCCGTTAACCGCCGTAGCGGCGATATGCTCCGCGACGTTCGGCGCGAACAGCTTCGCCTTGATGACCAGCCTGGTGGCGTCGGTCGCAAAGCGAATCTGTCCGCCCGACGTGTTGTCCGCCAACTCGTCCAGAATCTCGCGAATGGCGCCCGGCTCCACGGTAGGCAAGCGACGATACTTGCGCTCCGCCTCCCACCAGGCAAACCCGGCTATTCGAAAGGGAGCACGGTCCGGCGAATGCCAACGCAGCGGCTCCTCATCGTCAGTCGTTCTGTTCATATCCGTCTGCCTCCTTATCCTCAGGTAACCGTACTGGCGGGAAGCGCCCGGTCTGCCCGCTTCTTGTTGGATACGGCAACGCCGATGACGATCAGCGCGCCGCCCGCGATCTGCGACAGCATGATCGGATCGCCGAGGGCGACATAAGCGACCAGAATCGCCACGAACGGCGGAATGTTCATGAACATCGCGCTCGTCGAAGCGCCAGCCACGGAGATGCCCTGATTCCACCACAAGCCGGCCAAGCCTTGCGCGATCAACGCGACGACGATCAGCGTAGCCCAGGTAAACGGGCTGCCGCTGGCATGCAGATGGCCTTGCGCCCATTCGACGCCCGCTGCCGGGAACAACAGCGCCGTGCCGATAAGCGTCGAATAAATCGTGACGTCGATCGACTTCATCGTCTCCGTCGCCTTGCGGATCAGCAATACGCTTACGGCCAGCGTCAGCATCGCGAGCAGAATGAAGAAATCCCCGCGCGAGACGCCCGTGACCTTGCCGCCGTTAAGCACGATGACCGCAACGCCGACGAGCGCCGTCAGCGCGCCCGCCATTTTTAAGCCGGTCACCTTTTCCTTGAGAAAAGCCCGCGCCAGAAACGTCGTCGCGATCGGCGACAAGGCGATGATCAAGGCCGCGTTCCCAGCGCTGGTATGCGTCAGTCCGACAAAATAAAAGATCTGGTACATCAGGGAGCTGGTCAAGCCGATCAATACGAGCCACATCCATTCGCGCCTGGTCGGCTTCCTCACCGTTTGACTCATCCATCCGACGCCGAGCAGAAACATCGAGGTGACGATGAGCCTGGACAAAGCGAGCAGGATCGGCGAAAATTCCCGCAGCAGGTAAGCGCTCGCCACATAGTTGCAGCCCCACAAGACGGAGACGGCCAGCAATTTTAAAATGACGGGGCGAACCACTTACAAAAGCTGCCCGATGCGCGGCTGGAACTGCGGATCCTGCGGATCGTAGAACACCATTTCCCGTTCGAAGTTCTCGCCGAAGCGGTCGAGCTTCGTGATGTCCAGATCGATGCCGAAGCCCGGACGGTCCGGCACGGCGATGGCGCCGTTGTTGAAGACGAGCTCCTCGCGAAGCAGATCGCCCTTCATGAACTTCAGATGCGTGTCGTTCGCGAACGGGAAGTTCCGCGAAGAAGCGACCATGTGTACGTTGCCGAGCGTGCCGATGCCGGTCTCGGCCCAACTGCCCGTCACGCACCAGATGCCCGCGTGGTTGGCCAGATCGACGATCTGCTTGGCCTTCAGGATGCCGCCGGCTTCGGACGGGTACACCAGAAAGCATGCGCAAGCACGCTTGTCGATCAATCGCAGCGCATCCTCGTAGGTGGCGCAGCCTTCGTCTGCGATGATCGGCACGTCGACGGCGCGGGCGACGGCGGCCATGCCGTCCACGTCGTCATAACGCGTCGGCTGCTCCACCATCTGCAAATCGTACTTCTCCATCTTGCGGATCGCCTTGATCGCGGTCGGCACGCTCCAGTTCTGGTTCGCGTCGATGCGGATTTTCATCTTCGGTCCGACCGCTTCCCGCACGGCCTTCACGCGCTGCGTATCCAGGTCGATGTCGCGTCCGACCTTCAGCTTCAATTCGGAATAGCCCGCAGCGGCGAACCTGCGCGCTTCCTCGGCATTGTTTTCCGGCTTGTCGATGAAAATATAACCGGAGAAGGCGACCTCCTGCTTCACCTTGCCGCCGAGCAGGTTATAGACCGGCGTGTTCAGGATTTTGCCGCGCAGATCGAGCAGCGCCATCTCCACGCCGGCCATGCCGTAGTAGCCGATTTGCTTCCAGTTGACGCAATACTCCTCCAGGCGGTGAAGGATGGACTCCAGCTCCATCGGATCGCGCCCGATGAGGAACGGGGCGAATTCCTTGTCCACGACGGTCTGGATGACCGGGATGGTAGGTCCGACAGACTCGCCGATGCCGATCAGGCCTTCGTCCGTCTCGATCTGCACGATCAGCGAAGGCGCGCTGTACCGGGTGCCGCCTGACCATTTCTCGCCTTTGTGGAACGGAATTTTAATCATTTTGGTATGGATCGCCGTTATTTTCATGGCAGTTCAGCTCCTCCTAAGTCTTTATGAATGGCTGACGATAATTTTAACCGCTTCATCCGGTTCGTTCCGGGCGAATGCGATCGCCAGGTCCAATTCCTCGAACGGATAACGCTGCGAAAGGAGCGGCTTCACCTGCACGCTGCCGGAAGCCATCAGTTCTAGCACGCGCGGCCATACCTGCGGCGCGTTGGTCGAGCCCGACAGCGTCAATTCCTTCAGTACGACCGCTTGAATGTCCGCCAGGATCGGATGGCCGGGCAGCCCGAACAGCAGCAGCTGACCGCCCCGCTTCAACAGGTCGATGCAGAGCTTGAGCGACGCTTCGTTGCCCGCCGCGTCGATCGCGATATCCTGCGTCTCCGCCGCCTCCGGTTCAGCCGCTGCCGCATCGGGCGAACGCAAGTTGACCGTGACGTCCGCGCCGAGCCTGCGCCCCAGTTCAAGCCGGCCGTCCCGCATGCCGAACAGCGTAACCTTGCTCGCGCCGGCCGCTTTTAGCAGCTGCACGTAATATAAGCCTGTCGGGCCGTCCCCGATCACGGCGGCATGGCACCCCAAGCGTATATCGAGTTTATCGATGCCGCCCAGACAGCAGTGCAGCGTCTCGGCTTGCGTCGCCTCCTCGAAGCTGACGGCATCCGGCAGCCGGTACAGATTCGCCGCCGGCGCGACCAGATATTCCTGCCAGCCCCCTGGGTAGTGCAGCCCGATCTCGCCGGACTGCGCGCAGCGGTGCTTGCTGCCGGCCAGGCATTCGCGGCAGACGCCGCAGCCGATCAGCGGATCGATGCACACGCGATCCCCCGGCTGCCACCCGTCCACGCCCGGACCGATCCGCTCTACGACGCCGGCGAGCTCATGGCCGAGCGGAAGCGGCGGCACGCCGAAGCCGGCGTGGCCGCTCATGATATGGAGGTCGGTACCGCAAATGCCGATCGACACGATGCGGATCTCCGCTTCGCCCGTGCCCGGCTGCCCGCGCTCGGCCGTCGTTGACGTCACTTCGTTCAAGCCCGTCCACTGCCATACCTTTTTTTGCATCGTCAGCCTCCGAGTTCGACCTGGGTATCGTATTCGGTCCATGCGCCATCGCCGCCTAGCGTGGCGAAGGACAATGGCTTTAACGAAACCGCGTGCTGCGTGCCCGCGATCCTTACCGTTCCACGGTTTTCTGTCTCAAGCAGGTTATACAAAATGACCTTGCCGGTCTCCTTGAGCCAGATCAAGCCGATGTTGCTTCCATCTACGACTCGCGGAAACTGCCCGTCGTCCTCGCCGATCCGCCGTTGAAGCGACAAGATCTCTTCCTCGGTAGGTCTCGTCGTCGTCTTGTAGTCCCAGATCTTCAGATTCGCCGCTCCCGGCATCAACCGGTCCAGCGCCACTTTGTTTTTGAGCGCGGCCGTCCGATCGAAGATCACCTCGCGATAGGAAGACAGCTTCTTCTCCCACGCCGCAGTCAGTTCATAGTCGCCGAAAAATAACAGCAGCTGTCCGTCCTCGCTGCGCTGGTCCGCGCGAACCGGCTTGACCGGCAGCCCCGCCAGCACCGGCAGACTTGTCGGAACGATCGGCTCCGCATAAGCGCCGTGCGTACCGTAAGCTAGGTGCACGGGATAGCTTCTTGCCGCGCCCGCAGTCGCCGCATCCAGCTCCCGCAGCACTGGAAGCGCATCCGCAATCGCTTTCCAGTAGCTTTCTTCCAGTACCCATGTCCCGCTCATGAAGAGGACGTTCTCCAGTCCCGATGCGATCGCCATCTTCGCCTTGTACACCAGGTTGTGTTCCTTGAGAGAGCGCGGCGGGAAAATGGTCGATTCGCTGTGCGCGAGCCGTTTGTCCAGGAAATTGAGATGATAGGCGATGCCCAGCATTTCTTCCGCTTTGGCGTACGGCTTCGTAAAGCTCCCGTCGTTGAATTGCAGCTCGCCGACTCGAAACAGCGCGTCCGGGATGCGGTCTCGAATGGCGGGGATGTCGATCCCGTGCCGCTCGTCACCGAAGTGCATGACCATAATGCCGGCTTGAACGCCTTCTCGGTCCGTCGCTTCCATGACCGCCGTAATTTTGTCGCATTGGAAGGCCACCCAATCCTTCGCGAGCTCCGGGTTGATCTTCTTCGTCAGCTGCGCCATCAACGACTCCCGGGTCTCCGAGCGATCGTACAGCCCGTTGAATTCCGACAGGCAGGCATCGCAATAGCAGCCTTCGATAAATTCGTTGAAATTGCCGACGCGCAGGTCGTCGTCCAGGAAAACTTCCTTGAATCCCGCCTCGCGCAGCAGACTGGCGGCCTTTCCGTTGTCCTCGATCAGACAGCGGTCGATCGCCCCGCAGAAATAGACCGTCTCTCCCAGGTTGTCCACCCGGTAATGCCAGGTTTTCGGAATCTCCAAGTCCAGATCCGGGTCGTCCGGATTAAGCGCGTTGCCCGGGTGACCGATCGGGATCGTGACCGAGCCGACCTCGAAGCCGTACGATTCCGCGAACGCCTTCGCTTCCTTCAATTCATCCGGATCGACCATTTTGCCCGAGTAAAATCCGGCGATCCAAACTTTCTGAATGCCGGCCGCTTTCATCTGTTCGGCTAAGGCGTCTCTCGTCGCCGGATCGAGCAAAGGTTCGTGAGCCATACTATATTGCAGTTTCATAGCCCGCAGCCCTCCACCTTTACGGAAGTAATTTGAAGTTCGGCATATAGCCGTGAATCCGGAAAGCTCTAAAGCCTTCGGCATAAACGAATCCCGCTTGCAGCCCTCTGAACTTGTCGGTGATGTCCAGGATGTCGATCAAGCCGTGGGTTTGATACACGTCCATCCAGGCATATTGGCTCCTGTGCATCGCCAACGCTTCTTTTTTCGTCTCGAACACGTCGGTAATGTCCACGTAAACTTCCGGCTCAAAGCCGATGCCGACCGGCGTTCCGTAATAAAAGAGCGAAGGATTTTTGGCGATCGGCGGCTCGTCGGCAGGTATCAGCTTGCCGGGAATCGACAGGATGACTTCGCTCACGATTTTCCCGGTGATGGCGTGATCCGTACTCGGATCTCCGGGATAATTGACCAGGATCACGTCCGGATTTGCCCAGCGAATCGCGTTGATGACGGCTCGCCTTGTCTCCGGCGTGTCCTGCAGGCCCTGGTCGTCGAACCGGAGGAACTTCACTTCGGCTCCGAGGAGCGTGGCCGCCTCCAGTTGTTCCTGCTCCCTCACCTGCGCGATCTCTTCCCGGCTGTCGTACTCGTTGGACCCGATGTTCCCGCTTGTCGTCAGCGCAATGAAAATGTCGTGTCCTTGCTGCTTGTACTTCAGCAGCGTTCCTGCGCAAAATACCTCGATATCGTCCGGATGCGCGCCGATCGCCAATACGTTCATGCCGAATCCTCTCCTCTTCTTTTTTGGAATGGCCGTTGCCAGGTGCTTTGCCACAATCGTTGCGATCTAGCCTTTGACGGCGCCGGCGGTAATGCCGGACACCATGTACTTCTGCGCGAACATGAACAGGATCAAACAAGGAATGATGCCCACCAGAATGTCCGCGAACACCAGGTTCCAGCTCTGGCTGTACTTCCCGAAGAAGGAGTAGATGCTGAGCGGCAACGGGTATTGCGTCGATTTGGAGAAGTACAGATAGTAGGCAACGTTGTTCCAAACGGCGATAAAAACGAAAATCGATACCGTAATCGTTACGGGCTTCAATAGCGGGAAGACGATCCGGAAATACAGCTGGTACGGATTGCTTCCGTCGATAATCGCAGCTTCGTCGATCTCGCGGGGAATCGTCTTGATGAACCCGGTGAACAGGAAAATACCGAAAGGGAGCGTGGCTGTAACGAAGAGCATGACCAGACCAATATACGTATTGTTCAGGTGAAGAATGCGCATTTCCAGGTAGATCGGAATGATCGAGCCCGGAACGATCAGGCCGGCGATAAAATAGTTGTAAAAGAAGGTCGAAATCTTTCGCTTGATTCTGGCCAGGTAAAAAGAGCACATCGAAGCGACGACAACATTGGATACGACCGTGATCAAGCCGAGCAGCAGGCCGTTATACAAGCCTCTTAAGATATCGGACTCTCTGAATACGATCGCGTAATTGTCCCATACCGGCTTGGACGGCAGCGACAAACCCATGAGGCCCGCGCCCGTCGAATCCTTAAGCGAGTTGGAAAACACCATCCAGATGGGAATCAGGTAACAAAGGGCGACGGCGATCATCAATATTTCCAGGATGGCCCTGGACGGCGTAAGCCTCCATCTCTTAAGCAGCTGCATTAGTATTCGACCTCCATTTTCTTAAACAAGCCAAGAAGCGTGAAGCTGGAGATACTAACCACAACCGTGAATACAAGACCGGCCGCCGCGGCGTAACCGTACATGCCCTGCGAGAAGTTGGCGAAGATGAATGTGCCGAACACCTCGGTCGCTCCGTTCGGTCCGCCGTTGGTCAAGCCGTATACTTCGCCGAACACGTTCAAGCCGGAAATGAGCACGAGCAAGGTATTGATCGTCAATGCATGCATCGTCAAGGGCAGCGTAATGTAGCGGAACTTTTTGAACCCGCCTGCGCCGTCGATCGTAGCCGATTCGTAGAAGTCCGCGGACACGGATTGCAGACCCGCGAGGAAAATCACGACCGTCGAGCCCAAGCCGACCCAGATGCCCATGATAATGACGGAGTACAGCGCAATTTTCGGCTCCGTCAGCCAGTTTTGAGCGAGCGATCCGAGCCCGACCTTCCGGAGGAACGTGTTGATCGGTCCGTAGGTGGGATTATAGAGAGCACTGAATACCAGGGAGATGACGAGCGGATTGATGACGACCGGGGAGAAGATGATGACCCGATACGCATTTTTGAACTTCACCTGATTATTCAGAATGATGGCAAGGCCATAACCGAGCGCAATGACGAAAACAGTATGCAGCACGGTGTACAATAAGGTGTGTCTGATTGCGCCGAGAAACCCGGACGATTCGAACAAATCCTTGAAATTTTGCAGTCCGACGTACGTCGGCTTCAATAGGTAAAACGTCGACCAATCCGTAAATGCAGCTGCCAGACCGACAAAGCTCGGAACGACCGAAAACACCGTATAGAGGATGACTGCGGGGACGATAAAAAGAATCGGGTAATTTTTCAAGATCATTTTGGGAACCATAGCAACCACCTTTCTTAAAAGGGATAATCCTTTGAATGTCTCATCGGATTATCCCTTTTACGATTAATTAGAAACCTTCTGTTTTGGCGGCTTTGTTCACCTTGGCGTAATCCTTGTACCAATCGTCAAGCGCTTGCGCCGGCGCCTTGCCCGCCATCATGTCGTTGACGTGCTTGTTGAAGTCGCCCAGCTGGAAGTTCGGATCGAGGTATCCGAGCAGGAACGGCGCGGCCGGAATGTTGTTCGCGGCGATCATGTCGGCCATCGATTGCTGAAAGTGATTGAGGCCGACCGTGAAGTCCTTGTACGGGGAGATGCCCGATCCAGGCGTGCCGTCTTTGGTGTTCAGCAAAATGAAGTTGTCCTTTTGCGTCGCAAAATTGATGAAGTCGTTCGCTTCGGCCTTATGCTTCGCGTTGACCGGAATCGACATTGCGGCTTCGTCCGTCGGCGGGAACGTAGCGGCGATATAATCGTCGCCGAGCGTGAACGGCATGTAGCCGAGCTTTTCCGCCTTGGCCTTGTCTTCCTTTTCGAAGTCGCCGTAGGTGACGTCCGGATAAAACTCCATGGCGATCGTGCCGTCGAGCAGTCCCTTCTGGATGATCGGCTGATCGGAGGACAGATAATCCTTCGCGATGTACTTCTTCAAGCTCACGTACCGGTTAATCATCTCAAGGTATTCGGGAGAATCGGCCGGCTTGATCTTGTTCGTCGAGATTTGCTTCGCAAGGTCCGGATTTTTGGCAAATACGTACGCGCCGCCGACGAGGTAAGGCTGGTTGGCCGTCCAGGTCGATTTGCCTGCGAGACCGAGCGGGGTGACGCCCATCGCGAGCAGCTTGTCGGCTGCGGCGATGAACTCTTGATACGTCTTCAGCGGCACCTTGATGCCGGCCTTGTCGAATACTTCCGTGTTATAAATGACGCCATAGAAGCTGTGCGGCGCGACCGGCGCTTGATAGAACTTGCCGTCGATCGTCGTGACTGCCGCGACTGTCGGGTCGATGCGATCGAGGATCGGTCCCGTGATCGGCTCCAGGAAGTTGGCCGGGATGTAGTTGAAGCCTTTATTGTGGAACAGCAGGTCCGGCGCGTCGTTCGTAGACATCTTGGTCTTCATGACGTTGAGGTATTGATCGTCCGGCACGACTTCCTGCTTGATCTTGTTGCCGGTAGCGGCTTCGTACGCTTTGAGCATATCTTGAACGCCGGAGCCGGCCATCCAGGAGGTCGGGCCCATGAACGTCAATTCGACGGGATCTTTGGCCGGCGCCGCCGATTCCGATGCCGCAGCCGAGCTGGCCGGCGCAGAGCCGCTTGGAGCAGCGCTTTCTCCCGCCGCGTTGTTATTGTTGTTTCCTCCGCATGCCGCCAGTGTGGTGGATAACGCCAGAATGAGACCAAGTGAGACCGATAACTTTCTTTTGTTTGCCATCGTCTGTAACCCCCATTAGTTGAAAATACGTGCGTCGTATCCTGCCCTTTTCAGCTTTCGGTCAACGTTGCAGCATGCCTCTCCTCCCAAGCCCGGTCGGTCAATTGCGCCGACTGCCCCTTCATTTTACTGTGTTAACATTCCCTTGATATATAGAAAAACGTACAGGCTCTTCTTGAATATTGAACGCAAGTATAATCAGCCGCACGCAAAACGGTAAGTGCCCGATCCGACCTCCAGCTGCCAATAGCGCTCGTCTTCGCCGACGATCCGGACGCCATCTGCCGCCTCCGCGTCTTGGCCGTTTTCCGTCAGCTTCCCGCTCCCCGCCTTGGGTACGTAGACGAGAGCCGACGTATTGACGGGCACCGTTACTTCGTGGACAAGCCCCTCCGCGGTGGTTTGCCACGACGATCCGAGCCGTCCCCGGACCGTCTCGATCGTGGCGCTCGCGAACGTCATATCGCCCAATATATACGGCTTGATGACGCTCGTCTTATAGCCGCCTGGCATCGTCTTGATGCCTGCGAGATGCTTGAAGAACCAATCGTCGATCGTGCCGAGGAAATAATGGTCGTAGGACCGCGTCTTCGACTCCCACGCTTCCCAGAAGGAGGTGCCGCCTTCCGCCAGGCAATAGCCCCAGCTCGGGAACGTCTCCTTCGTCGCGAGCGTATAAGCGACATCGCCCCGGCCGTGCTCGGTGAGCACCGGCGCCAGATACTTCGTGCCGAAGCAGCCCGTGTCCAGATGTCCGTCCTTGCTCTCCATAATGTCGCGCGCCAGGCGTTCGACGACGCGATCGATCTCGCCCTCCGGCGCGATGCCGAATGCCACCGGAAGCACGTTGGACGTCTGCCGGTAGCCGGCCTCGATCTCCGTGTGGTACTCGGCGCCTTCGCGATCGTATAACTTCTCGTTTGTCGCTTCAGCCAGCCGTGCCTGCGCGTCCGCGAAATAAGCGGCGTCCTCCGGCTTGCCCAGCACGGCGGCGATTTGCGACATCAGCGTACAGCTGTAGCAGACGTATGCCGTCGCCAACAGCGTGCCGCCCTCAGGGCCGATGAACGGACCCGGCACGGCCCAATCCGCATAGCTCTCGTCCGAGCTTAAGCCGTCCTTCAGCCTGTCCAGCTCGTACTGCATGTAACGCTTCATGCCGTCGTAATGCTTGCGCAGCGTCTCCTTGTCCCCGTAATATTCGTACAGCGTCCAAGGCACGATGAGGAAGGCGCTCATCCAGGCAGGCGTCGGCGTCAGGTACAGGAACGGTCCGGGGCAGGTATGGGCGACTTCGCCTCCCGGCTGCTGCGAATCGGCGATGTCCTGCGTCCACTTGGCGAAAAAGGCGGACATATCGAAGTTCATCGAAGCGCAATCCGCAATCGCTTGCCCGTCGCCCGTCCAGCCTCTTTTCTCGTGGAACGGGGTATCCGTCGGAATGCTGTGGAAGTTGTTGAGCAGCGTATTTTTCATGGCCTGATGAATGCGGTTCAACAAGTCGTTCGAGCTGTCGAAGGCGCCGATTGTCGTGAGATCGTTATGGAAAACGCGGGCTTCGACGGACACCGGCTTCACGGCGCTCTCGATCTGGATGTAGCGGAAGCCCTTGTAGCTGAACTTCGGCTCCCAGGTCTCGATGCCGTCGCCGCCCGCGATGTACACGTCCTCCTGCGGATTTTCCCAGAACTGATGGTCGTAGCCTTCCTTCCATATATCGAGCGAGCCATTCTCGCGTTGAATCTCTCCGTAGATAAGCTTCACGCTCGTGCCTCTGGGCGCCTGCACCGTCAGCCTGGCCCAGCCCGCCGTGATGAGGCCGGCATCGTAGACGTAGACGTTCGGGGCCGGACTCGACAGGTACGCGCACGGAATGGTCTCTACGACGCGAATCGGGGGGACGAAGGCGGACTCGACGCTGCCGTCGTACGGCAGCATCGTATGGGCGGCCGTCCAGTCGCCGTCCTCGTAGCCCGCAAGCTGCCAGCCTGCGCGTTCCAGCCTGGCGTCGTACTTGTCGCCGTACCAGATGTTGTCGTCCACCGTCGGACCGTCCGCCGTCCGCCATGAGCCGTCGGTTGCGATCGTCTCGTTCGTGCCGTCCGCGTATTCGATCCGCAGCTGCGCCAGTACCTTCGGTTCGATCGTGCCCGTGGCGGGATCGGGACGGCTGAAGTTGTCGCCGATCCAGTCTTTGCCGTAGGCGTAATGACCGCGTCCGAGCTCAAAAGCGAGACAGTTCGGCCCTTCGCTCAGCAGCTCCGTGCCGTCGAACGTAATCGCGTACGTACGCTTGGGGAATTGCGTATAATCCGGCTGCAGCAGCCCGTCCCCGAGCCGCTTACCGTTCAGATGCGCTTCGAAGTAGCCCAGGCAGGCGACATGCAGCCTGGCGGACTTCACCGCCCGCTTCGCCCGGAATTCTTTGCGAAGCAGCGGCGCGGAGCCTCTGCGGCGAACGACGCCCCACGGCGCGTCGCCGTAAGACGCGATCGTCCGCGACGGCGCCCAGGCGGCATCGTCGTGATCGGCAAGCTTCCAGGCCGGCGCCGTCGCATCCGTCGCATCCGCCCCGGCCGACACGCGCCACGTCTCGTCCGTCAGGATCGTCTCGACCGTGCCGTCGTCATAGCCGAGCTCGAACTTGCCGATAATCCCCGCCTCGCCCGACTCGGTATGCTCTACGATCCATGACAGGACGTTGTCTCCGTCTCTCAGCTTGGCGGTAAAGTCGATATAGACGAACGGGGACGTCCAATCCTGCTTCCAGCGCGTATTGAGCTTCGCGATCGTGCTCCCGTTCACGAAGACGGTGAACCGCGATCCGCCCGTGCCATGGAACAAGGCATAGCGAACCGTCCGGCCCGCCGGCACCCGGAAGGATTTGCGGAAATGGACGAGGCGGGGGGATTCGCCGGCGGCACTGTTAACCGGACTATCGGCGGCAGGGTCGGCGGAGGTCTCGCCGGCAGGGTTGTCCGTAGAACTCTCTGCCGAGTTGTCCGCAGCATTGTCCGAAGAGATATCGTCCGAGTTGTTCGACGAAAGGTCTAGAGCATGCCACGCCCACTTCGCTCCCGTCAGCGGATCGGGTCCCGTATCGCCGCCGATCCACTCGGCCGTCCACTCTTCAGGCCGCAGCAGTCCCGTCTCGAACCACGCGGGAGCGCTCCATTCGGAAGCCCGGCCGTCTTTGTCCCAGGCCATCGCCTTCCAGTAATACCGGCTTCCCGATTCCAGCGGCTTGCCCGCATAGTGAAGCTGCAGCGTTTCGTCGGATTCAACCTTGCCGCTGTCCCAGCATTCGCCCGCTTCGCGGCCGAGCCGCTCCTCGTCGCGATCGACGACGATCCGGTACGCGGTCTGCCGCTCGCCGCGCCGGTCAGATGCCAGCTTCCAGCCGAACAAAGGCTGCGTGCTGCCGATCCCGAGCGGATTAACGGTATTATCTGTCTTTAATTCGTAAAGCTTCAGCTTGTCGCTCATAAGGTTCACCTCGCGAGTCGTCTTATTTCGTATAGAAAATCCGGCTCTGCCAAACGCCGACATTGTCTACGGACAGCGTCGGAAGCTGTCCTTCGACCATGTGCGCGACGCCCGCTTGATGCTTGACGCTCGTGCCGTCCTGCAGCAGCTCATAGATGTCCTTGCCGGCAGTCTGCGGATAGCCGAGCTTGACCTCGAACGGTCCGGTCTCGTCGTACGAAGCGTTCAGCAGCAGGATCAGCCAGTCGCGCTCGTCCGCCGCATACTTGACGAACGGGACGACACGCAGCGTTTTATCGATGTAGGCCGGAATATGGCCGTCCGTCAGCCAGTCGCCGATGCAGAGCAGCTGCTTGCGCTTGAAGCCGGAGTGAATCATCTGCCATGGCGCATACCCTTGAACGGCGACCCGGCCGCCCCATTCGTTCTCGAATACCGTCGACACGGGTCCCAGCTCGTCTTTCGTATAGCTCACGAGATTGCTGAGCACCCTTGTCTTGCCGCTTGTCGGCTTCAGCTCGTAGGCGACGCCTTTTTTCATCGAAAACCGGACGTCTCGCTGCTCGCCGGCGTCATCTCCGTTCAGCGGATCGTCGGTCAGCATCTCCGTCACGCCGTTATCGTACGTCCGCACGATCTCTGCGCCGCAGTATTCGCCAAGTCCCCTGGCCGTCACAATTTCAAGCGATTTGCCGTCCATCAGTACGCCGCCGCGAAGCATCTCCCGAAGCTCCTCGGTCGTATAGCCTTCCGCCGCGTTCTCGCTCAAGATCGTGCCGCGAGCCTCCGCCGCGTTCATGGACAGCGGGAAGCCGATCTCGCTCAGCGTATAGAAGTTCAGGCTGTTGTCGACGGACAGGCTGTCGAACCAGTTCCCGTTGTCCACCGTCCTTCTCGCCTCGTGAAGGTGGGACAGCGCCGGGTACATGCCGCCCGTCCCGTATGCGCCCGCGATCCGTTCGATTTCGGCCCAGCGGGGCCGGATCGCCGCGATCGCGTCCATCAGCTCGTGGTATTCTTCCAGCGAGCCCAGCTCTCCCCTCAAAGCGTCGAAGGCTACGCCGTTGCATCCCGATACGATGGCGGCCGTGCATTCCTCGATCGTGATGCGAACCGACTTGGACAAGCGATGAAAGGGAAAGTTCTCGAGTTCATACTGGATGTCATTGACGAATTCGGGATAATGCGCGATCTGCCGGTTGATCTCATGCGCCTTGCGCACGAGTCCGAACGGCTTGGCATCGTCGAAGAAACCGCCGCCGGGCCTCGCTCTGCGCGCCTTCAGCGCGGAGAACCAGCCCGCATAGTCCACGCCCGTGTAAGTGGAAATGCCGAGACTGACCGTCATGAGGCCAAGCTCGATGCCGTCGTCCACGCGATGCACCGCTTCTTCGATATGCGCGAGCAGCCGCTCGATCGATTCGGCGTTTTGCCGCACCCAGCGATCCCGCGTCTCGCCGCCGTCCGGGGCGTTCAATACGTCGACCAGTTGCTCGCGCGAGAACGACGTGCCGTGCTTCCGGTTATAGATGTCGATACAGGTCGGGCAGAAGCAGGCATAATCGGTCGATCCGAGACCGAACATGCGAATGTCGTCGTCGACCCAGACGAACGAAGGCCCCGCTTCCGCGACGAGCGTGTACTTGCGGGCGATGTATTCGCGGAACGGTTCCGAATTGGGGCAGAAGGTGCTTTTGGAGGTCAAACCGTCCCGCCCGACGGTCCCCTGGAACGGGACGGCGGGCAGCCAGTCCCACGCTTCGTCGAAGTGGCCGAGCGTCGCCAGCATGTTGATGCCCACGTTGTCGAAGCCGCTCGCGCGCAGCCGCGTCAGCCGGTCCTTCATGATGCGGCACAGCTCGCCGAACCAGTCGAGCGGGTTGTAGCCTTGGTGCCAATATTCGGTGAATAGCATGATTTCGTCTACGGCGTCGCGGTGCTTTTGCAAAAAGTCGAGCAATTCCCTGAATCTTTCCTCCGATTCGTACCGGGGAACGAGAATGCGGAAGCTGAGTTTCATCGGGGATACCGCCTTTTTTATAGGTTTATGGGTGGTTGTTTGATTCTGCGCGCACCCATTCCGCGCCCATTCATTGTAGAACCGCTTTCATCCGCGAGGAATAGAAAATCGTCCTGCCGCGTCTTCAAATATGTACGCTTTTGACGCATGCGAAAACGGCCCCGGACGATAGAAATCTATCATTAGGGCCGTCATTCTAAGCGACTCGCTTATGCCTCATTTATAAAGCGTGCTGTACACGATCGGGAAGTGCTCGCCCTCCATCAGTTCGCCTTTTTCCACCGTCACGTAGGGAAGCATGGGATGCTTGCTGGTCGGCTCGTACCTGGTATGGCCGGGCATATAATGGACTGCGATCGCGCGCCGCTTCAGCTCCGACTTGTTGTGCGGGCTGCCATGCCAGGTGAGGCTGTGGTGATAGCCCACTTGTCCTTTCTTGATCTCAAAGGGAACGGCTTCGACAACCGCCTCGGCCGGCAGCAGGTCGGGCTGCTTGTGGTAAGGCTTGAAGTCCTCCGTGCTCGCGAGATACTTTTGTTGATCTCCCCATTTATGGCTGCCGGGCACCATCCACATGCAGCCATTCTCGATAACGGCGTCGTCGAGCGCCACCCACGCGCTCACCAGGTCCGCCGGCTGGAGGATCGGCCACAGGGGATGATCCTGATGCCAGGGAGTCGGCCCGCCCGTGATCGGCGGTTTGTACTGGATCTGGTCGTGCCAGACGCGTACGGTATCCGTCTTGCACAGCTGGGCGATCTCTTCGCATATGACCGGATGGGCCGCATGCTGCAGGTAGGCGTCGCTGGCCATCCAGATATTGACGATCTGCACGACCTTGTCGCTGACGCTTTTTTTCATCCCTTTATATAAATTGTCAGCTTCCTCTTCGCGCATGTTGTGGTTGAGGACCGGCTTCTTCACCGATTCGCCCGCCATCACGCAGTCCAATTCTTCCCGCAGGCGTTCGACCTCCGCATCGCTTAGCACGACATCTCCCTTTATAAACCCGTTCCTCTCGAATTCCGCCAACCGGCTTGCGTTCAACATAGTCCTTGCACCTCTCCCTGTCCTTCAATATGATGTTGGTGATAGCGCTATCTTACCAACCCGGAGAGATCCTGTATTTCCCGAAAACCAACAATCATTTGTGTTTTTTTAATCGATATGAAGGCGGGAGGCCGACCTATGCAGATGCGTGAAGTGCCGCTCGACCGGATGATGCCTGCCGTCAACTTCGCGAACAGAAGCTCGGCCCGCGCCGGAGAGAATTGGGGACACCGGATCATTCCCGATTATCAATTGTTCTACGTTGTATCGGGTCGCGCCGAGTTCAGGGCGGGAGATCGCGTCCATACGATAAGCGAAGGGGAATTCGTCTACTACGGTCCCGGATGCCCCACTTTCCTGTCGGTGACCGAACCGACTGACTTTTTCAGCCTCCACTTCCATTGGCATCGGGACAGTCCCGAACCCGTTCACCCCGGCCACGCGGTTCGCTTTGTGGAAGCGGGCATGTCTTGCAGAGAAATCGAAGCCCTGACGCTGCGGGGCGCAAATTTAGGCGATGCCGTCATGCCGACCGTAGCCTCCGTATCCGGACTGGAGCCGATTCTGACGCGGATGGTCCGGGAATATGAGCAAGAGCAAATCGGATATGCGTTCGCGCTTCGCGCGCTGATGATGCAGGCGATTACGCTCATTTTCAGGCAGCTGATCGCCGGAAACGGCCGTCGCGCGAAGGACAACCGAATCGAGCTTGCGATCCAAGCCATTCAAGGCCAGCCCGGCAACAACTGGTCCGTCTCCGAGCTGGCCGAGCTGTGCGGCTATCACCCGATTCATTTCTCCAAACTGTTCAAGGAAGAAGTCGGTCTCGCCCCCAAGCATTACATCATCAGCGAGCGGGTCCGTCTCGCCAAGGCGGCGCTGCTGCATGGCGAGAAGATGAGCTCGATCTCGCTGAGACTGGGCTTTACGAGCATTCATTACTTCAGTCATCAATTCAAACTGATCACCGGGCTGACGCCATCGGAATTCCGGATGAACGGAAGCGCCGGCGAACAAACGTGATGAAGGTTATCCGCCGGACCGGGTCAAGCTTTCACGATAGCGGGTCGGACTCATCTCTGTCACCGTCTTGAAGACGTGGCTGAAATAGTTCTGATCCGTATAGCCGACGATCTCGGCGATTTCCTTGTTCAGCATTTTCGGATAATCCCGCATCAGGTCCTGCGCGATTTTCATGCGAAGCGCGGTTAAATATTCGACATAGGATTTGTGGCTGTAATCGCGAAAAAGATTGCAAATGACCGTCCGCGACACATGGAACTGGTCGGTGAGCGTCTGCAGCGAGAGCGGTTGTCCGATATTGGAGGCGATGTACATCTCGATCTTGTCGAACAATTGCCTCGCGTCCCCGTCCCCGGAGCCCTCGCCCGCGAACTGGAACGCGCTGTCCAGCATCGTGAAGAACGCTTCCTTGAGCTCGCCGAACGTGCGGCAGGTATCGACGAGCTCCTCGATCCGCGTCTCCAGCGTTTTATATTGCGACACGGACGAGGTCCGGTATTGCTGCTCGAACAAGTGGACGATCCGCTTGAGGTTGATCTCTGCGATCATGCTCGTGCAATCCTGCTGCTCCCAGTTGTCGAACAGGCCCGAGATCGAGCGCTTCAAGCCGGGCACGTCCCGCTTCTGCAGCAGCAGGACGAACCGCTTCTCGTCGGTCGCGGAGAATTGGGCGGCAGGCTCCTTGAACTCGGCTTCCAGAGCGACAATACGAGGCTTGCCGATGACGATCCGTTCGGACAGCGCGACGTAGAGCCGCTTGTGCAGGGAGCGGATGTCTTCGAGCTGTTCGAACGGGTTGCTGTAGACGATCGTCGGAAGGACGCCGTCGCGCGCACAGCACTGCTGGGTCGCCTCGAGCAGCTGCCTGAATCTGTCCGGATTCAGGTCGAGCAATCCGAAAATGAGCAGGAGCGACTTGCGGTCGTCGGAAGGCAGGAACCAGCTGCGCTCCCGCTTTTCCATGCGCTCGCCCAGCTCGCGGCGCATCGGCTCAAAATCGAAGTCGCTCTTCGGCATCAGCAATCTGACGTCGTACAGCGCTTCGACGTTCTGAATGAGCAGCATCCGATAGCCCGCGAATGGAAAGATCGCCTGTACGGCGCCGTTTTCGAACGCCCCCTCCAACGCCCCGCTCAAAATGCCGTGCAGTAGCTCCCTCGATCTGTTGTAGCTGTGATTCCGGTTCATATCCAGCAGCTTGAGCAGCACTTCGCGCAGCGCCGCCGTATCGACCGGCTTGAGCAAATATTCCACTACGTTCGCCTTCATCGCTTCGCGCGCGTATTCGAACATCGGGTAGGCGCTGATGACGACGACGTGAACGGAAGGCCAGCGGACTTGAATCGCCTTGGCCAGCTCGATGCCGTTCACGGCGGACATCTGGATGTCGGTGAATACGGTGTCCGGGTTCGTCAGCGGCATTTGCTCCAGCGCGGATTGTCCGCTGTAGCATTCGGAGACGATCTCGAAGACGGTGCCGAGCTGCTCGCTTAGCTGCAGCATGCGCGCTTTAAGTTTTTCAATGGAGAATGGATCGTCGTCTACCAGCATGATGCGCATGCGCATTCCTCCTTAAGTTGAATCCGAAGCCGCGGCAGGCTTACCGTCTAAGAGGCCCTTGCAAGCGGATGCGGACGCCCGAAGCGTCCTCCCGGTTGGCGATCTCGTACGTGAAGTTGTCCTTGAACATGAATTTCAGCCGGCCCATCGAATTGGCGACGCCCATGCCGCCCTGGGACATCCCTTCGCCTTCCGCACTGGAGAGCATTTGCCGGAGATAGTCCTCGACCTTCGCGATGACCTTGGCCAGCCGCTGCTCCGAAATGCCGACGCCGTTGTCCTCGATCTGGATGACCCAATAGGCGGATTCGGTATAAGCGCTGACGACGACCTCGAGGCCGTTCGCGGATCCGTCGAACCCGTGCTGAATGCTGTTCTCGACGAGCGGCTGGAGGATGAGCTTGGGCACGACGAGATTGGTCAGCATCGAATCCACCTCGATCCTGTACTGGAGCTTGTCCACGAAGCGGATTTTCATCAGCTCCAAATACTGAATCGTAAACGCGATCTCCTTCTCTAGCGTAATGATCGGGGATTGCGTGGAGATCGAGTAGCGGAAAAAGCCGAGCAAATTCTGACTGAGCGCGCTCACCTGATCCAGATTGCGATCCTCCGCGCTGGACTGGATGAACCCAAGCATATTGAATAGAAAATGCGGGTTGATCTGCGCCTGAAGCATATCGAAATGCGCCTGCAGCTGCAGCGTGCGAAACCGGACGGTATCCTCCAGCGAATTTTTCAAACGCTCGCTCATGTTGCGGAAGGAACGGTTGATCAGGTGAATCTCGTCCATCTCGTACTTGTTGTCCATGCCCGGCTGCTCGTCGCTCTCGTCCAGGCTGATCCGGTCGAGCGAATTCTTCAGCTGCTTGAGCGGCCGGGTCAGGATTCTCGATAAAATATAGAAAAGCGCAACCGAGATCAGGATTAGAAGGAGCATGGCCGCGATCGCGACGTTGCGGAAATTGACCAGGGATGCAAAGACGACCTTCTTGGGAACGGTCAGCATGACGGTAAAATCGGATTTATCGTTCGATTTGTTGAAAACGTACTGTTTATCCCCGAACGACGTCTCCATGTGCGGATATTTCTCCCCGGAGGACCGCTGCTTCAACCGGTTGTATTCCAGCCGCTGTGCCTGCGTAAGTCCGTTTTCGCCGCTGTCGGTCGAATAAATAATCGCGTCTCCGAAAAAAAGGTTCAGCTGTGCGCCCTTGATCTGGTTAAGCGTCTCTAAATCCACGAGCGCATCAGCCTTCACCATAACCTCGAGCATGCCGGCCCTCGTCTCCCATGGCAGCAGCATCCGGCTGAAGACGAACACGGGCCAGTCGTTCGCCGCATTCCACGGATCGCGCGGCTCGTAGCTTAGCAGCGTCTCCCCGTTGGTGGCCGCGATTCGCTTCAGCTCTTCGTACTGCTCGTACGAGCCGACGGAGGTGCGATCGTCCTCGCTGTCGGAGATCAGGTCTCCCTCCATCGTGAACAGGCGAATGTTGACGGCGTCCGGGTACACCGTAGACAGCATGGTGACGAAGCTTTTGAGCGCGCCCCTCATCTGGTAACGCTCGTAGAAGTCCTGGGAGCTCGCAAGTCCGTTCAAATAGTTGACGGCCGGACTGTCGTTCGTGATCGACGACCAATACAGCAGCTTGCTGAGGACATCGAACTGGTTGACGCGCTCGTCCAGCCGGTCCTTGATTTTCGAGACCGTCTCGTCGAATCTGGAGATCGTGTTTTTCTCGATATTGTTTTGCAGGTAGACGTACATCGGCGTGCAGACCAACAGAATGATCGCAACCACAATGAGCGAATACGTCAGGAAAAATTTCGTGTGCAGACTGTTCCAAAACCGCATGCCGCTGCATCTCCTCCCAAGCTCGCTTCACCTGGCGGTTCATATGGAATTGCGCCCATTCTATCACGTCAGCGCCGGCCGCACCACCTGTTCCAATGATAGGGTTTGATCCTCCAAAAGCCTGAAAATTTCCCGATTCAGGGCTTCAAAAAAATTTTGGAAAAAGCGCTTTTGCCCTCGGACAGCTCGCGAAATGCAGCCGGCCCCTCCTCCAGCGAACGTGTCTGCGTCCAGCCCTCGATTCCAACCTTTCCGCGCACCAACAGCGCGACGGCTTGCTGAAAATCTTCATGGGAATACGTATAAGAGCCGATCAGCGAGATCTCTTGTCTCACCAGATGATTCATCGGCAGCTCCGACTTGCCGTGGCCCAGCCCTACCATGATGACCGAGCCGCCCGGATCCACCAGGTTCATCGCCTGCTCTCTTGTCGCCTGCACGCCGACGCAATCGATCGCGACCGGGATCCCTCGCGGGAAGAGCGCTTCGCGCCGGTCCTCGATCTGCACCGGAGAGAGACCGATGGCGCCTAGTTTCTCGGCATGCGCAAGCCTCGCCGGCTGAAGATCGAGGACAACGATGTTGCCGGCCCCCATCTGCCGGGCGGCTGCCACGCACAGCAGTCCGATCGGTCCCGCGCCGTAAATGAGCAGATCGTCAAGCGGCCGGAAACCAAGCTTGATCGCATGGATCGCGACGGCTAACGGCTCGGCCAGCGAGGCCAGAGAAGCGTCCATCTCCTGCGGCACCCGAATCACGTTCTCGCCGGGTACCGCGACGTAATCCGCAAAAGCGCCGGGCCGATGGATACCGACAATCTTGCGATTGCGACAGATGTTGTAAGCGCCTCGTTGGCAGCTCGCGCAGGTACCGCAAGCGATCAGCGGGTTAACGACGACTTTGTCCTCCAGCGATAGCCCTTTCGCCTGATCCCCCAGCCCGGCGATTCGTCCGCAAAACTCGTGCCCCATGACCAGCGGCGGCACGCGAACGCTGCTGTGGCCCAGATAGCCCTCCAATTCGCTGCCGCAGATGCCCACGCTCTCTACCCTGACGAGCACTTCGTTCGGCCCGATGCCCGGCACATCGACTTCCTCAAGCGTCAGCTTTTCCGGTCCTTGGTAGATTAATGCCTGCATGCTTCCACTTCTCCCGTCTGTCATGGCTATTTGGCCAGATACCCGCCGTCGACCATCAGATCTTCGCCGGTGATGAAGGATGCGTCGTCCGATGCGACGAAGGCCACGACGCCCGACACCTCTTCCGCCGTTCCTTGCCGGCCCAGAATATGAAGCTGCGAGATGCGCGCGTTCTCCTCTTCCGGGTCGATTCCGAGCTGGACACAGCTGTTCTCGAACGCCTCTGTGCGGATGTAGCCCGGACAAACGCTGTTCACGCGAATGTGGAAGGGGCTCAAATCGATCGCCCAGCATTTCGTTAATCCGCGAATCGCGAATTTGGTCGCATTGTACGTCGCAAAGCTGCTTTGCCCGACAAAGCCGCTGACAGAGGACAAATTCACGATGGCGCCCCCGCCCGCCTTCTTCATGAGCGGCAAGCCATGCTGGGTAACGAGCGAGGTTCCGATGACGTTAACGTCCAAAATGGCTTTCCATTCCTGCGACGTCGCCTCAATGCCCTTCAAAATAAAGCGGGCCGCATTGTTGACCAGAATGTCGACCTGTTCCGACACTTCCGCCACGCGACGGAAGGCAGCCTCGATCTGCTGCTCGGCGGCGATATCCACCTGGACAAAATAAACGGGATTGCCCGTCGCTTGCCCGATGCTGTCGGCCGTTTCTTCGCCGTCCCGCTTCAGATCGAAGATCCATACGTTGCAGCCTTCCTCGCTCAGGCGTTGCGCAATGGCTCTTCCAAGCCCCTGCGCCCCGCCGGTCACGACGGCCGTCTTCCCTTTGAGTCCCCGCAAGGCGCTTCCCCCATCCCAGGTTGCTTATTCCGGCGTGACGATCTCCAGCGTCGCCTTCCCCGAAAGTCCGGAAGGCAGCGGCGCTTGAACCTGCTGTCTTTCTTTATGGGCGTACAGGCGCCTGTCGCGAATTTGCTTGATTTTTTCCGTAAAGTAAGGCCAGCTTTCAGATAGCGGACTGCTGGGCTTCGGCTCATCCAGCGCCGGATCGAGCATATGGTTGATCCATACGTTCGTGACCTTGATGCTCAGCGCATTTTCGCCTTCCGCGAGCCAATCCGTCACGTCCAGGCGTCTTGGCGCCTTCCAGAGCACGCCCGCGCTGCGGCCGTTCACGAACACCTCCGCGACCTCGCGGACATCCTCCAGATGCAGCCAAACGCGCTGATCCGCACGGAGCGCCGGTATCGTTACCTTTTTCTCGTAAAGCGCGCTGCCGCAGTAATATTGCACCTCCGCGAACTGCTCCCAGGTTTGCAGCCGCTCCAGCGCTTGCTCGAAGCCGGCTTCGGGAATGCGCAGCGTCCAGCGTTCCGAGATGTCCACGGTCCGGGCAGTCTGCCGCGCTTCCGGCAGCCCGCCGTTATCTTGAACGCCATTTGGCAAATCGGCCGCGGCCGGGAGCGCTTCACCGAATACCACCAGCAAAGACTGGAACGGTTCGAAGGCAAGCTCAATGCTTGCGGCTCCGCTCTCCGGCGAAAGCTGGATGCTGCGAAGCGTCCGGCGCGTCAACGGATCGAGCACGGTCGCGGATCGGCCTCCGTATTTAAAGCGAATCCGCGCCTGACGCTCTTCGCCGCTTACGTTCGCCAAAAAGTACACATGTCCGTCCTGATGAATGCGGTGCACGTAACCGACCGTCTGCGCTGCCTGGTTCTGGCCGCTTGCATCGCCCAACGATTCGATCTCGACGTCGGGAGCCTCGGCTTCCTTAAGCCGCGTCACCAATTGGTCTTCATTTTCGATAACGATCGTTTTCCCTTTTCCGACCGTCTTCCAGCGTCCGTCTTCCCGTTCGAACAGTCCTTGCATCAGCGTGTCGAGACGCCGGTTGTTCGACTCTCTGTCTTTGTAGCCCGGCGCCGTACGGGGACGCTCTGCGACGGCAATCAGCGTGCCGCCCTCGGATACGAATTCAAGCAGTTTGTCGGCGGTATCGAGCGGCAGTCGCGTGACGTAAGGCAGGATCACCACTTTGTAGCGGTTTGCGCCAAGGGCAAGCCCCGAGGCGGTCGCGGCAGACAGCTGCGTAACGGCCTCGTCATTCAGAAAATCGAAATAATAGCCCGACTTTTGCACGCGATTGACGAGGCTTTTCCCGATATGCTCCTCCAGCTTCATCGCCATATGCAGCTCGGCCAGCGGCATGGCGGACCAAATGTCGGCCTGCGGCAAATAGATCCCGACCTCCGCATAGCTCTCGCCGGCTTGCAGGAATGCGGATACCGTATGAATGTAAGCGGACAGAATCGGGTAATATTCCCACCACGTATTGTTATGCGAAATAAAGGAGGAAGCATAAAAGGCCCAGCCCGGCTTCCCTGCCGATTCCGGCGAGTAGGAATAGCCATGATTGACGATTTGATTGATGCCGTCGAGGAAAACCGCATCGACCGCCGCTTTCATCATCTCCAGCGTTTCCATAAATCGCGGCGAACGGAGCCAGGTGAACGTCTCGTTCGTGATCACGGCGCGACCGTACACATGACCGGCGGACGACGCCAGCCTGCGATGCACCGTGTTCACCTCGTACTTGTCGTTTGCGCCGAACGTCTCGCCTTCCGGATAGTCGGCAGCCGCGTAAGCCTGCAGGATGTCGCCCCAGGTGCCGTGCGCCTGGATTCTCGTTTTGACGCCTCTGGCGTGGCTCCATGCGGTAAAGTTGCGGAAGAAGTTGTCGATCGTCAATTCCGAAAACGTCTTGTAGTAGTCATAGCGGATATCCGCCGTAATCTCCCCGATATTCCCCCAGAGGGCCGGCATAAACGGCGTCAGCTCATAGCCTCTGCGCGCCGCGAATTCCTCGGGCAGTATCGCCGTCCAGTTATTGCCGCCGAGCTCGATCGAGTCGCAGAAGAAAGCGCGAATGCGCCCTCGCCCCAGCCTTTCCAGCAAGGGCTCGCCCAATTGCGCGAAGTAGAAGTCGGATACGTCCTTGCGGCAGTGGTCGATCGCATAGCCTTCCATCCCCGGCGCAGGGATGCCCACCTGCTGTTTATACATATTCGTAATGAAAACGTAGATCTTCCAGTGCCCTTCCGGAATGCTCACCTTGTTCATGCAGTGGCCCCACTGCCAGCCGTGCAGCCAGGTCGTGCCCAGATGCTCCGTGATATCCCGAAGCGTATCCGGGAGCAGCGCGCCGTTCTCGAACTTGCCCATGACCGCCTTGATCGGCTCGCCGGGAAGGATGGTCGTGAAGTCCTGCGCGAATTCGGTCGGTCCGATGAGATCGATTTGATACGGAATCAGAATCTCCGGCGCCATATCGAACGGAACGAACGGGCCGCCGAACGGCCAGCCGGAGCAGAGCGTGATATCGACGAAAAGTCCCAATTCCTCGGCCGTCGCAAGCGTATAATCGAGAATGTCCATAAATTCCGGCGAGTAATAAGTGCGGTTTTTGATTCCCTGCGCTTCGGAATCCTCCTGAAGGGGGTACGTAATCTGGATCTCGACGCCCCCCAGCCCCGCCTGTTGCATAAACGTAAGTTCGCGCCGAACCTCTTCTTTGGTTACGGCTGCGCCGTACCACCACCAACGCGTAAAGCCTTTCGCTTCCGTCGGCGGATTGTGCAGCCGTGTGAGACAATCGTCGATGTGTGAGATGATAGACACCTGCCAGTCTTTTATTTTGGATATTATTTGGGATCATTGTTATTTGGCGATCAATTGCTACTTGGCGGTCATTGGAACAGCTTTTCGTCCAGCCGGTCCAGATCGGCGCGAAGAATTTCAAAATGCTTGCGCATAAACCGCTTCGCCGATTTAACGTCGCCGTTTTTCATCGCGTCGAGAATTTGCCGATGGAGCGGCTCCGTGTCCCTCCCGAAGATCGGCGCGTCGACGACGTCGATGACATGATCGGCCCATAGATTTTCCAAATCCTCGATCGATTGGAACAGCTTCAGCAGCAGTCGATTGTTAGCGCCTTCATACAAGGTTTTATGAAACAGATAATCCTCTTGACGAGGAATTTCTCCCAGATTCCGCTTCCTGTCGTACTCAGTTATGATGGCTTCCAATTGTTCCAGGCACGCGCCGTGCCCCTGGCTTACAATCTGCTCAATCGCGTACTGCTCCATCATTTCCCGCAAATCCAGCATTTCCAGCAGCGATCTTTTTTCGTTCGAGACGCGCAGCTTGAGATCCGCGATCTCGCCGAGAATGGTCTTCTCCGCTCGAAGGTACATCCCGCTGCCCGGCCTGATTTCGATCATGCCATAGCCTTCAAGCTTCTTCATCGCTTCCCGGAACGAAGCTCTGCTGATTTGAAGCTGCTCGCAAAAAAAACGTTCGGGCGGCAGTCGATCCCCAGGACTAAGACCGTTATCCACGATATACTTCAGCACTTCCTCCGATATCGACTCGTGCAGCTTTTGCCGCTTTAATGGTTTAAGCAAGAACCCGTAGCTCCTATCCTGTTTAATTAGTAAGTTGTCTGACCAATTTATTGATAACATATTTGATTTTCGCTAAAGTGTCAATCGTTTTGTGCGCATCGTACGCAAAAAAAGAGGGAACTTCCAAATGGAGGTTCCCTCTTTCTGGTTACCGGAATGGCGCCGTAACCGTGTGGCCGATATCCCGCAGCAGCGTTCCGACATCTTCGGAGAAGTTGCGGACCGGATGCCCGTCTATCGGCTTCATTTGCGATTGAAGCGATCGAATGCGCGCATGATATTGCTTGTCGGACGTGACGTGCACGGTGTAGCCCGGTTCCGATCGCGCTACCGCTTCGCGCACTTGGTTCTCGACGGCCTTCGCATTCTCGCCGCGTTTGACGTCGATTCCGACGATGGCATCCCGGTTGTGTACGATGACGGTGGCTTTGCTCACGCCCTTGACCGTATAGACATGCTTGGCGATTTTGTCCGAAGCCGCCTTAACCGAGGAAGAATTTGCGCCTTCCTTCAAGACATTATGATCGTTCGAACCGACATTATGCTCGTAAGGCTTGACCGACTTCGTTTTCATTTGCCCGCAACCTGCCATCGACAAGACCAGCACGGCCGACAGGAACGAAACTCCAAGTGGTTTCAACAAGCTGTCTCACCTCCTGGCCTTAATATGCGCCGTGCGGCAGCCATTCATGCGGCAAAGGTGGAATCATTTCTCGCTTATCTCCTTCGGCGCGCTTGGAGATTATTAAATGGCGGGGCGGAAATATCCCCATCAAACTCTCGGGAGGTTCCACATGAAAAAAGCAGTTGCAGCGGTGTTGACAACATGTATGGTACTGACTGCAGGTTCGGCTGCGTACGCCGCAGCGCCTGTTGCCGAGAAGAAGCATGAACAAAAAATGCATGCGAAGTCTCTCCACGAAAAAAAGCTGCATCATAAAAAAATGCAGGAGCACAAGCTGAAGGCGAAGTCCAAAAAAGGACATATCATTACGCCAAAAGCTACGGGTAAGGCCAAAAGTCTTCATTCTAAGAGCTTGCGGGCCAAGGACGTTACGGAGCTGCCAAAAACGGGCTTCGGCGGCGCCAGCGAGCAAACGGAATAGAAATAAGGAGGGGTATGCGATGCCCCTCCTTTATCCTTTATGAAAATCATCCTAAAGCTCGCGGTCGTTATCGCGCTCGTTGCGGCCATGGCCGGTTGTTCCGCCGCTAAAGAAAACCAGGAAAGTCAATCTATAGATCGCCGTGACCATCCATTGCAGGAATTGAAATTCAGACCTTGCGATACAACCGATGCAACCGATGCAACCGAGGATATAGATATCATTCATAAACCGTTGGCCCTGCAAAAACCAAAGAGAACAAACACGATCGCTTCAAGTGGCATCGTCCCGGCCAGAATTTATATCCCTGCCATTGATTTGCACGCAGATGTCGCATCCGTAAGCGTCAATGATAACGGACAGATGGACGTACCCAAAGACGACAAAACCGTCGGATATCTATTAAATGGCGTATACCCAGGCGCGATCGGAAACGCAGTGATGGATGGACATTATGATAATTACAAAGGCGCCGCCGTTTTTTTTCATTTGAAGCGGCTTAGCAAGGGCGATATCGTCGTCGTTAAAAATAAAGACGGCGCGGCGATCGAGTTCGCGGTTGAATCGGTGCGGTCCTATAAAACCTCGGAAGCGCCGCTTTCCAGCATCTTCGGACCGTCAGACGAGGCCCGTTTGAACTTGATCACTTGCTCGGGAAAGTACAGCCGATCGAAGAAGGAGCATCAGGAAAGGCTGGTTGTGTATTCGAAAAGACTCGCGTGACAGCAAGCGCTTTAAACTTTATCCCGGAGCCGCTGCTTCGGTTTTTTTATGTACAGGCGTCGGAAAGTACAGCCTCTCGGCCTGAAGATGGATCTTGCTTCCTGTCAGCCGTCAGGCTTCAGCAACCACCCGGGTGGTCAACGAACCTAACTTATCGATGTCAATGGTGACGATATCGCCGTCTTTTAACCATACCTGCCGATCCTCCGGATAACCAAACACGACGCCTTCCGGCGTGCCGGTCAGGATGATATCCCCCGGCTCGAGCGTCATATGCCGCGACACGTAGCTTACGATTTCATCGCAATGGAAGATCATATCGGACGTATTGGAGTACTGACGCAGCTCGCCGTTGACGCTGCATTTGATCGTCAAATCGTTAGCGTTACCGACTTCGTCCGCTGTGACCAGATACGGTCCAATTGGACAAAACCCGTCACACGATTTACCAAGCAGCCACTGATTCGTTCGCATCTGCAGATCACGGGCGGACAAATCGTTAGCGCTGCAATATCCGAATACGTAATCAAGTGCCATCTCTTTCGTTACGTCCTTCACCTGGCTGCCGATGACGATGGCCAGCTCCGCTTCGTAATCCACCTTGGCGGATTCTTTCGGCAGCAGGACCTCTTGCTTGTGGCCTGTCAACGTATTATTGAATTTGTTGAACAGAATCGGAAATGTCGGAATCGGCATTTTGGATTCTTCGGCATGTTTCCGGTAATTGAGGCCGACACAGACGATTTTGCCCGGCTCTGTCACGCACGGCCCCCATGTCAATTCAGCTTCGTCGAGAAAAAGCGTATCCCGCTCTGCCGAAGCCATCGAACGGTCGACGAGAAACTGCAGTCCGGACACGGCTTCGGGGCCTCCCTTTATAGCAGCCATGACGGTCAGTGGCAGGTCGGCATCCTGTAAAGAGGTAAGGGCTATCGCATCGGAAACCGAAAGAACACCCTGGTGCGTATGAATTCCCAAAAATCGCTGGTGTCCTTTCATAAAAGTCAATAATTTCATAGCATCTCCTCCTCCCACGCCCGGTGCGGGAATAGCCGTTGCACTACAATCTTCAGCCGCTCCAGCGTTTCGTCGATATCCTTTTCCGTATGCGCGGCAGATACGTACCACAGACCGCTTGGCCGCAGCACGACGCCATGCCGAAGCGCCTCTTCCACGAACAGAGAATACCCCGCCGCATCTCTTTTCAAAAATTCGGAAAAATGACGAACTTCAGGCTGATCCGTGAACATGACGTGGAACACCGGTCCGAACGAGTTGATCGTATGCGCCACGCCGTGGCCCGCAAGCAGCGCTTTGAGCCCGCGAACGAGACGCTCCGTCATCTTTTCCATATGGCGGTATGCGGCTCCTTCATCCCGATTCAAGATGTCCAACGTGAGTATACCGGCCGATATGGACAACACGTTTCCATTAAGCGTCCCCATATGATTGACGACGCCTTGCGATATCAGATCCATGATCTCCCTGCGTCCGGCAACCGCGCTTAACGGGAACCCCCCGGCGATCGCTTTGCCCATCGTCACCAGATCCGCCTGAATGCCGAGACGCTCCTGCGCTCCGCCTGGGCTCACCCTGAATCCGGTAATGACCTCATCTAAAATAAATACAATGCCAAGGTCTCTTGTACGTTCGCGAATCCATTCCAAATACCCCGGCAGCGGATGGAGGCATCCAGAGTTGCACAAGACGGGCTCGGAGATGATGGCTGCAATCTCGTTCCCGCTCTTTTTAAGTACAGCTTCCAGCCGGTCTTTATCGTTCCAGGGGACGACGATAATGTCCTCAAGGGCATGCGCGCTTTGACCGTTCGTTCCGGCCAGTGCCGTCATGTCCGATGCCGAAACTTCCGCATTCATCGGAAATGCAGTGTAAATAACGTCCGACCATCCATGATAATGACCCTCGAACCGGATAACTTTGGATCGGCCGGTATACGCTCGCGCCAGGCGGATCGCGAGCATGACCGCTTCCGTCCCCGAGCCGCTGAAGGCGACTTTGTCTGCATTCGGAACGAGCTGCACGAGACGGCGGGACAACTCGATTTCGCCTCGGTGCTGCATGCCGAATTGCTGGCCGGCGGCCAAACGATGCGAGAGCGCTTCCAGCAGCTCCGAGTGCGAGTGTCCGAGAATGAGCGGGCCATATCCCAGGATGTAGTCGATATACTCATTGCCGTCCACATCGAATACGCGCGCTCCGGATCCGCTTTCCAGAAATAACGGAACCGGTTTCATCGCGGATCGCAGATTGCTGGCAACGCCCCCGCAAAGCGTTTCTTTCGATTGTTCATAAAGCGCATACGACTCGTCCATCGCGTAAGTATTCGTCTGCATGCCTTGCATGCCTCCTTAATAAGCAAGCGAATGCCTGCCGGTAAAAATAGATCGCCCCCTGAGAATAACATGAATGTAGTTTTACATCAAGAAAACTATTTTATATTTAGAAAATCATACTTGCTGATAGTAAATCTTCAATCCGAGCTCCTTCGCCGCCTGGCGAATCATGGACCCCGCTTTCGCCCACAGCTCATCACTGAGTCTTGCCTTTGGAATGGAAATGCTCATCGCCGCCACCATTTGATTCTGAGAATTGATTACGGGCGCTGCGACGCACTGGACCCCCTGTACGGCTTCCGAGTTGCTGTAGGCAAGTCCCTCCTCGCGAATGCTTGCCAACTGCGCGTTCAAGTCATTGCGATTGTTCAACGTTGTCTCCGTTAACGTGCCGAGCTGGTCATCCGGGTAAATCCGGATTAGTTCTTCCTCGTTTAACCGGCTAAGCAGCATCTTCCCCATAGCGGTCGCATGAAGCGGCAGCTTCATCCCCAAGTGCGAAACGAAGCGAACAGGCTGCGTGCTCTGTTTCTCCGCAATATACATAATGTTGTTCTCACTGCGAATCGACAGATAGACCGCCTCGTTCATTTCGTCGACGATGCGCTGAGCGACATGTTGAAATTCGGAAATCAAACTCGTATTTTGCGTGTACTTGGTGCCGATCTCCAGTATTTTATAGCCAAGACGGAATAGCTTCTCTTGCCGATCCGTTTCCAAATAGCCTCTGCTCAGCAAATTCTGCAACAATTTATAGGTACTGCTCGCAGGCATATCGAGAACTCTGGAAATGTCCATCAGACTCATAGGCTCCACATCCGAAGCAAGAAGCTCGATGATATCCAGCACCCGATCAGCCGATTTGACCACTGTCTTCTCTTTGTCCGTCGCTTTGTCCGTTGACATGCTGCAACCGCCTCCGCTTGCTTCGCTTTAATCGAAGTCGCATATTTGCAACAACCATACCACGGCATGTTTTTTATATCAAGAAAGTCGTTTTCCAGATGAGACGAAAAATGAACACCAAGAGTCAATAGAATAAGCAAATATGTGTGAATCGATAAAAGTCGCGCCGCATAAATTCATGTGGAAGGAGAGTCGTCCACGTCATCAAACAGAGAGGTATCCCATGAACGAGCTTCAGATTCAAATTGTCGGCATGACCTGCAGCGCCTGCTCGACAAGAATCGAGAAGGCGCTGCTGCGTATGGAAGGTATGCAGCAGGCGGCAGTGAGCTTGGCGACGTCGACTGCCGGCGTTCGCTGGGAGGGTCATCACATCCGGGGAGAGCAAGTTCTGGAACGAATTCGTAACCTCGGTTATGGCGCCGCCATTGTCGTGCGAGATACACGGCCTTCCCATTCGGACGAAGCGGAATTTTATCGTCGCCGATTTTGGATAACGACGATGCTGTCGCTCCCTCTTTTCCTCGCGATGGCAGCTCATTTATTCAGTAAATTCGGCATGCCGGCCCCCGCCTTGCTCATGCACCCGTTGCTCCAGCTGACGCTCGGATCGATCTTGCTGAGCTACGCAGGTTATCCATTTTTTCGAGGCGCTTTTCATGCGTTAAGACAGGGAATGCCCAACATGGATGTACTGGTCGCGCTCGGCACGACAGTCGCTTACTTGTACAGCCAGTATCAGACCTTCCGGTCCGGCTCCCCTCATGCGCTCTATTTCGACTCCATTGCGATGGTTCTCACCGCCGTCACCCTGGGCAAGTGGCTTGAAGCGATCGCCAAGGGCAACGCCTTGCGCAGCCTGGAGGCTCTTTCTGAAATGCGGCCTCAAACGGCAAGCGTCGTTCGTGACGACGGCTTGGAGGTCGTAGCATCAGGCCAGCTGGAAGCCGGGGATCGCGTTGTAGTCGGTCCCCTTGAACGGGTGCCGGCCGACGGCGTAATCGAGGAGGGAACCGCCGAAGTCGACGAGTCGCTGCTGACGGGCGAGTCGGCCGTGACGGTCCGGAATCCCGGAGAGCGGTTGTTCGCGGGGACGCGCCTTGTCGGCGGAAGCGCCATGATGCGAGTCGAAAGAAGCGGAGCGCTCACACGCCTGGCGACGATGATAGCGCTTGTCGAAACGGCACAGCTCTCCAAACCGCGGATTGCCCGCAGAGTAGACCGAATTGCGGCATTTTTTGTGCCCGGCATCCTACTGCTGGCCGTGCTGACCTGCATCGCGTATCTGCGTCAAGGGCCGGCCGACGAAGCTGTCGGCATCGCGATGGCTGTCCTGCTCACCGCATGTCCGTGCGCCCTTGGACTGGCGACTCCGATCTCCTTAATGATTGCGTCCGGCATGGCGCTTAAAGAAGGCATCGTCATTAAAGACGCCGGTCTGCTCGAGACGCTTAGTCATGCCGATGCCTTTATTTTTGATAAGTCGGGCACTTTGACATATGGCAGACCTGCCGTGAAAGGGATCGAGGGCGACTGGCCCTCGGATCAGCTGCTGCAGCTGGCTGCGTCGATCGAGCAGCTGTCCACGCATCCCTATGCCCAAGCGGTCGTGAGAGAGGCCGGGAGCCGGGAGCTGCAGCTTTTTCCCGTCGATCGATTCATCGAACGTCCCGGCTTCGGCGTGTCCGGTACGGTCGAGGGTATGCAAGTTGTTATTGGCAGCGTAACGTGGCTGCATGCGAACAATATTAGACTTCCTGTCCTTACGCCCAATGCAAACCTGGCTTCAGCGCTCGATCCCGTCGTACATGTTGCCATTAACGGGCGAGTAGCAGGTCTCATTCGTCTACAAGAAGAGATTCGGGAGGATGCCGGGAAAACGGTGCGTGCGCTCTCGGTAAACGGCGTTGTATGGATGGCAACGGGCGATCGTGAGCAGGTCGCAACGCGTATCGGGGCTTTGACAGGAATACGACATGTTCGTGCCGGACTCCTGCCGGAGCAGAAGCTGGATCTGCTGCAAGAGATACGGGCTGGAAAAAGGCGGGTCGTCATGATCGGGGATGGAGCGAACGACAGCGCCGCGTTAGCAGCCGCCGACGTCGGTATCGCGCTGGCTTCGGGTCACGCTGCCGCATTGGAGACGGGCGATATCGTCATCGTCGGCGGACGCCTGTCCCAAGTAAGCGAAGTTTACACGCTGGCAAGACGGACCATGCGCAATATTCGGCAAAACCTGTTTCTAGCGCTCATTTATAATGCGGTCATGATTCCCTTAGCCGTATCGGGGATGCTGGACCCACGCCTCGCCTGTATCGGTATGGCATCCAGCTCGCTGCTCGTCGTCGGCAACGCAGTCAGGCTGCGCAGCACGGTGCCAGGGCGCCGGTCGAGGCGAACTTGAACGGCGGCGATATTGTATTAGCGGTGGCCGCGGGGCTGACCGGCGCGCCTCATTGCATCGTAATGTGCGGCGGCATCGGCGCCTCGATCGCGATGGAGGCTCGGCGAAGCGCCGTTGCTTCGTTGATCGCCTATCATGGTGGCCGAATCGTAACCTACGGCTTGACCGGCGCCGCAATGGGTGCGGCCGGTTCTTTTCTGAAGGTAGCAGGCAGTCTGGTCGGCCTGCGCGGGGCAGCCAGCATTTTGGGCGGACTTCTCATCATCTTATGGGCATGGAGACGATTCTCGCTCCCGATACACCTCATTAAGCCGTCAAAGCAGGCTCTGTCCAATAGGCTGGCTGCAGCCACGGCGCCCAGGCTCGAGGCGTTCGCCACGTTTCTGTCGGGACTCAGTCTAGGCCTACTGCCCTGCGGCCTCACGTACGCGATGCAGATGAAGGCTGCCGCATCGGGTTCGTGGGGCGACGGACTAACGCTGATGCTCGTTTTCGGATTGACGACATTCCCGATGCTCTTCCTGTTCGCGATGACCGCGCGGCGATTGAGCCGGGTCTGGAAGCGCCGTCTCGCAGGCGCAGGTCGCAACCTCGCCTGCCTGATGGGAATCCTGTCCATCTTGAAAGGCTTCAGCGCAAACGGATGGATACCGTCGATCCATCCGTGGCTCTGGTAATTCATACTCATGAATGCCGGTCAACCTCGAACGGATGACGTACGACGACCTCTCTGTCGCCGACGGTGATCTTTCCTTCAAGGACCCATTTTCCCGTCATGACCGGAATGACTGTCGCCAAATACGCGTGGGACGCGTCGGCCTCCGCGATGTCGGCCGTGAACATGCCACAAAACATATTCGGCATCCAATATTTAAGCGCTAGCTGTTCGGCCTGTACGGGCAATCCGGATTGATCCGTGATCTCGACGACAAACCGGCTTGGCTCCATCATGGCCGGAGAGACAGTGGGCGAACGTACGGTGATCCGGTATTCGCCATCAAGCGTCGAGGATTCCGCGGGAAGCGCAGAAGCCCGAGACGCGTAAACGTACCACAATGCTAAGCCGATGGCGACGACGAGCGCCATTGGCTTTACCGTGCGTCTAAGGAGTGGTCTCACGTGACATACCTCCCTTTATTCCCCCATGTATATGTCTCCAATGATCGTCCGTATCCACAATGCAGCGCCGAAGCTCACTTCATGGAGCCGACAGAGACTGGAAATTCAGAATTTGATCATATTTAAAGCCCATTATGTCCGTTCGATAGCCCGATAGGGGCATACGTCATCGGCAGAGGGTCCGGTACAATGAAGCCAGCCGAAGAGCGATCAGCTTCTCAAATGCCATAGCTGCTGCTCCGACGTGCACTCCATCTTCGGGGGTTGGTGAAATAGCTATGAATGTAACACGGTATCGCTCTTTTAAGAGGGCGATCGCGGCTGGACTGCTTGCCTTGCTGTGTTGTGCCGGTACTGCGGCTCCTCAATCGCACGCGGCGCCGACGACAACGGAGACTATACCGCTGCAGCCGCTCATCGATGCCACGCCTTCCGGGCAGACGCTCGTTCTTTCCGGGGACCGCGTCTATACGGGGCCGGCCATCGTTTCCGTCGCCATTACGATCTCCTCGGACAGTGAGGCCATCGTGAAGAACGATAGCGATCGTCCGGCACTTACGCTGTCGGCAGACGGAATCGTGCTGAAGGGCATCGCCCTAGTGGACAGCCAGACCGATCCCAAGAAGCCTGCCGTGCTGGTGCAGTCCGACGGCAACCGGCTGGAACAGCTGCGAATCAAGTCGCAAGGGGGCGGCATCTTTCTCAGGAAAGCAAACGATAATCTGATCCTGAATAGCCGCATCGAAGGCGCGCACCCCGATGACCCGGACGAGCCGTATTCCCGGCGCGGCAACGGCATCGATCTGCTCGCATCGGCACGCAACGTCATTGAAGGCAACACCATCGTACATGTCCATGACGGCGTGTACGGCGAGAGCAGCAACGAGACCCTTGTTCGCGGCAATGTAGCGACCGACTCGAGGTACGGCTACCACTTTATGTTTTCGGGCAAGACCGAGATTGCAGACAATGTCGGCGAAGGCAATGTCACCGGCGGCATGGTGATGAGCGTCGAGGGTGCCGTCGTCAAAGGTAATCGCTTCGAGAAGCAGACGGAAAACGTCAACTCGCAGGGCATTTTGCTGTTCGACGTCCATCGCTCCGAAATCAGCGGCAACCGCGTCGTCGGCAATCGTGTCGGTCTCTATATCGAGCAATCGACGGAGAATACGCTTGCTGACAATGAGGTCATCCAAAATTTCATCGGCATGCAAATGATTCAGTCCAGCGACAACCGGCTGCAAAATAGCCTATTCGCCGCGAACGTCAACCAGGCGCAGTCCACGGACAGCAAGGACAATGAGCTCAAGGGGAATTACTGGGACGACTTCGAGGCGCTCGACACGGACGGGGACGGCTTAAGTGATCTGAGCTACGAGATCGATCCTTTTTTCCTTCAGCTGACCGAGGATATTGACGCCTTTCAGGTATTTTTCCAATCGCCCGGGCTGCCGTTTCTCGCTCAGATGTTCCATGCCGACACGGCCAACTGGCTCAAAGATCCGAGTCCGCTGCTTCAGCCGCCATTTGATTCACCAGAGACGGAATCCTCTGCGAACAGCCATTGGACATGGCTTCCGGGATCTCTGCTGCTTCTGGCCGCTCTAACAATCCTATACCGATGGGGGTACAAAAAATCATGAAAAAATCTTTAGCCGGAATTTTTGCGTTCATACTCATTCTCTCTCTGCTTGCCGGGTGCGGAAAAACGGAATACAAGCCGGTCGCCATCGACGAAACGGTGGACAAGTGCCCGGTTTGCAACATGGCGGTTGCAGACGACCAATTCGCCGTCGAGATCATCCTCAAAAACAAGAAGGCGCTCAAGTTCGACGATCTCGGCGACCTGCATGTCTGGCGCGAGGAAAACGGCACGAAGGAAATCGGCGAGCAGTTCGTGCGAGACTACAATACAAAGGAATGGGTCAAGCTGGCCGACGCGACTTATGTTTACGACAAGTCCATTCAGACGCCGATGGCCTTTAACGTGATCTCCTTCAAGGAAAAGAGCGATGCCGAAGCGTTCGTTTCCAAGGAAGGCAAGGGCCGGATCATGACCGCCGAGGAACTGGAAAACCACAAGTGGGAATCCAATGAGGACATGATGAAGGCGATGATGGAGGCGCATGCCGGCGAGATGATGGGTATGGAGGGCGACGGCAAGAGTGACGACGGCGCAGCCAAAGACAGCGGCGGCATGGATATGAGTTCCGAATCGAAATAAGGGGTTGAACGCTGTGCTTCACCTGAAGACGATCGCTTCAAGGGAGATCAAGCTGGGCTTCCGCAATCCCTGGGCTTATTCGTTCATGGCGCTGTTCGCCCTGTTTAGCCTGGCACTGCTGCTGATCCAGTCGCAAGCAAGTTTGGCGGGATATACAAGCACGACAGGGACGATGATCAACCTGATTCTTTATTTGCTGCCGCTGATGACGCTATTGCTCGGCTCGTTTTCGCTGACCTCGGAGAAAGAGGAAGGCGGCTGGCGGTTGCTGTCCTCCTTCTCGCTTCGCACCCGCACTTATATATGGGGAAAATATGCGGGATTGGCCGTTGTGTTGACCGTAATCGTCGCCTTCGGCTTCGGCCTTTCCGGTATCGCAGGCGCGCTGTTCGGACGGGGCTTCTCGCTGCAGGCGTTCGGCTTGTTCCTTCTCTTTTCCGTGCTGATCATTGGGCAGTTCCTCGGCATATCGGTGCTGCTGGGCGCGCTTTGCCGTAACCGCTGGCAGGCGCTCACGTACGGCGTGGGCATCTGGTTCTTTTTGATCTTGGGCTGGCCGACGATACTCATCGCCGTTCTGGGATTCCTGCCCTACCTGTTCATCAAGCCGACGCTGGTCGCGCTGATCTTCATGAATCCCGCCGAGCTGAATCGCCTGTTCCTCATCGTTAAGATGGGCGGAGGCTCCATCCTTGGCCCCGAATATTATCAATGGGTCAAGTGGATACAGCAACCCACGGGCAGCCTTATTTTTGCGGGTGTGCTGATCCTCTGGGTCATCATCTATGTAGAAGCAGCGGCAGGCCTTTGGGAGAGGGGGCGCAGACGTGGATAAAGAACGGCTTCAAATCGAGAACGTATCCAAGTCGATCGGCAAGTCGACGCTGCTCTACCCGTGTTCGCTTTCGGTCCGGGAGGGAGAGATTGTCGCGTTGTGCGGCGGCAACGGAGCCGGCAAGAGCACTTTGATCAACATGATCGCCGGCATCTCCAGACCGACGTCAGGCGCCATTTTACTGGACGGCCTCGCCTGGTCAAGCGACCGAGTCGCCTATGCCGACCGGGTTGGCTACATGCCGGACGAATTTCAGTTCGGATCCGCGCTGACGGCATTCGAGACCCTTAGCTTTTACGCTTCGCTGCGGCGCGTCGGACGCGAGCGCGTGCTGGAACTGCTGGATACGGTGGGGTTGCTTGAAGTGAGGAATCGCAAGGTATCCACCTTCTCAAAAGGAATGCGCCAGCGCCTGCTGTTTGCACAAGCCATGCTGGCGAAGCCCGCGCTGCTGCTCTTGGACGAGCCGACCAACGGGCTGGACCCCTACTGGATGGAAGCCTTCGGCAAGCTGATCCGGTTGGCAGCCGGCAACGGGCAAGCCGTCGTCTTCTCCACGCACCAGCTTAATATAGCCGAATCCTACGCAGATAGCGCTTTGTTTATGGTTTCTGGGCATGTGCGCTATTCGGGGGACGTTAAGACGCTAAAGGAACAATATCGCGGTGCTGGCGGATTGTACGGGGCATTTGACCGAATCGTAGCGAGTGGCGCACCGATGGAACGGGAAGGAGAATAGAGATGCATCGATTCGGACACGCAAGACATACGCTTGGCGTGACAGCCGCGCTTGTCGTTCTGCTGCTGCTCGCTGCGTGCGGGGCGTCGGGGAGAGAGCAGGCGCTTAAGTTTTCGGAGGTATCGCTGTCGAGCGAGCCTTCGCCGCCTGCGGCGGGACAAGAGACCAAGCTGATCGCTACCGTTGACAATGCGAAGTATGCCGCCCTTGAGGGCGAGGTACAATTTCAGATCAACTCCAAAAATGAACTGCCGAGTCTGATCGACGCCGTCAGCGAGGGCGACGCCTACGCTGCGTCGTATAAGTTTCCTTCTGCTGGAGAATACACGATTACGATTCACATGAGCTACGAGGACGAGCATTTCGCATTTACGAGGCAGCTGCAGGTAAATGAATAAGCCTGAAGAGGTGATTCATTCGTGGAGAAGACCTTTCGCGTCCTGATCGTAGATGACCACAAATATGCGAGGGAAGGCATGCGTGAAATTCTCAGCCAAGACCCGATTTTCCAGCTTGTCGCGGAGGGAAGCAGCGGACGAGAGGCAATCGCGCTTGCCGGGCGATGGCAGCCCGATCTGATCCTGATGGACATCCAGATGCAGGATATAGACGGGCTGGAGGCAACCCGGGAGATCAAGTGCAGGTTTCCTTCTGTGAAAATTGTGCTGGTCACGGTATCGGACGATATTATTCATCTATTTGATGCCTTAAAGAAGGGAGCCTCGGGTTATTTAATCAAAAATTTGAATTCAAGTTCTTGGAATCAATACCTAAGGGCAGTCGCTTATGACGAGGTACCGTTCTCGAGGGAATTCGCGCAGCGCCTGCTTCAGGAATTTGCTTCGTCCAACCGTGCACAGGAGGGCGAAGTGCCTCTGACTGCCCGAGAGATCGAGATTTTAAAGTGGGTTTCGAAAGGCTGCTCCAATCGCGAAATCGCCGACGCTCTCACGATCTCGGAGCACACCGTCAAAAACCATTTAAAAAATATTTTGAACAAACTTCAATTGGATAATCGCGTACAACTGGCACGTTATGCATACGAGAAAGGCTACTTTAACCACTGAAACAAGGAAAAGCGCGGGGTATCTGCAGCCCCGCGCTTTAATTTTTATCCGCAAGCCAGTTGGTCAACGTGATCACTTCATCTTCGCTAAGCCGGCCTTCAAACTTGGGCATCCCGCCTCCGTTATACACGTTCCTTGAGCAGCGCTTTAATATCCCTTACGATTCGGTCGTTATCCATATCCATTCCCATCTTATAGACGCTGCGAATTCTCTGTTTGCGGTCAATCAGGATGAGCGAGGTCGCGTTATGCACGAATTGACCGTTACCAAGATTCTGTACCGTCACGCCGTACTGGCCGGCAACGTTGGCCGTTTCCGTTTCTTCGCCGCGCAGCAGCACCCAGCCTGACATATCCATTTTCATCTTGGCTGCGTAGTTGCGAAGGACATCGGGCGTATCTCGTTCGGGATCGAACGTAACGGCGATCATCTTCATCTTGTCTCCGAAAAGCCCCTGATCTTTTAGCTTATTTTGAATGAGTACCATGTTGTAACTCGTCGCGGGGCAGATATCCGGACAGCTTGTGAATATAAATTCCATTAATTGCACGGTTCCGTCCAGACTGTCCGAGCTGAACGGCTGACCGTTCAAATCCTGCAGCGCAAACTTGGATGCCGTACCCACTACGCGAAGCCCGTTGTCGGGATGCAGCCTGTTGTAGCCAATAAAAGCGATTAAAGCAAGCAGGACAGCGCATAAAACCATGGGGAACAAGTACCTTCGCGTTTGGCTAGACATCCCGATCGCTCCTCTCGGTATAATCGTCACCATTCTATCACCGGGATGGAACGCAAACTATGACTCAAAAGGGTCAATTGAGCTTGCTACCGACACGGAACGCTCATACTCATGCGAGTAAAATGACTCCTTCGGGGGATTTGAATAGGCGATTTAAAGCGATAATGGCAAAAAGAATAGGCTAAGGGTTACTTAAAGGAGTCGTTAGGCGATGAGCCGAGTAAACAAACGAATAGAAATCGAGCTTTCCCACTTGTCAGGGAATATAAAAACCCGCCTAGCCGAAGCCAGACGGTGAAATGTTATTGAGCCGGTTCGTATTCATCCACATCGAAGTTAACGATCTTACCGTAAACGATGTACTCTGCACGAGCCTTGAACGGCCCTTTGTTCCAGGTCTTCACGAACTTGTACCGAGATGATTGCGTAGCAGAATCGGTCCAGTCTAGGAAATTGTCCAGCTCAACAGCAGAAAGGTCGTACTCCTTCTCAGCTCCGCCGACTAGATGGATCGTTAGGAGTGCGCGGCCAGAGGATATCGGTGCGGTCGGTGTAGCACTCGCCTCGTTCGAATTGCCGCTTTCGCCGCTCGTGTTGATTGCTGTGACGACGTAATAATACTTTGTGCCGTTCGTTAGGCCGGTATCATTGTAAGAAGTACCAGTTACTGCAGTTGCGATCGTCGTATAAGGACCGCCTGCTATTTTAGATCGCTTGATGATGTAGCTTGTAGAGCCACTTACAGCAGACCAATTTAGAGACACTGAGGCGTCCAATGGAGCGGCCGACAGAGTACCTGGCGTACCCACTACTGGTCCAGTAGACAACGAATCAAATACATCTAATTCCCAGATATACATGCTTACCTTAGGTTTGAATATAACTTTTGATACATTGCTTACTGACTGGCTCAAGTCGACATGTTGGGCGTCGGTACTATTTTTCCAAAGAAAATGTTCAGTACGTAAAAGAACATTATTTGAATCATAAAACTCTAAATCAATATCCCAATTTGCTTTCGCCTTAAATGATCTAATTGTTTTTGGAGCATCAAATTCATACCAAATAAAATTAGTACCCGAGATTGTGACGCCAGTAGATTCGTTATTGTCTGTATAGACTGCTGTAACAAGATGGACCGCATCTTTCAATGGATTTGGTGCAATAAGCCCCCCCGTATAAGCTGAAGCCTTCTCTTGTACCCCAATAAAAGGAACAAGCAATGCCAGAGCAAACAACATCAACACGATTTTCTTCAAACCCAGCCACTCCCCAATATGTAATGCTACAATCATACTAGGTAAATTAAGGAACTATAAGTCTGTTTGTCGACAAATACTTACAGTACGATTAAAGGTTAACAAAGCCCGAGAGCCAAAGCTCTCGGGCTTTTCCTTTTACTGCGCTGGTTCATATTCATCTACATCAAAGTTTACGATCTTTCCATAAACTATGTATTCGGCGCGCGCCTTGAACGGTCCAAGACTCCAGGTCTTCACGAATTTATAACGGGAGGACTGCGTCGCGGAATCTGTCCATTCCAGGAAGTCTTCCAATTGTGTAGCTGACAGGTCATACTCCTTCTCAGCTCCACCGACGAGGTGAATTGTCAGGAGTGCGCGTGATAAAGGAACTGATACAGGCTTTAAATTTACTGAATTGCTTTTTGTAGATTCATTTCCACTAGTATCAACTGCCGAAATATAAAATTCATAATTAGTACCATTTGTCAGACCAGTAACTTCATATGAAGTTGATGTTTTAGGTACAGTAGTAAGGTATACACCGTCTTTATAAATTTTATATCCTGAGATATCGGGTTCAGTATTTGCGTCCCAGTTCAATGTTGCTGAAGCATCCCCAACCGATCCCGTTAAATTTATTGGTGAAACCGGAGGAATTGAATCACCTAATTCTCCCGCAAGAAACATAGTTCCGACTAAGGAATAAGAGTCCACAGTTAAAACTGCATAACGTACAGATTGAAAATTTATATCATAATAAACGGCGTCATTAGAAAGAAAACTTTTTGTGTAGATAAGAGATCCTTGGTCGTTATATAGCTTCATCGTACCTGGTTGAGAAGCATAAAATTTTATTGTTTTAATATTATAAGTATCCGCAAATTTATAATAAAAATAATACCCGGCCCCGTAATTTCCTGTTGTCGAATCGTCCAAGTCTGTAACTCCGGCACCACCGTTTAAAGTGGTAAATGACAAGGTAGTCGGATCCTTAAAGGTAGTTAGATACAGGTGAGTTGAGTTTTTAAGTAGATTATCGTTCACAGTGTAGGTCGCAGCTGACGCTAATGAAGATAAAGCAATTAATCCTAAAAAGAAAGCTAAAACCATACCCAAAAACATTCTCATTTTTAACACAATACCACTCCCCAATATGTAATGCCACAATCATACTAGGTAAATTAAGGAACTATAAGTCTGTTTGTCGACAATTATTTACATTACGATTAAAGGTTAAAAACGCCCGAGAGCCAAGCTCCCGGGCGTTTTCCTTTATTGCACTGGTTCATATTCATCCACATCAAAATTGACGATTTTTCCGTAAACAATGTACTCTGCGCGAGCCTTGAAAGGTCCTTTACTCCAAGTCTTCACGAACTTGTATCTGGAGGACTGCGTCGCAGAATCGGTCCAATCTAGGAAGTATTCCAGTTCAGCAGCTGACAGGTCATATTCCTTCTCAGTTCCACCGACAAGGTGGATTGTCAGAAGTGCGCGACCGGATGAAACTGGTGCGGTCGGTGTAGCACTTGCTTCGTTGGAATTTCCGCTCTCGCCGCTTGTATTGACTGCTGTAACAACGTAATAATACTTTGTGCCGTTCGTCAAGCCGGTGTCGTTGTACGAAGTACCCGTTACAGAAGTTGCAATAGTTGTGTATGGCCCTCCTGCTGCCGGAGAACGTTTGAGGACGTAACTGGTTGCACCTGAAACAGCGGTCCAACTCAAATTAATCAGGGTGTCTCCACTCACTGCAGAAAGACTAACAGGGTTGCTCGGAATCACTACAGATCCAGGAGCGAGAGTATCGAAAACATCAAGTTCCCAAATATACATGCCGGTCTTAGGGTAAAACATGACCTTGGATACATTACTTACGGGATCAGCTAAGTTATTGTGCTGCGAGTTCTCGCTGTTTTTCCAAAGAAAATGCTCCGTATGCAAAAGAGTACCCGTTGAATCATAAAATTTAATATCGACATCCCAATTTGCTTTCATTTTGTAAGATTTAATAGTTTTGGGGGAATCAAATTCATACCAAACATAATTTGAACTCGAAATTCCTACACCAGTTGCTTCATTATTGTCAGTATATTTAGTGGTGATTTGATCAACATAATCTTTCAAAGGGTTCGGAGCGATTAATCCTCCCACATAAGCAGACGCCTTCTCCGTAGTTCCGATAATCGGTATAAACAAAGTCATTGCAAACAAAATTAATAAGACTTTCTTCAAATCTAACAACTCCTTACTTATTACAATTATTTTTAAATTAAACCGGGTCGAATTCATCCACATCAAAATTTACTATTTTACCGTAAACGATATATTCCGCTCTGGCCTTAAAAGGAGGGATGTTCCAGTTCTTTACGAATTTATATCGGGATGATTGTGTAGCAGAGTCTGTCCAACTAAGAAAGTTCTCTAATTCAGCGGCGGACAAATCGTATTCTTTCTCAGTGCCGCCGACTAAGTGGATCGTAACAATAGCGCGGGAGCCACCAGATCCGCCACCGGACGAAACAGGCGTTGCGCTCACTTCATTAGAATTGCCGCTCTCGCCGCCTGCATTTACTGCTGACACGACGTAGTAATACTTGGTACCATTCGTAAGGCCAGTGTCGTGAAAGACGTTCCCAGTGACAGCCGTTGCGATCGTCGTATAGGGGCCGCCCGCTGTAGTGGATCGCTTGATGTTATAATTGGTAGCACCGGTTGAGGCGTACCAAGTTAAGTAGGCTGTAGTATCTCCAGATGTTGCGGTTAGTCCGGCCGGCGCATCCGCACTCACTACCGTTCCAGGTGTCACGGTATCGAACACATCGAATTCCCATATCCTCATATTGAGTGAAGTAACAAATTCTATCTTAGATACGTTTGTTACTATTTGACCCAGATTATTGTGTTTAGTGGTCTGTGATCCTTGCCACAGGAACTGTTCCGTATACAATAAAACATTATTTTTATCATAAAACTTAATACTAAAATCCCAATTAGCTTTGACTTTATAGGATTTTATGGTCTTAGGGGAAGAAAATGAATACCATACGCCTTGGCCGCCGCTCCCTATTACTGTATATGTAGTTTCATTATTATCTGTAAGTTGTTCTACTGGTTGATTTAGGCTATCTGTAAACAGATTTGGAGCAATTAATCCTCCCTCATAAGCCGAAGCTTTCTCCTGCGCCCCAATAAACGGCAGAAATAACACTAGCGCAAACAGCATGAGCAAAACCTTCTTCAAAACCAAACCACTCCCCATTATGTAGTTCCATAATCATACAAGGGAAATTAAGGTTTTATAAGTCTGTTTATCTACAAAATTTTACATTACGATTGAGAGTTATAATACTTACCGGGATACAAAATCCGCAGCCTTTTGCTACAATTGAAGGAACATCCAAGAAAGGCGCCCGCTGTAAGTTCCTCCCTCCTATACTCCTGACAAAGCGCGAAGAACCCTTCGATGATCCCCGATATCTTTTCGAACCAAAGATTGACGGGCACCGCCAGGAACTTTCCGTGCAAGACGGCCACCTCTCGCTCTTTACGAGGCACGAGACGTTATACACGCCCCAATACCCAGAACTTTATGACTTAACACTGGCTAACGTCTCAGACGCTCTCCTAGTTGGCGAGGTCGCACGCATGGACCCGGTGACTGGTGCCGTTTACTTCGAGTCGATCATGTAACGCTTCCAGCTCAAGCAGGAACGAAAGATACAGGAAACTGAAGCGTCGTGGCCAGTTCATTATTTTGTTTTCGATATCATTCGTTACAAACTTTCTATAGTAACGTGATGAGCGTGGATCGGCCGGGAACGGACCTGTTCGAGGTGATCAGGCAGCGGAAGCTTGAGGACACTGTCGCTAAGCGAGACAACAGCCCTTACGTCGGCCTCCAGGATCCGCTGTGGATCAAGATCATCAACTAGGAACACGTCGAAGCGACGATCGCCGGATATCGCCACGACGAATTCGGGTGGCTCGCGCATTATAAAGGGCGTCCGGCTGGGATAATCGAATTTGCTGAGGCAGCTCGCGAGAAGGCTCTCCGCGTCGTCGCCAGCGGACTGGTCACGGGGCAGGACAAAAAACTTCGTTTACATGGAGCCGCGGATCGTGAGCGAGTGCGGTTTCGGATTTGGACTCGCCGCAGGATGCTTCGAACTCCAGCGTTCGCAAATTCATAACTGGATAGTCATAATGTGATCAGATATTCCTATTTTTGATAGACTTGGTGCAAAATCTTTTGAAAGCGGGATATTATGGGTCTCTGGTCGAAGTGGGATGATGCGCACAAAAAAGCGGTCGCTTCGGGTTTTAGTTTTGGTTGCAAAAATCCCCTCGTTTTTGCCGAATGGTTGCAATCGAATCAGCAGTACATTTCGTTGTAAAGTTGACTCCAGTTTTACGGCGAATATGTAAAGTCACAAGCCCTGGAGCCGAACCCCCCGGGCGAATGATTAAACAATGCCTTTAGGATACAGCACGGTAAGCAGCCGGTAAAAGTCGTAGCTGCCGCGCGATGGCGTGTGATCAGTTTGGCCTTTACCGTTGCCTGTACGGCGGCAGCAGCCCATACGGGCGGCTCATCGACGATCTGCAGCTTTTCCACCGACACAAGCCGATCGGCGAGCGCCTCGGTATGCACACGTTACGAAGAAGGCAAGCCGGCGACTGTCGATAAATTTAATCTGTTTAGAACAAGCATTCCCCAACAATCGAGCCCTCACCGCTCCGGTAAAAATAAAAAAACCCTTATGCATCAAGGGATTTCGTCGTTAAAGTTATGGTGCGGTCGAGAGGACTCGAACCTCCACGGTATTGCTACCGCCAGCCCCTCAAGCTGGTGCGTCTGCCATTCCGCCACGACCGCATATTAAAAGTGTTGCTGTTCTCCAAGCGGCAGTGCCGGGGAACTTCTCAAAGCCCTTGCTTGCTGACGTTCGATCCTGTTGACCGAAGGTGGTGAGCCATGAAGGACTCGAACCTTCGACACCCTGATTAAAAGTCAGGTGCTCTACCAACTGAGCTAATGGCTCGTACTTAAGTTGGTGACCCGTGGGGGAATCGAACCCCCGTTACCTCCGTGAAAGGGAGGTGTCTTAACCGCTTGACCAACGGGCCGCATTAGCACCAATCCGCTTGTTTATCGCGTTCTCTCTCGGGCGACAAAAATGATTATATAACACGCATTTCGGTTTCGCAAGTACCTTTGCGCAATTTTTTAAAAGTTTTTTTGTGGTGTATGCTTAGACCATGAAAGGGGCGCCACACATGACCCAAATGCTTCTATACAATGAATCGACGCAGCGCGTCGAAGAGACCGGCATCCGGGTGCCCGGCGAAGGCGAAGTCGCCTGGGTGCCGCTGATCGCCGCCTCGCAGGAGGAAATCGAGCGCGTGCTGCGGGACGTATTCTGCTGCCATCCGCTGATCGTCGAGGATTGCATTAAGCTGAACCAGCGCCCCAAGCTCGACCGCTACGACAAGCATATGCTCCTCACTTTTTTCGAGGTCGGACAGGACCTGACGACGATCGAGATGGAGCACGTCATCGGTCCCAACTACATCATCACGGTAGCCCCGCAATCCGCGAGTTCGGTGGAAGCAGCCGCGCGGGACTTCCGCGCCGCGCCGGAGCGGTTCATGACCTTTTCCGGGGTCATCCTCTACCGCCTCCTCGACCGCTGCGTCGACGACTACGCGGACCTGACGGACAAGGTTGAAAATGTGCTGGACAAGCACGAGCGCGCCATCTTCCGCAATCCGCACGTCAAAATCGCCGGGGACGTCTTTCGCCTCAAGCGAAAGCTGCATACGGTCAGACGGATTATGGCAGACGAAAAAGCGGCGCTCGCGCAGCTGACCCACCATCAGTTCCCCTACACCAGAGCGGAAGCAGACGTATACTTCATCGATATCTACGATCACGTCTCGCGTGTGCTCGATTCGATCGACGCCTTCCGCGAATCGCTGTCCGGCCTTCTCGAGCTGCAGCTTAATATGAAGTCGGACCGGATGAACGAGATCATGAAGACGCTCACGATCGTCAGCTCCATCTTCCTCCCGCTGACCTTCGTCGTCGGCTTGTACGGGATGAACTTTCGCGACATGCCCGAGCTGAGTTGGAAATACGGCTATCCCGCAGTCCTGCTCGTCATGGTCATAATCGCGGGATCGCTCTGGTGGTTCTACAAGCGAAAAAAATGGTTGTAACGTTCGCAGCTCCCCTCGTTTCAACGATTGTCGTAACCGGTTAAGCATGAAGTAATATACGGATTCGACAAAGGGGCTATCCGCCATGAACGAACACAAGCTGCACGACGGTTCCTTATACTGGCCAAAAACGATGTCCTTCTTCCCTACATACCCTTCCCTTCGCGAACGCGCGATGACGCAGGTCGCGATTATCGGCGGCGGGATGACCGGCGCGATCTGCGCGGCGACGCTCGCCGAAGCCGGCATCCCCGCCGTTCTGGTCGAGGAGAAGCGCGTCGCTTCCGCCAGTACGGCCGCTAACACGGGTCTCATTCAATTTTCCAGCGATATCATGATGAGCGGGCTGGCTGACCGGATTGGCGAAAGGGATGCTGTCGCGTTCTACGCGCACTCCCGCAAAGCCGTGAACGATCTCGGCCTTCTGGCCGCGGCCGTCCCCCAGGACGGCGGCTACCGCGTCCGCAGCAGCCTCTATTGCGCCTCGACGGACGAGGACGCGCCGAAGCTGCGCCGGGAATACGAAATGCTGCGCAGGCATGGCTACGCGGCGGATTGGGGGTTTCCTGCGGGGGTCGGCAGCGACTTTATGGCGCGATATCCGGCCGCCTTTGTAACCCACGGAGACGCCGAGATCAATCCGGTGCGGACTGCCCATGCTTTTATCGCACAGGCTGCGCGGAGCGGCGTCCGCGTGTATGAGCATACGGGCGTGGCGAACGTACGCAGGAGAGGCGACTGGTTCGCGCTGGACTGCGAAGGCGGAGAGATCCTCGCGCGGACGGTCGTACGCGCTACGGGCTACCTGCCCGACATTGAGGGCGCTGCCGGGTGCGAGCCGATTCTCCGAAGGACGTTCGCGCTGGCGACGAAGCCGAACTCGGTTCCCGCCGAATGGAATCGGGACCATATGATGTGGGAAACGGCTCGTCCCTACTTTTACTTCCGTACGACGCCGGATGGACGGATCGTCGCCGGCGGGCTGGACGAGGATTCACCGGACCCTGTGACAGGCGAGCCAGAGCTGCAGGCACGCACGGCGAAGCTGCTTGCCGAGCTCGGGAAGCTGTTCCCGGGCAGCCGCTTCGAAGCCGAGCACGCCTGGTGCGGCTCGTTCGGCGAATCGCCCGACGACCTCCCCTTCATCGGCGAGCATCCGGAGACGCCTGGACTCTTCCACGCGCTGGGCTATGGCGGCAACGGCACCGTCTATGCGATGCTGGCTGCAAACATGCTGGTAGCCCGTCTGCGCGGACAGGAACACCCGCTGGCCGGCCTGCTGCGGCCGAGGGAGGTAAACCGGGCCGCAAGCGGCAAGCCGGCTGTCAGAAAGGCATATGGGGTTTAGAAACAGGGGCATACACCTCATCCATAACGAAACAAGCGCTCCGCTGCAATTGTGCGGGCGCTTGTTATATTCTAAAGGAGTTTTGGTTTTTGCCGTTCCGGCGGGTTGGCCGATCGTCACCCGTGTTGCGCCTGCGTCGTTCTTTCGGCGCAATGCCTGCAAATATACATCTATTTTCGCCGAGATCGACCCCTTTGGACAGGATAGATGCAAAAGCGCAGTTATTTTCCTTCAGCTTCCGGATTTTCGGCTTGCGCTTTGAATTTACCTGCACATTTGCAGGTATTTCATCACTTGCCGTCGGTCGTCAGAAAATACTTGTACAAATGCAGGTATTTGCCCCGCCAAACAATCGAAAAGCCCCGACATGCCGGCACAAACAAAAAAGGACTGCCTATTCGGCAATCCTTGATCATGTCGCTGTAGTGGCGGAGAGAGAGGGATTCGAACCCTCGCACCACTTGCGCAGTCTAACCCCTTAGCAGAGGGTCCCCTTGAGCCACTTGGGTATCTCTCCATGTTGGCTCCCCGAACAGGACTCGAACCTGTGACAACTCGATTAACAGTCGAGTGCTCTACCAACTGAGCTATCAGGGAACGTTTTTCTCAAAAGCGACATTGATTAATTTATCATATGTCCTTAAATGAGTCAAGCACTGTGCCAAACTTTTTTCGAATTAATTTTGCGCGGCCTGTCCCGCCCACGAAGATGCCTTGTCCGGCACGGCTTCTTCGAGCCTAAGCTTGCCCTTGCACCGGCCGCAAACGTACTTCCGCGGGTCGGTCTTGCGCTTGCGCGGGTACGACATGCCGCAGGCGCGGCAGACCAGGTGATAGCGGACGGGCAGACTGCGGCGCGCGCCGGGGAGCGCCTGACAATAGAGCGTGGCGCCGACCTGGGCGAGCAGCGTCTTGAACTCGGCGTCGCGGTGACGGTAGCCCCGACCGAGCAGATGCAGGTGATAGTGGCACAGCTCGTGTTTAATGATGCGTTCTGTCTCTTCCGCGCCATTGATCTCGAGCTGATGCGGGCTGATCTCGATATGATGGCTCTTCGTGAAGTAGCGGCCCCCGGTCGTCCTCAGCCGCCCGTTGAACATCGCCTTGTGCAGGAAAGGCCTGCCGAACCATTGAAGAGACAACGCCTCCACCCACTGCTGCAATTCACGGTTGTCCATTTACGGAGCCTGCCCCCTGCCTGTGCCTTATTCTACTTGAATTGTAGCCTTGGGTTGGGCTACACTGTCAAGTAGAATTTGCCGAGGGGAGACTATCCGACTCATGCCCGACATGACCCACGTATTGCTGCAGCGCGCCGACGGCAGCCTCCAGTTCGTCGAGATGCCCGCGTCTCACGCTTACCAGCTTACCGCACTCAATCTTAGACTTCACAAGGAACTGTCCAAGCTGACGGCGGACAATGTTCCGGCGCTGCCGAGAGCCGTCGCGGAGGTCGGCGGCCTGGAGCTGGTAGAAGGCGCAGCCGAGCGGATCGGCGGCATGGACTACGTCAACGCGCTCGAAGCGACGTTTGCCGCCGTACGGGAAGGCGAGTACCCGCTTGTATCGCTGCTGACGGAGATTCGCGCCCTCCAGGCGCAGCTTGAGCAGTGGTACGAGGAAGAAGGCCTCCTCTAGTCGCCAACGATCGACGCGCGGCCCAATTTTTGCGCGCCTTCCGCCAGTCGGACCTGCACGGTTCGCCTTTCCCCTCCATAAGGTAGTAGTACAGCATGATAGTGGAGGAGGACGACGGCAATGCCGCAATGGCTGTGCAATCAGATGATGAGGGCTTACCAGAAAAAGGACCGCCGCCAGATCAAGATGCTGAACGACTGCTGGTTTTTCTATTATCGCCAGCCCGCGAAGGATGCGGCCGCAGGTCCCCGTCCCTAACCGACCGTCCAGGCTTGAATTATACGATCTCTAATCATAACAGCCGCCCCGAATGCGGACGCAGCATGCTGCGCCGCATCCGGGGCGGCTGTCTGTCCGTCTTGAACGGCGGCATTAAGCCTCCGCCGGTCCCTTCATCGTCAAGCTGACGCGGCCTTTCTTCAGATCGGCGCTCATGACCCACACCTTGACCGTGTCGCCGACGGCGACGACCTCTGTCGGGTGCTTCACGAACCGGTTGCTGATCTGCGAAATATGCACCAGACCGTCGTTTTTGATGCCGATATCGACGAAAGCGCCGAAGTCTACGACATTACGCACCGTACCGGTCAGCTCCATTCCCGGCTTCAGGTCCTCGATATCAAGGACGTCCGTATGGAAAATCGGCGCCGGCAGCTCGTCCCGGGGATCGCGTCCCGGCCGCTGGAGGCTGTCGAGGATGTCGCGCAGCGTCGGTACGCCGACGCCCAGCTCGGCCGCCGTCTCCGTGACATTAAGTCCGCGCAGGCGCTCCTTGACCTCGTCGGTGCCGATACGATCCAGCTTCATGCCGAGCGCCTTGAACAGCTTGTCCACGAAGCCGTACGACTCGGGGTGGATCGGCGTACGGTCGAGCGGATGTCCGCCGTCCGTAATACGCAGGAAGCCCGCGCATTGCTCGAATGCCTTCGCGCCGAGCCGCGGCACCTTCTGCAGCTGCTTGCGGTCGGTGAACTTGCCGTTCTCTTCGCGCGCCTTGACGATATTTTTGGCCAGCGTGGCGTTGATGCCCGACACGTACGACAGCAGCGAAGGCGAAGCCGTGTTGACGTCGACGCCGACGTGGTTGACCGCCGACTCCACGACGCCGCCGAGGCTCTCGTCGAGCCGCTTCTGCGAGACGTCGTGCTGGTACTGCCCGACGCCGATCGCTTTGGGCTCGATCTTCACGAGCTCCGCCAGCGGATCCTGGAGCCGGCGCGCGATCGATACTGCGCTGCGCTCGGCGACGTCGAGATCGGGGAATTCCTCCTGCGCGAGCTTGGACGCCGAATACACGCTGGCTCCAGCCTCGTTTACGATCAGATACTGCAGCCCGCGCTCCGGCATCCCCTTGATCACCGACACGACGAATTGCTCCGTCTCGCGCGAAGCCGTGCCGTTGCCGACGACGATCAGCGTCACGCCGTACTGCCCGATCAGCCTGCGGAACAGCGCTTCCGCCTCAGCCTTTTTATTGTGCGGCGGCGTCGGATAGGACACGGCCACTTCGAGCAGTTTGCCCGTATCGTCGACGACGGCCAGCTTGCATCCCGTGCGGTATGCCGGGTCTACGCCGAGCACGACCTGTCCCTTGACGGGCGGCTGCAGCAGCAGATTCCGGAGGTTCTCGGAAAAGATGGAGATCGCGTGCTCCTCCGCCTTCTCCGTCAGCTCGCCGCGCAGCTCGCGCTCGATCGATGGAGCGATCAGCCGCTTGTAGGCGTCCTCCGCCGCCGCCGCGAGCGCGTCGCGAGCCGGGGACGGGCCGCGCAGCGTACGTCTGTGCAGCTCGGCTACCACGCGCTCCGACGGCACCTCGAGGCCGACGCCGAGCACGTCCTCCCGCTCGCCGCGATTGATGGCCAGCACCCGGTGCGGAGGCAGCCGTTTGACCGGCTCGCTGTATTTGTAATACATCTCGTAGACGGATTCGGCCTCCGCATTTTTGGCCTTGCATTGCAGGACGCCCTGGTCCCAGGTAAAGCGGCGCACCCACTTGCGGATGTCCGCGTCGTCCGCGATACCCTCGGCCACGATGTCCATCGCGCCCTGGATCGCTTCCTCCGCGCTGCCGACGCCCTTGGCGGCGTCGATATACCGGGCGGCTTCGCGCAGCAAATCGCCCTGCCGCGGCTGCGACAGCAGCCAGTTCGCAAGCGGCTCAAGCCCCCGCTCCTTGGCTACGCTCGCCCTCGTCTTGCGCTTTTGCCGGTAAGGCCGGTACAGGTCCTCAAGCTCCTGCAGCTTCACCGCGGCGCCGATCGCCTTCGACAGCTCCGGCGTCAGCTTGCCCTGCTCGTCGATCAGGCGAAGCACTTCGCCCTTGCGGTCCTCCAGCTGCTTAAGGTAGCCGCGGCGCTCCTCTATGGCCCGAAGGACGTTCTCGTCGAGCTCGCCGGTCATCTCCTTGCGATAGCGGGCGATGAACGGAATCGTGTTGCCCTCGTCGAGCAGTCCCGCCACCGTGCGCACCTGCGCAGGCTTAAGGCCAAGCTCGGATGCGATCTGCGCGATCATGCGCTCCGCCGCAAGCTTCGCGTCCGGCAATGTCGCTTCATTCATGGTACGTCGGCTCCCTCTGGTCAAGTCTTTTTCCATCATAACAAAAGACGCCTCCGTCAGGAAGCGTCCACAAGACTCGCATTATAGCGCCACCGAAGGCTTGTCCATGTCCGGGCAGCGCAGCGCGGCGAGCACAAAAGCCGTCATATCCTCGCACAGCCGCTCCGAATCGGGTATGGGCTCCAGCAGCACCGGGTCGAAAAAGCTGAATTCGCGCCTGTACGTAATGCCTCCCCACAGATAGAGGAATGCGCTGTCGAGCGAACGGTAATGAAAAACGCCGCGACGCTTGCCCTCTGCGAGCAGGGAGCGAATCTTCTCCCAGATCGGCATCAGATACGCCCGGATGAAGTCTCGCCTGCACGTCTCGTTGCCGATCTCGTTCTGAATAACGCGAATGAGGTCTGGGTCCTCCAATTGAAACTTGACGATCTCGCGGATGACGACCTTAAGGCCTGCGACCGGCTCCATCGGCGCGGCAATCGTCTCCCGAACGAGCTCGATGGGAAAAAATTCGTCCATCAACGCCTCAAAAAGCTTGTCCTTGCCTTGAAAATAATAGGACACGAGCGCGGGATTCGTATCCGCCTCGAGGCCTAGCGCCCGAACCGTCGTCCCTTCAAAGCCCTGCCGTGCGAAAAGCCGCTTGGCAGCCAGCAATATGCGCATCCTTGCATCTAGCTCGTAGGTACTCATAATCCCTCCACGCCAAAAAAAGCTTTAGTGCTTCACCGCATTATCTCTATTATGCAGCACAGGACCCGGGTGAAGCAAGCAAACGTTTGTCGAAAATGTGGTATATTTTATGCAAAAAAAGAACGGCTCCTTCCCTATGAAGGAACCGCTCTTAAAAATCGATCAGACCGACGCTAATAAGCAGCGCCTCGTCTACTTTTCTCATCATTTCCTCATCCAAATGCGTGATCTTGTCCGTGAGACGCTGCTTGTCGATCGTCCGGATCTGCTCGAGCAGCACGACCGAATCGCGCTCCATTCCGTGCTCCTTCGCCTCGATCTCCACATGCGTCGGAAGCTTCGCCTTTTGAATCTGCGCCGTAATCGCCGCTACGATAACCGTCGGACTGAACCGGTTGCCGATATCGTTCTGAATGACGAGCACAGGGCGCACGCCGCCCTGCTCGGACCCGACGACAGGCGACAGGTCCGCGTAGAACACATCCCCGCGTTTGACGATCAATCGCTACACCCCGCTCACGAGCCGTCCGAGCGTGCTCTCTGCGTCTTCCTCGGCATGGAACGCTTCGGATGCCATGTTCAGGTTAATCTTGGCCATCTCCAGGTATCCCCGCTGCATCGCGTCGCGGATCAGTCGTTTCTTTCTGTCGACCAGATACTGCTTCATCGCCTGACGGACGACTTCGCTGCGATTGGAATTCTCGTTCGCCGCGACATAGTCCACCTCGCGCAGCAGATGATCGGGCAGACTGATCATAATCCGCTTCGTATTGTGCAAATTGGCCACCGAACACGCACCCCCAAAAAATATCCATCCTGCAATAATTCCCAGTATCTCGTTACCTGAAAAGAAATATACGAATATCATACCATTCGCGCCGTCCGCGTGTCATTCCTGCTTGACGGCATCAAAATTGTCGAATTGCTCCCCCGCTTGCTACTGCCGCAGCAGCGGGTTCGTCACGCCGACGATCTTGCCGTCGCTGACGTACACTCTCGGCACGCGGGCCGCAACCATGCAAGTAATCTCGTAATTAATCGTGCCCAGCTTGTCGGCGAGCTCCTCGACCGGCAGCAGCGCATCGCCTTGACGGCCGAACAACACGACTTCCTCGTCGGCCATCCAAGGAGACTCGTCTCCGGAAGACACTTCGTCCAGACGCACCATGCACTGGTCCATGCAAATCGAGCCTACTACGGGATGCCGGCGCCCTCTCGCGAGCACCTCGGCCCGGCCGGACAGCATCCGGCTGAAGCCGTCGGCATAGCCGATCGGCAGCGTGCCGATCGACTCGCGCTTCTCGGTGAAGTACCTCGTGCCGTAGCTGATGCCTTCGCCCGCGGCGAGCGTCTTGACATGGGCGAGCCGCGTACGCAGCGACATGACCGGCGCGAGCGGAAGCTCGTCGTGCCGGACCTCGCCGCTCGGATACAGGCCATACATGCCGATGCCGAGCCGCAGCATGCCGCCGACCTGAGGCGGCAGATCGATGCCGGCGGCGGTATTGCCCGCATGCACGATCTCGAGCGGCAGGCCCGCCTGCCGGACATAATCGACGACCGAAGCGAAGCGCTCGGCCTGCATCATCGTGTAGCTCTTGTCGTTCTCGTCCGCTCGCGCGTAGTGCGTGTACATGCCTTGGACCGCCAACTGCGGCAGCTTGCAGGCCCGCTCCAGAAAGCGCTCGGCGGCAGCCCCCGGCAGAACGCCGAGTCTGCCCATGCCGGAGTCAACTTTGACATGAGCGACGAGCTTCGCCCCTTCTACGGGCATTCGTTCGATCGCATCGAGTTGATCCTCGCGATACAACGTCACGGCAATGCCGCGCTCGCGAGCGATCGGAAAAGCGTCGGACGGCGTGAGTCCCAGCACGAGCACGGGCGTATCGATGCCCCCGTCGCGCAGCTGCAGCGCTTCGTCCAAAAAGGCGACGCCCAGATAATCCGCGCCGGCCTCTGCAGCCGTTCGCGCGGACCAAACCGCGCCGTGGCCATATGCGTTGGCCTTGACCGAGGCGAGCAGCCTCGTACCCGGCGCAAGGCGCGACTTGAACGCGGTCACGTTGGCGCGAAGCGCGTCAAGCGAGATCACGGCAGCCGTCGGCCTGTAATACCCTTCCACGTACGTCACCTACTTTTGCCAGAAAACAGTTTGCTTCCTAATAAGGTAATGTTACCGGGCGCAGACCGTACTGTCAACGCAAGACCGTCAGCCAAAGCTTGGCTATCCGTCTCTCGGATGCCAAAAAGCCGGTCATGGGACCGGCTTTTGGCTGTAAATGAGAAATTCATGAGAGAAGGGATTACTTGCCGGATTGGTCGACGAGCGCCTGGGCGACGCGAACCATCTCCTCGTTCGGCAGATCGACAGTCGTCAGGCGGTAATCCACGCCGTCGTACGTCCATGCCAGCGATCTGGTGTCGTCTTCGGTCAGGAAGCCGACGGTGAAGCCGAGGTCGAGCGCCTTGGTTTGCGCCAGCGCCGAGACGGCGCGGTCCTTGGACTGCGATTCGACGATCGAGAAATCGTAAGTGCCGCTGTAGCGCAGCATGACGCCTTGCGCCCCGTCGCCGAGCTGCACGTCGAAAGGCGCTTCCACTTGCGTCACGCCTTGCGGCAGCATGAGCGGATCGGGCTCGATCGCCGCCATCTCGACGGCCGGCTCGGCGGTTTTGCCGTCCGTGCCGTCTGCCGGATCGGCAGTTGCCGGATCGGCAGTTGCCGGGTCTGCGGCCGTGCCGGCCGTGCCGGTCGCGTCCGGCGAAGCGCCGTCGATCGGCAGCGCGCCGGTCGTGCTGGCATCGCCCTTCGGCGTCGCGAGGTTCTGCTGCATGTCGAACGCGGACTTGTCGAACTTTTTGCCGAACTCGAAGCTGTCGAACTTCACGTCCACCAGCACGTTCGAATTCGTGTCCGTCACCTCGACGAGCTGCGGCGAGTAGTCGCTCTTGTCGAGCCAGATCTTCTGGCGGGCGAACGAGCCGTTCTGATAATTGCCGGCCATCACGTTGAAAACGTAAGAGTCCTTCTCTGCCGCGAACTGGCGCGAGTTGTCGACGGTGATGCTGTGCAGGAGCGTTTGCAGCAGGTACACTTGGCCTTGGTTGTCCGGCCAGTCGCTCTGGAAACGGTAGCTCTTATTGAGGCTCGGCGTCAGGACAAACACGCCGTCGTCGTTGCGGAGCACGATCTGCGTCACGTCGCGGCTGGCGCTCGTCAGCGCGACGCGGTAATAGTTAGGCTTTTGGTACCATACTTCGACCTTGTAAGCCTGCGGCTGCTGCCCGGTATGCAGCGTCATGACGCCGCTTCCTTGGTAGCTGTCCATCTTGTCCGACAACTTGGTCAGATCCTTCACGACCGAATCGGCGTTCTTGCCCGCGCCGCATCCCGACAGCAACGTCGCGACGAGCACCAGGGCAGCCGCGATCCACGGCAGCTTGCGAAGCATCACATCAACCCCTCTTCGATTGGTTAGTCCATGCTTCATTCCTATGAGGGGACTTGACCAAATATGCGGACGAGATTGACGAGCTTTCTCTTAAGAAGGAATCGACTTGTTGTTGGGCTCGGGCTCCCCAGCGCCAAGCTCGCTGACCACCTTGTTATGCATCTGGCCTGCAGCGAGCGCGACGAGCAGACCGTTTGCTCCGGACAACAGATAAAGACGCCAATCCACCGGCGAAGCGCCCGATGCAACTTGCGCAAGCGCAAGGATGGCCCAGCCGACTAAAATCGCGTACACGTCGGTCGGCAAGCCGGGCAGCCACCGGTCGACGAGCGACTTCGTGTACTGCACGACGAGAAACGTGAACAACGCAGCACCGGTCAACGTACCCAATGCGTTCCATGTAAAAAGCGCATCGGTGGTCATAGGACTTCTTTCTCCTTTCGGCTAATGCGTTTAAAACGGATCCAAAGGTCGTATTTGCGCGTGTAAGTTAAATAAGAAAGTATGCCTAGACCGAGCGTCGTGCCGAGCGCAGCTATGAGGCACAGCAGGCTCTGCATACGCCCCAGCTTATCTTCCTGTAGAAGCCACAAAATCGTTGAGGCATGGGCGACTTCAGATAAAAGAAAAAGGAGCATTGCCAGCATAAACGCGCTGACGATCCCCCTGCGGAAACGTTCCATTACATATATGCGGTGGGCAAGCAGCAAATAGACGGCGCTGCCGGCGCTCACTATGCAGGCTGTAAACAACGCGGGACCGTTCCAATCTTGCATAGGTTACTCCCCTTTCTCGTAGATCAGATACTTGGCAAAATTGTTGCGCCGAATTTCTTGCTGCAGCTGGCGCGACGCCGATCGGTATTGAATAAGCGCATCCTGCGTTTTCATGGATGCCCTTACAAGCTGCTTCCGTTTATCCCGGTACCAAGGGGACATTCGCACTATCCAATTCAACATGCCGTCATGCGCCCCTTTCTCCCGGATCATCCTTCTTTATGTTTTTAACCGCGCCGGCCAGCGCCCGATACGTCTCCTCCTGCTCGAAGAGCGCGGAGAGCAGCTCGTCCTTATCCTGCTCGACTTTATCGAACAGTGACCGCGGTACAAGTCTGCCTGTCACGACAAGGCGCATCACATACAGCATCGTCACGAGGAAGATCAGCGCGAAGATCAGCGCGACACCGTACTTCTCGGCCAGTTGCGCCAGCTTGGCGACCTGGTCAATATCTTCGTTCATTGCGGCGCACCGCCTTTGCAATAGAATAAGCCCCGCCGAGGCGGGGCTGTGTCGTGCTCGGAAAAATGCACGGTATGATTATTTTATAAGAATCATCACGATGTTATTAGTAACGCGTTTCATGACTTTGTATCCGCTTGTGCTCGAAGATGCAATACCCTGGTCGTTAGGTTTACAAAGACCATTCACAACACAAGTTCCATCATCACGAACCCGCAATTTACCCATCATACCAATAACAGCCCATTCTTTACGGTTTTCTCTTCCCACGTATTCTAGGCTAGAATCCCATTCTGGATTGTAAATTGGATTAAGCTCGAAATGTTCTCCGTCTTGAATATCTACACCATTTTCGTCAAGAGTCATGGCAGGTACAGCTACTTCATGGTATTGAATTCTCCCCCATTCATCACGAAGGTACTTGCCTTGCCAATCGTCATGACTATCACCAATAACAGAAGGGTTGGCTGAAACGATGCCTAAAATAAAATCATCACTAGAGCTTGCCAAACGAATCTTGTCCCCATCAAGAGTTACAAAAAGCCCAGTTCTATCGTCTCCATTTGGATTACCGTCAAGCCATTCAAAGAATTCGCCGTAGTCAGCACCAGTAGAATTAAATGCCGAAAGGCCGTAAGTTGCACCTGCAAAAGTGACACGGAATGCATTGCCAAGCGCACTTGTGGATGTGCCATTGCCAATGACAAAAGCATCAGAAGATGAGCTATAAGCTGTCGCAGAACCAGTAAGCAACTTATTGTATCTTCCCATTACATGTGAAGCATAGTTACTAGCCGTTGTATTTAATCCTTCTGAGTGCGAATAAGTTCCGCTTGCAATTGTAGAACCTCCCTCCGCATGTGAACCTATGCCTGATGCTGTCGTACTTATTCCTTCCGCATGACCGCCAGCACCAGTTACAAGCGTATCATACCCTTCAGCATGGCCAACAACGGTTGTAATAGAGGAGGTACCTAGCAAATCAGTATTAATGGTTGGAGTTAAATTGGTGAAACTTGGGCTTACTTTTGTGCCATGTCCTTCAGCGTGTGCCCCCATCGAACTTGCAACGGTAAGAATTCCTTCTGAGTGCGACCCATAATCTGTTGATCTAGTGTATAATCCCTCAGCGTGCGAACCGTTTGCCCACGCAGTAGTTCCTACACCTTCGGCATGTGAACCAGTTGAGTTAGCATTATATACTGCATATTTTGTTGCAAAAGAAACTACTGTTACTGACGCTCCACCAGTCGGATCACCACTTAAAGTAATGACATCCCCAGATTTCGACACAACACTGGCCGAAACGATATTCGGAGTTTGAGATGAACTTACATAGCTGTAAATATAAATAATATCTCCTAGATTAAAAGAAGAAGCAAACGTGGTAGAGATCGTTTTTGCAGTCTTGTTGAAGGCATAAATTGGAGCAATTGATGCTCCCGCAACTGTACCATCTCCTTCTGCGTGTGAGTATTGTTGTACTGCTGCGCTTGCTCTACCTTCAGCGTGTGAGTTTGTTCCGCTTGCCTTCGTACTCGTTCCTTCTGCATGTGAACTAGAACCAGAAGCAGTAGTATATGCTCCTTCAGCATGAGAAGCTTCGCCAGAAGCGATTGTGCTATTGCCTTCGGCGTGGGATACTGCCCCTGTTGCCTGAGTAGTAAAGCCTTCAGCGTGAGAGTTGGGACCAGAGGCTTTAGTACTTTGACCTTCTGAATGAGATGAGAGCCCTGAAGCTATTGTATTTGAGCCTTCGGAATGCGAGCCCTGTCCCATTGATTTTGTGTAAAAGCCTTCAGAATGAGAGCCAAAATCTGTGGCGCCAGTGTAATATCCTTCTGCATGTGAACCAGGTCCACTTGCCATTGTGCTATACCCTTCTGCGTGAACTGGATAAGGAGGTACGTTAGTGCCAGAAATTTTTGAAGCAAATCTCCAAGTTTCTTGGGGAGTTGTATCAATAGCTAGCACATTTGTAGTCCTAGAAACTAGTGTTACTTTTAAATCTACTCCTCCATCAACTTTAATATATAGGACATCGCCAGCAACTAATGTATTAAGTAAAGAGGTCGATGTGTTAAAAAATGAAGTATCCAATGTTATCTTTTTATTCGTTGCGTCAAAGGATGTGATGGACAAAGAAACTTCAGATGACAAAGCCGATGTGTATTGTCCTTCAGCGTGTGAAAAATTAGTTACAGCAGACGTTTGTCTTCCCTCAGCATGCGAAGATTCTCCAGATGCCTTAGTTTGATATCCTTCTGCGTGTGCATTGCCTCCAGAAGCAGTTGCGCCTTTTCCTTCGGCGTGAGAATTGTTGCCAGAGGCAGTAGTATACTCACCTTCCGCGTGAGAGTTATAACCAGAAGCAACAGTAAAATCCCCTTCAGAATGTGAATAACCTCCACTTGCTATTGTACGATTGCCTTCGGCATGCGCTCCATCACCGCTCGAAATAGTAGTATTGCCTTCGGCATGCGCCCCCCATCCGCTTGCCTCAGAACTTATGCCTTCAGCATGTGCTGCAATATTACTAGCTAATGTGTGAATACCCTCGGCATGACCAGCAGCACCAGTTACAAGTGTGTCATATCCTTCGGCATGTCCGGCCCAAGGCAACATCTCATCATAACTAAAAATATCTAAATCAACATTTCTATATAAATTATTTCCTTCAATATCCGTTCCTGTAACATTCACTCTAGTAAATTGACCTTCGGTATGAGAGTCTTTGCTTAGAGCTTCAGTTCGCTTACCTTCAGAGTGAGAATTATCACCTGAGGCAACTGTAAACCATCCTTCAGAATGCGAGGTATTTCCTAATGCTTGTGTCATTGAACCCTCTGCATGTGAAGAATAAGTTCCTATGCTGGCGTTATATTTGTTTTGTAAGCTTTTATCTGTATCAAATGAGTATGCAGTAGGCCAAGTATTTAGCCAAATTGATAAAACGCCACCAGTAGCCTGAAAAGAATCGATAATGCCGCTCCCAACCATTTTACGACCCAGAAGATCGTCAGGACTAATAAATCCCCAGTAGCTATATGTCAAAGTTTCACCAGAGTTTACTACAAACCCTGCGTTCGATACAGACAAACCGAAGTTACTTCCCCCATCAAGATATTGTAGAATTTCAGCAGTAGATCCACCTATACCAGCTACAGTCGCATTCCCCTCAGCATGTGAAGCAAATCCCCAAGAATGCGTGTCATTCCCCTCTTTATGTGAATCTATACCTTCTCCTTTTCCTCCGCCTAAATCAACTTCTTCCCAAATCGGTTGTGATGGTGTTCCTGTATTCATCTTGATTTTTGCTGTTGCCATATTTAAAAATGCCTCCTTGAGTGTCATTGTGCAGAAGGTTAGCTCAAGTCAATCCATACCATACCGGCAGAAGGATACACGGGAGCTGCCGTTCCGGCGTAGATCATTGAAGCAATAGCATTCCAACTGCTTTTCTCCGCATCAGTGACGAACCGATTTCCACTATCAAGCACAATATCGCTCGGATTAACAGCAGACCAGGAGAAACTTCCTGCCGTAGATCCTGCTTTGAGGTATTTACCGTTATTCGTAGTACCGGTTGCAGGTACATGCAGATTACCATCACCCGTAGGATGCGAATAAACGTTTACCTCGCTATTATCAATCTTGATGTTGCCATTAGTTGCCGAGCTAGCAACGTTTTTAGCATTCGAAGAGATCCCGTCAATTTTCGACTTGATCGCAGGATTAAGACTAATGTCAGCAGAGGTCGTGAGATTCGAGACGAGCAGGTCTCCACTTGTCGACTTTACCTCAACCATGCTGCTCGTGCCGTCCGCACCTTTCCTGGCGCTCATGACCCAGTAATCGGCATTTGTCGGAAGGTTACCGGTTGACGAAGCGATGCAAGTGTAGCTTGAGCCGTTGTATTCAACGCTGTTGTTCCGTACATAAGCAGTCGTGGAATTATAAGAGCCTTTGTAAACAACAGAGTCTCCAATCGACTTTGCATAATTCCCTTGAGCTTTTGCGTAATCGCCTTGTGTTTGAGCGTAAGAGGCATTTCCAGTTGCCTGGATTGCAGCCGTTTCGGCCAGGCTGGCCTGCTCGTTGGCATGGCCCGCAGCAGCGATTGCGCCGTCTCTGGCGGTATTCGCTTCAGTTGTTGCCGTCAATGCCTGCGTTGCTGCGGAATTGACCGTCTCAATTGCAGCGTTCGTACGACTAACCAATGAATCTACGCTGATGAGCAATGCCCAGTTTGAAGCGTTATTAAGCGCCGCATTAACCGTCGAATCTTTAACGCATTGATAGACGTTCTGATAAATAGCATCGACGACTACGTCTCCGAAATTATATGTCACGTTCGTACTATACGTCCCAAGCCATCTTTGATTCGTAACCTTTTTAAAATAAGCGATGTTCGTAGGCTGATTGCCAGTTGAATCCAAAATACACATATAAGTGGCGCCTTGAAAATAAACAAGGTTCCGCGCCATATATGCGGAACCTGAGCTATAGTCTCCCTTATGTACAAGGTTATTCCCAGCAGCCTTGGCATAGTCGCCTTGTGTTTGGGCGTATGATGCTTTTAAGTCTGCGTTACCAGCAGCGGTATTGGCAGTCGCTGCCGCGTTGTTCGCCAAGTCCCTCGCCATGTTCGCGCCTGTAATTGCGGCAGAAGTATCGACATTCCGGGTTGCTTCCTGAGACTGTCGTACCACTTCAGCGTTAACCCTGTCGGACTCAGCCAGTACTCTTGCACTTTCAGCAGCAACTCGCTCTGATTCGACGTTTTTGCGACCAGTCTCTGCCGTTACGCGTTGTGTTTCCGATGCCTGCCTGGAAGCTTCAGCAGTTTGCCGGGTAGTTTCACTTGACTGTCGGGAGGTCTCCGAATTTTTTCGTCCGGACTCTGCAATGATCCGGTTATTCTCCTCAGAAGCTCTAGTCGTCTCTGCCGTTGACCGTGTAACTTCAGCCGCTTGTCTGCTTGTTTCTGCAGACGACCGAATGTTTTCCGCCGTATTTCTGATTACCTCAGCGGTTGCTCGATTGCTTTCAGCGACCCCTGCAATTTCGCTCACTCCGTTTAGTTCTTGAATTGCTTGATCTGCTTCAGTCAGCATATCCGAAAGCGAGTCAATGGCATGAAGAGCCTCCTGGCTGCTATCGATTAGCTCACCTAGCGTTTGAAGCACATTTCCATTTTGCTGATTCGTCCATACCCGCTCGGCCGCAATGTAATGGACGCCTCTTCCTTTATACGAAACACTAACTGTTTTGCCTTCCTGTGGTGGAGAAAATGTAATGATTCCTTCATTATAGTCCACACAAAAAAGAGATCCTTGCAAACCGCTTGCAGGGACCTCTTGAACTTCAATATAATCAGCGATGATGACTCGATTTCTTCGTACTGGAATTTCCGATAAAAGAACCTGGCTATTAATGATCTTTTTTGATTCCGTGATCGGAATATATGGATCTTCAAGCGTTCCTGCGCGATATTTTGTTATCGTAGACGGACGGTATTCGATACTCATAATCTCACCCCAAAGATTGTTTCTATTTAAAAGATGATCTTAGCCAGTTATCTCTGTTTTTAAAATAGTAACTCAACTTTCGCAGAGCAAAAATCATCTTAAGTGCAGGTCGTTGTAAGCTCGCGAGGCGATCAGGTATTGGGCTTGTAAATAGAAAAACACCGCTCCGTTTGATAAAGTGAGAGTGTCGAGCAATCACTTCAACCGAAGAGGTGTCTACCCTTATGATAGCCCAACCCTCCAATTTGAATCAACTGCCTAACGAACTAAAACCGACGTTTCAAGAATTGAAAGTCATGCAGCATTTACAGCAAGCTGGATTTCGCAAACGCTTTGGCTTTAGCTGCGCCCAATTGTTTCAACTCGTCTTCGTTCTGTTGTTTCATCAGAAAAACTGGTTTCGTCTGCTGGAGAGCCGCAAAGATGATTCCATGCCCGGCAAAGATGCGGTTTATCGCTTTCTCAATCATACCGGCCTTGCATGGCGCCGGTTTTTGACCTCGCTTAGTGTCGCCACCGTAAAGAAGGTGGACGCGCTGACGTCTGCGGATCGGGATGCCGTCTTCATCGTCGACGATTCGATGTTCGAACGCAATCGCAGCAAAGCCGTTGAGTTGCTCGCCCGGTTCAAAGATCATGCGACAGGTGCGTACTACAAAGGTTTCCGCATGCTAACGATGGGGTGGTCGGACGGCCACACGTTCTTACCCGTGGATTTTGCATTGCTCAGTTCAAGCAAGTCGGCGATCACCGGCATGAATGAGTCCGTCGACAAACGGTCGCACGGCTACAAGCGTCGGCAGGAAGCGCTTCTGTCGGCTCCGCAAGTCGTTGCGTCCATGCTGGACCGCGTCTTGGCGGCCGGAGCAACCGCCTCTTATGTCTTGATGGACAGTTGGTTCACGCATGCGCCGCTCATTCGCGAAATCGTCTCCCGTGGACTTGATGTGATTGGCATGGTCAAGAACGACAACAAACGATTCCTTATGCAAGGCCAGAAGTTGTCGCTTAAAGAGCTTTACTCAGTCGCCACGCCTGTAGCGAGCAAGAAACGCAGCATTCTCCGCTCGATCCGAACGGTGCTGGCTTGCGGCACGCCAGTGCATGTGGTATTCGTTCGCAACCGCTCGAAGAAGAATGATTGGCTCGCCGTTCTAACGACAGACCTAGCGCTCTGTGTAGAGGACGTCATCCGAATTTACGCGATCCGCTGGGACATCGAGGTCTTCTTCAAATGCACCAAGTCACTGCTACGTTTGCAAAAGGAATTCCAAGGCCGCTCTTATGATTTGCTGATCAGCCACACCACAATTGTCTTTTCGCGTTACCTGCTACTGGCTTGGCAGCATCGACAGAGTACAGATGCACGCACGTTCGGCGGTTTGTTTTATGTGCTGTGCGACGAAGTCGGCACGCTGGATTGGACAGTCGCCTTGCAACAACTGCTTGATCTGATCAGCGAAATCGCCACGAAAGCAGGAAAGAAGCTGGGGGCTTTGATTCAGCGTCAACTCCAGCAATGGATTGCCAGTTTGCCCAGTTACATCAGGGCTTGTTTGCCGATTTCATGCTGCGAAAGTTGAGATAGTAACTTTAAGCCCACATTTTATAATAAAAATACTCAACACCGCTCACATCGGAGAATGAACAAATGTCAAAGGCTTCGCGATAGTAAATATCCATAGTGATCGTATTTTCATTAAATGTTATATTATTAATTTGCACGTTTACGCTAAATTCTCGCTCATTTATATAACTATTTCCTTCGAGCGGACCATCTTCATAAAAGGTGTCATTCCAATAAGCTTTATAAATATACTTATAGCCTCCGATTCTTATATAGTCATCAGGACTTTCGATTCCCCTTGCACTCAACCAAGGGCATTGAATTAGCATATATTTAGGGCTAAATGGTAGATTCTCAAATGTTAAAGTAAACTTAATATCGGTAGGCTTGTCCCCTTGCACTGGAATAGCAGTTCCGTATCCCCCACCAAACTGACCTCCACCTTGCGGCACGTCCGAACTTTCATAGGTTCCAAGAAGTCCGAAAATTTCGATATCTTTTTTGATATTTTCTGCCTTAAAATTTTCGTCAGCGAGCAAAACATACGCGTGCTCTTCGTTATTGTAGTCTTGCTTATAGAAACCTTCTTGAGGATAAACCTCAAGCGCACCTTCTTGGGCATACCACCCATTTGGGCTTTTATCCGGAGCATGCAACCGATCAATCATAGTCCCGGTCTGTAATCCAAAGTCATTCGTAAAAGTCTGATCTTGGAGGACTTGCTCAGGCAAAGCCGTTCCACCAGTGCCCTCACTTCCCTCTCCTGCTATTGAACCAATCTTGGTAGCCAGCGAATTAAATGAATCGCTGCTGCTTGCTGCTACTCCTTTGCCAGTAATAGCAGTGGCAATTGCCGATTTACCATTACTGGCAGACGTAAAAAGTTCGTTGACGGCTGAAACAAGATCTGTTTTGGCTGTAGTTTGCAGGCTGGACAGTGTTCCAATTTGACCAACTTTAGTTTTATCATTTGCTGTGTATACCTTATTGGATGTGCCATCTTTAAGAATGTCCGCAGTAACTTGGCCATTTGAATCAAGTTTAAGAATCTTGTTGGCTCCTACACCACTGTTTAAAGTAAGTTGAGGTGTGCTAGAAGGATTAGTTACAGAGATATCAGAGTTGGTTGAAGTTACGCTTGTAACAATGTCAGTGCCTCCACCTGGATTCTCGGAAGTACCACGAATTATAACGTCTTCTAAAGTTTCAATGACATTTCCATTAATCGCCTGGGTATATATTCGATTTGCTGGCAAGGAAGCTAGCCCTCGCCCCCTATAAGTTACTGTTACATTGGCACCTTCAGCATTTTGATTAAACTTAATGATTCCAGTATTATAATCCACCATATATTGGAGATTCGAAGGTATTCCTGAAATTATTTCAGAATATCCATTAATCTGAACTTTGTTCATCCTAACTGGCAACTCTTGAAGAATAACCACTCCGTTTACTACTTTGTGCGGCGAGTTGTTATATGAAACGTATGGATCGTCGGATGTACCTGCTCGCAGTTGATAAATTATTGGTTGGCTTTCTAAACTCATAAAAAAACCTCCTAAAATAAAAAATAAACCAATACAAAAATTGGTTCATAGAATGCTATTAAACGAATCCCGATATATCATCGAATTGTTTCACTATAAAATTTGATGCTTCAGATTTGTTTGATCTACTTTAGTTTTATCTGTGGCTGTGTAGGCTTTGTTTGTTATGCCGTCTTTAATAGCGTCAGCAGTCAATTGACCATTCGAATCAAGCTTCAGAATTTTATTAGCTCCTACACCGCTATTTAGAGTTAAGGTTGGTGTAGTAGTTGGGTTGGTAATTACAATGTCACTATTTGCTGATGTAACGTTTGTTACTGTTACAGATGAATTTGCACCTTCGATAATATCCGAAAGCTTCTGAATAATGTCTCCGTTAACAAAAAATACGGGCAACTGGAATATTGGCTAACCCACCACCTTTAAAAATTACAGATACGCTATTGCCATTAGCAGCACTGTTAAACCTGACAATGCCAGTGTTGTAATCTACAATGTATTGAGTCGCTGTAGGACTACCACTTTGAATCTCTGTATAACCTGTAATTTGCACTTTGTTCAAGCGAACAGGAAGTTCAAGTAGGATCACAATGCCTTCGTTACTTTCTAAGAACCATTGTATGACACATATGGATCTTCAGCAGTTCCTGCTCGTAGCTGATAAATGATTGGTTGACTATCTAAACTCATGAAAAACCTCCTAAAAAATAAAAGAACCAGCTAAATAGTTGGCTCATGGAATGCTATTTAACTCATCTCGTAATTGGTTAAAATGGCTGGCTTTAATACTAGTTGCGTTTTGCAAATTAGAGACTTCGCTTGTTCCAACAACTAATTCCAACGACCACCCATAACCCATATCGCGTAATGCCCATACAGCCTGTCTGTAAGTATTCGCTTTAAGCCTTTCTCCCACCGTTATTGCTGATGTACTCGTATTAATCATTTCCAAATATTCTCTAAAGGCATCTATCCTTGAAATAAATTTATCCCATTCAGCTTTTGTTACATGAATATTCTCACCCTGTACCTTCGGTATGTCCCATTCGAAATTGGAGGGCCTAGGGAGATCAGTTAAATTATATTTGATAAAAGATTTTAATTGATTACTACTAACATAGGCATAGGACGAACTGAATAAAACATTAGTAGCTGATGTAAGAGCATTCGGTGTGAATATTACATTCCCGTTTATGTCCCTTGTTTGAAATATATACGGATTAATATTGCTTTGCATCAAATATATATTACCATTCTTATCTGTATCTATTATATTTGGAGTAACTGTTAAGGATTTTGACCAAACACTATCAAGATCGGTATTAAATTTATAAAGTCTATTTGATAGAGTAGACCAGTTTCTAGTATTAAGTATTATTGTATTCGTAAAGCTATCGAATTTAATAGATAATAATTGCACAGTCAGAAAGCTATCAACATTAGACAAATCAACTTCTTTTAGTACTTGTCCGTTTTTATTCATTTTAGCTAGAAAAGGACGATTAGTGCTTGGTTTTTTACCATAAATATAGATATTATCGTTGCTATCTATTACGATTGAACCCATATATGTACTTTCTATTTCTCCGAAATAACTGTTTAAGAATATAGTACTACCGTCAGAGTTACTATATTTGATAAGTGTCCAAAGAGTACTACTCGCACTAGTTGAATAAATATTGTTTTCAGAATCTATAGCAATACTAGATTCTTTATATCCTGTCGACCAAAGCTTGTTACCATTTGGATCATACTTATACAAATTAATATTATTTGAAGTTATTACAAATACATTTTCATTGGAATCAATTGCGATATTTGAAATTGTTCCCTCAGTTCTTGTTAGCCAAATGATTTGCCCATTGTTATTATTGATTTTTGCAATTCCTGATATTCCATAAATATACAAATTATTATTTATGTCTGTTTTAAATCTGCTAGGAGATATAGGATAATAAAGACTATAAATTAGAGTGTTATTATTGCTTATTTTTTGAAATGTGCCAAAACCAGTATCCCCAAAATATACGTTATTATAATTATCGACTGCTAAATGAGCCGCCTGGTCAATATTATTTGAATTCGCCCAAATTTCATTCCCATTTGTGTCATATTTAATTAATGACTTTGGGGAAAGAGATGAAGAAGTAGCTGTATAAAAAATATTATTACTTCTATCAACATCAATCCAATAAGGAGAAAAAACCGACTTTTCCCATATCATCGTTCCATTAGCATCATACTTAGTTACATAACCACTTACATTCCTTGTTATAGTTATTACATTTCCCAAGGAATCAACTGCAAGATAATTTGAAATTCTTCTCGTAACATTCCACTCAATAGTGCCTGTGGGGCTTATTTTTTTTAAACCTTCATAGTTTGCGTAAATATTTCCAAGATGATCGCACTTTGCTCGTGTGATAGCTCCTGTGCTTGTACGTGGAATAGACCAAATAAGATTATCATTTGAATCAAACTTTTGGTGTTTATCTCCACTGATAAGATGATAATTGCCAAATTGATCTGTTGCCACTCCACTCGGGTACAAGGCGGCTTTCTTCCATATGATTTCACCATCCTCGGAAAATTTATAGAAGAATGAATTTGTCGCGCCGCCGCCAGGTCGTGAATATGCAAAAATGTTGTCGTTTAAGTCAATTGCACAACTCCAGCAATCACTTAATAGATTATTTGCCCATAAAATGTTTCCAGAAGGATCAACTTTAGCAATCGAGACACTTTGACTAGATATTTGATTATAAACTAAAACTAAGTTGTTTTTGGAGTCAACTGCTGCACCGCGAACAAATGCAGGTGATATATTATACCAACTCCACTGTTCTGTAAACTTTTGTTTAATACTTTCACCTCATTCCATGATGTGCTCTAAAGTCTCAAATGGACCAAAAATGTTTACTATCTCTTTTCCCTCACCAATGACCATGTAAAAATATTCCTTTTCCTTCGAGACATAACACTTTTGATTTGGGTTATGATAGTCGTTATCTCCAGCCCAATCCACGTAAATAATCTTTTCTGTGTCATCGTTGTAGTTGATCTGGATGCAAACTAAATCCTTGTGCTTTAGTTTAAGTACTTTGTCTTCTACTGGTCTAATCGGTTGCTCATTTTGTTCCCTTATCCTTTGGTAGAAATCATGTTTCTCAACCTCAAACTTGGCCATCAATTCTCGAAACGACAACTTTCTATTCTCTTCATTTTGCTTCGATCTCTTAATGAATCGTTCAGCATCTTTCCCTTGTAATGGTGGACGTTCACGAATAGATACAGAAATGCGGTTATTATGCATTAGACTTATTCCTAACCTCCAATAACTCTTCCCATCTCGAAAGTTGATCGGTTCTGTCTTTATTCCACTTCTCACTATTCAGTACTTCAGCGAAATAATCTGAGCCCATATGCATGAGATGTCATCATGGATAGATCGTGAGTATACGAAGAGAATGCAACTTCGTGTGCTTTAGAATCTGTGAGACCATACTGTTTAACTAGTTCCCGAGCAATGTTCTGCTTGAATTTAGGGAATCCACCTTCCCTTTCTTTTCTAATTTTACTTCTAAAAAGTTTAAGCTTAAGCTTAAGGATTTTCCGCATTCTATGTCTTGGTTATATCTTAATAAACACGGCACTATTAAAATTCTTTCTTCATTTAATAAAGCATTATGGTAGGACTTATAAAACGGACATATGGTAAAATAATACTTGCGACAAAATAAGTCACCGTATGCGTTTATACATAGGAGGAGAATTATGAAACAATCCATCAAATACGTATCCATATTCCTTGCAGGCGCAATCTTTGCTACAGCTAGCTCTGCATATGGTGCATCTGCTGTTCAGATGATTAAGGCATCCATCCGTGGCGATCTAAAGATTCAGGTCAATGGTAAAGCCCTTGATGCTCAACCTATCTCCTACAACAACTCAACGTATCTTCCTTTGAGGAAGGCAGGTGAAGCTATAGGAGGTCAAGTGAGCATTAGTGGAAATACTATCAGCATTGTGAGTAATAGTAAGAGCTTGAGTTCGGGAACTGCTACTGCGACAGTAGGGAGCTCCGATGTATGGTATAGCTCTACTGAAGTAGGTGCATATCTTAAGAACACTTATGATATAATAATTGCCTCTTCAACAAGTGGCTCTGATGTATTTATGAATTACAACGGAACCAAATATCCAACAAAGCGCGACATAAACTATTTCTATGATTTAGAATCCAGCACTTCATACTATTCAGAATCTTTTTGGCTACAATTCTTGAAAAAGTCTGATCTCGAATCGCTTCACAAGTTTAAAATTAATATAAAATCTAGAATAGTCACTCCCATTTAACAGATCCTGATCCATTTTGCAGAACATATTGAATTACCCATTCTTGATCGGCTATAGGCTTATTATTGAGTAGCATTCCGTTATTAGCACTAATATTAACAAGTCCAGCTTCTAGATTAATATAAGTATTGGCTTGAATATCCATACCAGAATTCTCATGCATCACAATGTTGGCTGATCCATCAAAGATGAGGCCCTTGTCGCCTTCCCCTTGAAAGCGAATCATATTTCCAACTTTGACGTCTGATTCGACATCGATAGATCCGCCTTTAATATCAATGTCTGTAGTGGTCAATTTTCCATCCATGTCGATTTTGGTTTTAGCGCTTTCCTTCTCAGATGCACCGGCGTAAAACCCAGAGTCGTCCATAATAATGGTCTCTTCTCCTGAACCAACCTTCATGGAGCCTCCGATAATTTCGGGGGCTTGTATTGTCGTATTGGCTGCAACAGCATTGGCCCTCACATTACCCTGAATGTTAACGCCAGATTCATTAACTTGAAATCCCGTACCAATGTTCAGGGATCCACCAGTGATATTAGCCTTGGTCATCGTAGCGACGCCATTTAGATCGACATGGAATGGCGCATTCTCGAATTGAGTTGACCCCACCCAGAAACCCTTATCGCCTTTAGCTTTAACCACATTGCTGCCCGATCCAATAGCTAAAGTTCCGCCAAACTCCGCATCACCTTCTGTGTTGACGTAAAACTGATTATCCCACATGCCATTCATGTGATTCTTCTTTTGAATCATGATTCCATCCGAGCCATTGATTTTGACTCTTGTCTTTTCATCAGAAAGGGTAACGGTAAGATCTATATCAGTAAAAATCGCACCGTTCGAATTTATCTCGACTGTTCCTGCGTCGTTTGTAATAAGCAAGTTCACACCCGCAATGATCTGCCCCACCAGCCGCTGCGCATAGACGCCCGAGGCATCGATCGCTGTCGACCACGTATTGCCCCCGTCGCCGCTCAGCCCGATCTTGCCATGCTGGAGAACGACGATCTTCATCGGGTCGCTAATATCCTTTAGCCAGATGCCCTGGCGGCCGATCTCCACCGTTTCGTTGTTGCTGGCCGTGATCTCCCGCTTGGTCGCATCCCAGACGCCGTCGAGCACGCTCTGAACTTCGTTCACGTCGACAGCGGCGGCATTCCATTTATAGCTGTTGCTGATGACATTGGAAGAAGTCAGGTTGTTGCGATTGTAGTCCTTCATGAAGCGGGAGGTCAGATCTTTGACGTTGCTGATCGTAAGGCTGATATCGCCATTCTCATAGTCGAATGTCATCTGGTTCATCTTGGCCTGCACATCGATGCCGATTCGCGTGTGGCGAATTGTGATGATGTCGCCCAGATTGAGCTTGTCCCACTTTTTGCTCTCAGTGACGCATTCCAGCAGATTAACGATGCCGATCTCGGCCACGATTTTCGGCTGTTTGTACTGTTCAAACTCGTCGACAAGCAGCTCCATCAGCTGCTTGTCGTCCGTAACATTGCTGTTCTCGTAGTAACCCTCGATAATATACGTGTTCCACTCGGTCAGCAGTTCGGGGCTGAAGTGCGTGGTCAATGCCAGCCCATCCTGTAGCTCCGCGATCAACGCCTCCATGGACTCAAGATTCGCCTGAGCCGCATCGACGAGCAGCTGCTGGCTCGCAATATCCGCCTGTTTGGCCGACTTCTGCTGGATCAATGAGCCGGTCGGTGCTTGTGCTGCATTGGCCACCGACAGCGAATCCTCGATGGTCTCCAACTGGACCTGCAAATCCCTCAGCACGCTCGTTTTGTCATCAACGATCTCCTGCAAGCCCGACAGCTCAGCTAAATATCCCTGATACGTCCCTTCGTTCGCTTTAAGCACCTTCGTGTAATCGAGCAGCGCATGGCACAAAGCATCGCTCATATAGTCGCTGTGTCGGATAACCGCACGGCTCTCGTCCCGCTCGAACGGATACATAAAGAAACTGTAATCCTCGATATAGTTTTGCCCGGTGATCGTCTGGCCCGTAATGTCGATGCCTTCCGCCCCGGCCGCACTGAAACGGGTGTAGAACTCGTCCGAATTCTCGGTGACCGTCGCATGCTTCAGCAGACTGCCGTAGCTGACCTCCAGTCCCTTGTTCCGGCCGTAATTGTCGAACTTATACAGATTCACCTTGCGTTGCACGGAGTCGTAGTCGATTAGAGCACCGAACGTATTGGCAATCTGCGTGACGAAGTCAAGCACATTGCCGCTGTAGTCGAACGAGCGGTACATCAAGTCAAACGCTGCATCCACATAGCCTAACGACCAGATCGTCGGGCCGAGCGCATCCTGCAGCACCTGCGAAGCCGAATGGCTGACGGCGCTGTACCGGCGAATCGTCTTGTCTGCCAGCTCGAAGGCCAGTCCGTAGGCTTCGATCGATTTGTAATCCGAGCTCTCGTCCATGCTGCTCGACGGCGTGCGGATCAGATACCATTCCTCCGTTACGCCCTGCACGAATTTGATCAAATATCGGTTTCTGGCGTGTTCGATGTTCGGGTTCGGAATGAGCCGGCTCCGCTTGTGCACGCGATGCGGCAGCCTGAAGTCGATTGTCGGGATCGCGCCGAGCTGAATCGTCCTCGTAACTCCATAGGCCTCCGTCAGCTCGCCGACGATCGTCCGGTCCGGCCTGGCGATATAAAGCCTCGGTTTGACCAGCTCGGGATAGTCTTCAATATCCAGTATCATGATGCGGTCACCTCCTACTGATTTCGTTTGAGCTGATACTTCAGCTTAAGCCTGCACTTGCCCTTGACGAGTAAATAGTTGTAGTACACGGGCAGCCTCAAGTAATCCCCGACCAAATTCCCGTAGCGATAAGTCTCGATAAGACTGGATTCAATATCCCTGGACTCGCCGTCCATCGTGACAATCTCTCCATCCACAAGATCGGTCAGCGTCGTCTCAGCACCGCCGTTCGACTGGTTTATGATGGTCACATCGCCGGCGCCGACCTTCTCGATCGTCACGATCGGCAGGCATTCCTCGTCCCCGAAGTTATTGAACGCGATGCTCGTCCCCGCAGCCGGATTGGCCGAGAGATCGTGCAGTTCCTCATACACCGGCGTATAGGAATAGGGGTCCGCGCATTCGAAGAGGAGCGTCATATAGCCGCTCCGCGCGCAGTCGTGGACAAGCTCGTTGTCCTCGACGAACAAGCCGTAGAAAATGCGGTCCGGATCGTCGGAGAACACGAGAGGCGCGTGATATTGAGGGGAATAAAGCCATCGCACCGCCTCCCGAATCCGCTCTTCATTCCACGCGTCCATAAACGCCAAGGTGATCGGGAACTTAAGGGGCTCCTTGTCGAAGCCCATGAAGTAGGGACGATCGTTGCCCCTGACTTTGTCGCTGCGAAGCGTTCGGCGTCCGACGAGCGGCTCGGACTGCAAGCCTGTGTTCAGGTTCACATTGACCAGATTAAATTCGGCCGACGAACGGCCATTGTACATTACATATTCGCTCGAACGAATGGACAAATTCGCACACCTCCTTAAGGATAGAAAAAGAGGACCCGGCGGGTCCTCAGCGCTGCTTGGTTCGAATCTTGCGTTCGATTAAATCCATGAACGATTGCGCCCCCGCTTCCCCGCCCTCGAACGTATTGCCTGAGATCGTGAAGCTGAAGTTCGTATTCCCCGCCACCGGCACGGAGACCGTAGATATAGCCGGCGAGAGACTGCCGATGATGCGGTTGGCGATATCGTTGATGAACTGGATCGGTTTGTTCAGCACGACCTCCGAATTGCGAAGAATACCCATCACTTCGTCGGACTTCAACGCCTTCTGCACCCAGGAAATTTGCGTCGTTTTGGGCTCGCCGACTTCGCCGCCGTCGTGAAAATAGGTGATGTTTTTGGCCTCATCGTAGCTGAGGTTCGCAAAGCCCCATCTCTTTCTTAGCGCTTCGGCTTCCTGAGTCAATGACTGATAGTAGGAACCGTCTTTAATCGCTTTCGACGTGCCGATCTGCTCCGCTTCATGCTTTAGCTTCAAGTACCGCTCGTAGTCCGTCTGCTTCGCAGACGCTCCCGTGCCTGAAGCAACTGCATTCATGTCATTTGCAGCGAAGGTCGTCGATGGGTTGGTGCCCAGCATATTGATGCCGTTCAACACCGCTTTGACTTTCTGAATTTCGTCCAGCTTCTGAGCGATATTTATATCGATGCTGCTGCCGATCGCATTCATGTAGGTCTGTGCATTAGCGGAAAACCCCTGCAGCGCGGACTCCATGTTGGTGATGCTGTTGTTTAGGATGGCTTCTTTCAGAGCGCGATATTGGGAATCCTGTGCAAGCTCAGTCTGCCATTTCTGATCCGCTGCCTCCTTGGCGGCATTGATCTCCTTTTCTTTATTGGCCAGCAGATCGTCGAAATTTTCTTCCCGCAATGTACGCGAACGATCTTGCTCAAGCTCGGCAATCTCTTCGTTTTTGTCCGCCAGCTGCTTGCGGATTTCAGCCTGCTTCGCTTTCCCTTCAATCGAAGAATCAAGGGAATATTTATTCAGACGATTCTGAAGCTCCTGTGCCTCTTTTTGCAGCTTGTCTCGCGAGGACTCGAAGTCTTCCGTTTTATTTTCACGGTTGAAGGCTTGTTTCTGGAGACCGATAATCTCCTTATAAGCGTCCATTTCTTTTTCGAGTGCCTTTACTGCGGCCTCTCCTTGACGCTTGTAGTGCTCTTCCACAACGCTCAGCGCATCCTCGGCAGCCTTTTTGACATCGGCCGCCCAGCTGTCTGCCGCCTGCTTCTGCGCGACTTGCAGGTCCAGGAGCTTCGCCTTTTGTTCGGTCAGATATTCGTTCACGGCCGCGATCTGTCCTTCTTCCAGACCGCCCTGCTTCAGCCTTTTTTCAGCCCAGTCGAACTCGCTCTGTACAAAGTTGACTTTGCTTTGCAACAGCGTATTTTGCTTTTCCTGCTGCGCATTGTACGCAGCCGTTCCCTTCTCGTACAGCTGCAGTGTCTTCTGTCCGGCGTCAAATTGGTCGTCCAGCGCTTCGAACCCTTTGCGTTGCTTGTCGAGGTAGGTGTTCGTGTTCTCAAGTTTTAGCTTACTCAACGCCTCTTGGGTCTCTTCAATAGAACTCTTAAAATTGAGGATCTCTGCCGCATTCGCAGACCATCCCTGCTTCACTGCGTAGAGTTGGTCGAACAAGTTTTGCGCTGCCTGCTGTTGCTCCTCAAGGGCCTCAATAGCCGTATTTTTCTGCTCGACTGTAAGCTTCTTGTCTTCGTGAACGGCTTGCGACTTCGTCGCGAATTCATTTAGATCACGCTTGAAGCCCACAGACGCCTCTCCGTCCGCGTCGAACCAATCCGAGGTGTCGAATTTGGAGTTATTCGCACGCAGATTGGTCGCCTTTTTATTCAGAGTGACTTGAGCCGCTTCAAGCGCAGCTACAGCATTCTTTTGAGCTTCCAGCTTTTTCGTCGTAAAATCAAGCGTTTTTCCGTAATCCTGCGCTTTCTCGGCTGCCTTGATCTGGCGATCCAAAGCTTCGATATTTTTGTTTCGTGCATCGAAGAGCGCGTTTAGTTCCTTGACTTCTTCCTTAGTAATGTCGAGGCTCATTATGGCGTCATCGAGTACGGGTTTGGGATCTGACGCCCCACTGCCGCCTGATCCACCTCCACCGCTACCACCACTGCCAGTCTCCATTGAATCTAACTGGTTATAGTAGAAATTTAAATGCTCGTCCTGTTCCTTTGCCATTTTTTCTCGACGAGCTTGCTCCGCTTGCTCTTTTAATATTTCTTCGTTTAGATATTTAGCGCGATCGGCAGTATAAGCCGTTTCATTATAGTTTTTAAGATTAAATGAGACTTGATCGGGATCGTACAACTTGAAATCAGGGGACCCCGGTTTAGGCGCTTCTTTTTTTTTAACAGGTCCTTGATCCTTACTGGACCCGCCTTCCCTCAAAGCTTGCTGTTCCAATTGATAAGCCTTAATACGCTGCTTGGCATTGTCGATCGCAGCATCCGTCGACAGCTTTTCATTCTTGGCATCTTCAATTGCTTTTAGCAGCTTTTCTTTGCGCAGATCCTCCAGAGCAGAGGTCTCGATCGTCCAGCCGTCGGCTGTCCGCTGAATGTGGGAAAGCAATTCGGGGTACTGTTTGATCAACTCGTCGACTGCTTGTTTACTTAATGTTTGTCCATTTTGCATGGTTGCCATCGCCTGATTCAGTGGCTCTAGCTCCTGCTTGGTTTGGCTGAATGTAGCTGCGATCTTGGCCGACTCGGCATTCAGATCCAACGTTGACGATGTACCGTATTGGATCTGATCGATATAGGCCATCAGTTGATCATCGGTCAATTGAAGCGATCTTTGAAGCTGGGTTGCTGCCCTCGAGAACGTTTCCGCCCCTATATCCGAACTGTACATTTGCTTAATAGCATTCGCTATTTCCGTTGTTTTAGTTCGGATCTCGTTCTTGTTCAAACCTTCCAGATTGAAGCCGGCGAGTAGGTTTTGAACGTTCTCTGTCACTGTTTCATCCACTTTAATGCCGTTAAGCTCCAGCGTGCTCTCAACAATATCCGCCATGTTATTTTTGATATTGGCGGCCGCTTCGGCGCTGCTTTGTTCGAGATTCAAGATGTCTAGATTAAGCTGTGCAATTTCGGCAGCGGAGAGCTTGTCATCACTTCGTTTCGCATAACCATCGGCATACCCGGATTCGACTTTTTTCCTTTTTGAATCAATCTCGCTTTGATTACCTGAAATTTTGGACAGATCGTCTTTAAAGATAGATGCTTTCTGGCCGACCGTTTTTTCATTGTTAACCTTTTCCGTCAACGCGGCCAACTTTTCCGTATAGCTGAGTTCTTGCTGAATAGCTTCTACATTTTTCAGATGGGCGTTGCCTTGCTCGTCGATGTGATCGACCAGATTGGGCAGCAGCTCAGCGATCTGATTCATCGTCTTCTGATAACGCTCGGCCTGCTCGCTATCCGCAAACGTCGTGCCATGTTTGGTAGCGGTATTCAGCTCCTGATATTGCTTAACCAATTGCTTAATCGTATCTTTATGATTCGTCCACGTCTGGGCCAGCTTCTCGATTCGCTGCCGTTCGGCTTCCATCTCTTCTTTATGTTGCTTGTGCTTTTCGATCAACGAGGTGATTCCACTGACGACAAAAGAGATAGCAAGCGACAAACCGAGCGAGAGCGTGGCTTCAAGAGCAGCAGCGGCAACTCGAACGCCAATAAGCCCTAGTCTAAGCAGGTTTAACTTTAAGGCGGTCGCTCCTGCAGCACCTGACATCGTAGTTATTTTGTTTTTCAGGGATTCGATTTGAGAATGCAATAAACCATCTTTAGGAATCAGCTTCTCAAACAATCCCTCTCCGCCCAGTCCTGCTATACCTCCAGAAAAAGAATTCAACGACGACGAAAGGTTCTCCGCAAACTTCGAAGCCGAGTCCGACGCCTCTTTCGCTTTGCCCGTCAAGGCATCCAGCTGACTTTGAATGTCCTTTAACGCGGTTAGGTTGCTCTCCACGTTCACGATCAGGCTCAGCTTCCGAAGCGCCGAGCTCTTCTCCAGCGATTTGATCGCTTCATTTATGTTCTTCAGGGACGACGCCTGGTTCAGGATCGCCGACACCTGCACGTTGAGATCGTTGGTACTCGCCATATGTATACCGCTCCCCCTCTAGTTCGTGTCCGGCGGTCAGTCGTCCGCCGGCTTGCTGATCTCCTCGCTCCGCTCTTCGCGAGACATCATCTCTTCCAGTGGCGGCGCCATGGCGCCGGCATCGCCGCTTTGCTCCATCCGCATCACAGCTTCCGTCAGCTTGTCGAGTTCTTCCTTGGGGAAGGCCCGTACGATCTCCTCCAGCAAGCCCAGATCGACGAGCTTCTCGCATAGCACGATCAGCTTCTCGACGTCCTTCGGCAGGTTCGCGAGCGACGTGAAGTGCTTGATCAGCAGCATATAATAAAGGAAGCTGACATCCTTGACGATCTCAAGCCCCAGCCCCCTTTGCTTTAATTGGGCTACCATCCCGGCGTAGTCCAGCACAAATCGCTGCATATCGGTCGCCTTGAACGCCATATGAACATCCACATAGCTGCCGTCGTGCAGCGTGACGCGTTTTAGACGCCCGAACCGCTCCCTATGCAGCTTCTGGACTTCCGTTATCTTCAATGCCTTGCTCATCTTCATCTCTCCCGAATGATTAATAGTGTTGATACGATAAAGTCTATTGCATATGAAGCGGGAACGATCCCGCGCACGCCGCCTCATTCCCCTTCAGTTGCAACAGACGGAACGCAAAGGCAAGAAGCCGGAGCGGATGATTGCGATCCGCTCCGGCTGATGCTCTGTCCTAGCCGACCCGCTCCTTAGATCAACTGCGAGCCGTCATACAGCGTAATCTTGTAAAGATCCTGCTGACCCGGACGCTTGAGAATGGAAATCGGCATCGAGTGCTCGCTCGGATCGCCGGTAGCCTGCATCTGGATGTTCCAGTTGTCCTCCATCTTGGCGGCGCCGATCTCGATCTGCGCCAGGTAGTCCTTCTGGTCGTACGGAGATTTGACGATTGCATCCAGTACGAGGCCGAACGAGCCGGCGAACTTGTCCGCGGAGATCGTGATCGTCTGCGCACCCGAGTCCGTATTGGTATTGTAGTAGGCGACGATCTTGGCGCCGTCGGCCAGCTCGCTCGCATGGAAAGACAGCACCTTAGCCGTACGGCTGTATTCGCCGGCAGCGACCGTCGAGGACGCGAATTCGATCTCTTCGCCATGCGTACCGTCTTCGTTTAGTTTAAAGACGGCGACCAGGGCGCCGCTTCCGCTCGGCGTGAAGTTCAGCGTCGCCTTGTCGCTCGACACCTCGAGCACGTCGCGCTGCTGAACGGCCTTTACGCCTTTCAACACATCGTTGCCGGTCATCATAGCCAGCGCCGCATTGTCGAACACGGCGTTCGACATCGTGATTTTGGCGTCGCGGGTCGAAGAGAAGCCGACGATTTTCGGATTGCCGCTGCCGCCGCGAGCGTATACGGTCTCGGCCGTATTTTCCAGTTGGGACGTCTTGAGATCGGACAGGTAGAAGAGCGGCTTACGCGTAGCTACGTCTACGAAGGTTGCTTTCGGTACATCGCGGATTACCCATTGATTAAGTGCTGTCATAGTTGGAACATCTCCTTATTTGTGGTCGATTATTTTAGCGATATGAAGGTCCTTCAGGTTCATCTTCTTGGCATCGATATTGCCGGTATAAATACCGAACAAGGTGTAATGAATGGAGTCCAGGTTCTCCACCCTGCGATAGCCGTCGTAAAACTGATACATCGAAAGTCGCATAATCTCATCCAACAGCGGCTTCCCCGACTTCCAGGAGAGCGCCGAGATCATGCTATGTAGATTAATGTCCGGCTTCGGTTTGGGACGCGCCTTTTTCCTGGCGAGCATCTCGGCGATCACCTTGGCCGTGACCTCGTCCGCGGGATTGTATTGGTCCTCATCTCGCTTCAGAAGTCTCACATGATTGCCGATCCTCACAACCTCCTGGATGAGGTCGAAGTTGGTCCGGTCTATGCGCGAGCCGTTGGCGAAGTAAAAATACGGATCCGCCGACGTCTGCACGTCGCACATCTCCGTCTTGGCCTTGAATACCGTGCGGAACGCCAACTCGGCTATCTGCCGGAATTCTGGATTGCAATAGCAATTTATGAAAAAGACCTCGAAATGACTTAGCTCTTTCGATAGGTCTGTCGGGAGGCTGTTCTTGTCGAACAGCAAAACGGATAACAGCTGATTATATTTACCTTCTCCCATTTCCACGACCTCGCGGACCGTCGGTGCGTACAGCGGTTCGCAATTAGGGATAGGAACAGGCAATGCGGCTAAGAGCAGCAACTCGATGTCTTCCCGGTTCACTTATCAATCATGACGACCAGTCCCTTCACAAGCATTAGAGCAGCAATGAACCCGCACTGAATTTTTTCGGAACGCGAGGGTGCCGATTCTGGCTATCGGCAGCATCCTCTTCCCATGCGGCGGCGGGTTCATGCCGTCTCCCTTAAAGACCGTTCTAAAATGGGCTTATCTGCACGAAAACCTTGATACATCAAGGATTTCTCTTCCACCCCCAGGTTTGATGCCGGCTCCTAACAGCCCCAAAACCCCGCCATATCAAGGATTACAGGATTTTCAATAATCAAACATATGTTCGCCTTTTTATTCGCATTCGTTCCCTTGTTCTTTCCCGATTGGCTTTAGCGGCACATGGCTCGCATTTCTTTTGATTACGGGACGTCTTGATCACCCGCTCGCCGCATCCCTCGCACATGATATGGCCGTCATCTAATTTCATGGACACATTCTTTTTTAGATTTCGAACCAGAATATCGCCGAAGCACGACCACAGCGTCGTTTTGTAGCTGCTTTGTTTCAATCCGTACAAATAAGCCACAAGCACATCAACGACTGCGTCGATGTCGTCATTGATCTCCAGCAGCTCCTTGCGTATTTTCATGTATAAGTAATCTTGCTGTGTGTCTTCGCCGTCTCCGGCCATTGTTTTTCCAAAGAAATGCTTTTTTAAATCGCGTTCCGCATAAGCCTTGATGATGGCTGCATCCGGTTCCCGATCCGGCTTCGACATCAGTAATCGATAGTCCAGCTTCCCGATCTGCGCTGCGGAGAACCGGATGCGGACGTTGGGAATGAGTTTGCCCAAGCGGTTGATAACGCTCTGGTTGGCAGGCTCGATCTCATGCTCTTGCTTGTCCTTGGCGTATTTAAAAAAGTGCGGAAGCTTGGCCCGCGCATAGCTCTTGATCAGTTCGTGTTTATCCTCGGGCCGCTCCAACTTATACAGTGTCTTCGCATAATCGATCGTAAAGTTGTTTTCCATGCACAGCCATTTGATCACATCGAGATCGACCGTCGGACTGTTCCAGATTTTCGTGATCTCATTGGAAATGGATCCGATATTGCCACCGGTATATGCAGCCCTGATTCCTCCATATATGCTGCGGGCATTGATCGTCTGGGCGCCTGCCTTGGCCATCTCGTAATATAGGGGAACAATGTCGCGCATTTCTCTTTCCGCTGCCTTCACCAGCGCCGGCTCGGCGCATACGAGGCTTTTGTCCCCGTCGTTGTCGAACATGAGCAGCTTGCCGATGGCATCGCGACAGCTCGTATACAAGCCTTTGGTTACAAACCATCGTTTCTTTTCTTTGTCCGACTTGTTCGTCCTTACCGCATGCTCCCGGTACATATGTGGGGCGCGCAGGCAGTCCAGCCTTGTCTCGTTGCCGTAAAGACTGCAGAACACTTCACCGTCCGCCAACAGACCCGACGGGCGCGCTTCGCCGAGAAACAAACGCTGGCAAAAAGCGTAAAGGTCGGGACAAATGTACGTATATTTGCCATCGACGTCCAGCTTCCCAGACTTGGCTGCCTTGATTTTACTCTTTTTGACCTGCTTCAATATTTCTTTGCTATACGTGTCGCTCAAGAGCTCCGGGTAGATCTCAAGCGCTTGCTGGTAGCTATTTTTGTCTTTATTCGCATCCACCACGCCCAGTACTTTTAGCATCGTTTCTTTATCCGTCCCAAGCCTGACGATGAGATCCCGGGATGCCGCGCTAAGCTCCAGGAGCTCGTCATCTGTCAGCGATGTTAAGGTCTGCAGCATTTGATAGTTAAGCTTAGCGTCGGCGAGGCGCTCCTCTTCCTCGTTGCATTTCCCCGCCCGGCAGCCATGCGTCCGATACAAACGCTGATACTGTTGCCAGGACTGATAATAGTTCCACATTTTAAACTGGCTCTTCGTAAAAATGACCTCGATGCCTTCTTTGAGAATATCCCGGCTTTGTCCGTAAATGTCCTTCACGATCCCGACGCGCATATCCGATCCGCTCTTTCGATGTTCCCGGATAAACTTATCGAACGGAAACGGAACGAGCAGTCCTTTGATCCAAGGCAGTCTGACCATCATGCTGCGCTTTTGAAGCCGGGGGAGAATCATGCCGCAGCCGTCCGTATGCGTTATGGGAATATCCAGCTCCGTCCTCTGGATCTCGTACGTGCCGATGTCGATATGATCGGCAAGGCTCCGGACCGCCGTCTCCAGATCGTCGACGACGATCGCCTTGTCGATATCGAATTCCGGCCACTCTTCCGTTGCCGTAGCGCAAAGCGCGAGATACGCCAAGTATTTGTTGCTGTTGATGCCTCCCTGACGGTTGATCGATTCCGTCGTCAGGCCGCAGGACAGCGCCATCTGATGCTGCTGCAGCAGGCTTTCCCGGATGAACAGCGTTTTTTTCGTACGAATCTGACCTGCGCTTGCGGTAAAGCACACATATTTGCTGCCTCCGTGCATGAATCCGTTCAAAATGAGATCCTCCAGGACAGCCAGATAGTACGTTTGAATAACGAACAAATCCTCGGACAGCGCATCCGGGGCAATGCCGAGCGTCCGGGTCAACGCGGATTCGAAAACGCCGATGATGTTTTTCTGCTTAAGTCCGCGGGCATCCAGTTTTCTGATGTCGACGTTCTGCGCGAACGCCTGCTTCATTTGTTCCTTCAGCCTCTTTAACCGTTTATTCGCAAAGGCAAGGCGATCTGCCGCTCGATTGCCAAGATTTTGAGCCGACTTCAAATAGGCCATGTACTTTCTTGTGCGATGCATGCGCCGACTGATGCGTTGTTCGACTGACGTATAAAAATGGCCCGTATCCAAACCGTACATATAAATTTGCCGATGTAAACTCATGCAAATCTACCTCCTGTCTAATAAGTCCTGTTCTGCCATTCGAATGATCTCACGCAAATCCTCATCGTAATAATCGCCGTAATCCAGTTCGCCATCGTAATATAGATCCTGCCAGTTAAGCGGTTTGTCCACTGCTGCACCTCCAGCTTGCAATTCATCCTTCTACTTAGAGATGGCATTCGTTCGACAAGCCGGTTGCTGACTGTCACAAAAGCACGACAAAAAGCCCCCGTTTTTGTTCGACGAGGGCCAAATTTAAATTAATATCCTATCCGTTAATCAACCGCAGCTTCTCCAGTAGACGCTTCAAGGCGATCGTCGCCGTCGACCGGCTCGAAGCCGTTGACGGATTGAAGCTTTCGGCGGCCTACCGGCCAACCTCCGGCAAAAGCGGCTCGATGGTTCGAAATAGGAACCCGCGATCTGCAGACTCAGCGAGACTCCATTATGGATTGATTAGATTCTTTGTCTTTATCTCTCGCACAAGCCTTTCCGACAGCGCTCCAATCGTCATCTCCTCCGCCTCCCCGTCGCCCCGGCGCCTCACGGACACCGTGCCGCGCTCGCGTTCTTTTTCGCCGACGACCAGCATGTACGGCACCTTCTGCAGCTGCGCTTCGCGAATCTTATAGCCGAGCTTCTCGCTCCGCAGATCCGCTTCGACACGGATGCCCGCCTCGGCCAGCTCGCGCTTGATCTGCAGCGCATCATCGGCGAACGGATCCGAGACCGGCAGCAGCTTCGCCTGCACCGGTGCCAGCCATAGCGGGAACGCGCCGCCGTAATGCTCGGTGAGCATCCCGACGAACCGGTCGATCGAGCCGTAGATCGCCCTGTGAATGACGATCGGCCGATGCTTCAGGCCATCCTCGCCGACGTACGTCAGATCGAACTTGTCAGGCATCTGGTAGTCGAGCTGGATCGTGCCGCATTGCCAGCTGCGCCCCAGCGCATCGAGGATATGAAAGTCGATCTTCGGCCCGTAAAAAGCGCCGTCGCCTTCGTTCAACTGGTACGACAGTCCCAGCTTCTCCAGCGCGTTCTGCAGCCCCCGCTCGGCCTCGTCCCACGTTTCCGCCGTCCCGAGATAGTCGTCCGGGCGCGTCGACAGCTCGATCTTGTAGTCGAAGCCGAACACGCGGTAAATCTCGTCGATCAGGGAGATCGTTCGTTTGATCTCCTCCTCGATCTGATCCTGGCGCAAGAAGATATGCGCGTCGTCCTGGCAGAACGTGCGCACCCGCATCATTCCGTTCAAGGCGCCGGAAAACTCGTGCCGGTGAACTTGGCCGAACTCGGACAGCCGAATCGGAAGCTCGCGGTAGGAATGCAGCTCGTTTTTGTAAATCAGCATATGTCCCGGGCAGTTCATCGGCTTCAGCGCGAACTTCGTGTCGTCCACCTGCGTGAAGTACATGTTGTCTTTATAATGATCCCAATGGCCCGATTGCTCCCAGATGCGGTTGTTCATCATGAACGGCGTGCGCACTTCATCATAATCCCGCTTGCCCTGGATCTCGCGCGAGAAGTTTTCGAGCTCCGTCCGGATCGTCATCCCCTTTGGCAGGTAGAATGGCATGCCTGGCGCTTCTTCGGAGAACATAAACAGCTCAAGCTCCTTGCCGAGCTTGCGATGATCGCGCTTCTTGGCTTCCTCCAGCAGGCGCAAATGCTCGAGCAGATCGGCTTCCTTGGGGAAAGAAGTGCCGTAAATGCGCTGCAGCATCTTGTTGTTCGCGTCTCCCCGCCAATAAGCGCCGGCTACGCTCATCAGCTTAAACGCCTTGATGCGCCCGGTCGACGGGAGATGCGGCCCCCGGCACAGGTCGGCGAATTCGCCTTGCTCGTAAACCGTAATAACTGCATCCAAAGGCAGGTCGCGGATCAGTTCCAGCTTGAGCGGATCGGCCGCGAATCGACGCTCGGCCTCTTCCCTGCTTACCGCATGCCGGACGATCGGCAGATCTTCCGCGGCGACACGCGCCATCTCGCGTTCGATATCGGCCAGATCGTTCTCCGAGAGCGTTCGCTCCAGCTCGATATCGTAATAAAATCCGTCCCGAATGACCGGACCGATGCCCAACTTAACCTTTTCCGCGCCGCCGTATAAGCGACGGATCGCCTGGGCCATCAAATGCGCCGTGCTGTGACGGTAAATCTCCAGGCCTTCCTGCTGCGCAAGCGTCAAAATCTCGACCCGCGCGTCTCCTTCGATCGGCGCATCCAGGTCGACCGGCTTGCCGTCGATTTTGCCCGCGATCACATTCTTGCGGAGGCTCGGCCCGATCATTTCCGCCAGTTCGCCGACGGTGGTACCGCCAGCCACCTCTCGCATTTGTCCATCCGCCAACGTTACCTTTACCATTGCACAAGCCTCCTTAGGGTGTATTTGAACGCAAAAAAACGCACAATCCCTCAAGGGACGAGTGCGTTCAGCTCGTGGTTCCACCCTAATTCGACCTGCGTCGCACACGCATCGGCAGCAAGCCGACCCATGACGGGCAAAGTCCTCATCGGTATCCGGTAACGGGGATAAGACGGTATCGCCTACTGACGCGGCGCTAACGGACCGCGAGTTCGACGCTACGGCTGCAAAGGGGTAATCCGCTTCCGGTCGCCGTAGAGGCTCGCACCTTGCACCTCATTCTCTGTCCGGTCCATGAAGGGGATCATGTCTTTGGTCAATGCCTGAATAGATAGGATTGCTTGGCGTTTATTATAGTGCCCGAGGCGGCTTAGGTCAACCGCATGTTCGCCGTCCCCGCAAAGTTTAAGCATGTCTTAAGAATTGCCGGTGCCGCTTGTATGCTATATTGAGGTTAACGGATCACGGAAAAGTTTGTTGCGCAGGAGGAAGAAATGGCTGTAAGAGGAACGATATTGCTGGTCGACGACGAAAAAGAAATCATTAAGCTGATGGAAATATACTTCGTGAACGAAGGCTACTCTCTGCTCAGGGCGTCGGACGGGCTCGAAGCGCTTGACCTGCTCGAACGGCATCCGGTCGACCTGATCATCATGGACGTCATGATGCCCCGGATGGACGGCATCGCAGCCTGCATGCGCATCCGCGAGACGCGCGAGCTGCCGATCATTTTGCTGTCGGCCAAGAGCCAGGACATCGATAAGATCGCGGGACTGAGCATCGGCGCGGACGACTACGTCACGAAGCCTTTCAACCCGCTCGAGCTGGTGGCGCGCGTGAAGTCGCAGCTGCGACGTTACAAGCAGTTCGGTCGGCCGGATATCCGCGACGAAGCGCAGATCGAGATTGACGATCTCGTCATCAATACCGCCACGCACAAGGTTACGGCCGACGGCGAGGAGATTAAGCTGACGCCCCGCGAATTCGCCATCCTGCGGCTGCTCGCCGTCAATCGCGGCATCGTGCTCAGCATGGATAAGATTTACCAGGAGGTATGGAACGAGCCGTTCATGGAGTCCAAAAACACGGTCATGGTCCATATCCGCAAGCTGCGGGAGAAAATCGAAAAGGACCCGCAGGCTCCCCGTTATATCAAGACGGTGTGGGGCATCGGATACAAGATCGATCCGGATTAAGGCCGCCGGTTGCGCCTTGACCGTCAACCATTTTTCGCATAGAAAGAAGCGTGTTTTGCCTCATGTCCTTTAAGCTCGACTTCAGATGGCTGCAAACGGTCCGCTGGAAGTTCCTGGCCGCCGCGCTCGCGGCCGTCGCGCTGACGGCGGCGACGTTGTACGGCTTATATCTGCTCGCGCAATATCTGATTAAGATTCCCTTCTTCCATGTGCCGATGGCCCCTGCGATCAATCGCGTCGGCTCCACGCCCATTCTGATCGTGCTGGGTACGGTCCTCTTTTTCGTCTATTATTTCCTGTTTAGCCGAAGCACGATCCGCCGGCTCGAAGAGCTGGACGCCGCGCTGCGCGGCATGGAGAACGGCGAGCTCGTCCCTGGGACGCTAACGCCCTCCAAGGACGAGCTCGGCCAAGCCGCGGGCAGCATCGACAGGCTGGGAAAGAAGCTGACCGAATATTCGGAACGCATCACAGAGGGCTTGCAGGCGGTCGCAAGCGGCCGGCTCGAATACCGCATCGAGGCCGATCGCTCGTACGGCGATCTCGCGCGCATCGCCGACAGCATCAACGCGATGGCGGAACAGCTGGACCGTTCGATTCGCGACGAACGACACGCCGAGAAAACGAAAAACGACCTGATCACGGGCGTATCGCACGACCTTCGAACGCCCCTTACGTCGATCCTGGGCTTCTTGGAGGTCATCGAGCAGGACCGGTACAAAGACGAGGTCGAGCTGCGCCATTACGTCAATATCGCCTACGAAAAGGCGCGTTCGCTAAAAAAACTGATCGACGATCTGTTCGAATATACGCGCATCGGAGGCGGCATGCCGCTCGCCTGGACGGCGCTCGATCTGACGGGCCTGCTGCGCCAGCTCGCGGAAGAATTCGTGCCGATCCTTGAGAAGGCTTCGATGACCTGCCGTCTGGCCGCGCCGGAAGCGCTGCTCGTCATCGAAGGCGACGGCAACCTGCTGGTGAGAGCTTTCGAAAATCTGGTCTCCAACGCGATCGCGCACGGCAGCGGAAGTCCTTATGTGGACATTCAGATCGAACGCCGGGAGGATATCGCGCTGATCCGCATCATCAACTACGGCGAGCCGATCCCCGCGATGGATCTTCCGTTTATTTTCGACCGCTTTTACCGCGGGGACCGGTCCCGTGCCTCCGGCGGGACAGGCCTCGGGCTCGCCATCGTCAAGAGCATCGCCGAGGTGCACGGCGGACGCGTCGATGCCCGCAGCGACAGGAGCCGTACCGTCTTCGAAATATCGCTGCCCGTCGCGCGCAGCTCATAACATCGTCAGCTTTTGTTAAGGATTTGATAAGCTTTCGTGCAGGCGGTCGTTAAGATTCCTCTACTATACTTGCTTTCGTTGGCAAGGATACGAAGAGGAAGGGGATTTATGGACATGAACGGGTTAACGTCCGCCAGAATGCCGGCGTTCAAGCCGGCGTTTGCCGTCGCGTTCGCGCTGATTTTCGCGTTGGCCGCATTTTTAAGATTCGATTTTTTAACCTCCGTCACGCATCACGTTACCCACGATACCGTCTACTACGATCAAATGGTCCGGCAACTGCTGGAGAAGGGCGTTTACGGCTACAAAAGCGAAGCGCCGAACGCGCAGGTCCCCCCCGGCTATCCCCTGTTCATGGCTGCAGTGTACAAGCTGGTCGGGTATACGGACCGCGATCCGTATCCGTACATTCGTTATGCGCAGGCTGCGATGAGCCTCGCGACGATGTGGATCGCCGCCCGCATCGCGCACCGTCTCGGCGGTCCCGTCGCAGCGCTAGCGACAGCTGCCGCTATGGCCGTCTATCCGCCGTTCGTCTGGGTGAACGGCGCGATTCTGACGGAGACGCTGGCCGCCCTCCTGCTGCTGACTTACCTCGCGCTTCAGCTCCGCGCGCTGAACAAGCTGACGCCAGGCGCTTCTATGCTGGCGGGCGCCGCGCTCGGGCTTGCTATGCTTGCGCGTTCCGAGTTCGCCGTCCTGCTGCCCGTCTCCTATCTGCTTTTCTGGCTGATCCGCAAGGACGCGATCAAGACCGTCAAGCTTCTGCTCTGCGCCGGGCTAGGCACGGCTCTCGTGCTGTCTCCTTGGATCCTCCGCAACGTCGTTACCCTCCACAAGCCGATCATCGCCTCTACGCAGGTCAACCCGTTCGCGGCCGGGACTTATCCGGACAAGAATTACGAAGACGGGCTCGTCGACCGGCACGGCAAGACGCAGATGGAAGTCGCCAAGGAGCGCCTCCGCATCGGTTTTACCCAACATACCTGGACCTATGTGAAATGGTACACGGTCGGCAAGCTGCGCGAAATCTACGGCCGTATGTTTTTTGGATCCGGGCATGCGCCGATGTACATGGACTTTCCGTTCCGGCAGCCTTTTCACGTCGCCATCGTCTTCGGCGGCTTGCTTTCCGGCGCGCTGATGCTGCGCAAATGGCGCAGTCCCGCAACGCTTCCCCTCGTCATTCTCGCCGCGATCTCGGTGACGCGCCTCGCTTTCGTGCCTGAGTACAGGTACAACTTTACGGCGATGCCGATCCTCATCGTGCTGGACGGGCTGCTGGTCGCCGCGCTCGCCGGTTGGGCGCTTCAGCGCGTTCGCGGGTCCAAAGACGCGGCTCCCGGGAAGGAGGCGGTCACGTATGAAGCAGGCTGAACTGCTCATTATCGTCCCCGCCTTCAATGAAGCAGAAGGAATCCGCGGCGTCCTCGCCGATATCCGGAGCCGTATACCGGATGCCGACATCGTTGTCGTGAACGACGGCTCGGCCGATGCGACCGCCGCGGAGTCGGCCGCCGCCGGAGCCGCCGTGATCACGTTAAGCTGCAACCTGGGCATCGGCGGCGCCGTGCAGACCGGCTACCGCTATGCGGCGGAGCGGGGCTACCGCCTGGCCGCCCAGATGGACGGCGACGGGCAGCATTTGCCCGAGGAGATGGGCCGCATGCGACTCGCCCTCGCCCGAAGCGGCGCGGATATGGTCGTCGGCTCGCGCTTCGTCGAGCGGCGGGGCTTCCAGTCGAGCCGCGCCAGGAGAATGGGGATTGCGCTGCTTGCCGGTCTGCTCACGCGGCTTCTGGGCCGCGAAGTAACCGATCCGACTTCAGGCTTCAGGCTATGCGGACCGAGGGCGATCGCGCTGTTCGCCTCCGATTATCCGACGGACTACCCCGAGGTCGAAGCGCTCGTCGAGATGGACAACGCGGGCTTGCGCTGCGTCGAGGTGCCCGTCGTCATGCGGGAGCGGCGGACCGGCACGTCCAGCATTTCCCCGTTCAAATCCGTTTATTACATGTGCAAGGTGACGGTCGCCGTGCTCATCGCGAAGACGCGCAAAAAGAAATGGAGCGTCCGCTATGAAGCTTAATCTATACCTGCTCAGCTTCCTGCTCAGCGCTTCCTTCTTCGTCGTCCTGATCTATATGATCCGCGGCCGCAAGCTCAGGGAGCAGTATGCGCTGCTCTGGCTGGCGCTCAGCGCCATCATGATGACGCTGTCCCTGTTCCCTTCGGTCATCGATCGCATGGCACGCCTGATCGGGGTGGCGTATGCGCCGTCGCTCCTGTACTTGCTGGGACTCGTCTTCGTGCTGTTCCTCCTGCTGCATCTGACGATCGCGATGTCCGCAACGACTCGCCGCGTCATCGACCTTACGCAGACGCTTGCTCTGCTCGAGCAGCGCAACATAAGTGCCGATAACGGTTGCGCCGGACAACAGGAGGAAGCTCGCATTAAACTTCCTTGCCATAATACCCAGGTTTTTGCGGACAAGAGCCATAGGACGGACCCAGGCGGGAAAACGATATGAGCGGCCTTATGCTGGCGGTCAATATCGTCCTGCTTGCGGCCGGACAGCTATTTTGGAAAAAGGCGCTTACGATCGCAGGCGGCATCAGCCTTCAAAGCTTGCCGTCGCTGGTCATGTCTCCCCTCTTCCTGCTCGGGGCGATCTGTTATGGCGCCGCGACGCTGTCCTGGATTGCCGTGCTGTCCCGGCTGCCGCTCAGTCTCGCTTACCCGCTCCAAAGCCTGACTTACGCGCTCGTCATGCTGGCCGCCTGGCAGCTGTTCGGCGAAGCCGTGCCCGCGACTCGCTGGATCGGGGCCGGCATCATCCTGGTCGGCGCAATCGTCGTCGGCCTGAAGTAAAGAGAGGAGAAATACATCGCATGCGATTGGCAAAATGGAGTCTGGCAGCGCTGCTCGCCGCCGGTCAGACGGAGGTTTTGGATCCGTCGCCAGCCCGGGCGGAGGGCCTTACGCTGGAGAGCGGCGCTGCCTCAGCAACAAACCTGTCCGGCAAGCTCTTCTTGACCGTGGGCAGTGCGAATGCCGCTTTCGAAGGAGAGACCTATGCGGCAGCACGCCCAGTCGTCGTCAAGAAAGGCGTGACCTACGTGGCGCTTCGATTCATGGCCGAGCGCCTGCAAGGGACGCTGTACCCCGATCCCGCGACCGGCGAGACCGTGCTATTCGCTGGAGGCGTGTCGCTGAAATATAAGCCAGGGAGCGAACAAATTAAAGTCGACGGGGCCGCGCGCAAGATGAACGGTGCGCCCTATGCGGACCGTTACGTTTTGATGGTCCCTTTGACTTCGATCGCACAAGGCTTGAACCTGCCGCTGTCCGTAGCCGGCTCGTCGCTCGTTCTGCAGCTCCGCGCCCCCCATTCGGTACCCCAAGCCTACTTCGAGACGGACAAGGCGTCGTACAAAATCGGCGAACCGGTACAATTCACGGACTTGAGCGCGGACGAGGACGCCGCGATCGTGACGCGCACTTGGAATCGGAAGCAGCCTGCGTACTTCGAACCGGGCGATGCGACGATTACGCTTACGGTCAAAGATCGGTACGGCTCGGTATCGTCCTACAGCCGCACGATCCATATCGAAGACGAGGTTTTATATACAAAGGAAACGTTCGATTTGCTTTACGCACCGGTCGGCCAGAACATAGCGGTTAACGGCTATGCCGTGAAAACGATGGAAGCCCTGCCTTATTCCTACGGTACCGAAGGACCCGCACTGCTCCGGAGCAGCGGTCCGGAGACGGTTTACGAGGACGGCATTTTATACGGGGACGTCGCGACGGGGCCGGTCCGATTTCTTTTGCATCATAAAAACAGCGCCGGCCGAAATATGAAACTTGCCGTCTTGGCGACAAACGCGGGCACGACAGCGGCCACCCTCACGCCGGGTGCTGCGGGCGCGGCGGGCCCGACCATCTCTCCCGGCCAGGCCGGAAAGATGTCGCTTGCGAGGTATTTAAGCGCGCTCGCTTCGGGCGAAGCGGATCAGGCTATCACGCTGGAACCGGGCCAAAACGCCCTGCTGTTCGCCAACCTGCAGTCCCTTCCGGCCATGCCGGACGGCGATGTCATCACTTTTACCGGCGAGGTCAGCAGCGATGCGCAGATCCGTTATACGGTCTTGATGACAACGGAGGGCCGCGATCCGATTCAGGCGCTGCCTAATCTGCCGGTACTCGATCCTAGGGAATCGATCGTCCGCGGCACGTTCCCCGGTGCGACGAGAACGTTCGACTATGCAGAGCCCGTAGGAAACCGCATGGTCAAGCTCTCCCTGACCGACAATGCGGCGGACCCGTTCCAGGAAGGAACGGACGGCATTTTGAATACGGTCGCCGTTAACTCGGGAAATTACGGTTTATTGTACAGCGTGAAGCTGCGCAATGTCGCGCCGCGGACGCTGATCGTCTTCAATCCGCGCGGCGGTATGTACGCTGGCGCGGCGCTCGTGAACGGCCAGACGGTCACCTTCTCCCATCTGGGCGCCGCCGGCATACAGAACGAAGCAAGCGTGCTGTACCGGACGGGGAATGCTGAGGAGGAAGTCGACATCGCGATCAGCCCCGCAGCAGGCAGCAACCTGCCGTTCTGCCTGCTGTTCGTGCCGCTGCCGGATACGTCCGGCGGGTAGGGAAAACTCAGGTCGGGCGCGGCAGGCATGTTGGGCAATTGCGAGGTCGAATAGACTCTCGGTAAAAGATGCTGCGCATCTGGGTTCGGGCAGGCGGCTTACGGGCAGGCGGTTTAGCCGACTGGCGATTCCAGGCTGAATAGCGAGTCGGACGGACTGACGATCCAGGCGGTCGGGCGATTCAGGCTGCCAGGCATGTCGGGCGATTCAGCGGTCTGGCGGTCGGAGGGTCTGGCAGTCGGAGGGTCGGGCGGTCGGACAATCTGGGGGTCGGGCGGTCGGGCGGTCGGACGGTCGGACGGTCTGGCGGTCTGGCGGTCTGGGGGTCTGGCGGTCGGGCGATCTGGGGGTCGGGCGGTCGGGCGATCTGGGGGTCGGGCGGGCGGGCGATCTGGGGATCTGGCGGTCGGGCGGTCGGGCGGTCGGGCGGTCGGGCGGTCTGGCGGTCGGGCGGTCTGGCGGTCTGGCGGTCTGGCGGTCTGGCGGTCGGGCGGTCTGGGGGTCGGGCGATGTGGGGGTCGGGCGGGCGGTCTGGCGGTCTGGCAGTCGGGCGAAGCCGGCGATCTAGGATCAGCCGTCCCGCCCTTCTCCCAGTGTCGCCGCATGCAGCCCGATCCGTTTGAGGAGCTCGGCGAGCATGCGCTTCTCTTCTGGCGTGGCAACCGACAGATTGCGCGAAATCATGGCCGAGTGCTTGGGGAAAATATCGTCGAACAAAGCGCGACCAGCGTCAGTCAGCACCGCGTTCGACGTCCTGCGGTCCTCCAGACTCTGCCTCCGCTCGACGTAACCCTTTTTCTCCAGCTTGTCGATGACATAAGTGATGCTGCCGCTCGGGATCGCCATCCGCTCGCTGATCTTCTGGATCGGCTGCGGCCCTTTGTTGTACAGCAGCTCGAGGATCATGAAGTTGTCCGGGCTGAGCCCATGACTCTCGATATCCCGTCCGACATTGCTGAAGATCGCTCGCGAGGCGCGCAGCCAGATGCGGAACAACCGCAGATCGTCCTCCGCCACATCACGCAGAAGCTCCATCGGTTTCATTGGCTCGGCAGATTCTGCCGATTCCGCCGGCTTCGTCGGTTCCATCGATTCTGCCGATTTCTCCAGCTTCTTCGGTTCCATCGATTCTGCAGATTCCGCCGATTCCTTCGGCTTCGTCGGTTCCAACGATTCTGCCGGTTCTGCCGGTTCTGCCGGTTCTGCCGGTTCTGCCGATTCCTTCGGCTTCGTCGGTCCAATCGGCTCCGTCCGCTTCATCGGTTCCATTGGTTCGCCCTCCTCCCTTGCTAACGATTCGTTATAGGAAAATCCTAATCTTAGGATAAATGAAAGTCAAGCTGAAAGGAATATCGTCCGGCGCGTTTAAAATCGAAAATGTAACCAAATGCAAAAAGAGCAGTGACGATAAATCGTCGCTGCTCTTGAACTTTAGAGGTGGTAGGCCCTGTGGGGATCGAACCCACGACCCGTTGATTAAGAGTCAACTGCTCTGCCAGCTGAGCTAAGGACCTGTAAAGAACTTTTATAATATAACATAGCCGGGACAGGAATGCCAAGCCTTTTTCAAAAAAAGTTGAAATTTTCGATCCGCGCCGCGAAGCCGCAAGAGCTGCGGCAATTTCGTAGCGATTCGCGAGCATAAATGCGCCACTACGCCAGCCTCCGAATTCGAGGTGATCCGCGCAAACGGGTACAATAAAGATCTGTTGCTGCCTTTCTTCGCCATACGCTCTCGGCCACGCAGAAATAACGATGCGCGACATCCTTACTTCGAGGAAAACAGCGCTACGGGACGCATTAGCGATACGCCATATCCTTATATCGCTCGGAACGTGCCCCATCACCGATATAACGATGCGCCACATCCTTATTCATGGAAAAACAACCCAAAGGGACAAAATAGCGATACGCCATATCCTTATATTGCTCGAAACGTACCCCATCACCGACATAACGATGCGCCACATCCTTATTCCATCATTTGCAGCACGACCGCCTCTTGATCCGGCGATCCGGCTCCTGACCCCATAAAGTAAAAAGAGAACGGTGCGAAAGATCGCCGCCGTTCTCGTCGTTTACGGGATGGTAGGCCCTGTGGGGATCGAACCCACGACCCGTTGATTAAGAGTCAACTGCTCTGCCAGCTGAGCTAAGGACCTGTAAAGAACTCTTATAATATAGCACACCCTTCTCCCTCAGTGCAAGTCCAAATTCAGAAAAATTTTCGAAAGGTCGAACAGCGAACGTTTTACGCCGATACGGACGGCCCTTAAGCGGCATTCGCCGTGAGAAAACGGTTGTTACCGTACAGGCGACTGCCGCCGGGAATATGTTATGATACGTTTAATTCCTGTCATCTCCTATATAAATATAAAGCGAGTGGTAACCCATGGCGACGATTGTTACGGTCGAGCATTTGACTAAAAGCTACGGGGACAAGGTCCTCTTTGAAGACATCTCCTTCGGCATCGAGGAAGGCGACAAAATCGGCATCATCGGCGTAAACGGAACCGGTAAGTCCAGCCTGCTGAAGGCGGTCGCGGGCATCGAGCCTGCCGATGCCGGCCGGATCAGCGCGGCCGGACGCACGCGCATCCGCATGCTCGCGCAGGATCCGGTCTTTGCGCCCGGGGAGACGGCGCTATCGCACGTGCTCGGCGGCGATTCGCCGCAGCTCGCCGCGCTTCGCGCATACGCGGCTGCGCTCGAAGCGCTGGAGCGCGAGCCCGAGCGGGCCGGCCTGCAGGAGAAGCTGATCGCGGCCAGCCAGAAGATGGACGAGCTAGACGCCTGGACGATGGAGACCGATGCCAAGACTGCGCTGGCCAGGCTCGGCATCACGAGCTTCGATATGCCGGTAGACACAATGTCCGGCGGCCAGCGCAAGCGCGTCGCGATGGCGGCGGCGCTCCTCCAGCCGTCCGATCTGCTCATCCTGGACGAGCCGACCAACCATATCGACAACGAGTCGGTCTCCTGGCTCGAGAGCATGCTGCAGAAGCGCCGCGGCGCCCTGCTCATGGTCACGCACGACCGCTACTTCCTGGACCGGGTGAGTAATCGCATCCTGGAGCTGGACCGCGGGCGCGCCTTCTTCTATGAAGCGAACTACAGCCGCTTCCTGGAGCTGAAGCTCGAGCGCGAGGAGCGCGAGGCGGCCTCCGAGGCCAAGCGCAAAAACCTGCTGCGCAACGAGCTCGCCTGGATCCGCCGCGGCGCGCAGGCCCGCTCAACGAAGCAGAAGGCGCGCATCGACCGGTACGAGGCGCTGAAGGCCAACGCGCCCAAGGCATCGGCCGGCAAGCTCGACATTTCGATCGCCTCCTCCCGGCTCGGCCGCAAGATCGTGGAGCTTGACGATATGTCCAAGCGTTACGGCGACCGCACGCTGATCGACGGCTTCAGCTACACGGCCGTGCCGGAGGATCGCGTCGGCATCGTCGGCCGCAACGGCACCGGCAAGTCGACGCTGCTCAAGCTGATCGCCGGCCGCCTGCAGCCGGATGGCGGCTTGGTGGAGCTCGGCGACACCGTCCGGATCGGCTGGTTTTCCCAGGAGCATGAGGAAATGGACGAGAACCTGCGGGTCATCGAATATATCCGCGAAGGCGCGGAGCAGATTACGACGGCGGAGGGCGAGCAAATCTCGGCCGCGCAGATGCTGGAGCGCTTCCTGTTCCCGCCTTCGGCGCAGTGGACCCAAATCTCCAGGCTGTCCGGCGGGGAAAAGCGTCGGCTGCAGCTGCTGCGCGTACTGACCGAAGCGCCGAACGTGCTGCTGCTCGACGAGCCGACCAACGACCTGGATATCGCGACGCTGTCGGTGCTCGAGGATTATCTGGACGACTTCCCCGGCGTCGTATTCGTCGTCTCGCACGATCGCTACTTCCTCGACCGGACGGTCGATCGCATATTCGGGTTCGAAGGCGGCGGCGTTATCCGGCAGCATACCGGCAACTACTCGGATTACCAGGCGTACGCGGAAAAGCAGCTGGCGCTCGAGGCGGCGGCTCAGAACGCGGCGACGGCGAAAAAGCCGGCGACGACCGCTTCTGCGGATCCGGCTTCAGGCTCCGCTGCCGACGCGCGCGCAAGCGGCAAAGCGCTGAAAATGTCTTACAAGGACCAAAAGGACTACGAGCAGATCGACGGCTGGATCGCCGAAGCCGAGGAGCGAATGGCCGATCTGGGCAAGCAGATGGAAGACGCCGCGAGCGACTCTTACCGGCTGCAGCAGCTCACGACGGAGCTGGCCGAGCAGGAGGCGAAGCTGGACGGCCTGCTCGAGCGATGGACGGAGCTTAACGAGCTCGCGGAAGCGATCGCGGCGCAGAAGAAAAACTGAAGGCGAAATACAAGAAGGACCGGATCGATCGCGAGATTGATTCGGTCCTTCAATTTATGGAAAGAACGTTGCCGATAAAAACATCGTTACTTCAACTCGACCTTAACCGCCGTATAAGACGAAGTCCACATGCCAGTTACCCAAGCTCTGATCGTTTTCCCGACCATCCGTTCGGTGAATACGCGCTCCACTTCGCTTCCTTCTATGAGCAGCTTCGCATCCTCAAAAAGGGAGATGGTCAGCGGGTACTCCCTCGCTATGCCGCGGAACGCCCCCGACACCTGAATCGTCTTGCTGGCCGTGTCGACTTTTTCGACGACGCCTTGGATATCCGGATCGCGGGTGCAGCACTCGGCGACATCGATTTCCAATGGAAACGCCTCGCCCGCGATGCGGTATATTGCAGCCCTGACGGCGGTAAGCTCCGCATCGCCAAGCTTCCTTTCCACCTCCCCGTAGCTTCGGATTTGCAGCAGCACCCGCCGGTTTTCCACGCTTCCGCTCAGCGACATCGCGCCCAGACCGTCCATAAGCTCGGCTTGGCGCTCGAAGACGGCGTCCATCAATTGCGCGAGCCGCTTGTCGGGCCATTCCTCCGTCTCCTCTTCGACCCTCTCGTAATCCACGCGCACGGTGAAAGGAGAACCGCCCGCCGCGATGCGTGCGCCGAGAGGCAGGCTGACCGATCCGAGCGGGACATAAAGCGTGCCAGCGCTCATCGAAGCGGGCTGGCTCAACAAATATTCCTCGCCGTTAAAGACGAATTTGGAGGCGCCCGCCGTAATCGCCGCAGTATTGCCGTCTATCGTCGCGGTCGCGACATTCGTATCGTCTTCCCATTTCACCTGACCGCCAAGCGCGGAGAAAAAGGGGCGAAAGGGTACGAGCGTACGCCCTTGCCGAATCTTCGCGGGAATCTCGACGCTTGCTGCTTCGCCGACGGTCACGATCACCTTGACCGGGGTCTGCGCCGCCTTGGCAGCCACGGGTATTGCACCTGCCGTAAGCGCAGGAATGCCAGCAGCCGCCACCGCTCCCGGCATAACCGGCATCGACAGCAGCAGCGCCGCCGCAGCCATCAAGCTCGTCCAATTTCCCATTATCCTCATCCTCCTGCCGGTTCACATTATTTCTAAAGGATAAATGGAATTTTTAAACAAAACAAGATGCTGTCTTCCGTTTATATTCTCAAGAAAGACCGGACTTCCAATGCGCACGCCTCCTGCGTAAATACGATATTATTCAACACAAAACAGATAAAAAGACGCAGAAGTTGCATGCATATGATGCGTCCTACGGTTCACAAAACCACGGGCAGACGGTAAAATAAAGCTATATTTGGAAGGAGCGGAGAACTCGCATGACGATTCGAACGATACTGCCGTTCGGCGAAGAGCTGCTGCGGAAAAAGTCGAAGCCCGCCGATGGCATCACGCCGCGCATCGAAAAGCTGCTGGACGACATGGCGGAGACGCTCTATGCGACGGACGGGCGGGCCGGACTCGCGGCGCCGCAGATCGGCATTTTGCGACGGGTGATTGTCATGGATTGCGGCGACGGACTGATCGAGCTGGTGAACCCGGAGATCTTGGAGATGAAAGGCGAACAGGTCGGAGCCGAAGCGTGCCTGTCCTTTCCGGGCTATGCCGGCATCGTGAAGCGCGCGAGCGAGATTACGATCACGACGCTGAACCGGCAGGGTGAGACCGAGACGATCCGTGCCGAGGGCTTCCTGGCCCGCTGCATCCAGCACGAGATCGATCACCTCGACGGCATCCTCTTCATCGATCGCGTCCACGGCGCCACCTTGTATCATGAGGAAAACGGGGACAAAATCTCGATCCATCAAGTGAGGAAAATCGCAGGTCCGGCGCCTGCCGTTCGCTAGTCTTTTACCGAATCCTATCCCATGTCGTCCAAAGGGGAATACCCGTCTGATTGCCAACAAATTCAGTTCCATGCTCGGCCGGTTCGCCGGCCAAGGAGCGGGGAACGGCGGCGAGTACGCGAAGGTCGCGCTGCTGTTCCTCTATTTTTTCTGCACCGTAGCCGCCTCCATTATGGGCAGAACGGCCGCCGACGCGCTGTTCTTAAGCCGCTTCGACAACGCCGCATTGTCAGGCATGTATTTGCCGCAGGCTGCGACCATGATCCTCACCAGCCTTGTCTTCCAGCGATACGCCCACCGCGTCCGAATCGAACGCCTGCTCTTCGGGCTGCTCCCGGCCATCGCCGCCCTTATCCTTGTCTCCCGTATCGGCGTCGGCCTTGAGCTGGGCTGGGTTTTTCGCACGATTTACGTCGGCTACGACGTATTTAATTTTCTGATGATCGTCTGCTTCTGGCAGTTCGCCACGTCGGCGCTCGATCAGCGCAAGGCGAAAAAAATGATCGGCCTCGTCGCCAGCGGCGGCACGCTCGGCACGGTGGCGAGCGGCTTCGGCATCCGCGGCATCGTCCCGGTCATCGGCACCTCCAACCTGCTGTACGTATTCGCCGCGCTTGTCGTTGCCGGCCTCGCATTTGTGATCGCGATCTGCGCCATGCGCGCCCACGGCGTCGACAAAGTTGCGACCGCGAGCGCCTCTGCCGCCGCCTCTGCCAAGACAGCCGGCTCTACCGTCGGAAGAACGGACGGCTTGTTTAAAAACGTTCCCCATCTGAAATACATGGTCCTGCTGGCGGCTTCGGTCACGCTGTCGCTGACGCTGATCGACTATCAATTCAAGGTACTGCTCAGAGAGACGCTGCAGAACGAAGCGCTGGCAGGGTTTATGGGCAGCTTCCAAGGCATATCCGGCATCATCGGCCTGCTCGTTCAAGTCACGTTGTCCGGCTGGGTGCTCACGCGCTTCGGCGTTACGACGGCGCTGCTCGTCTTCCCCGTCACGCTCGCGGCCGCCAGTCTCGGCCTCATTTTCCTGCCGGTGCTCGCGATGTCGGTCGTCGCCAAGGGCAGCGATAAGGTGCTCGGCGATACGCTCTATTCCTCCGCTAACCAGCTGATCATGTTCCCGGTGCCGCCCGCTTGGCGCTCCAAAGCCAAAAACTTCATGGAAGGCATCGTGCGAAACGGCTCCAAAGGCCTCGCGGCGCTGCTGCTGCTCGTGCTCAGCCATTGGCTCGCGCCGTCGCAATTCAGCTACATCGTCGCGATTCTGCTCGGCATCGGGATCGTGTCCGGCCTCAAGATTAAGAAAGCCTACTTGCAGACGCTCATGTCGACCTTAAAAACGGGGCAGGACGATCCGCAGCGGACCGAGCTCGACTTCATGGACCCGGCGAGCCGCGCCCTCCTCGCGGAGGCGCTGCGTCAGCACGATAAGCAGCAGGCGCTGTATGCGCTGCGTCTGCTGAAGGACATCGAAGCGTTCGATCTTAAGCCTTATCTCCCCGGGCTGCTGGCTCATCCGCACCCGGAGGTTATAGTGGAGACGCTGGAGTATATCGAACAGCTGAGGCCTGCCGGCCTGGAAGCGCCGCTGCTCGAACTGCTCGGCGCGGACAGCGGACCTGTCCGGGCCAAGGCCATCCTGGCACTGGCGTCTTATATGGACGAAGCGCACCTGGACGCGATCGCCAGTCGGCTCGAGGACGACTCGGCGGACGTCCAGGCGGCTGCGATCGCCGCGCTGGTGAAGTATTTCGGCATCGAAGGCATGTACCGGTCGGTCAGCGTGCTTAAGCGGCTCACCGAGAGCGAGATCGAGGCCGAAAGGATGGCCGTCGCCTCCTTGTTCGGACAGATCGGCGTGCCCAGCTTCTACAAACCGCTGCTCGGCCTGCTTCGGGATCCGTCGAGCCAGGTCGCCGTTCGCGCGCTTGATTCCGCGGCGAAGCTCCGCGTGCCCGCCTGTATCCCGCCGATCGCGGATCGCCTGGCAGACGGCGGCGCGCGGCGCCACGCTATTGTGGCGCTCGCAGCCTACGACGAGTCGGTCATCGTCCCTGCGCTCCGCGCTTACCTCGGCCGGGAGGATATCGCCGTTCATCTGCCAGCCGTATTCGAGCGCATCGGCACCCAGCTGGCGAGGGACACGCTGCTCGACATCTACGAATCGGCAGGCTACGCGCTGCGCGACCGTATACTCGAATCGCTGCTGCGCATGCAAAAGGACCTGCCCGCCGTGCCGGCTGCACAGGCAGAGCGATACGCACGTCTGGAATTGGCGCTCGACGAGCAGTACGGCGAGCATGGCGCTGCCGTTGCCGGCCACGTTGCCGGCTCCGAGCTGTCGGGCAGCGTCGCCGAGATCCGCGCAGGCATCGTCCGCCGGGTCTTCCAGCTGCTCTCGCTCCTCTACGACGAGCGCGCGATGCAGGCCGTCTACGCGAATTGGACCGAGGGCGACGGCCAGCGGCAGGCCAATGCGATCGAGGTCGTCGACCAGACGGTTCAAGGTCAGCTGCGCGGGCCGCTGATCAAACTCATGTCGGCGTCCCGGGAATTGAGCGCCTCTAAGACGGCGAATGCGGCGCCGCACTGGGCATGGCTCGCTGCGCAAGGCGACGCTTGGCTCTCTCAGCTCGTCGCTTACGAACGCGCCAGGCAGGCAGGCGTCTCTGCCGACCCCGGCGCGGCGCTGCAGGTCGAGCAGGTTCGGCTGCTCAAGAAAATCAGCCTGTTCCAGGGCGTGCCGCGCGCCGAACTGGCGGCGCTTGCGGATACGCTTCAGCCGGTTACCGCGTCGGCCGGCGACGTGATTATCCGAGAGGGCGAGCCGGGCGACTGTCTGTACATGATCGAAAGCGGCAAGATCGGTGTATTCAAGGGCGTCGCGCGCGTGCACGAGCTTGGGAGCGAGGAATATTTCGGCGAGATGGCCGTGTTGACCCACGGCGCGAGGACGGCTACGATCGCTGCCGAGACAGACGTTCGGCTATGGAAGCTCGACTCCGACATCTTCTACGAGCGAATGATCGACAGGCCGAGCATGGCGGTGGAATTGATGAAGCTGCTGTCCCGTCGGATCAGGGACGCGCTCGCCGCCGCAGGAGCCGGCGCGGCTGCCGCTGTCTCTTCTGCTGCTCCTGCTCCTGCTCCTGCTCCTGCTCCTGCTCCTGCTCCTGCTCCTGCTCCTGCTCCTGCTCCTGCTCCTGCTCCTGATCAGGCCGCGGCGAACCTCGCCTCTAGCGCGGACGAGGCAGCGCGCGAAGCGGCTGCCGCCGGTACGGGACACTCAAGCGATCCGAACGCGGACGTCGCCGAGACGCCGGCTGGCAGCACGGCGCTGTCCGGCAACGCGACGCTTGTCAGACGCGTGCTGGTGCTTCAGCAAGTGCCGCTGTTTCAGCATCTGAGCATCGAAGGCTTCCTCGATCTCGCACAATTGGTGCAAGAGGAAGAATACGGACCGGGCAAGACCATCTGCAAAACGGGCGAGTACGGAGATACGCTTTACGCGGTCGTTGAAGGCTCCATCGGCGTCCGCCGGGATGGCCGCGAGATCGCGAACCTGGGGAAAGGCGAGTATTTCGGAGAAATGGCGATCATCGACAGCGGCCCCCGCTCCGCGGACTGCGTCGCCGTCAGCCGCGCTTCCCTGCTCGCGCTGCGCAAGGAACAGCTGCAGGCGTTCTGCTTCCGGGATACGCAGGTGCTTCGCGGCATGATGCGGGTGCTCTCGGAACGACTGCAAGGAATCGCATAATAAGAATAGCCGGGCGATCCGTTCGCCCGGCTTTTTTCTGTTCTATCGACTATCTGCGCCAGGGACCGATACTGTCGCCTGCATTCGGCGAGCGAGACGAGAAAACCCCTCACGAACTTGCAGCTCATATAAAAGAGCACTAAACACAAAGGGATGAAGCAGAACGATTCCTGCTTCATCCCGAGAGAGACGGAAAAACCGTTAACTCACACGCTACCCCGGCCGACACGGCCGAGATAGCGGGAAAAACCGGTTAACTCGCACGTCAACCCAGCCCACACGGCCGAGATAGCCGGAAAAACCGGCTATCTCGCACGTCAACCCAGCCCCCGCGGCCAGATAGCCGGAAAACCGGCTATCTCGCACGTCAACTCAGCTAACACCCCATCCCGGCCTACACGGCCGAGTTACACGAAAACAACCGCGATCACTCCGGCAGCTTGATCTCGACCTCGCGGCGCTGATCCGCCGAGCGCAGTACGCCGTCGATGATCGCCTGCTGGATCAGGATCTGCTCTGCAGGAATCGGCGCCGGACGACCGTCGCGCACGGCTTCGGCGAAGTCGCGGACCTTCTCGTAGAACAGGTCGAGCGAATGTCCGATCAACGGCACGGCCGTCGAGGTTTGGCCGCCGAAGTCGTCGTGATACAGCGTCATGCTGCCGATCGCGCCGTCCCAGACGCCAGACCACGGACCGGAGCCCGCAGGCGTTACCTTGAGGCCGGCATCGGTGCCGAGGAACATCGTGGCGCCCAGCGTATCCATATGCATCGCCCAGGAGATCTTGAACTGAAGCACGAGGTCGTTATCGAATCGGACCATCGCCACGCCGAAGTCCTCGACCTCGAACTTCGAAGCTTCCTTGTGATAAAGCGGGTTCGTGCCGAAGTGGTTCGACGTGAACGCGGATACCGATACCGGGCGTGGATAACCGAGCGTGTTCAGCGCCATGTCGAGCGAGTAGCAGCCGATGTCCGCCATCGCGCCGGCGCCTGCAAGCGCCTTGCTGATGAACGTGCCGCCAGGCATGCCGCGCCGGCGTCCGCCGCCCGTTTCCGCATAATACACATTGCCAAGGCGTCCGGATTGGATAATATCCTGCAGCAGCTTCATGTTCGGATCGTAGCGAGGCTGGAACCCGATCGACAGCATGCCGTCGTGGGATTTCACCGTCTGTACCATGTCCAGCGCTTCTTCAAGCGTGACCGACATCGGTTTTTCCAGCAGCACCTTCTTGCCTGCGCGCACCGCATCGACGCTCGTACGGTGGTGGGACGCGTTCGGGGTACAGATGCTGACGGCATCGAGATCGTGCGCGAGCAGCTCGGTGTGGCTGTCGTACGCGCCTGCGCCGACGAGTTCTTCCCGCTCCGCGAATTCGCGCGCCCTGCCCGGCAGCACGTCGGCAACCGCTACGATGTCTACGTACGGCAGCTTGCGGTAAGCCATGACGTGGTAACGCGCGATGCCGCCCGTTCCGATAATGCCGACTTTAATTCTTTTTTCGCTCATGATGATCTGTCTCCTCTTCCGGCGCGCCTGGCTGCCTTATGCCGTGCAAGCGGCGATAAGCCGATGGCGTCATGCCGAACTTATGTTTAAATACCGGGTATAAATAGTTTGGGTTGCCGTAGCCGTGACCGGCGGCGATCGTCTCGACGGGACTTGACGAGCTGAGCAGCTCCTCCGCGATCCGCTGCAGCCGGACATGCTCCACCCAATCGCGGAACGCAGTCCCGCCCTCGCTTCGGAAAATCCGCTGGAGCTGTCGCGGGCTGACCTGTACCCGCTCGGCGACCTCGTCAAGCGAGATCGGGCGGGCCGCGTTGTCCTCGATGTACTGCACCGCAAGACGAAAGCGATGGTCGTTCATGTCCCGCGCGGGAATGCTGCCGGCGGCTTCGGGTGCGGCATGCGCGCGGGCTGCGCGCAGCAGAATCTGTACGATGTGCTGCTTGAGCGTCGTATAAAACCCGACCGGCTGGTCCTCCCAGGCCCGGTAAGCGTCGAGAAACGCGTTCATCCCGTGATAGCGGTCGAGCGCAGGCACGGCCGGCATTGTCTGCAAAATAGCCAGGCACTCGTCCGCCTCTCTCCGCTCGAGAGAATCTCCCCACTCCGCATCCGTGCCGGCATCGTCCAGCCTCGTAATTTCGCAGTGAAGGCACAGTTCGTACATCGGCTCTTCGGGACCCGAGCGCTGCTCGTGCACGACGTCGGGACCGGTGAGATAGAACAAGCCTTCCTGCAGCGGGTAGGTCGCATCCCCGACGATCAACGTGCCCTTGCCCTTCGGAATAAAATGAAATTCATACTCCGAATGCTTGTGCGCCGCAATGACTTGACCCGGCGCGAAGCTCGTCAGATGGCAGCGCAGCACCCGAATGCCAAGACCGCCCCACCGGAAGCGAAGGTCCAGCCGGTCCAGCGCGTCCCAGCGGCGCTTCATGCGTGCGAAGGCGAACGGCGGCTCTGCAATCCTGCGCTCCGCCTGCTGCGCTTCGGTCCGGTTCGGGGTTTGGCCGCTCATCGGCGATTAGCCCTCCAGATCGGACAAGCGCACCGATTTGCCCTCGGCGGCGGCGCGATTCGCGGCTTCCATAATGCGTGTTAGGTCGAGCGCATATTCAATGTTTTCAGTCGCCTCGGTGCCCGCTTCGATATGGCCGACCCACTGCTCGAACGCGAACGGAAGACGGTCGCCTACCGGCACTTCCGTCCACACCTTTTCCGAATCCTGCGTGCTGCGTACCAAAATCTTCTCCTCCGGAAATCCGTACAGCAGCGTGCCGTCGGTACCGTGAAGCTCGATAGAAAACGGCGAGTGGCTGTTCACGAAGCCGGCTTCCGCGATGCCGACCGCACCGTCCGAATAAGCGAAGACGGCAACCGCGTTGTCCTCAACCTCGCGACCGCTTACGAAGCCGAAGGTAGCGCTTACGGACTCCGGCAGGCCGAGGAATTTGCGCACCAGATATACCGGATGGCAGCCCAGATCGATGAGCGCGCCGCCGCCGCATTGTTCCTTCGAGTAAAAATGGGCAGGCAGCCAGTTCGCGGTCGATCCGTTGTGGGACAGCCTTACCCGCGCCAGCGTCAGCTTGCCCAGCTTGCCGGAGGCGATCACTTCCAGAATCGATTGCGTATAGCCGTCATAGAGACGGGGCAGGGATACTGCCAATTTAACGCCGGCATCGCGGACGGCGGCAGCGATCTCGTTTGCTTCGGATACGGTTGTGGCTACGACTTTTTCGGTGAAAATATGCTTGCCCGCACGCGCGGCCTTCACCATGACGTCTCTGTGCATATTCGTCGGCGCGTCGACGACGACAGCGTCGATATCGTCGCGCGCGAGCAGTTCGTCCAGATTCGCAATAAAGGGAACGCCATACTTGGCGGCCTTCTCCGCGCCCCGGTCGGGCAGCTCGTCCCAGATCGCGGCGATCTCCGTATTCGGATGGCTCAGCACCTGTTTCGTATAATCCTCTGCGTGTACGTGCCAGTAGCTCAACATGCCGATTCGAATCATTTTGACTGCTCTCTCCCTTCAAATATACGACACTACCACAAGATATCACGGACCGACACCCGATTTAAATGCAATTTCGTGTCATGTGGACTATAATTATACGACATGCCCCCTCTTCATTTTAACTGAAGTCGCGATTGTGTTAAACTTCGCGGTAGACGCCTTTTATATGGAAAAGAGAGAAGGAAACAAGATGAACGAGCAGCTGTCTCACGATAAATCGCGAATTCGCGATGCCATAGACGCCTATGCCCCGAAGCTTCGCGAGCTTGCCGCCTTTATCGCGGCGCACCCCGAGCTCGGCCATGAGGAAAGACTGGCTTCGGCCCGTCTGGCGGAAGCGCTGGAGGAACTTGGCTTCGCCGTACAGCGCGGGACGCTCGGGCTCGAGACGGCGTTCATCGCAGAATACCGGTCCGACAAGCCCGGGCCGACGATCGCCTTGCTGGCCGAGTACGACGCGCTGCCGGAGATCGGGCACGCCTGCGGTCATCATTTGATATGCACGATGGCGCTCGGCGCAGCCGCGGGACTGGTGCCGCTTCTGGCGGAGACAGGCGGCATCCTACGCGTATACGGCACGCCGGCCGAGGAGACCAAAGGCGCCAAGGTGGACATGGCCGCGGCCGGTCTGTTCGAAGACGTGGACGCCGCGCTTATGGCGCACCCATACCACAGCTTCGAGCGCTCGGGCTCTTCCCTTGCGATGGACGCGCTGCAATATGAATTTTTCGGCAAGGCGGCGCATGCCGCAGCCAATCCCGAGGACGGGATCAACGCGCTGGATGCGGTCATCCAGCTTTTTAACGGCGTCGGCGCGCTGCGGCAGCAGACGCGAAGCGACGCCCGCATCCACGGTATCGTGTCGCAAGGCGGCACGGCGCCCAACGTCATCCCCGATTACGCCGCCGCCAAGTTCTACGTCCGCGCCAAGAGCCGTGCCTACACGGACGAACTCGTCCGCAAGGTGAACGCCTGCGCCGAGGCCGCCGCAATCGCCACCGGCAGCAGACTCGCCATCAGCAACTATGAATATTCGTACGACGAGCTGCGCACGAACGAAGCGCTCTCCGACGCGTTCACCGCCAACCTGATCGAGGGCGGCGTTCGGGCAGAGAAGATCGCCGCCGGACACGACAACGGGTCGCTCGATCTGGGCAACGTCTCGCTGCGCTGCCCCGCGGTCCACGGCTACGTCAAGGTCGTCGACGCCCCGTACGCGCTGCATTCGCTTGAATTCAGGGACGCCGCGCAGCTCCCGCGGGCATACGACGGCATGGTGTTCGGCGCCAAGACGCTGGCACTAACCGCCTACGACGTGCTGACCGACGCCGATTTGCTCACCCGCATTCGCGCCGAATTCGCGGCCGCGACGGCGAGCCGCAGCGCCGATCGTTTGACTGAAAAGCATTAGGAGGCGGATCAGGACTGCTCGGTCGCGTGTTAACGCACGCAAGACGTTTTTAGGAAGCGGGAAATTGTCGTATACACATAAGCAAGCGGTCGCCCCCCCTTCTACAGGGGACCGACCGCTTCTTTTATCGCGCTTTCTATAGGCAAAAAAATGAGGCATGGAGAATGGATCTATCCGATAATCCCGATCAATCCGATTCTGCAATTCGTCCCTTTGCATTCGGCCGTATTGCCGTGAACGACCTCCATCTCGAATTCGTGCGTCGTATGCGGCAGATCGTCGGCTATCGTTAGTACCCGGTACCAGCCTTCATTCGGGACCCAGTCCGGACGCGGGATATGCGTGGTCTCCCAGGGCCCGCGATCCAACCGGTAGCGGAATTCACAGGAATATTTTCCAAAATCGAGCCCGAACGACAAGCCCCGGCCCACGAACGAAAGTTGCAGCCTGGCGCCGATCGCCGAAGTCGTCAGCGCCTGATCGATCCACTCCAGGTGGGGCCAACGCCGAATGGCCCAAGGGCCTTCGGTGACGATATCGGAAAAAGGAAGACTGCTCGTCCGTTCCCAATTGCCGCGATGCATCGGCTCAGGGAGCGGTGACGCTTGGTCGGGAATAGCCGCGAGCATCGGTTCCGACAGCTCCTTCTCCAAGTAAGCGATGACGCTGCCGGCGTAGCTCAGGCTGCCGCGCTCCGTCGGATGCAGGCCATCCGGAAGCCATTCCTCCCAGCGCATCCTCCCTCTTTTGATTTCCTCCCATGCGTATTTCCCCATCCATACCGAACCGGTTTGATAGTGATCCGCGAGTTTTTCGAAATCTGCAATGGAAGCAGGCACCCCGCCCGCCATCATCTCTGGATAGAAGGACTGGCAGAAGGTATGTACAAGGACCACGTCCCTCATGGCGCCGTGCAGCAATTTGCGCATCAGCCCCTCCCGGGTTTTCAATCGCCTTTCGGCGGGCTCTTCATTGTCGTTAACGGCATAGTCGATAAAGACGATGTCGCATTGACGTTCGATCAGGTCATGCTCCGCACGGAATACGGCAAGCTCGCTGCCCGTCCCTCCGATGGCCGCATTCTCGACGAAGAGCCGAACTTGCGGATAGGTCTCCGCAAACCAGGCAATGACCGGCTCCGGCCAGTTGTTCCTCGATCTGGCATCGGTAATCGAGCCGCCGATGAAGCCGAGCGTCAGCGTGCCTGAATCGATCGCTTTGCGCAGATGTCGAAGGGGCCGTCTATGATTCCATATTTCCATCATCTTGTATCACGAACCTTTGCTTAAAAATTGAGAGCGCAATTTGAGAATAAGGCTGCACCCGGCTGTCGCGTAACAGACGGTGTGCAGCCTTATTCGTTGACATTCATTTACTTCCGTTTATTGCTGAATGAAAAACCACTGCGCGGAATACCAGGCGGTATCCGACGGAGCGCCGGCGATATCGCTCGTCGCATATCCGAGCTGATCTTCCACATTGATATAGTTATTGTTCGAAGCGCTTTTGATATATTGCGCGCTGGAGGAGGCCGAGGCGCTGCCCGTCGTCCATTGGCTCGTCATGTCCGTCGAGGCGATCGCCGTGCTTTCAACATGCGTTGCGCCGTTTTTAATGTTGATATATTCGCCGGTCGCTTTATTTTTAATCCGCTTGTTGGCGCCGACGGATTCGAAGCTCCAGAGATACGCATCCGTGGTGCCGCTGCCATAGTTTACGCGGGTGCCGCCGTCATACAAATATTCGTTCGGCTTCCAACGATTCTGGATCTTATAGTACGTAGGCGCCGCCGCAGAGGTCGTTACGGTGTATTTATCGATGTCGGCCTCCGGCGTATCCGTCGAATCTCTTTGGATTTTGATCGTATTATTCGTTCCTGCGTTCAAGGGGATGTTGATCGACGCGGTATTCGCAAAGGTCGTCCATGCCCCGGTATTGGCAAAGGATAGCTGCTGCTGCTTAACGCCGTTGACATACAGACTCAGCGTCCGAGAAGCGCCGTTGCCGTTGGAGAATCGGATGACGAGTGCCGCAGTCCCTCCCGGGCCGCCGTTTACATTGTTGATCTGTGAATAAGCGCCTACATTATCCAAATAACCGACATCCTGGCCATTGGAGGCATTGGTTTCATTGATCACTTGAGCGCCATTGCCGTAGGTTCCGTTTTCGGCTTCATAGACGTAGGTCCCCTGCGTGCCACCGGATCCGGGCGGATTGTTTGCCATCATATTCACGACCGCCGCATAGGCCGGCTTGGCGGTTCCATTAAAGCGGATGAGCCCGAAGAAGTCTTCCGGATTCATGACATCTGTGCCGTTATCTTTGAACGAGTACATCATCCATGGCCCCCCGGAGTAAGAGAAACCCTTCCAGATGTTATACGCGTCCACCATGTACTGAGCTTGCTGCGCTTCCGTCACGCCCCGCTCGCTGATGGAATTGGTCGGGTAGCCGAACTCCGTGGCCCACATTTTCTTGGCGCCGTCTCCATTGGCCGCCATCACGTCGTACAATTGCTGGGAATTCAATAACGTATTGTACAGCGTTGGGATAGTAGGGTCCGCCGGCCAAGTATAAGGATGATGACCGAGCGCATCGAAGTAGTTTTTGCCGCCGTTCGCATAGATCCCGGTTACATAGTCCAGCGGGGAATAATTGGTTCCATCCGTGGCTGCGGGAGCCAGTCCGCCCGAAATCACCCGAACCGTTTTTCCTAATTGCGTCGCGGCCTGGCGAATGCCCGTCGCCCCGGGGATCAGTATTTTTTGGGTATAGGCAGCGGGACTGATTCCCTGAATATTAGGCTCGTTCCACAGTTCCCAGTCCGTGACGCCCTTCGGAATATAGTGGAGGCCCAAATTGTACATGAAATTCTGATAGGAGGATGCGTTCGAAGGCACCGGGTCGCCCGACCAGGCGGTCACGCCAGTCGGCAGCGCGAGTATTTTGATGCCCTTGGCAATCGCGGCATCGACGACTCTGTCCGTGTCGGTAAAATCGTAGGAGCTGCTGCCTCCGGCTTGAATGAGCGCCCAGCTGAAGTCAAAACGAATATAAGCCGCGCCTGAAGCCGCTATTTGGTTGAGATAGCTGTCCAGCTCCGCGTTCGTTTTGTTCAAAATGACGTAGCCTGTAGCGAACCCGAAATTCGTATTCGTGGGCGCCGCCTTCGCGGAATCCGGTTTTAACCCGAGCAAACCTAGAAATAAGATCAGGGCCATGCTAATTAAGCCAAATCTTTTTAACATTTCAGTCACTCCCCGGCATTATTTTTCAAATACATTTGATAAATCATCTTGGCCGCTTCTTCTCTGCTCAACTCGGATTTCGGTAGCATCTTATACGAATGGCCGGATGGAACGCCCTGGATAATTCCGCGATCCAGCAGGAAGGCGATGCTCGAAGCGGCATAAGCGGATATATCGTCTTTATCCACGAATCTGCTTAAGCTGCCAGCGGAGGCTTCGGCATCAAGCGCTTCTGCCGCCGCTAACGCTCTGGCCGAGATGACGGCTACATCCTCTCGCGTGATAGGGATTTCCGGGTTGAAGGCATCTTCTCCGGTCCCTTTCACGATACCCATCTTTTTCGCTACGCCGATCGCATCGTAATAATAGCTTTCTTTTTTCACATCGCTAAAGTTCACGTCGTTATTCGCATCCAGACTCAAGCCTTTTATAACCATCATGACGAAGTCCGCTCGGGTCATCTTTTCCTTCGGTACGAAAGTTGTATCCGTCTTCCCGCTGATGATCCCTTTCGCGGCCAGCGTTTCGATCGCATGCTTCGCCCAGGAATTCGCGATGTCCGCGAATGTTTTCTGAACGTACGCAACCGCAAATGCGCTAAAGTGCGTTGTCCTGAAAACAACAGATTGCTTGGCTTCGTCATATTTACCGCTCGGAACCGGAATCGCCGTTCCATTCGCGTCGATATATACGACCGTCAGATTTTCAAGAGCCGGCAATTCTTCGGCTGCAGGCTTATAAGGAATAGATACGGTTACCGGCAGACTCCGATTGCTCCAATCGATCGGCTTCCCGTCAGCCGTGGCCCGCAGCTCGATCATCGGTTTACCTGTGACGATCGCTTTGGTCTTGTCGTCCAGGTTTTTGTCCTCTGCCGTTCCAATCGAGATTCCCACGAAGGCCGCGCTTGCTCCATCCGTTCCCTCGAACAGGTTCGCCGGGAGGGTCACCGTGCCCAGCTCGGTTACCATCTCGATCGTAAGTCCGCTGTCCAACGTCTTCAGCACGCTCTGCGGCAACTCCACTGCATACCGGGCGGCTCCTTCCACAGTCTGCAGTTGAATAGTCACCTTCTTCTTGCCGGCTTCTGTCGCGACGACGCCAGTCAACGCCCTATTCAACGCTTCCGCGCTGGTCCGAGCCATTGCGGTACCCTTCTGATCCAGAACCGGCTTCATCGTGATCTTGCCCGGTTCCGGCGATGGCGTCGCACCCGATGGCGTTGATGATGCAGGGGGCGGCGATGGTGCTGGCGCCAGCACCAAATCCCCATAATACATCGGGTCCTTGGTGAGACCGATTCCGCCCATGTATTCCATCCATCCGTCTCTTCCCTGGCCATCGTCTTCATTGATAAGGAAGGAGAAGCCGAAGCGGTCGCCCGGCTGAACGGCAGCGCCTTCGGCGAGCAATTCGTTCCACGGAATCGCAGTCTCGTAGATCGTGTGCTTCGTCGCCTCGTCTCTGACGATTCGGGTATCGGCACCGTCGAATTCACCCGGCTGCTTGCCTGCGATGGCCGTCCATCTCCAGCTCTGCACCTCATGATCGTCGGACAGCGCAAACCCGATCTCATGGTTACCCATGCTGCCGATCCCGTCCGCTCTGGCAGGGTCGAACGCCAACTGAATGCCGTCTCCGGCCCAAATGCCGTCGTCCGTGGCGGTCTGCCTTTGTACGTCGTCGGTTACGTCTACCGCAAAGTACAGCTTGCTCGCATCCCATTTCACATAAGCTTGGGCGCTCATATCATCGACTCCGCCCCAATCGGCCATTTCTTGAACCTGATCGGGCGTATTCAGGTTGATGCGCATCGCGCCGCTCCACTCGCCCGCGGATATGACGCCGTCAATCGCGGGAGCCGTCACGGCTTGTTCCGCGGCAAGGAAACTAACGGGGAACTGCTGTTCGATCGAATACCCGTCGGACAATTCAATCTTAAGCTTCACTTGGTTCAGCTTAGAATTAGGCTGATCGACCGGTATCGTCACGGTGCCCGTCTGTCCGGGCGGGATCGGCGTTATCGTTTTAACGGTCGCCCATTCCGCCGGGTTCTCGATGGTCATCGTACCGTCGATCGCCGATAAACTCGAATGGTTTTTCAGATGAATGTCCAGGCTCCATTTATTCCAATCCTGCGAGTCTACGGATTTCGGTTCAACCGTAACTTTGACAGGACCCACTACCGTAGGCTGCACTCGAATGCTTGTTAGGGTGCTCGTGCCCGACTTCACTTTGATATTCATGTTGAACGGCTTCATCTGCTCCCCATCCGGGACCATCACCCTCAATTCAATAGGGGCCGTTCCCGCTGCAAAGGTGCTGCCGCCTTGAAGCGACCAGCCGTCCGGCAGTTGCAGCTCGAAGCTTCCCGCAATATCGGCCGTGCTTGCAGACCGATTAATGATGATGGGGAACACCTCTCCGGGTATCGCTTCAGGAGCTAGATTCGCAACGCTGAACGAAGGAGATGCCGTTTCCAGTCCCGCGATATCGCCCTCGATATAAATGGGGTTATCCGATACCGCAACGCTAAGCACGCCGTCGACCGTCGTGTAATCTGCGCTGTTCCCCAGCATATCGGTTACCTTAAATGAGCCTTCTCCGACAGACAGGCCGATCGACTTCGCAGCGAATTCGTTCCAGGCTACGAGTACATCCTGATTGTCCGAATCCCGATGGAACTTGTAAAGGTTAAGCGTAGCGTCCGGCTTGGAGGAGGAGACGAAGCGAGCGCCGGCAAGCTTGTTCGCCAGGGCATTGTAAGCGACATAATTTAATTTCGCGCCGGAAGGATTGAACGAATCCGTTCTCGCGTTGATTAACCCGAAGTTATGTTCATTATAGGTGACATCCGTGCCGTCATTTTGAAAATCGTACCAAAACAGCTTCGCAATGCCTCCTGCCGACATGGACAGCACATTGGCTCTGACGGCATAAGCGCCGGATATCTCCTCGCTCACGCCTCTGTCTCCGATATGGGTAGGCCAGCCCATCTCCGTGTAATAGAGGGGCAGCACATCGCCGTATTCGGCAAGCAGGTTTTTCAGCCTTTGCGTCTTGCCGAGAAGATCCCCGGCTTCAGGGCTGACCGGATAGGAGTACGGGTGAACGGATAGGGCATCCATATATTTGGTTCCGTACTTCTCCCCGTCCGGGCCCGTCGTCTCCATCATCTTCCTTAACCAGTCGATATCGACACCGCCGAATGCGCCTCCGATGACGACATTGTCAGGGTCGACGGCTTTAAGCGCCTTATAGGCGACTTTGAGCAATTCGGCATAGTCTTCTTCCGACCGGTCGGTCGGGTTAAAGATGTTAGGTTCATTCCATACTTCAAATTCCGCAACCTTGCCCTTTAAATGCGTAGCGACAAAGGTGACGTAATTTGCGAACGCTTTTAATCCTTCCTCCGAATAGGGCATCCCTCCCTCATCGTAGAAATTATTCCCGTAAGATAAAATGATGAAAGGCTTTATCCCGTTGTCCAATGCCTCGTCTACGATCTCGTCCCATTCAGGTAAAAATCGCAGCACGCCTTTTTCCGTCTCAGCGTAAGACCACATCATTCCGTCCCGTTCGGACTCGAATCCCGCCGTCGCCATCGCGGACAAATTGCCGTCTACGCCTGTCAAATAATCGCTCAGATGGACGCCGGCGGCAAAAATATCATCGTTTCCTCTTGCCGGATTGACCGGATACACGACGCTGAATGAAACATTTTTCTCGAATAGCTCGGCGTTATTCAGCGCATCCTTACCGGTCACTCGCAGGTTGAATACGCCATGCTGCGTAATCGGCAAAGTCAGATGCTCTTTAACGATCTCTCCGTCGGCCGGCAAATGTTCATCGGACAGTTGAGCGGTATATACGGTATTTCCGGTATAGTCGGTAACCTTCAGATCGAGATTCAAGTCTTGATCCCGATCGATAAAATCCGTTAATCGAAAATTAAAATAGACGTCCTCGGTGACGGAAAAGATGTTCCCCTTCTTGGAGCTCGTCAGATCTACGCCATAAGGCTCCATATCGATCTGAAAATAATCCAGATCGGCATTGAAGACATCGTCGTTAAACGGATTGGCGTCTTCCTCCAGCTGCAATTTCACTTTATTCGCGCTTCCTTCATTGAGGGGGATTTGAACGGGAGCGGTATCCACGAATGAAGTCCATCCGCCCGTAGACGGGAAAAAGATTTGCTGCATTTTCACACCGTTCACATATAAGCCCATGATCGCCGTTTCGGCATTCCCGTTCGCATAGCGAATCACAAGCGGCGCCGTGCGATACGTTGCGCTTGTTACGCTTATTTCCGTAGAATCGCCCAGCATCGGCAGTTCGGCGATCATCCCGTTCGAGGCTTGATCCGCATGGCCTGGTCTCCCGCTTCCTCCGAAGGCGCCGTCCTCCGCTTCATACCGGATCATCGTGCTGGACGTTTCCGCGTTTACCGCTGCGGGTTTCATGAATGAACCTTGAACAACTAACGTAAAAAGCAGGGCTAAGACTAGCATTCTACTCATCATCGGCTTGATCTTCATGCAACAAGTCCTCCCTTTATACTGCTTTGACGACACTGATCATGGCCTGGCCGGACTGCCGTCCGGCAAGCGTGCGAGCGTCCATGCGGGCAAATCGTCGTTGCATGGAAATCGGGCTGCCAATGCTTCATCGATGTCGATCCCAAGACCCGGCGCCTCATGGATGTAAGCGTATCCATCCCTCACTGTCGGGCACCCCGGAAACACTTCGCGCATTCGCTCGGACAGCCCGCTCCATTCCTGGATGCCGAAATTTACCACATTCAGATCAAGATGCAAATTGGCCGCGACCCCGACCGGCGATACGTCTCCCGGTCCATGCCAGGCCGTGCGGACGCTGAAAGTCTCGCATAAAGTTGCCAGCTTTTTCGCAGGCGTAAGGCCGCCGATCGCGCTGATATGCACCCGAATGAAATCGATCATTCCGCCGGTGATCAACGGAACCCATTCGTTCGGATGTACGAACAGCTCGCCCATCGCGATCGGCGTCGCGCTCTGCGCTCGAATCATTCTGAAGCCGTCCAGCTGCTCCGGGGCCAGCGGATCTTCAAGGAAGTAGAGCCGGTAGGGCTCCAATTGCTTCGCTAGCCTTACCGCCTCGATCGGAGAGAGCCGCTCGTGAATATCATGCAGCAGTTCAATCTCGTTGCCGAGCTTCTTTCTCATGTGCTCGAACAATTTCGGGACGCTGCGCGAATAAGCATCGGGGTCAAAATAAGCGCCAGGCAGCGCCTTTTCCGGAGCGTGTACGGCATGAATGCCGCCGTATCCGCCCCATTGGCAGCGAATATGACGAATGCCTTCCTCCATGAACTTGCGAACATTTTCCTCGATCTCGCCCAGATCGCTTCCGTCCGCATGCCGATAGACCGCTGCAGCTTCCCTGCATTTGCCGCCCAGCAATTGATAGACCGGCTGGCCGCATAATTTCCCTTTGATATCCCATAACGCCATATCGATACCGGATATCGCATTGTTCAACACCGGGCCGTTGCGCCAATAAGCGCTAACCATCGAGGTTTGCCAAATATCTTCGATACGCTGGGGGTCCTTGCCGATCAAGAACGGTTTGAGATATTTTTCAACTGTCGCGGCGACGGACAGATAGCGTTGCGTAAATGTGGCGCAGCCCAACCCGTATAATCCGGGCTCCGACGTTTCTACTTTGATTACGACGAGGTTAATGCCGTCGGGGGCTGTTAGAATAACCTTTACATCTTGAATGGAAATGGCGGACATGACGCAATTCTCCTTAGGCAATCGATTGTACGACCGGTCGATTCAATTGCTATTGCAGATGCTTAATGCTATTCCGGCAGCCCGGGCAGGATTAATCCCCCGTCTACGCGGAGGTGAATCCCTGTAATATAAGCGGCCTTCTCTGAGACCAGCCATACGACGGCGTTTCCCATATCCGCTGGCAGTCCCCTCCTTCCCAGCGGGATTTTGTCGTCCAGATGGTGCTTTCTCTGATCGAAGTCGCGAACCTGTGTGGCACCCGGCGCCAGGCAATTGACGCGGATTCCGAAGGGTGCCAGATCCAGCGCGGCTGATTCGCTGGACCGTTTTAACCCGGCTTTCAAGCCTCCATAAACGGCATCGCCGGGGTATGCGCGTTCTGCCCTGGATGAAGTGACGTTAACGATATGGCCTCGTACGCCCTCTGCGATCATATGCCGGGACACCTCGCGCATCATGAGCAGCGGCGCCCGGAAGTTCAAATTCATGATCAGCTGGAGATGGTCTTCGGTCAGCTCCTGAACCGCGGCAAATTGACAAATGCCTGCGTTATTCACAAGCACACTAATCCTTCCCATCTCCCAGACGACTCGGCTTACGGTCTCCGACGCGGTGGCACTCTCGGTCAGATTTCCGGGAAAGATGCAGCATCGCCTTCCCGTCTCATCCGCGATTTGGCGCGCGGTTCCTTCCGCACCCTCCTCGTCCAGGTAGTGCGAGATGGCCAGATCGTATCCGGCCTTGGCCAGAGCTAATGCGATTCCTTTACCGATTCCGCGGCTTCCGCCCGTTACCAAAGCGTTTTTTTTAACCGGAATCCCCTCCTCCATCCATCAAAACCGCAAGATCATCAGATACTCGCCGCGCTCGTCCCGTCCGATCGTCTGAAAGCCATAGCGAGCATAGAGCGCTTGCCCGCGTACGTTTTCCTTATGGGTGGTCAGGAGTATGCCGCCTTTCCCGCTGCTTCTCGCCTCTTGGATGCTGTGTTCCAGCATGGCTTTGCCAAGTCCCTTGCCTTGGTATTCGTCCGCTACCATCAGACCGATCCATGGCACCATGCAGCCCCAATCCCAAAACCACAGCGTTGCGGCCATGCGCTCGCTCGATGTCGCCGGGGACCAATCGATTACGATAAAGCGGCGAATGCCGGACGTGTTCGATTCCTCCCTCGCGAGGCGGGACGCTTCTTCCGCGGTAAACGGATATCCGGGAAAAATCGACTTCGTCGTCTCCGATAACGCGCCGAAATACTCGAAGATCAACTCGGCGTCGTCTTGCTCCACCAGCCGGATCGCATATGTGCCCGGCAGCTTCAGATGGCTCATGTCTCACCCTCCTCCTATAAACGGAATGCGTCGGGCACATCGACCTTGCCGTGCTCGATTAACCACTCCAAAGACTCTTTCACCGCGGCAAGCGAGCTGTATCTGGGCTCATAGCCGATTAATTTCCTGGCTTTTTCGATGCTGGCATTCGGGCTGTGCGCGATATGATCCCAGATAATGCTCGCCTCTTCTTCGGATACGGCGCTTTTCATCGACGCGTACGGCACATACTTCAGATTCGCTTCCTGACCGAACCAGGAAGCGACCGCCTCCGCATATCCTCTCAGCGTCAGTGCGGCCGGCGATACGACGTGGAAGCTGTTCCCGACTGCCGAACTCCAGCACTGCGACGCTTTGATGAAGGCTTGGGCGACATCCTCGGCGTGCACGTGGTGAACGGTCTCCATGCCCAGGTTTGGAATCACGACTTCTTCCCCTCTGGCCAATCGCGAGAAAATCCGCGGGTCGAAGTGACCGGCCGGGTTCAACGGTTCCCAGCCCGGTCCGACAATATGACCGGGGTGGAGAATGGTCGCCGGGAAACCTAATCTTCTGGATTGATCCAGCAGCCAGCTTTCGATACGCGCTTTCATAATTCCGTATTCTCCGAAAGGTCTGCGAGGCTGTTCCTCCGTCGTCGGCACGGAGACGCTCGGACCGTGAACCCATAAGGTGCCGCAGCTGAGATAATGCTGGATATGGCCATGCAGCGCTTCTACAAGCTGCTTCAGTCCATCCGGATGAAAGGAAATCATATCGACGACGATGTCCGGCTTCAACGCCGCGATCGTTCGTCCGAAAGTGCCTTGGGCTTCTTCCGTCGTTCGATCCGCCGAGACGGATCTAACTTCTCTCCATGCCGGATCGGGCCAATAGGGCCGATGCTGGCCGCGGCTGACTTGAATAACCTCATGTCCGCCGCGCACGAGCTGAGGGATCATATAGGACCCGACATGTCCGCTGCCTCCGATGACGACATACCTCACGTTGATCTCTCCTCTCCCGATATATAGGTTAGTATTCGAACGAATAATGGCCGGAACCGACGAGCAGGCGAATTCCCGATTCCGCGATTTCGGATGATAAGAAGCCCTCGACCGCAGTATAGGGCTGCCCCGTTTCCGTTAAGCGGCCGGGGTCTGCGCCCGAGAGGATAATCGTCGCGGTCGTGTTCGGCGGAATGGACACCTCCAATCGCTTCCGAGCGTTTCCCGTCGTTTCCCAAGCCGAACGGATCTCGCCGTATGCGGACCAGTAGACCGCTTCCGCCGCCGATAGTCCGTCTCCTCTGTGCGGTTCGATGATGATGTGCTTGAATCCCGGAGCTGCCGGATCGGTATCGATACCGGCTACCGCGCGGTACAGCCAGTCGCCGATCGCGCCGAAGGCATAATGGTTGAAGGAGTTCATCTCCTCGCTCCAGAAGGAACCGTCGGCCTTGATGCCGTCCCAATGCTCCCAGATCGTCGTAGCGCCCTGGCCGACCGAGTACAACCAGGATGGAAACTCTTTTTGCAGCACTAATTGACAAGCGATGTCGTGATACCCGAATCGGGTCAGGACATGGCACAAGTAGGGAGTCCCGACGAATCCCGTCGTCAAGTGCATCCCGTTCTCTTTAACGTGTTCGGCGAGCATGCGGGCAGTTCTGGGGCGGTCGTTTTCCTGGAGGAGGTCGAACATTAAAGAAAGCACATAGGCGGTCTGCGTAGGGGATACGACCCGGCCGTTCGGCGATACGAATTCTTTGCGATATGCGTTGACGATTCCTTCAAGAAGATTCTTGTAGCGGACGGAATCTTCCTCATAGCCAAGAACGGCGGCCGCTTTGGCAACCAGACTTGCGGAGTGCGCGTAAAAGGCGGTAGCGATTAGATCTTTGGGCGTGGCGCCGACGACTCTGCCGCCCGGTCCGTCCAGCGCCAGCCAGTCGCCGAAGTGAAAGCCTGAATTCCACAAGCATTCGTCCTCGCCTTGGTTCCTTATATAATCGACCCAGGCCTTCATGCTCGGGTATTGCGTTTCTAAAAGACGGACATCCCCGTAGCATTGATAGATCGTCCAGGGAACAATGACCGCCGCATCTCCCCAGGCGGACGAATTATAGCCGCAGAACGGCAGATCGGGAACGACATGCGACACCCCGCCATCCGGCTGCTGGTCCGCGGCCAGATCCTTCAGCCACTTCGCGAAGAATGGAGCCACATTGAAGTTGAAGGCGCCCGTGCGGGCGAATACCTGCGCATCCCCCGTCCAGCCGAGCCGTTCGTCCCGCTGCGGGCAATCGGTAGGCACCTCCAGGAAGTTCCCCTTTTGCCCCCATACGATATTGCGCTGCAGCTGATTCACCATCTCGTCGGAGCAACGGAAGGATCCCGCCGGCTCCATGTCGGTATGAATGACGCAGGCGACGAAGCGGTCCGCCAAGCCCTCGATCGGCAAGCCTTCGACCTGAACGTAACGAAAGCCTTGGAAGCTGAAAGAAGGCTCATATTCCTCGGATTCTCCGCCCTTGCAGATGTAGCGGACGGTCTGCCTGGCGGATCGGATATTATCCACGTAGAAGTTGCCCTGCTGGTCCAGCACCTCGGCGTGCCGCAGCGTAATGACGGTTCCGGCATCCGCCTCCACGCGAAATCGCATCCAGCCGACCATATTTTGGCCCATATCCAATACGATTTCTCCGCGCGGCGTCACGAAAACCGCAACCGGCGTCCGCTTCTCGACGATTCGCACCGGTTCGCCCTCCTGCGCGATGAGGGGATCCTTTGTCAACGCTCGGACTTCTACAGACTGCCAGTCTGACGCAGGGAAATCCGCTCGATGCCACCCTTCCTGCGCCAGCCTGGCGTCGCAAGTCTCCCCATGATATAGCTCCGACATCAGCAAAGCGCCCGTACTGCCGCGCCAACCTTCGTCTGTCATGATCATTTCTTGACGACCGTCCACATAGGTCACGTGGAGCTGCATCAGAAGCGCCCGCTCCGTACCGTAAAAATGACGGCCGTCCATCCACCCGAGATCCCCGATATACCACCCATTGCCGAGCATGACGCCGATCGCGTTCGTTCCGTTTGCGAGCAGATGCGTGACGTCGTAGGTTTGATATTGCAACCGCTTACGGTAGCTCGTGTATCCCGGCGCGAACAGCGTGTCGTCCGGCGTCTTGCCGTTGACGAACAGCTTATACAGGCCGTGAGCCGTCGCATAGATCCTGGCTTGCGACACCTCGCCTTGGATGCGAAACGTCTTGCGCAAATAATCGATCTCGACATTCGGCTTGTCGGCGCGCGCAGGAGGCGCGATCCAGTCGGCAAGCCATTCTTCGCGCTTCAGTAACGCCGTCTCCCAAAATGCCCCGTCGCTCCATTCCGACTGGCAGCCCGTCCGGTCTCCGGCTTGAACGCGGTAATAATATCGCGTTCGCGACTGCAGCGGTTCCCCTTCGTATTCGACGTGGACGGAGCGGTCGCTGCGGACAAGTCCCGTGTCCCATACGAGCCGGCGGAAGCTCTCATCGACGGCTACTTGAATCCGGTACGTCTCTTGCCCGACATTCCTTCGGTCTGCGGCAAGCTTCCAGCTTAGTCTTGGCCGCAGCACGTCGATCCCGACCGGATGCTTGCGGTACTCGCATCTCAGATCATAGACAATTATGGACGGCATGCTTTTCCCTCCTCAAATGTAGCCCGCATCCGGATGTCCAAGAATCAAAGGTCCGTAAGCCAACAAGGAACGGTTCATCGTCGATCCTCCCGATTAAGAGCAAGATCCGCCTTCGAGGGCGGGACGTGCCGTTCGCGTGTATTGCAGCAATGCGCCTTTGTGATGAAATTCCGGCGGGCTCCAGCTCTCGAATCGCAGGCGGATAATCTCGGCGATCTCCGCAGCGCTTCGCTCCCGGCCTTCCGTGCCGACGATATCGATCGTGCGGTTCGGAATATCGATCAATACGATGTCGCCGTTCGCAATGACGGCGATCGGGCCGCCATCCAGCGCTTCCGGTCCCGCATAACCTACGCATGGACCTCGCGTCGCGCCCGAGAACCTTCCGTCCGTTACCAGGGAAGTGGTGCGGGACAATGTCGGGTCCGACGCGATGAGCTCCGACATGAAGAACATCTCCGGCATCCCGACGGCTTTTGGCCCTTGATACCGAATCACGACGATGTCGCCGGGATGGATCTCTTTGGCCAGCAGGGCATCGACGGCGGCGCGTTCGGTATCGAATACCTTGGCAGCGCCTTTATGGACCAGCATGGCTTCCACGACCGCGGATTTTTTGATCGTGCACCCGGCGGGCGCCAGATTCCCTTTGAGCACGGCGAGCGAACCCTCGGATTTCAGCGGCTTCTGAAGCGGGTAGATGACATGCCGGCGATTGAGCTTGTAATTGGCGAGGAACATTTCCGCGAATTTAGGCATTTCGTTGTGGCGGAAGGCTTCGAGATTATCCCGGAGCGTATGACCGGTAACCGTCATAACGTCGAGATGGAGATGCGCTTCGAGTTCTTGCATCACGAGCGGTACGCCGCCCGCATACCAGAACAGCTCGGTCGGATAATGTCCGGCGGTCTTCGTATCCACCAGTACCGGAATCGTGCGATGGATCCGATCGAACGTCTCTGCATCCAGTTCGATTCCGGCTTCTCTCGCGATCGCGATAAGATGCATGACTGCATTCAGTGATCCCCCTACGGCCGCGTGCACCATGATGGCATTCTCGAATGCCTCCCGGGTCAAAATCCGCGAGGGCTTGATGTCGGCCTGAACGAGGCGCATCACCTGCTGACCCGCCGCTCTAGCCGCCCGCTTGATCTCCGCATTCGTCGCTGGGATCAGCGCCGTCCAAGGGAGCGCCAAGCCCAAAGCTTCTGCCATGACCTGCATCGTCGCCGCGGTCCCCATATACTGACAGGCCCCGCAGGTCGGACAGCACGCGCGTTGAAAAGCGAGGAACTCCTCCTTGGTCATCTTGTTCTGATCGACTTCCACGCTCATATGCCACAGCTCTTCGTTCGACCGCATGCAGGGTCCCGCCCCCATCGCACCGCCAGGAACATGGATGGCCGGAATGTCCAGCCGGGCGATCGCCATGAGATGGGCGGGCACGGCCTTGTCTCCTGCGGAAGCAAGCACCATCGCGTCGAAAGGAGTGGCCATCGCATGAATCTCAACCATGGAGGCAATCATGTCGCGGGAGAGCAGGGAATAATGCATGCCGTTATGCGCCTGCGCCACGCCGTCGCAAATATCGGTCGTCGTATAAATGGCCGGCTTGCCTCCCATTTGGAAGACGCCCTTCTCCATCTCCGCCACCAGCTCGCCGAGATGATAGGAGCTCGGATGGCTGGAGCCGTTCGTGCTCTCCACGAGCACCTGCACCTTGTCCAGGTCTTCGACCGTCCAGTCCATCGACATCCGAAGCGCATCGCCTTCGAAGCTGATTTTTCGGACCTTTTGACTTTCCAGTTCAGTTGCCAAGCCCATCTTGCTTTCCACCTCATCCGATTAGAATCGTCCTACTCCTTCACACTGCCGAGAACGACGCCCTTGATGAAAAATCGCTGAAGGAACGGGTAGACCAGCAGGATCGGCAATGCGCCCAAAAAGATTTGCGCCGACTTTGCCGTTTGATCGTTAATATTGGAAAAATCTTTGATTCTTCCCGACGTGAATAAGGAGAAATCCTGATTGATTACGACCGTTTGAAGGTAGCTTTGCAGCGGATAATGCGTCGGAGAATTCATGAATATCATGCCGTCGAACCAGGAATTCCAGTGGCCGACCGTGGCGAATAAAGTAACCGTGGCGAGAGAGGCCATAGACAGCGGGATGTATATTTTCCATAAGGTCGTCCAATGACCGGCGCCATCTATAAAAGCAGCCTCTTCCAGCTCTTTTGGCAAGTTCCGAAAAAAATTAAGCATCAGAATGACGTTAAATACGGGGACTGCGGAAGGAAGGATCAGCGCCCAAATCGTGTCCATGATCATCGTATACTTAACGGCCATATAGAGCGGGATCAAGCCTCCGCTAAACAGGATCGTGACCACAAAAACCCACGCATAGGCCGTTCTGGGGCGAAAATGGAGCGAATCTTTGGATAAGGGATACGCAATTAAAACCGTCAGCAGCATATTCAGCGGGACACCGATCCCGACACGCTTCAACGTAACGAGCAACGACCTGGTGAACTCGCTTTTCCCCGCTACGAATTCATAATTTTTCATCGTAAAATCCACGGGCCACAGCTTGACATAACCGGCAGCCGCGGCTTGGCTGGAGCTCAGGGATACGGCGAATACATGAAGGAGCGGAAGGATGCAAAAGATCGAGATCAACGCTAATACGGTATAATTGCAACCGACAAACAGCTTGCGGCTGAGCGAATAAGGTTCGACCAAGGCTATCGCTCCTTTCGTTAAAAAATCCTGTAGTTGGCAAAGCGATAGGCCAAATAATAAGAAAGCGAGATAAATGCGAGCGTGACGACGGATTGGAAAAATCCGATCGCGGTCGCGACGCCGTATTGCGCTTCCAAGAGGCCGATCCGGTACACAAACGTGTCCAGAATGTCGCCTGTCTCATATACCTGGGCACTGTACAGGTTAAATACTTGATCAAACCCTGCGTTAAGCACGTTGCCGAGGCTCAGAACGGACAACAGCACGATGATCGGCACGATGCCGGGCAAGGTGACATGCATCGTCTGCTTCCAGCGGTTCGCGCCATCGACGATAGACGCCTCGTACAGGGACGGATTAATGCCGGTCAGCGCAGCCAAGTAGACGATGGTATTGAACCCAAACTCCTTCCACACGTCCGAGCCCACGAGTACATACCGGAACCAAGCGTTGCTGCCCAAAAAATAAATCGGCTTGATGCCGACCCAGGCCAGGATCTCGTTCACGATTCCTTGGGAAGGAGACAGAATGTCGATCAGGACGCCGCCCAAGATGATCCAGGACAGAAAATGCGGCAAATAAATCAAAGTCTGGACGCCCCGCTTGAACGCTTCTTTACGAACCTCGTTCAATAGTAGCGCCATGACGATCGGAACGAGCAAATTCGCGAACAGCTTCATGAACGAGATGAATATCGTATTCCACAGCACCTTCGTAAAACCCGGCAATTCAAAAACATAGCGAAAGTTCTCCCATCCGATCCACTCAGATCCTCCGATGCCGCGAGCGGGAATGAACTTCTGGAAGGATATTACCAGGCCGAACATAGGCCCGTAGCAGTAAATCAGTACCAGGAGCAATCCGGGGAGTATCATGAGATGAAGCGGAAGATTGCGATATTTTTTATAAGAAAGTCGTCTCTCCATGGTCGGCACCTCCTGTAAAAAACGGGAGAAAGGTCCGCCCTTCCTCCCATCCGGTTAAGTGAATTACTTGGATGCCGCATTGACCTCTGCCGTAATCTGGTCCCCGCCGAGCTTTTTCCAGTCGCTGACGAATTTATCGAATAACGCGATGGGCTCGCCCATAATGATTTTGGTGTACGTTTCGATTTCCATCTTTTGCAAGGTTGCGTTTTTGGCCGTCATCGTCTCCGTCGGGCCGTAAATATAATCGCTTGGCTTCAGGAGATTCTCGGTTACGTACTTGTCGATGACCTTATACGACGAGTCTTTACCGAACACTTTATCGAAGCCCCAGTCGGTGACATCGGTCGAGCCCTGCGCCACCGCTAGCGATTTATTATAAGCATCCAGCTGCTGCGCGCTAAATCCGGTCGTATCCTTGCTGTCGAGCGCCGCGATCACCTTATGGTATGCCGTCAAGTTTTGGTTGGGGTTGCCCAGCGTAATCGGGAAGTACTGCCACACCTGAATGCCGTCGACCTCGTTATACGCTGCGCTGAATTCCTTGGGCTTCGAATCCATATCGACGGATAAATTCGCCAATTTAAAGAATGCTTCCGGGTGCTTCGCCTTCTTGTTCACTACGTAGTAGCTGCCAATCGAGCTTGCCGCCGTCTGCGGATTTGCCGGCGAATCGTCGATCGAGACGATCGGATATGGCTGCCAGTCCGCGTTCGGGTCGTTTTTGCGGCTGTCGCCAAGCTGGCCCAGCGTATGATACATGAGTCCGTATGTCATTCCGATCTTGCCTGCCGCGACCAGCTCGGCTTCCTTGGTCTCGTTTTTAACGCCGAATTCTTTGTCGAGCTCTCCGTCCTTATACATCGTTTGCAATTGAGTCAGCGCAGCCTTCATCTCCGGTTGTATGCTGCCGTAGACCAGCTTGCCGTCCTTGTCCTTGACCCAGTTTTGCGGATATGCATGGTAGCCGTTAAAAAATCCTTCCAGCGATCCGAATGCATCCCCGCCGTTCGTCAACAATAGCGTCTTGTTCATGGCGAGTCCGAACGTGTCGGGCTTCCCGTTGCCGTCGGGATCTTGCGTCGTAAACGCTTTCGAAATGGCCAGCACGTCCGCCATCGTCTTCGGCTCGGGCAAGTTTAATTTTATGAGCCAGTCCTTGCGGATCCACAGCATCGGGGAGGAATCGGAAGTCGCAGAGCCTCCGGGAAGAGACATCATCTTGCCGTCGAAAGTAACCAAATTCAAGCCGTTCGTAAGCGCCTCCGTATACTGCTTCACAGCCGGCATCGCATACTTGTCGTACAAGTCGGTCAGATCCATGATTTCTCCCGCCTCATACAGCTGATGGAGCTGGGTCGCGTCCACGGAATAGAAATCCGGCAAATCGCCCGAGACGATCGAAAGGTTCATTTTTTCCTTGCCTTGATCGGAATTGACCGTCCATTTGTTCTTGATAGTAATCCCGAGCTGGTCCTTGGCGTACCTCGTCCACACATTGTTGTCGATGGATTCTCCTTCGAAGAACTTGACGTCGCCGCCGAGTACGCGAACCGTAGAGACTTCGATCGGCGGATCGTATTTGCCGAGAAATAAATCGTCGTCTGCCGTGGATCCGCTTGCCGCCGGCGCAGAACCTTCATTCGAAGATGCCGCGGCGGACGGGCTCGGACTATTTTCCGCGTTTTCGCCGTTTTCTTTTCCGGAGCAAGCCGATACCAGCAACGCCAAGCTGAGAAATGCAGAAGTCCATGCGATCCTTGACCTGTTAGGCATGATTTCTTTCCCCCCGACTTCTGATAGACATCCAATTCCTTGCTTACTGATAATGATAGAACTCTCGGCCAAAACTGTATATTTCACTTCTTTTAGAAAGCTTATCTTTCGTTATGCGTTGTTGCCGTTTCGGACAAAGCCGAATCTAAGCTTCAAGCTCTGCGCGATATTCGCTCGGCGTCACGCCTGTATGCTTCTTGAAAAAACGGGTAAAGTAGCCTGCCGTACCGAAGCCGATGCGGAGGGCGATCTCGTGAATCTTCCATTTGGGGATGGCCAACAATTCCTTGGCGGTCGCGACTCGCGTATCGGCGATCACGTCGGATAGGTTGCGGCCGGTATTTTGCTTGTACAGCGCCGACAGGTAGGAGGAATTCAGATAGACGAGATCGGCTAAGGTGTTCAGGGACAAATCGCCGTCCAGATGGTCTCGGATATGCTGGTTCAGCTTGTGGATGACCCCGTTGGTACGTTCCACGAGCATGCTGTTTCTGCGGGAGAACAGCGTATCCGCCACTTCGAGAAGATATTTTAAGGCAGCGTCTTTGGACGGATGGCTGCCCAGATCCATCAGACGGTCGACCATGTTGTCTTCCGGGGCAATGCCGTTCGATGCTTTGTTCATTTGGCCAAGCAGAAGCACGGCGATCGAATAATACGTCTGCGCATACAGCCGGAAGCGATTCGGAAGCTTGGCAAACGCGAACTCCAATCTCTCGGCGAACGCCTCCGGCTGGCCGGACTCCAAGGCAAGCTCGAGGTCCAGCAGCCGCTGCGGAGAGAGCTCGACTGCCATATTCTGAGGCTTGTCCGGCTCGCATTGCGTAATCAGCATCTCCTCTCCGTTGCCCAGTCCCAGTACCATCGTTTTTTTGACGATTTGAAAATCCCTCGGAACGTCCTCCCAGGCGCTCGGTCTTCCTGTCGTTACAAGCGAAATGGGCAGATGCAGCAGGCGCTTGGTCGTCGACTGGATGCTGTCCAGCATGCCGGCTACGAATGTCAGCGTATCCGTCCATTGCTCTTCAAGACTCGTGACCGCCGTCTCTTCCATGATGCGGTGCGGCTGAATCAACCAAATGAATTGCGAATCGTACAACAAGACGGACATGAATGCGGTCGGGCGCAAATATTCCTCCGCTATATTTTGAATCGCGTTGATGAATAAGGTTTTATTCGAAGGACTCGTATTTTCTTTCCATCGATCGACTCTGCCATGCACGAGCAGTACCGAAGCTTCCGCCGAGAGCGGGATTTCAAGCTCTTGAAATCTGGTTTTCCTTCCCGACAGGGAATAACCGCCGATGTCCGTCAAGCTGTTAAACCAATCCCTTCTCAGCAGCGTAAGCTCCTGTTTGACTTGTTCTTTCGCCCGCAGCACGAATTGCTCATTGCTCGCTTCCTCCTCCAGCTCCTTAATCGCTTTGCGTATCGAAGAGAGAATGGATTCGTCTCCTTCCGTTTTCAGGATATAATCGACGCCGCCCCCCCTGATCGCGCGCTGAATCGAGGAGATATCTCCGATTCCCGTCAAGAAGATCACCTTGCACTTGGGCCAACGAGCGCGAATCCATTGCTGAAGCTCTATGCCGTCCATTTCGGGCATCCGAATATCGCTGAGCACGATATCCATTTTCGCGCGGGTAAGTCTCTGTATCGCCTCTTCGGCGGAATAAGTCCTGTAGACGTCCAGATCCAAATCCGGAACCTCCGACAGCATTTCGTATAAACCGTCTACCGTGTATGGCTCGTCGTCCACGATAAGCAATTTGATCATTGATCTCTCTCCCCGATCGGAATGATGATTTCCACCTTCAAGCCGCCGCGAGCCCCTTCGCTCAGGCGCAGTCCCGCTGCTTCGCCGAATTTGATCTTAAGCCTGCGATGGACGTTAATCATGCCCGTGCTCTCGGCGAATCCGTCGTTCGCGCGCAGCACTTGCTTTAATCGCTCCAGCTTCTCCGCGGTGAACTCATGCCCGTTATCCTCGATGGCAATAATGAGCTCGTCTGGACGAAGGCTGAATTCGACGTTCATCCAACCGTTTTTCGACTTCAGCTCCAAGGAATGTTTGTAGGCATTCTCGATGATCGGCTGCATGATCAGCCTGGGTACCTGGATTGCCGCCGCGCCTATCGGCAAGTCACCGAAATGAGCCTCTACGCGATTGGCAAACCGGATGGATTGGATCTCCATATACGTTCGGGCATGATGCGCTTCCATCTCGAGCGGCACTTCATCCGTTCCATCCCGCGTAATAAATTGAAAATATTCTCCCAGATGCTTGGTCAGCCGCATGAGGTTCTCATTGTCCTCCAGCTGCGCCATCCGATATAAAATAAAGTAGGTGTTATATAAAAAATGCGGATTGATCTGCGACTGCAGATGACGCAGCTCGGACAGTCTGGCCCTGTATTGCTGCTCGTACACCTCATGCACCAGCACGTTCAACTTCCTGGCCATGCTGTTGAATTCCTCGTACAGGTAGCCGAACTCATCCTTCAGCGGATAGGTGACGGTATGATTGAACTGGCCTTGCTCGATCCGCCGAAAAGACTGGAGCAGCGAGATGAGCGGCTTGTGAATGATTCTGTAAATGCTATAAGAGAAAGCGATTACAATTACGATCGAAGCCAAGGATAAAATGATCAGCCATACCCGGTGGGAGGCGAGCTGCTGGTTCACGTCTTTGGTAGGGACATACATAAGCAAGCTCATGCCTAAATGCTCCGAGTCTTTGCGCGTGATCAGGTAGGATTGTCCATCAACGTCAACCTTGCGCGTCGCATTGCTGTCCGTACTCTCCATCAGCTCCGGCTGGTCCATGATGATTTCGCTTTCGGCGTTGAGGGTCGTTTTCGCGATGATTCGATTCGTCGCTTTCTCGACGAGAACCGCCCCCCCGCCCTCGTTCGTGTAGCTGTCGAGCGTCGACACAAGCTCGGGAATCGATATTTCTACGGCCGCGACGAATATAGGGTCTTTGCCTCTGCTTGAAGGAGGATAAACGAGCGTGACGAATATTCGGTCCTTCCAAAATAGAAAGGGAGATTCCTTGGTCTTCAACGGACCGCTCATCGCCTTGAACTGGTTCGCGTCGAAGTCCTTAATGCCTTCCATGTTAGAGGTGATGGTCCGGTCGATCAAAGGGATGAACACGGACGCTTCCTCTACGAACTTGCTCGAACGGTTAAGAATGTCGAGATGATTTTTCAACCGCAAATTCGCTTGCGTCTTTTCCACGTCGGACATGATCTCGGCGGTAATGCTGAGCTTCATTAAATCTTCGTCATTGATATAATCCTGCAAGGTTAGGAGAATGCCTCCAAAGTCATTATCCAGAAGCTCCATGTACAGATTGACGCGGGAGGATAAAGAATGGGTAATTTCTTTATTTACATTTTTGAGCCCCGACATATTAATCTGAAGACCGATGATGTACAAGGGACTGAGGACCACCAGAAAGGTCAAAACCAGTTTGGGAAAAACGCGAATAGCGGCGACTTTATCGACCATTCTCATTCATTTACTTGCCTCCACGGTTAATTATTGTTTTCTATATTATACTTTCAGACCCCTGGCGCCGATAGATTGTTAAAATCCCTGATCCATAATGCTGAAATAGGACTGATGAAATTCATCAGCCCTGCCTGAACTCTATTCGTTTAAACAGCGTGCAACTTGGCTAATAGCACTGCATATTTCGGAAGATAAACGCTCAGCTTCCGATCGCCCGACTGCAGATCGTGATATTCCGGCGAGTCGAATCGGCGTTCACGGTCCAGCACGGCCCATTCGCAATGCGTAAATCGCTGGTTCGCGGCAGGCGTCCACGCCAGCTCGTATTCCCGGCTCTCCCCGCGGAAGTTGCTTACCCATATGGCGGAATCGCCGTTTTTGCCCGACACGCCAAGCGCATAAACCCCTTGCAACCCATCCTTGATATTCGCTTCGATCCGATAATCATATTGGCAAAGCTCGTTGAACTTCGCGAACACATCATACATTTTCTGAGGGTTGCCGTACATATCGAACAGTCCGCAGAACATGCTGTGAGGCTGCGCATCGTAGTAATTGGCTTGATGGACGGGGCAATCCTGAAGCAGCGCAAACAATGCTGCCGAGAACGCTGCGCCCTCCTCGTTTTTCTGGCGCTCGAACACGCGTTTTCGATGCGCCGCTCCCTCCGGCCTCCAAAGCAGCTTTGCCGCTTCCTCGCTGTCGAAATGGAGATAGCCCCATTCATTCAAATGGCATTCCATATCCATATAGCCGGCTTCCTCGAGCCATTGCCGGACAAGCCGGGCGTTAGCCGCAACCTTCTCGGGATCGTCGGCGTACGTATGCCAAGTAAAAAAGTCCAAGGGAACAGCGTGCTGCCGGCAATAGGCGATAAATCCGCGCGTAAAAGGATGGTTGACCATCGTGGCGGCCTGTCCGCCTACCTTCAACGACGGATCATGCTGCTTGATGGCAGTAGAAGCGACGCGGTACAATTCATAATACTGCTCGTCGGTGCCCGACCACATGACTTGTCCGTCCGGATTGTCCGGTTCGTTCCAGATTTCCCAGTAACGGATATCGTGATGGAACCCGTCGGCCCATCCCTCGTTATAATGCCGGATGATGCCGATGCAAATACGGGCCCACTTCGCATAGTCCGCGGGTGGGTGAACGTAATATTTTTTGGACGTATGTTCGATGCTTTCGCCAAGCCTGTAGACGATTTTGGCTCCCGTAGCTACGATTGATGCCAGATATTGATCCGTTTTAGAGAAATGATAGCTGGCGGGATCCTCCGGATCTTTGCCGAAGTCGGGAAAGATCGTATGGATATCCACCTCGCCGGGATTCGGCCAATTTGTGTCATGAAGCCTCGCCAAAGGAATGCCCGCCTCTCGGTAAGCGGGAGTGACGTCAACCAGGGAACCTGCCGTGACGGGGCCGTTATTGACGCCATGCAGCTTTTTAAGCGGCGCCGACTTGCGGGTAAAGTCCAATCGAATATCAGGCATTCGCTTTCCCCCTCTAATGCATGATCCAGCCGCCGTCTACGTTTAAGGTCTGGCCGGTCAAAAAATCGCTGTCCGAAGCGGCTAAAAATACGAAGACGCCTTCCAGATCGCCGGCCGTCTCGCGTCTTTGGAAGCTTTGCAGCTCCGCCATTTCCCGTTCGAGCCGAGCCGGATCGTATTGGTGCATGTCCTCGCCTTCCGTCTCCGTGAGCACGGCGCCGGGCGTGACGCAATTCACCGCAATGCCGTGTTCCCCCACCTCTCTGGCGAGCGCGCGCGTAAATCCGACAACCGCTCCTTTAGAAGCGACATAGTGCAATAAATTCCGCTGCCCCGTAAAAAAGGTAACCGACGACACGTTGATGATTTTCCCGTACCCCTGCGTCTTCATGTGGGGGAATACCGCCTTGGCGCAATAAAATTGCGACTTCACGTTCGTATTCATGACGCGGTCCCATTCATCGCCCGTTATCTCGTGCCAATGGCATCGCGGATCGATACCCGCGTTGTTAACGAGTACGTGGACCGTCCCATACCGCCTCACGGTCTCATCGACCGCTGCCCGGACTTCGGCCTCGACCGACACGTCCGCCTGGATCGCAAAAGCGTCGCCGCCGTCGTCCCGAATCGAAGCGGCAACCTGCTCCGCCAACTCCGGCAAAAGATCTACGACGACAACGCTCGCTCCTTCCCTGGCGTACCGCCTCGCCACGGCGGCGCCGATCGATCTCGCGGCTCCGGTTACGATCGCGACTTGGCCCCGTAATCTCATAGCCGAGACTCCCCCCGCCACTCAAATTCATCCTCGAAAGGGTAGAACGGCCGCGGAAGCCGCCGATAAATCAAAGATCGGATGTTTGCGGGACTGCTGCCCGGCGTATCGAGAATAAAAATATGCGGCGAAATTCGTTCGTAATCGGCTCGAAATTGATTGGCCGATTTGACCAGCAGGAGATCCGCTTCCGACGGCTCGAGTCCCACGCTGCGATACATGGCGGGATCGCCGCTGAAAGTCGGCCACTCGCTCAGCAGCAGCGATATCGATCCGATCTGCAGGACGACGCAGCGCCCCATGTTCCCCGTCGTCCCCTTTAAGCTACCGCCTCCGAATTGAAATTTCCCGTCACCGATCGTCCGGACACGTCCCAGCACGCGAATGGGCACGCCTTGCTGCGTATTTTTACTGCTCGTATATCCGACGTCTACTTCGATCATGCTGCCGACGCCCGCATCGATCGCATACGCGACCGCCGGGGCGTCCACCATCGTCAGCAGGCAGACTAATCGGTCCTGCACGCCGAGGTCGAGCAGCTCCTTCAACACATAGTTGCTGTCGCCGGTCGATCCGGCTCCGGGGCTGTCCGCGGAATCCGAAATAATAAACGGCCGTCCGGCCGTTCGCTCCACAAGCGCTCTTGCGACGATATCGCGCACGGCGTGCAGCTCGATCTGGAATTCATGCCGTTTGTCCCAAAATAAATCCGCCATCCGATCCGCTTCCTTGGACACGATATCCGCATCTTCTCCAACGACCACGACGCTGCTGCCCATATCGGGCAGATCGAGCCACGGCTGGACGGGAAACAAGGACGTATACAGGGAATCGCCCCTGGATTCGCCGGCGCGGGCTTCCGTCCATAAATCAAAGAAGGGGCCGTGCGAGGTTTGACTATTTTCCGCCGGTACGATCATGGGTATTTTGCGAAAAGCGATGACCGGACGAACGCCCTTATTCAATATCGAGAGGAAAAGCTTACCCGCGCGGATACCGGTATCGTGGTGATCGGTATGCGGAAACGTACGGTATCCGATGATCCCTTGTACGCCCTCCACGATCTTATAGGTGACATTGGCGTGCAAATCTAGGGAGACGACGATGGGCTTCTCCGGACCGAGGCGCGTTCGGACCTCCTCGACGAGCGCGCCACCAGCATCGTCGCAGCCCTCTGCCGCCATGGCGCCGTGCAGCGCCAAATAAGCGCCGTCCCCGGGTCCTGCGCGATTCAGACATGAGATTAGCAGCTGCTTCAGCTCTTCCCAAGCTTCCGCGCGGATGATTCCTGAAGATACGGCAAGCGCGGAAACGATCGGCACGATTTCTACCTCCTCGCCGCCTGTCGCCTCCATGAATCCGGTCAGTTCCGTCTCGGCCTTTGAATCGCGGATTTCTTCGCCTAACGCGAGCTGGAATCTGCGGAAATCGTCCATCGTGCTCATCGTGGGGCTAAATGTATTGCTCTCTTGGATGATGCTCATCATCCATATTCGCTTCACTGACTTTCCCTCCCGCTAGTGAAGCATAGACAACTAAGGTCAGTATATAAAGCGAAGTCGGGCTCGTATATGGCACACTTTTTAGAATCGTTCTCTTTCATTTGGATAAAGCCTGCGTATATGATCGGCAGTCCTTTTGTATTCTTCCGCGGACGGCAAATGCTCCAACATCAGCGGGATATCCCTGCCTACATTCTTTGATTAAATTTGCATTGTCATAGTAGAGCAGCGGATTTGTGATCATATTTACCGGGTCCAGATGTACGGCGAATGCCTTGCGATCGACCGCGCGAATCAAGTCCAGGTAAATGTCGGCGCTATAGGGAATATCCACGGCATGGTCTCCAACACATAGAACGTGTTCCTTGGTTTCACGGCGTCTATGATTTCACGTACCGAGTCCACGATAAGCCCGAACGTGTCTTGAGAGAAATGATCCGTTGGTCGTCTTATGGCGGACCCATCGCGGAGGGCGAGACCTCGCTCGATTATGGCGCGTCTGCGTTCCGGGCGCGATGAATTCCTGCAGTCCCCCCAAATAGGCGCAGCTGCAACATCGCACTTAGCCCCCGATAATGAAAAAACAGGACCGATCGGAGCTTCTCCGATCGGTCCTGCTTTTTCATTATGCCTTCGCAACCTCATCCGCATAAGCCCGCGCCAGCTTCGCCAGCGCCTTGAAGTCGCCGTCCGCGACGAGCTTTTTGTCCACCAGGTTGCCGCCCAGGCCGACGGCTACCGCGCCGGCGTCCAGCACGGACCGGATGTTCTGCAGGTTCACGCCGCCTGTGGCTACCATTGGGATGTGGTTCAGCGGCGCGCGGATCTCCTTGAGGTAACCGACGCCGAGACTGCCGAGCGGGAATACTTTGACGGCCGATGCGCCGGCCTTGTAAGCCGCCACGATCTCGGTCGGCGTCATCGTGCCCGGCCATACTTCGATGCCCTGCTCGACGCCGAAGCGGACGACCTCAAGATCGAGGTTCGGCGAGATGATGTACTCCGCCCCCGCCGCCGCCGCTTCCTTGGCTTGCCCCAGATCGAGCACCGTGCCCGCGCCGATCCGCATGCGGCCCTCATAACGCTCGCGGAACCGCGAGATCATGCCGAGCGCGCCGTCGGTGTTCAGCGTCACTTCGAGGAAGACGACGCCGCCCTCGGCCAGCGCCTCCGCGGTCGCGTCTCCCTTGTCCTCCGGGATGCCCCGGATAATGGCGACGATCTTGCTCGCCGCCAGCGACTTCATCAGCTCGCTCTGCTCTCTGCCCGTCGTCATCGCGCCAGCCAACCTCCGTCCACGCACAGCACATGGCCGTTGAGATAGTCGGACGCGGCGGATGCGAGGAACACGACCGGCCCCTTCATGTCTTCGGGCTGGCCCCAGCGGCCTGCCGGGATACGGTCGGTGATCGATTGGTAGCGGGCCTGATCCGCGACGATCGGCGCCGTGTTGTTGGTCGTCATGTAGCCGGGCGCGATCGCGTTGACCTGGATGCCTTTGCTCGCCCATTCGTTGGCGAGCGCCTTGGTGACGCCTGCGACGGCATGCTTGCTCGCCGTGTAGCCGGGCACGTTGATTCCGCCCTGGAACGTCAGCATCGAGGCGATATTGATGATCTTGCCGCTGCCACGCGCGATCATATGGCGGCCGGCCAGCTGGCTGAGGAAAAAGACGGCGTTCAGGTTCAGATCGATGACGTCGAACCAATCCTGGGCCGCATGGTCCGCGGCCGGCGTGCGCCGGATCGTGCCCGCGTTGTTCACGAGAATATCGATGCTGCCGAAAAACGAGAGTGCCTTCTCGAATACGCCTTCCAGCCCATCGAGCTCGCTCAGATTCGCGGAGATCTGCTCGATCGTGCCGCCCGCCTCGCGGACGGCCGCTACGGTCGCATCGCAGTTGGAGGAAGCGACCGCGACGACCTTGGCGCCGGCTTCCGCGAGCCCGAGCGCCATCGCCTGTCCCAGTCCGCCGGAAGCGCCGGTGACGAGTGCCGTCTTGCCGGTTAAGTCGAACAACATGCTATATCATTCCTTCTCTTGGTTGATGAGTAATCTGACGCCGGCTTGCCTGTATTGGGAAGCCACTTCCGGCGAGAGCCCGGCGTCGGTAACGATCGCCTCGACCTCGGTCAACTGCGCAAAGGTGAATAGCGCGCCCTGCCCGAACTTGTGATGGTCCGCCGTCACGAAGGACTGCTGGGCCGTCTCGATGAGCGCGCGCTTCATCTCGCTGAACTCCCCCGTATAGATGGTGAAGCCGGAGTCCGGCTGAACCCCCGTCGCCGCGAGAAACGCCTTGCGGATATTGAGCTTCCGCACGTAAGCGACCGCATCGGCCCCAACCAGCATATTGCGAACGCGATAGCCGCCGGGCACGACGAGACGAATGGCCTCCTTGCGGACGAGTTCGCTGATGATAATGATGTCGTTGGTCACGACGGTCATCGGCTGGTTCGGCAGCTGCCGGGCCATCTCCTGCATCGTCGTGCCGCCATCGAGCGCGACGATATCGCCGGGCTCGATCAGGGATACCGCCAGCTTCGCGACCTCCGCCTTTTCGGCCGCATGTCGCGCGACCGGATTTTTGAGCGACAGGATGCCGAGCTGGTCCGCCTGCGCGAGCATCGCACCGCCGTGCATGCGCTGCAGCAGCCCCTTTTCCTCGAGCTTGGCCAGATCCTCGCGGATCGTTTTCCCCGTCACCTCAAGCCGTTCGCTGAGCTCGGCCACCGTCACCTCGTTCGCGGCCAGCAGCATCTCCATGATCATCTCGTGTCTGCGCAGAGGGTTCATTGCCGAATCTCCAATCCTAGCGATTTCCTTCTATTTTATATCTTTCATCGCGACTGCATCCATATCCTCGAAAATTTGATTCTCGCCGGCCATGCCCCAGATGAACGTGTAGCTGCTCGTGCCGACGCCGCTGTGGATCGACCAGCTCGGCGAGATGACGCTTTGCTCGTTGCGTACGGCCAGGTGGCGCGTCTCCTGCGGCTCGCCCATCAGGTGGAAGACGACGCCGTCTTCCGGCATGTCGAAGTAGAAGTAAACCTCGGAGCGGCGGTTGTGCGTGTGGCAGGGCATCGTGTTCCACATGCTGCCGTCCTTCAGCAGCGTCATGCCCATGACCAGCTGACAGCTCTGGATGCCGCCGGTGTGGATGTAGCGGTAAATCGTGCGCTCGTTGGAGTTGGTCAGGCTGCCCAGGTGGTTTGGCGACGCCTCGCTGATCGCGGCCTTCACCGTCGGGTACGTCTTGTGGGCGGGCGTCGAGTTCAAGTAGAACTTGGCCGTCTGCGCGCCGTCGTCGCTCGCGAACAGCACTTCCTTGGCTCCGAGGCCGATGTAAAGGCAATCCTTGCTCGCCATCGCATACGTTTCGCCGTCGACCGTTACCGTGCCCGCGCCGCCGACATTGATGATACCGATCTCGCGGCGTTCCAGGAAGGTAGCGGCGCCGATCGCTTTGGCATCCGCCTCAAGCTTGACGGAGCCGTTCACCGGCAGCGCCCCGCCGACGATAAAGCGGTCGACATGCGTGTAAGTCAGCGTCAGCTGGTCCGGCTTGAACATCTCTTCGATCAGGAACTCCTCGCGCAGGCGCGCGGTGTCGAATGCCTTCACTTCGCGGGGATGAGATGCATAACGGTTTTCCATGTCAGTAAAACCTCCAATTGTTTATTTATGTTCATATAAGTTTGTATAGGTTTATATTATAGCAGTATCAGTTCGTTTACAACCTTAAAAATACAAAACACCGTTTCCAGACAGCAAAAAACCATGCAGCCCGCAGGCGCATGGCTCTAGCTTCACCATTCCGTTTAATCCCTGATCGTGCGCTTTTCAATCGCATCCAGCCTTCGTCGAAGCTCCACGTTCTCTAGACGCAGGCGGTTCAACTCGGCTTTACAGGCTTCCACCAGCAGCAAAAGGCCCAGGCCGGCGGTAAAGCCGAAGAGGCCGACCCACGCCGCCTCATGCGATGTCAAAAGTCCGACCAGAAAAAAGACGATGCCTGCGATCATCAAAAGGATCGCAACGACAAGCGTCCTGCGAAACGCTTCAAACATCCGGTATCTCCTCCTCCGCAAGCTTTGCGGCCACGTACTCGCGACCCAGCCTCCGCACGAGCGCGATCAGCCAGATGCCGGCCGCGAGCTGGCCTAAGCCGGCAAGCACCGTCATGACCGCCACGAATCCGGTATAACCGTTCAAGCCGAACGGCAGAACGAAAAGCATGACGACGCCCGTCGCGAGACTCAGATTCCATGCCGCGCGAAACGAACGCGCCAACGCTTTGAGGCCGCCCGATGCGGCCGTATGCGCGAATCCCTCGCACAAGCCGTACAACAGCGCGAGCAGGCAAAGCGCCGAAAAGCCGATCGCCGACAAAGCGGACAGCGCGTAATATCGATCCGTCTGCACAATCATCACTGCGGCCGGCATCGCTCCCGCCAGCTCGGCAATCGACAGCACCAGCATAACGGCCGCCGCCAGCTTGGCGATCCCGAATTCTTTTCGGCGATCCGGGAAGCCGTACAAACCGAGCAGAATCAAGATGAATCCAAGCGTATCCGGCAGCAGGTCGAAGTTGTTGAACCTAAAATCGAACAGCATGAGGCCCAGTCCCCACGCCATCTGCGAGCAAGCGGTCCTCATTCCTTCGACCTCCTCTGTGCCTTGACGTATTCGCGAATGGCCGACTGCGTCGGATAAGGATGCCGCTCCATCGGAATCATTTGCACCCGGTCGATGCCGGACTTATCCGTGTATGCAAGCCGGAGTCGCATGGCGACGGGCTGGAGGTAAAGCTGTGAATTTACGGGGACCGGAAAAGCCGCCATAAGCGATATCGAAGTGCCGGCTTCGATCCCGCGCGGAAAGACGGCCGTCTCTGTTCCAAAATACAATTCATAAGTAAATGCGGAGCCAATCTCGTTCAAAAGAGAGGAGCTGAAGCCGGTTGCCGTGACAGGTTTCTCCACCCTGAACGTAGCGGTTCGCGTGCCGACAGTGGATCCCGATGTGCTCACGCCGCCGATCGAACCGTCGCTCCCCCGATCCTCCCCCCGATACACGATCCTCTTGCCGATATCCGACGTCCCCCGCGTGCCGTCGCTGTAGTTGACGTCGACCGAACGGATCGTCAGCGGCGCTGCCGCCTCGGACGGCGAATCCTCCTTTTGCTCGCCCGGCTCGAAATGTCCGATCAGCCGATAAAGCTTCTGATTTCTAAACGTCATATATGCCGAGATCGGATAAAACTGCAGCGCCGGCAGCCCCTCGATCGAAACCGAAACGGGCAGCCGCTTATCGTCGTTGTTCGCGATATAATACAGCATAAAAGAGTCCCCGGGCGAATCCGTCACTTCGATGAGATGCGATAAAAAGCGGCCTTCGGGCAGCCGGCCCGTTTCGTGCGAATAAATATTGCCTGCCCAGCTTGCGACCAGAGCAACGACGACCATCCATCCAATGTACGCCTTCCGCAAATGATCTCCCCTTTCGCCTCGCCTGTCGGCCTACGTCTCAACCGTCCAGCCGCGTCCAGGTCGTCCGCACGTACCCGAGCTTCATCCCGGCCCGGTCCATATCCCGATGGCTTTGAGACAAATAAGCGCATTGACCCACGGCAATCCCGCAGCCTCTCCGGTGAGCTTCGTCGATTCTGGCATCCAGCAGCCGCCGATGGAGCCCTCTGTTCCTGTAGGCCGGCAGCACGGCCGCGAAGGTGAACGAAGCTTTATTATTTTGGGTAAAAAGAACGCCGGCGCCGGCGGCCACGCCGTCTACGTAGGTGAGATAGAACTGCCACCCCGGCCTGCCGTGCAGCACTTGGTTGTTCGCGGCGACAGATGGGATTCCCGCGTCCGGCAATCCCGTCCCTCTGCAATGGATGGCCGCGTACAGCTCCAGTTGATCCTCGCGAAGCGCCTCAATCGAGATCGTCTCCTGCTCAGGCCCCCGACCCGAAGCCTGAACAGAATTCAAATACGCCGGCACCGCTTCCCGCCGTTCGGGCTGCACATACATAGACGTATGAATGCCGGAAGGATAAAATCCCGCCTCCGTCAGTTTACGGAGCAAATTCGAGCTCGCCAGGGCAGGCACCGCTTCGAATTGAACGGCACGCCCCCTGTCCCGGTAGAAAGCGACGATCGAATCGATCCGGTCCGCATCCGCCTCGGCGAGCCCTTTTACCGTGTTGAAGGCGGGCCAAGGCATCGTCTTGCTGTAAAAGCATACGGCATTTCCAAATCGCTCGATCTCGACGCCTTCCGGATTGCCGGGTCTGTCCCGGATGGCCTCCATACGATCCATCATAAATTCGATCTCAGAAGCCTCGATATCTCGAATGAGCGCAAGCGAGGGCTGTAATGCATTCATCAAGGGGATCCCTCCAGCAATAAGGACTATCCCCTGATTTTACCACCCCACTTCGCGAACCGTCCCTTTTTTTGACCGATCAACCTGACTTCGCCGAGAAACGCGAAATGACGAACACGAGCGGAACGTACAAAAACACCAGAAATTCTCCGGTTTTCGCGTACAATTCAATCATTCTCCTCGTATCCCCGGGGTCGTTGTCGATATAGAAAAAAATCGTGAACAGCGCCAGCGCGCCGATCAGCGCGATCCGGGGCCTCACCCGCAGCTGCTGCTTCAGGCTGTGACAGGCGGCCCACAGGCCGAGCGATATGTTCGACACCATCTTGAGCAGCCATAAATTCAGCACGACGTATTCGAGACGCTGCATAAGCGGCACATGAATGATCGAGACGATGCTCAGCGTCGGCCAGACGGTCTCCTTGAGCTGCTGCGGACTGAAAAACATGAGCGAGAGCAGCAGCATGACGATATAAATGAAGGCCGCGGCGCCTGCCGACATATAGGCCCATTTGGCGGATCTGGCGCCCTCCTTGATGAACGGATATACGGCCATCAGCGTCACGCAGCCCAAAAATTGCTGGGCCATCAGCCTGGTCGAGCCGAAGATCGCCGCGGCGCTATGATCGAACGCAGGCATCAGGTTTTGCGGATGTAAAAACGGAAAAACGAGCACCGTCTGCGGCAGCACGAACAAAAAGATGCTCAGCGTCCCCCAAAAACAAATGCCCGCAACCGTCTGAATCCCACCGGACACCGTATAGTACAGCAAGCCGAAAATGCAGAGCACGAGCGGCCATTGATTCATTTCCGGGAATATCCACACCTCGATCACCTGCAAATAAAAGCGCAGCGTGGCGAACGCGCCCCATAGAAAATAAAGAACGAAGCATAGGTTGAGGACCGCGCCAATCGCCCGGCCGAAATACCGTCGGTTGACCGCCACGAGATTGGCCCCCCGGGCATCCTGACGCGCGAGAATGCCGAACATCATCCAGATCAGAAGGCCGATGAACAGCGACGCAGCCAAGACGGCGATCCATGTATCCTGCTCCGACGCGGCCGCCACGTATCGCTGAAAATCCATAAGTCCCGCTCCGACCAGACTGACGTAGAGCAGGAAAAACAGATGGATGGCCGACAGCGTGTATTTGTCGCTTTTCGTTTTGTCCAAGAATGCCGTTCCTCCTCCCCGCCTTAATCGATCGTCCCGCTTTGCACGAGCTTCGCGCTCACGCGCACTTCGGTTTTCATTTTCGGATAGGCTGCATAGAACGCTTCGCCGTCCCAATGCCGTCGATGCGTCCGGGCGTAATCGCCGAAGCCGGCCGGATCGATGCGCAGCTGTTGGCATTTTGCAATAAAATCGGATAGGCCGCTCTCGATAAAACGTTCGATCGTTCGCTCCATCTCCGCCGCTTGCGATACATCTTCGATTTTCACCGATTCCGAGATGCTCTTGATGCCGACGGTCATATGCAGCGCGATCTTGAAGGACGGCGCCGGGCCGTCCGTGCGAAGCCTCCAGGAAGGACGGGAATTTAATATGCGAAGCAGCAAAAATTGATGGGAGCCCCCCTTCTCCCCAAGCGTAACGAGCAGCATGCCCGCGCGCGTTTTCTCGGACAGAAGCTTCAAATACAGCATCTCCGCGCCTTTTGCTACGGCAACGACCCGATCTTCCTTGAACAGGGCGATGCCTCCCGCCTGCGGCCGACGGCGGCTGTCCATCGTGATATAGGGCAAGTAAAAATCGCGGCCTTCGCCGTAGTAGCTGTACATCACCTCCTGCAGGTTTCTGCCCGGCAGCTCGGCCGTTCTCGAATTCTGCTCGATCATGCTGGTGAGAAACAGCGTATCGTCGGAATCGGTGGTCGCCGCCATCGTCTCTCTCGCTGTCGTATCCGCGACGGCTAGCAGACAGCGGTTCTGAACCTTCACGTCTCGGGACAGCATCTTCAGCACATGCGCGATGCCATGCTCGGCGTACGCTTTGCCGAACAGCATGAGCTTCATCTGTCCGTATTCGATCGGCTTGTTGGTCTGCCGGTTCAGCAGCGGCACCATATCGAAGCTGTTGTACGACGTCGTCTCGAGCAGCTTGACCTTGGTCTTGTCCTGATCGGTATACTCGCCGATCAGCATGCTCGTCACGATCTTTCCGTCCTGCCTGTCGTAGCCCGCCGTCTGGACGAGCGAGATCCGGTCCACGATCTGCGAGCTGCCGCAGCCGTTCAGGGCGAGCGTCACCGTCAAGAGCGCGGCGAACCCGAACCGTCTGACCGTTTTCCGTGCGCCGCGCATGCCTGTCTCACTCCTCGTCAAAATCGTTGCTTCGCTTCTCGGGGGTCGGCTTGTACCGAACCGTCTTACTCGGCTTCAAGTAACTCGGCCGCGAGCCGGTAACGGAATAAGAGGAACGCACCAGACTATCCTTCAAGTCCTTCGCCCGTACCGGGAAGAAGGGGACGGTATACGGATACCCGAGCGATCGAAGCTTGGATAGATGCACGAGCAGAAAGCAGACGCCCATGGCGATGCCCATACTGCCCCACGCAGCGGCGAGCAGGATGATGGGAAAACGCAAAAAGCGGATAGCGTTGGACATTTTGTAGATCGGCGTGACAAAAGAGGTGAGCGCGGACAGCGACACGATGATGATCAGAATGTTGCTGGTCAGCGATGCCTCGACCGCCGCCTGGCCCAGAATGACGCCGCCGACGATGCCGAGCGACTGCCCGATGCGGCTCGGCAGGCGCGCGCCGGCTTCTCGCAGGAATTCGACGGTGATCTCCAGAAAGAGCACCTCGAGAAACGGCGCGAACGGCACGTTTTCCCGGGAATAGATCAACCGGCCGAGCAGCTCCTTCGGGATGACCTCGTAATGGTACGTCATCAGCGCCACGTAAAAGGAAGAAGCGAATAACGAAAAAATGACGCCGAAGATGCGAATCACCCGGAAAAAGGAACCTAAAACCCACGGCAAAAAGTAATCTTCCGGCGAAAGAAAAAAATCGAACAGCGTGGACGGACCGGTGATGAAGTACGGGGAGCCTTCGCTGATCACGGCCACCTGTCCCGTAATCAGCGCGTAGACGACCCGGTCCCGGCGTTCCGTCGTCGTGAACAGCGGGAACGGCGTCCTTGAATTGTCCGCGATGATCTGGTCTAGCTGCGAGGTGTCGAATACGACGTCGAAGTCGATGTCGCTAAGACGCTTCTCCATCTTCGCGACATTCTCGTCGTTCGCGATGCCGTCGATATATAGCATGGCGACTCTCGAACGGGAGACGGAGCCGACGACGATCTCTTTGAGCAGCAGATCGGGCGTATTCAACTGCGCGCGCAGTAGATGGATGTTCGTATCGAGGTCCTCGATAAAGCCGATCTTCGGGCCGACGACGCTGAACTCCATGTCCGTCTCGTTGCTCGCCCGCAGCCCCTTCTTGGCCGGCAGCGAGATGAGGGCGCAAGATTGCTCGGGGGCATTGCCGGGATAAGCGAGCAGGTAGCCTTTGAAAATAAGCTTGCGTACGCGCTCCGGGTCGGGATCGGTCTCGACGCCGTCCATCGGGACATGCGCGAGCAGCGCCTTCAGGTCCGCGCTCTCCTTGGCCTGCGTCGAGCCTTGCAGCGCATGCAGAAGATGGCCGAGCGCATCCTCGTCGATCAGCGTTTTATAATAAGAGAAGCTGAAGCTGATTTTCCCGGTCGTTAAGGGCGTCGTCACGAAATCGACGGAGCGCTTGCAGCTGTCCAGGACGGCCGTCCTGGTGTCCCATTGTTGTTCCGGCAAATTCATTCCTCCGTTGGCCGACCGTTCCGCCTTTTCCAATAGTATCCGGTTATCCGAAGGCTTTATGCACGGGCCGAGCCGCGAAAAAGCTCCGCCGGCAGGCTGGGCCTGAGGGCGGAGCTTTAGATGGAATTTACTTTATCTAACCAGGCGGACCGCGCACTTCACGCCGGCGCCCGGGTCGCGAAGCGTCATCGTTCGCTCGTCGACGCCGACTCGCCACGCCGGACTGCCACTCTGCGCGTCTACAGATTCGACCGCTTGAATCCGGTACCCGTCATTCAGATACAGACTGACCGACAAGCTCTCGATGCCTGACGGCAGGGCGAGATCGATCTCTATCTTAGTCGCTGCGCTTCTACTTACGCTTAACGAAAGCGGACCGAACACGGTGCCCAGCCGGGACGCCCGGACGGATTTGCCGACCTCCAGCCATTCCGCAGGCGCGCTCGGCAGCAGATACAGCCGATTGCCCTCCAGAATATACATCGTATTCAAGATCATCTCCATGATACGTCCGTTGCCGCTTCCGTTCGGCTGCCAGGGAGACAGCCACGGGAGCTGCGGGCTGAAGCGTTCGTGCACATGGTTCGTATCGAGCGTCGTCGAGAACGCCATCGTCGAATAGAAGTAACGCAGTGCCTTCTCCCGCTCGCCGCGCAAGCTCCAGGTCCGGTGCCAGATCCGTTCCGAATGATTGACGTAATAGAGGTCGATCGGCGCCCCCGCATGCCGCTCCTGAAGCGCCCCGAGACTCGGATCCTCCATCTCGGGCAGAAGAATGGCGAACAGGTCGCTCATCGCGTACTTCTGGCGCATCTTGTACTCGATCTCGGGAATCCGCTCGTCGAAGGCGTCGATCAGACCCGTATCGATAAAGCTGACCGGACCGTCCCAGGCATAGAGGGCGGTTCGCACGTCCGATCGAGTATACGCCTCGTTCGGCATCCACCGGACGCCGTCGGCGTCTGTCTCCGTTCCTCTCTCGATTGCATCGCGTATACACGTCCGGTAATCGTCGGCTTCACGCGCGTATCGGGAGCCTTCCGGGTGTCCGATCTCTCCCAGAGCCGCAGCCATGCCGCTTAGGCCCCGCCAGGTCGTGACGTCGGAGAAGAAGAAGTAGCCTTTGTCCGGCCAATCGTGCACGCGCCCTTGTGGCAGGAGCCCGTAATGGGCGACTTTGCCTCCCGTTTCGTCTAAGGTTTTCGTGGCGGCGCGTTCCCGGCACACCCATTCGCAAGCTTTGAGAACGATGGACAGATGCCGCTCCAGCCATTCCCGGTCCTTGGTAACCCGATAGTAATCCGCGAGCAGCCCCAGCACGGCACCCGTCTCGCACATCCAGAATATATAAGCGCGGAAGGAGCCTTCCGGGGATACGATATCGCCCTCGGGACCGACGCTGTTCTCTTGGGTGCTCAGAAAATAATTCAGCGTTCGCTTGACGATATCCGCCTGTCCCAGCCGGGTCAGCATGCGCAAATAGGCGGAAACCTCCCACGTATAAACGACCGTGTAGTCGTTGAACCCGCCTTGCCCCGGCAGCGCCGAGCCGTCCGCGCGCGCCGCGATCAGCTGCAGGGCGTTGGTCCGGGCGGTATCGAAAATCGTCTGAATGACCGGTTCCGGCACCTGAACCAGGACTTCATCTGCGGTATAGCCGTCCCACATCGACCGGCCGGCCGCAATCGCCGCCTCTTCGTCCGGCAATGGAGAGGTGTCATTCCCTTCAGTCTGTCCCTGTCCGCCCACGAACGTATCGCGAATCTCAACCTGAATATGCTTGGTTTCTCCCGGTGCGAGCGTCAGCTCGAAACCTAGGATATGATTGAACTCTCCCGCCCGGCTCAGATAGGTGACGCTCGAAGCCTCGTCGGCGCTATAACGCAGCAGCGTCGACCCGTCGGCGTGCAGTAAGCTGCCCGAGGCCGCGCCCAGCGGCGCGTGCGTGAGCGGCATGCCGTCATGCCAGGGCTCGGCCAGGCTTTGAAAAGGGACATAGTCCTCGTTGGCATGCTCGTAAAACCGATCGTGGCTTGTCTCGGCGTTCTGATAGAACCAATGCCCGGTCCGCGACCGCGTCGGATGGATGTTGGTCACCTTCAAGTATTGATGAATGCGCATGCGGCCGTCCGCGCCGACGGCCGTCAAGCTGGTCAAGCGGTGCCTGAAGTCGCCGTCGACATAGGACGAGAACAGGATCGGCACCTTCGGCGAGAGCAGCGCCTGCTCGACCTGGCGAAAATCCAGAAACCGCGGCTGCTCCGCCGAGCCAATCAAAAAGCTGTGGCCGCGACGCAAGTCCCCCCTGCGTCCCAGCGCATCCTTGACGATGACGGTGCCGTCCGGACGCACCTCGGCCAGCGTGGCCGACAATGGACCGTGAATGTAAACTCTCTTCGACCGCGTCCGCGGATACAAGCCCGATATGCGGTTCCAATCGGGTTCTTTTGTCCCAATACTCATGCCAGTTCCAATCCCTTCAACGCTTCTTGGTATTCGCCCGCAAGCCTGTCGAGCGGCACGAGACTTTCCTTCATCCCGCCCGGCCGATTGCGGCTCAGCCATATCCGTTCGTAATCGCTCTTGATATGCGCAAGCTCCCGCAGCATGGCGGAGAGCCGCGCCTTGCGCGCCGCCGTATCGTCCGGTGCCGCGTGCTTGTACAGGCCGAGCTCGGTGCCATGCAGGATCAGCGCGACCGCATTCTCGTACTCGGCGATGACGAGCGCCGCATCGTCGCATGCCGGCGCCGCCGCCGCAAGCTCCTCCCGCAGCGCGCTCACGTACGCCGCTACGCGCTTGAAGTCCGATCGTGTCAGATCCGGGAGCGCTAGCCGGTCCAGATCCCGGTTCGTGTCGGTAAGCTGGTGGTAATACAACGTTCTGAAAGTGCCGCTCCCGTCGAAGTTCGTCTTCTGCTCCTGCAAGTAATAGTTGCCGAGATCAAGCGCGAACTGCCCCAGCCGGTTGTTGCGATCGAGGAAAACGAACCGGTCGAGGTAGGCGGCGATATCCGCGTCGATATTCCGGTCCACGCTCCAGCTCAGCGCCGCGCCGTAGACGAACCCGGGATAGCTGATCGGCAGATGATGCCAATGATGCGGCGAGCCCCAATCCGTGTTCAGAAACCCGATCGCGCCGAACTGCTTGCCCCGCAAGGCGGCATTGCGCAGATTCGACTTCATGTTGTCCGTCAGGCCGCCGATCGTGTTCCAGCTCGAGGTGCCCGGACACACGTAATACGGAATGCCGTGCTTCATCAGTGTTTCGCAATGCGCGGGATCGGGATCGTCCGCCGAGTAGCCCCACTCCAGCGCGATGAGGTCTTTGGGCAGCCGTTCGATCAGCTCCGGATAGGCCGCGATGATTTCCGCCCAGAACATCATTTTCTTGCCCTTTTTGCCGACCAGCGCATTCAGGTTCAACAAATAATCCAAGTAAACGATGCCTTTGCCCCGCCGCTCGCATTCGGCCTGGCTCTGCCCTTGACCCAATTCGAACGTTTCGTCGCAGCCTACGTTAAAGTAGTCGGAGGAAAAAGCGGGCAGCAGGTCGTCGAACGTGCGCTCGAGAAAGCCGAATACGGCGGGATCGACCGGATTAAAGGTCGTCGGGTGATACCGCCCCCACGGCGCCTCGCAGCCGTCCGGGCATTCGGCGAGCGCGTTGAATTCATCGCGGATCAGCCAGGGCGTCATATGCCCGAAGCTGTTCTGATTCGGCACGAGATCGATGAACCGGTCCGCGCAGTACCGGCTCAGCTGCCTGATCTCCTCGGGGGCGATCGGCGTGCCCGCCTCCCATACGTCGGGAAAGGACGGATACGCGTACGAGAACCCTTCGATATAAAGCTGCAGCTGGTTCAGCTTGAGGTCCGCCATCAGGTCGACGACGCGATACAGCGTCGCAAGCGTCGGGATGCGGTCTCTGCTGATGTCGAGCATGATGCCGCGAGCTGCGAAGTCCGGATAATCGGAAATGCGAAGGCACGGCAGCGACGCCTCGTCCCTGCGCGCCCAGAGGATCTGCTTCAGCGTGCTGACGGCATGGAACGCGCCGGCTTCGTCCTTATAGACGATCGACATCCCGTCCCTTCCGATCTCCAGGTGATAGCCTTCCGGCGGAAGTCTGTCCTCCCGCTCGAAACGCAAGCAGTCCGCCGCCGACACGCCATCGCATACGATGGACAACGCGCTGCCTGCAAGCTCTCGGACAAGGCGCTGCGCTCGCTTCGCGATATCCGTCATTCTCTCGCCCGCCGCCGACGGCAGCCGAATGCGGCCTTCCCGCGGCAACGCGTATTCCCCTTCCGTATATAGCAATTGCTGCGGATGGGGGACCAACAGCATGTTCTCCTCTATCATCACATCTGCTCCTTACCTTATTGAGACGCCGGTTCGTAGACCGAAGGCAGCGATACGTAGTCCACCGCGATCGTCCCCGTGCCGGCTCCGTTATTGGACAGGTCGAACCGAAGCTGGCGGATCGTGCCGTTCCACAGCGGTTCGTCGTCCATTCTGACGGCGTATACGCGCGCCGCGGTGTCAAAAGGAACGACCGTAAACGTTTTTTGTCTCAGCTCGCTCGCGCCCGTGTCGGTCGTTCGCGACCAATAGATTTTCGCCTGGGTCGCGGACGTGCCGTTTTGCATGCGTACGAGAATGACGCGGTGCGCATCTGCGGCCAGTCCAAGGTTGTCAGGCGTATAGATGAAAGGATCGGTCCCCGTTATCGTCTGCTGCAGGACGCCTCCCGCGACAGAGACCGTCATATCGTTCGCCGTGTTCCATCCCGCCAGGTCGCCGTTCGTCGCGAATTCCCAATGCGGGTCCGCCGCGCTCCCGATCCGGATATAATCGATCGAGAACGAGCCCGTGCCGCTGCCGTTGTCGCTCGGATCGACGCGCAGCTGCGTAATGGTGTTCGCCCAGGTCGACGTGCCGCTCAGGTCGATCGTATATTCCCGATACTGGTTGTCGTTGGGTACGATATCAAACGTCCGGGATTTGCTCTCCGACCGCGTTCCGTCCGACTGCGTGGTCCAGTACAGCTTGCCTTTCGTTGCCGTGGTCGCGTTATTCATGCGGATGACGACCCGTTTGTTAACGGCGGCGTTCTCGGCAATGCCATACCTCGTGACGAACGGATCGGTGCCGCTTACCGTCCCCTGCAGATAGCCTCCGGATACGGCCAGTCCGGTAATGTGATTCTCCGCGACCCAGCCTTCCGGATTGCCGTCGGTATTGAATTCCTCGCCGACCCGGCGATAGGATACCGCCGCCGCCGCGCCGAGCTCGTCGATCTGGAATCCGGCGTTCCATGCTGCGCCGCTGTTCGCCCTGAACCATACCTTGATCTTGTCGACCGACGTGCGCCCCGGCCAGCGGGAGACGTCCAGCCCCAGCCGGTTCCAGCTATCGGGCGTTATGGCGCTCAAGCCCTCGACGATTCGATCGCCGCTGTACAGCCGTACCTTCACCTCGTACTTGGTGGCGCCCGCCGCGCCGCCGAACGCGTTGACCGCCAGATAGAAGTACGGCGTGGAGGAGAGATCCAGCGGCGTGCCGAACGTTTTGACCAGTCCCTTCCATCCCGCAGCGCCGTGGGTGGCCAAAGAGGTATCGAACGCGGCCTGGAGCATCCCGCTGCCCGCATACGGCGTGCCTGGCGCGTTCGCGGACGCGGTCGCGCGGGCCGCCTGATTCGTATAGTCGGCCGGCTGCCATCCCTCTTGATCCGTATTGAAGTTGGCAATAGGCAGGTTGCTTCCGCTAGTCGCCGTAATCGGCGCCAACTTGGTCGTCGTCTCCGGCGTCCGAACGTTCAGCCGCGTCGCATCGAAGCCCGGAATGATCTCCGACCAATCCGACACGCCGATGACGAGCTTGGCGAAGTCCGATACGTTCGCGGATTCCGAGGTATCGATCCACTTCATGACGTTCCATATTTTTTTCTTGGCCGCCGGCTCGTTCGCGATCGCCGAACCGGTATTGCCCGTCCAGATGCCCAGATTCAAGCCCGATTCGAACTTGTTGTCCACGTGCCGATGCAATATAAACGAATCGATGCCGTCGTTAAACATCGCTTTGTAGTAAGCGTAGGCGTATGCCGCCGCCTGCACGCGCTGATCGCCGGGATCGTTGGCGTCGGCGGAGTGGAAGCCCTGCTCGGACAATATGAGATGCCGCTGGGCGTTATTGTACCGATACTGCGGCTGGTTCAAATACTGCGTCAGCACCTGAATGTTTTTGAACGTGATTTTCTGTGTATTGAAGCTGTCCGTCGCCGTCGTATCGTTCCAGGTGCTGGGCACGAAGATGTTCTCGGGATAAGGATGGTAAGCGACGTTCCAAGGGAAATTGCCGGCGGCGGCCGCTTGCGCGTTCAGCTCGTCGAGCAGCTGCTTGCCCTGGAAATTTCCCGCCGAATCCGCGACCGTCCACAGATGATCGAGCGACACGTACACGCGGGCGTTGCTGTAGGCCTTCTGCGCGGCCGTATGGACGATTCTTAACGTGCGTACATAGTCCTTCACGAATTCCTGCAACGTTTTCGCGCCCATGTTGTACCAGCCCGTATGGGTGTTCACTTCGTTGCCGACGATATAATTCACGGCCCGCCCGTACTGCCGGTCGGCTCTCGTATAGCGCTTCACGATAAATTCCGTCACGGCTTTAAAATATTTAGTGTTCGCGTCCTTCGTATTGAAGGCGCCGACCGTGCCGCCGTTATTGTCCGGATGAAGCATCAGATTGGAAGGCGCGGTGATCCCGTTCGGATAGATCAGCAAAATGAGAGAAACGACGATGCCGTTGTCCGACAAAGACTTTACGTCGCGGTCGAAGGCTTCGATTATGTCCTTGTCGATATAGAAGTTTTCTCCGTCCATCGCGTAGGTGATCGTGTCGCTGCCGGCGGCCGAGCGCAAAATGTTGCCGTAATCGAAGTTCAATGCCGCATGCCCGATGCCAAGCTCCTGCGCGTCGTCGATCAGCTGGACCTGCAGCCCTTTTTTGGTCGCGGACAACGGGAATGCTTCGTTGCTGGCGGCGACGCCCGAGAAGGTCGTCACGTACTTGGCGTCCACGGGCGTCAGCGTTCCCGAGCCGCTCCGCAGCGCGACGGCAAAGCGATCGTAAATCAGGTCCTTCCCGGCGGGATCGAACCGGTCCGCGCGAATCGTGAACGCATAGCAGGCTTCCGCGGTTCCGGAGCCGACCGCTTGGCTGACCAACGGCGTTTTCGATCCCAGCACCGGCGCGCTCGGATCTTCGTACGGCTCCAGCGCGAATAGCTGCAGGTTCTGAACCGCGCTCGTCCGGGTCCAGCCTTCGGCGACGATCTCAGTACTCGTGGCCGTAATGCCGTTGATTGCGCCGACGCCCGCAGACACGCACGGCACAGGCGAGACGACAGCGCCCGCTGCCGCCGCCGTTCTCCCGAACCAGGGCGTCACGCTTCCAACCGCCAACGCCAAAGCCAAACCTGCCGTCGCCCATCTCATTTTCGTCATCGATATTCTCCTCCGCTACATTTTTAACGCGCCTTGGGACACGCCTTGAATGTAATACTTCATGCCGAAGCTGAACAGCAGGACAAGCGGAAGCGACGAAATCGCGTAGGCCGCGAATTCCACCCCCATATTCGATACGCCGAACTGGTTTTTGAACTGGGTTAACCCGACGCCGATCATCTGGATCGAATTGGACTTGATCGTGAGCAGCGGCCAAATGTAATCGTTATAAATGTTGAGCGAGGTCATGATGAAAATCGTCATCAATACCGGCAGAGACAGCGGCAGCACCATCCGGACGAATACGACGACTTCGTTGGCGCCGTCGATTCTGGCCGATTCGAACAGCTCGTTGGAGATGCCCGCCATGAAGCTCCTGCACAGGAAGATGCCGAACACCTGTCCGACTGCCGCCGCATTGATAATAATGACCCATGGCGTATTGAGCAGTCCGAGATCCGCGTAGAGCACGTAGGAGGGAATAAGCGTCAGTACGCTCGGAACCATCATGAGGGCCAGGATCAGCATGAACAGCGTTTCTTTTCCCAGAAACCTTTTTTTGGCGAACGTATAGCCCGACAGCGCGGACAGGAACACCACGAGCGCGCCGCCGACGAGCGCATACAGGACCGTGTTCATCGTATATCGCCAGATCACGGCGAAACCGTCGCCATAATTACTGAAGTTCGGCGGGACCGGCAGCGCCCAGAAATCCCCGTAAATTTGCGCGTTGTTTTTCAGGGAAGAAATCAGCATAAAACAGATCGGCGTCAACGTAAGCAGGACGAATAAGCCCAGTATGAAATAAAGCAATCCTTGCCGAATCCAGCTTGCGCGGGTAAGCATGTTGAACGTCACCTCGAGTCTAATCCGCTTCCGTCTTGATAAACTTCATGTTCACGATCGTCAGGATGAAGATCGCCGCGAACATGGTCACGCCAAGCGCCGACGCGTAGCCCAGATCGTTGAACTTGGTCGCCGCGAAGTACATCTGCAGCGCGGGTACGTAAGTCGAATCCATCGGACCGCCCCCGGTCATGATCAGGATCGTGCCGAAGTCCTGGACGATCGCGATGACCGCCAGCACGACGAGCAATTTGATCTGGCCGGCCAGCAGCGGCAGATGGATGGATCGAATGATGCGCGGCGTCCTGGCCCCGTCCATCTTGGCTGCTTCGATCACCTCCTCGGAGATGCCGATTAATCCGGAATACAGAACCAGCAATTGCAAAATGCCCACGAACGGGAAATTGATGAAAATGAGCGCCCAGAGCGCGGTCTTGGCTTCGCCGAGCCAAGGACGCGACCATGAGCCGAGCCCCAATGCTTCGAGAAGCTGATTGATCATGCCGTTGCCCGGATCGTACAGGTTCTGCCAGATGAGCAGGATGCCTACGGTCGGTACGACCATCGACAGGACAAACGACGTGCGGAACCAGTACTGCGCCTTTTTATTGCGCAAATGATAGATAAGCTCCGCGACGATGAGCGGCGGGACGATCGCCTTGACCAATCCCGTAGCGATCAGAATCAGCAGATTATAAGCGCCTTTGCCGACATAGGGATCGGCGAATATCCGCTTGAAATTGTCCAGCCCGACGAACTCGCTGCGCGCCACGGGATTCCAGTCGTACAAGGAGTGGAACAGCCCGGAAAAGGCCGGCGTGTACATGAAAACGCAAAGCAGCGACAGGCTTGGAACGAGCATCAGGTACGAAAATTTATCCTTCCACAAGCGAGCCAGCACCTGCGGCTTGCGGCGTTGCAGCATATAGACGGCACCCGTCAGCGCAATCGCTCCCGCCGCGATCAGGCCGATCTTCCAGGCTTGGTCCCGGGCGGCTTGCGCCTTTGCGGACGCCAGCAAACCGTCGATCTCATAGGCGTATACCTGCCCTTTGTCGGACGCCGCATACAGCCGCCTGCCGTCGCCGCTGAACTTCACCTGTTGTCCGGCGCCCGGCTCCTTGGCCGACCACAGCAGGCTGCCGTTCGTCTTCAGGATCGCGTAGTTGCCGGCAAAATCCGCTGCCGCTACGTACGCGCCAGCCGCATCGAGGTGAACGGAGGTCAGCTGGTCCTTCATGATACGGCTGCCGATCGGCTGTCCGTCGCGATCGAAGACCGACAGCTTGTAGTCGGAGGTGCCGACCGCCATCGTGCCGTCATCCGCGACGCTGACTGCTTTGATCGCGCCGGCCATCGGCGTCTTGGTCACCGTCTCGCCTTCGCTGTTCAACAGATAGACGTATTGATCGGCTGCGCCCACGACGATCCAGCTGCCGCTGGGCGACAAGCCGATATGGTCCATGTAGATCCCGATCGGAATCTCGCGCACGACCTCTCCTTGCAGATCGAGCAGGTACACCGCATCGCTTCTGTACAGCGTGATCGCCACGAGCTGTCCGTCGCCTGTCGCGACGAGCGATTTGACCATCTTATTGAAGGTATGGGTCCAGACGTTGTTGCCCTGGCCGTCCACCATATACACGTTCCGGTCGTCCGAAGCGACCAGCAGTCTTCCGTCGTTCAGCAGCGCCACGTCAGTGACTACATTATTGGCCTGCGCCTCGAATAGCGGCTTGCCGTTCCGGTCCAGCACGACGGCAACCGCATCCTGCGTGCCGACCGCCATGCGCTCGCCGTCTTCGCTTACGGATATCGAGTTGATCGTCAGCTCCTTGTCCATCTTCCACAGCGCCTCCGCAAAGGCGGGCTGCGCGTACAAGAACAGTAGAGCAACGATGATGATCGCTAGTTTTTTCATGACATCCCCTTCGGCAAGCTCAAGTTGAGCGCGATGCCCCGCCCGGCTTCAGCGTTGCCGGACGAAGCATGCGGGCAATGATGCTATTCTCTGACCGGCGGCTTGCGTTCCGGATTGTCGAGATCGGACATTTCCTTCTTGTACTGCTTCATCATCTCGGGGAACTTCTTGTCGATGTCGGCTTGATACTGGGTCAAAAATTCGTCCACCGTGATTTTGTTGTAAAAATACTTGGAAATGAGGCCTACGAAGCTTTGGACGGACGGCTGATAGTCGTACAATCCGCGGGACAGGACGTTACCCGGGCTCGGGAGGCCTTCCGAGTTGCCGATCGCCTCGAAGGAGGAGAATGCCTTTTTCATTTCGTCCGGCAGCTCGATGTCGTTCAGCAGCGGCGCGCCGCTAAGCGAAGCGTCTTTGGAGTTCTGGACCGCCTCCAGGTAGACCTTGTACCCTTGCGGACTGGTTAGATACATCATGAAGTCCATATCAAGCGCCGTCTGTTCGGCATCCTTCTTCACGAAGCCGTAAGCGCCCGTGTAGATGTGAATCGTACGAGCCGGCGCCTGCACGTTCGGTCCTTCCATGGACGGCATGCCGAAGTAGCCGAATTCAAAGGGCTTGATGCCCGCTTTGTCCGACGTCGATTGCGCGTCCGCGAAGTCTTTGGGCAGCTGCCAGTAGGAGGAGGGCAGCGCGACCATCGTTGCGGCTTTCCCCGTCAAGAACAGCTTGTACGCCTGATCCTCCGTCATGCCGAGGAAGCCTTCGGGCGCATAGCCGAACAACGTTCTTAAGTTTTCGAATACCTCGCGCCAGGCCGGATTGCCTTCCAGCTTATAAGGACCGGTATGATCCTTGACGGCCTTCAGCATTCTGAGCTCGTTGGTGGACACGTTCACCTTGGCGTCATTGTACGAATCCGCCGCGTCGTACGACCATTTGTCGTCGATATCGGGCAGATAGGTATAATCCTGGGGCTGCGAGCGTACGAGCTCGATGTAATTCCGGAAGTATTGGTCCGGATAGATCCGCATCAGCCAGCCGGCTTGCCCGCTCCAGAGCGAGAGAGCGTTTGCGCCGATGGCGAAAGGCGTGATGCCCGACGCTTGGAGCTTCTTGTAAATGTCTATCAGCTCATTGAACGTTTTGGGCGTCTCCGTAATGCCAGCTTTGGCGAATAGCTCCTTGTTGTACATCCATAAAATTTGCACCGATTCGTAGCTTAACGATTGAATGACGTCAAGCTTGGGATCCTCCAGGTTGATTCCCATGCCCGCCAGGTTGAAGCTGTCCTTCCAAGCCTTGTTCGTGTACGGATTTTCCTTCTCCAGCCACGGCTTGAAGTCGACGAACTTCTGCGCCTCCGTCAGGTCCGCGTTTTCATTCGTCTGGACGAAGTCGGCTTCCGGCACGCCTGCCGCATATTGCGCCTGGAGCCAGTCGCGGTAGCCTTCCGCGGGCTTGATGTCCACGTTGACTTTGACGCCCGGGTGCAGCGCCTCATAGGAGGCGGCAACCTTGCCCCATACCTCCGCCGATTGTCCGCGAAGCGAGATGCGAATGTTCCCCTTCAGCGTATCGGCCGGCTGCGTCTGCGGACTCGCCTGACTCGACTGACTCGCCGTCGCTTCCGGACTTGCGCTTGGCGAGGCGTTTGCCGCCCCCTTGCCTTCATTGCCGTTCGAACAGGCGGATACCAGCAGCGCCGATCCCGCCAGCACGCTTAACCATTTAGCCTTTTGTCCATGTTGCACGCTGCACACGCTCCGATCTTTTTTTAGCTTTCATGAACGCTGTTTGAACGCTTTGAAACTGAACCCCTTGAAGCGGTAATGGCGTTGTATTCCGGCTTGCCGGCGTTGCGATCACCTCCTTCAATGCATGCGCTCGCTTTAATTATCGAAATATTCTGTCTATTTATTCGAGTACGTTTCCTGATAGAATCATACATTGGACCTTATCACGGATCGATAGACGGCCGCGGCCCGCTTCGCTGCGGCCTGTCTCTCGCTCCTCCGTTACTTATTTCTGCAGCGCCCGCAGCTTTGTGATCGCGGCTTGATGCGCTTCGTTCCAAAAATCGTACACCTGCTTCTCGCCCAGGCCGATCAGCTCGTTCATCATTTTGCGCTTGCCCTCCGCAAAGCTGGCGTCGTCTCTGGCCAGGATGAGCTTGGGCACGGCCTGGTTCAGATACGTATTGATCTTCTCGGACATGCCCTTGATCTCGTCCGGCTCGATCGTCGGCATGAAGCCGATCAGCTCGTACACCGGGCTGTTCGTGTATTGCACCCCCTGGGGCAGAATGTCTGCTGGCAGTTCGACGCCGTAATAGGAAACGGCCCGTTTTGCGATCGTGTTTTCGGGCTTGGCCAGCTCGTCGATCTGAACCGCGCGGTTGAGCGCAATCTGAATCGGATCCCCGGTTCCCGGAATACGCGCGTTCATGTCCAGGCCCAAATTGTTGAGGAACTTGCGGTAGCCATATTTGAGCGCGGCGTCGGGATCCTTCATGTTGTTTTCATAGGCTTGCGTATAGCGATATGCGCCATTTTCCATCACCCAGTCCACGCCTTCCACGCCGTTCGCGACCGTCATCGCGCCATGAACGGAATACAGCCAGTTGATCAGCGCCATTGCGCGTTCCGGATGCTTGGCATCCTTTGCGATCGCGATCACGTTCGAATTTCCGAATTTATAGTTGAAGGTGTGATACTGCCTGGACGGCATCGGCAGCGGCCCGAACCAGCCTTTGTCCAGGACCTGCCTGGATTGCAGATACTTGTTGCTCCCCTCGAACATCCCTCCGTTAATCGAAGCCAGCACTTGTCCGGTATTGTACTTCCGGGCGGCCTGATCGTATTTCTGCGTAAAACTTTCCGGGTCTAGCAATCCCATCTGATACGCCCGATTCCAGAATCGAACGTCGTGCCAGAATCCGGAGTCTTCGTCCAGGTACATGTTGAGAGTCTCGTAGGTGTCCACGTCGGTCTGGACGACGTTGGCCGGGCCGCCGTACAGGTAGGTGCCTCCCTGGTTGGCGACGCCGAAGTTCATCGTATTGTAGCTCTGCCCCCAGTCGAACCAGGTCGTGAAGCCGTAGTAAGGCTTGCCGTCTTCGTTGGTGGGGTGCAGCGCCTTCATGGCCGCCACGACTGCCAGATAATCGTCGCTGTCCTTGATCTCCGGGTAGCCCAATTGCTCGTAATAGTCCCACCGCAAGTACACGCCGTTCCAGAGCGGTTCGGGCTGCGCGGCTTCGCTCTTGATGTTGACGCCCAGAAATTTCAGCTCGCCGTCGCCGTAAATGCTTTTGAACGTGCCCAGCACTTCTGCCGGAACGTTTTTCCGGATATCCGGACCGTACTTCTCAAGCAGCGGCTCCATGTCCAGGACCAAATCCTTCATTTGGCCGATGTACTTTTTGTTGACGACCATAATATCCTTCAGGTCGTCCGTCGACAGGATGGCGGCGAGCTTCTCGTCCGTCGGCCTCGTCTCCATGTCGATGCGGATGCCAAGCTCCCGTTCGATTTGCTTCGCCACGGGGTCGTCCTGAATGCCGCGCGGCGGATTGCTGCCCATCACGGCGCTCCAGAAGCTGATCGTGACGGGCTCCTTGCCGTTGTGCGCGAGCCGGGCATCGGAAGAGGCTGCCGGGTTCCCGGCGCACGCGGCCAATGGTACCAACGAGATCAAAGAAACCAAAGAGACCATCAGAGCCGCGCGCCAGCGCTTCGTTCTCCCTTTCATTCCGCTCCAACCTCCGCACGCTGCATGACTAGGAAGCCTATGATCACATCTTACATGCGCGCCCCGTGCCCGTTCAATTCTAAAAACTATTGATCTTTATAATAATTATGGCGGCGCCGGAAAAATCGCCGTTAACGAAAGGATTAAGGGGAATGCCAGCGAATCCATAGCTAAACGTCACCATGAATTCGCCCAATCGAGGTGTTGGTCATCTTCAAACAGCTCTATGAGCGTTTGCTCAAGCAAAAATTTTTGAATCGACTGCTGATCGCCTACACGCTGATCGTCATCGTCATCATCTTGTTTTTCAGCATGACGATCCTGGAGAACACGAATCGCGCGCTTCGCGTCGATGCCGCGAACAGCCAAGCCCAGGCGATCCAGCGGGCGGCCAATTATTTCGAGCAAAAAGAAGCGACGATCAAGGTGTTGATCCAGCAGCTCTATTTAAACCCGGCGCAGAGCCAGGACATGCTGGAGTATCTGTCCAAAAAAATCGACACGTTCGACGAAGAGGACTTTTCCCAGTCCAGCCCGATCCGGTACTACCTGGACTCGGCAGCCTTTCAGGACGAAGATATTATGGATGCGCTGATCTATAAGAAAAACGGGCAAAATCTGCTCGTCCGCTCCAATTACATGTCGCTCGATAACGATGATTATTTAAACCGCAACATCGTACTTTATAATGCGATGGACGATCACTTTTACGGGCTGACGCTTACCCCCACTTATTTGCAGAGCTACTCCTCTCTGCCGAAGAAGCCGATCTTCACTCTATCGGGCAACATCCGCGGCGGCACGGGCACGACGACGTTCGACCGCAGCATCGCCATTTTGTCCGTTAATTTCAATACCGAACGCATCGCCGGCTTGTTCGAACAGCTGATCGACCGGAAGTTCCCGATGACGCTTCTGGTGCTCAACCAGGAGGGCAAAGTGGTCATCGACACGTCGAATCGCTATTATGAAGGTGTCTATCCCTACTTCGAGCAAGTGAAGGAAAGCCGCCAAGATGCCCGCCTGGACGAAGTCAGCATGGTTCAGACCGTACATAGCGAAAAGCTTGGCTATTATGTCACGGCCGTGCTGCCGCATGCCGAAATTTACGACAAGAGCCGTTCCACGCGAAATCTGATCGTACTGATCGCCTTGCTAAGCATCGTCTTCGCGATCGTGCTCGGCGTCATCAGCATCCGGTTTCTCGCCCGTCGGATCAAGTACATTAACAAGGCCATCCAGAAAGTACAGGTCGGAGACTTCACTTACCGGATCCCGATCGACAATACCAAAGACGAGATCAGCAATATCGCGGTGAACTTCAATCAAATGTGCGACTGGATCGTCAACTATATCGAAAAGGGCTATCTGTCCGAGCTCAAGCAAAACGAAGCCCGCCTGTACGCGCTTCAGTCGCAGATCGATCCGCATTTCCTGTACAATACGCTGGAGATCATCCGCATGGAGGCGCTCGCTTCCGGCAACGAACAAGTCAGCCACATGATCGAAATTTTGTCGCAGCTGTTCAGGAACAGCATCAAGGGCGACCGCTACGTACAGATCAAGGACGAGCTGCGCTTCTGCGAGAATTACCTGGAGCTGTACAATATCCGATATGCGGATCACTTGTTCGTGAAATATCAGATCGAGACGGACATCCTCGAATTCGGCGTCATGAAACATTTGCTGCAGCCGATCCTCGAAAATTGCATCGTCCACGGTCTGAAGCCCCACGTCGCCAACAATCAAATTACGGTGAAAGGCTATCGTCAGGCCGACGATATTATCATCGAAATTGCCGACAACGGAAAAGGCATGGACGGCGCCGAGCTGGAAAAAATCAAGCGCGCGCTGGCCGCGAGCGATATTCCGGACAGGCAGACGATCGGCATCATGAACGTCCATCAGCGGATTCGGTTGGCCTTCGGGCCGGCATACGGCCTGAGCATCGGCAGCGTCAGCGACCAAGGGACCGTCGTCGCGCTGCGCATGCCGGCCAAAAGCAAAGAGGAGTTGTTAGCGGATGCTGAAAGCTATCATCGCGGACGATGAACCGGCCATTCTCAAAGGACTACGCGGGATCGTGCAGTGGGAAGATTACGGCATCGAGATCGCGGGTCAAGCCTGCAACGGCATCGAGGCGCTGGAGCTGATCGAGCGAGAGCAAGCCGCGATCCTCATCACGGATATTCAAATGCCGGAGATGAGCGGACTGTCCCTGATCAAGGAGGCCAAGCGGAGAGGGTATCCGATCCGATCGATTATTCTGAGCGGATACGGCGACTTCGGGTACGTGAAGGAAGCGATCCAACTGGGGATCGAAAACTATTTGCTGAAGCCGATCGTTCGCGACGAGCTGTGCTCTACGCTCATGAATCTGGTCGAAAAAATCAATCGGGAATTGGATCGGCAAAACCAGCTGCGGAGCGATTCGTTGATCCTCAGGAACAACATCCTGAACCGCTGGCTGACGAACCATATCAGTCCGGCTCATCTGATAGAGCGCTCCGATCTGCTCCAGATCGATCTGAACGCCGGCCAATACCTGGTCTGCCTGTTTAAAATTTTATATGAACGACATCATGACATCTCGCATCGGGAGCTGATCAGCTTCGCGAGCGAAAATATTTGCAACGAGGTGTTGAACCGGTACGGCAAGGTCATCACTTTCTGCGACATGAACAATCACATCGTCGCCTTGTTCGACGATACGACGGATCTTGGACCCGAGCCGATACGCGCGCTGTTGGCCGAATGCGCGGCGACGATCAACAAGCTGCTCAAGTGCGACGTATTCATCACGGTAGGAAACCGCGAGCGCAGCTGCGACGAAGTCCATAATAGCTACGCCCTGGCCGTCGAATTGATGAATTATTCCTTGCTCATGCCGCCCAATTCTATCGTCGATCACGAGCAAATCGCCAAAGAATCGTTCGTGAACAACGAACGGATCCACTTGGACGACGAAAGGTTCCAGCAGGCGTTGGCCGAGAAAAACCAGGATGAAGCTTGGCGCTATATCGATGACGTATTCGGCCGGATCGTGCATTCCGGCGAGGCGCCGCTGCTGCGCGCTTATCCGCTCGTCATGGACATGCTGTACCGGATCCTGAACGCGCTTCGTCAGATCAAAGTCGACGCAGGCACGCTGTTCGATATTCAGGATACGGTGTTCATCCATCTCATGCGCGCTAAGTCGCTGGAGGAGCTCCAGTCCTGGCTGAAAACGATCGTCGCCAAAGCGATCGACAAAATGAACGCCGCCGATGAAAATTGGAATCCGATGATCAAACGCGTGCTGGTCTACCTGGACGCGCATTACGCGGAGAACGTGTCGTTAAAGACTCTTTCTCTCGCCTTTAACGTGAACGCGGCCTATTTGGGACAATTGTTCATTAAAGAAAAGAGCGAGACTTTCTCCAGTTATCTAAATACGATGCGGATCGAAAAAGCGATCGGGCTGCTGACCGAAACGAATCTGGAGCTGCATGAGATCGCCGAAAAAGTCGGCTATGCCAATCAAAGCTATTTTAATATCATTTTCAAAAAATTAACCGGCCTGTATCCCAGCAAGTATAGGCTGGATGCCCGTCATGCTGCGCCTCGGGAGTCTTGATACATACGCGCCTCCTCATGCCTCAAGCATTCTAAGAATAACCGTCACTGCCTCTGCGCGGGTTGCAGGCGCATTCGGGGCAAATTGATTAAGCGTATTTCCCTTCATGAGGCCCAGCTCCACGGCCGCCTTCACGGAGGGGATCGCCCAAGCCGGTATCTGATCGAGATCCGCGAACGCCAATTGAATATCGGTGCTTGCTTCTTTGCCCATTGCACGTACGAGGATCGCCGACATTTCCGAGCGCGTGATCCATTTGTTCGCACCGAACGTATCGTCTGCGTAGCCGGTAATCAGCTTGGCTTCCACAGCTGTTTGTACATACGCTTTTGCCCATGCAGGAATCTCTTTATTGTCATTGAATGCCAGGCCTTTGCCGTCGCTTGTCTGCATCTGCAGCGCCCGAACGATCATCGCCGCGAATTCCGCCCTTGTCACTTGAAGATTCGGCTTGAAGGTGGCATCCGCGTAGCCGGTGACGAAGCCCCTCTTTACGGCCTCATAGATGGACGCTTGGGCCCAGTGTTTCTTGATATCCTTGAAAATCAGCAAATGTGGATCGTCCGCCACCGCTGCCGTTACTTGAGGATCAAGCGTAACGACGTTCAGCTTGGAATCGACGAGTTTGATATCGCCAAGCTTGATGGACGTTGTCCCGGATCCGATACGCTCAAAGGTGATCGCGGCCAGCTCCACTTCCCCCTTCTCGCCGCCGACTTCTCCCACCTTCGTATGCGCGATCCGGATCGTATTGGCGCTAAGGATCGGGTTTACCGAAAAGCCTTTAATCGACGTTTCCGCCTTGCTAAAGGAAAGCATATCTTCGTCATAAGACAATTCTAAATCGTAAGCGTACAAATCCGTAAGCCCGTGCCCCATAATAGACAGCTTCACATCTCTGTCCGAATAACTAAGCTTGAGTTCGAAAGTGGCGTTGGCCTCTTTAGCCGCAACGGTCCCCTGGGACAAGCCAGCAGCGAGGATGACGATCGACAAAAGCAGGATCAACTTGCGTTTTAACATGCGACTCATCCCTCCATGAACTGAGGAGGAAGGCGCCGAAGCGCCTCCCCTCTTTTCTTACGCGAACGCCGATCGTTTATTGCTGCAGCCAATTCCCTACGATCATGCGCGCTACAGCCGCCAGTTCGAGAATCGTAATCTCGTGATGATCGAACAAGTCGGCCTTCTCTACCTGATCCCAGCCAGGCTGATCCTTCTTGACGCCGTAATATTTAGCGATGATCGACAGATCCTGAATCGTAATGGATGTCGCTCCGGGTACAAGCGTCACGATCTTTGAAGCGAACGTCGATATTGCCGCGTTCAATGCCGCCGTCGCTGCATCCACCGTCGACTGCGAGGCGCCGCCGCTGCTCTTCACCGCGTTCGCCGCTACGATGGTTGCTTGAAGATCCGTGATTGCAGCCGCCGGATATTGACCGACTTTATTGCCCGCCGTTGCCTTTGCAGCTTTGGCTTGGGCGGTGGCGATTGCTTGATTTAATGCGCTCAGATCGACCGAAGGCGTCGTCGTCGGATTCACGCTTGCTCTGAACGTGCTCGTTGCCGTCGTTAAGGTCGATACGGCCAGGTCCACTTCGGATTGCGTTACCGCCGCGCGGTCGCGGACAACAATAGCAGCGTTAATCGCAGCTTGCAGCGTTGCCTTCGTACCTGCCGGATATTGGCCCGGCGCCGATCCTTCGACTGCAGCGCTCAATGCTTGCCCGGCCTCCGCAATGGCCGTATTCAATGCCGCTTTATCGATCTGGATCATCGAGCCGCTGAATACGGTTACGGCGTCATCCAATGCGACTAGCGCCTGAGCGACGTCTGCCGTCGTTGCCGCTCCGTTCTGCGCCACGGCCGATGCAACATCGATTGCGGCCTGCAGCGTTGCTTTGGAGCCATTCGGATATTGTCCCTGTTGATTGCCTTCGGATGCCCCGTCATGCAGCGCTTGTGCGGTCCCAATGGCAGCAATCAATGCCGTCTTGTCTACTTGAACGACTTGAATGTCCGCCTTGGCCTGAGCGGTGTCGAGCAGCGAATAATGGCCCTCGTCGCCGACCATTTCCTGCTTGGTTACCGCAATCGTTGTCGTTGTGGCAGCGGCATCTGCCTTGGCATGGCCTTGAAGAACGAACAACGGTCCGTCTCCCGTCAAGAAGCTTCCCGTGAGTCCCATAATGATCAGGATCTCCCCGGTTTCCGGCTTAACGGCGGTCTCGACAACCTGGAGCCCCGTCCGCGAAGACGTAACCGCACCTTCATCCAAGACGTTGACGCCATCGTTCAATGAGGTCGCAAACGCGATCACGGCCGGATCGTACTTCAGCTCCACGCTCAGCATATTAAAATTATGCGTCAAGCCGTTTACACCGACTGTAAGGTTAACCGGTTGACCCGCGTACACTGGCGCCGAAGGACCGGTTAAGCTTGCGCCTGGCTGCAGCGCGGGCCCTTGCGGAATTACGACTTCCTTATCAGGGCTGGCGTTAAGAGAATCGGTTGCCCGATACCGGACAAAATACGTACCGGCGCCGAGTCCCGTAACCTCCGCACCCGTAATGGCGGTATAGGTTTGGGAGCCTTCCCTCCTGTACTCCATGGCCGAGGTCACGCCGGTAAGCTTTCCGTCATTTCCGTTGACGACGGTCGGCTGTACCCCTGCCGGCGTCGTCGGCGCCTGCTGATCCTGCTTGGCCGCCGCCTGGGTCACTTCCCATTCCCACAAGCCGACGCCATTGCCGTTCCGGGCTTTTTTGGTCATCGTAACGCGCAGCGATTTAACCGCCAGCGCCGGGTTAAATTCAAAGATGTTCGAGGAACCTACCGGCGTCGTAAGCGCGACGATGCCCGTGCTGACTGTCCCCGCCGTCACCCATTCATTCGTTTGGCTATTCAGCGGAATGTATGAATACGTGTACTTGGTAGGCGCTTCGATGCCGCCGTTATCCGTCCACAGCATCAGATTGGAGCTCTGGAGGGACGCGCCTTGCGGCCAATCGTATTGCACCCATTCCTCGGCGCTTGTATTGCCCCACGAACCCCAATGCGGGTTGGTTGCGGCCGTTTTTAACCCGTCATTTACCGCAGGGAGACTCTCCCACGACGACGTGAAGCTGGCCGACAGGCTGGCCGCAAACGCCATATTTTTATCGCGCGGGCTGAGCAGCCGCAGATCCGTCCGCAGCTTTTCAATGGCCTGGGCCACGTCCTCATCCGTCGCTTCCTTGTTGCTCATGACGGCAGCGGCGCCGGCCTTGGCGGCGGCAATCGGCTCAAGACCCTGATCGATGAAGTTCGCGGCTTTTAAGGAATTCGCAAAGTTAATCATCTGCGCGAGCTGCGACTTATCCGTCGCGCCCGTATAGCCGTTCACCTTCCACTCCAAAATGCCGATCCCGACGGTAAGAGGCTTCATGTCTATGCGAGCGCCCGTAATATAAGCCGGTTCGAAGGCGGTCGTATTGTACTTATTTAATGCGTTTCCAAGTCCGGTTACGCCTCTTGGCGTATACCATTTTCCGTCCGCATCGCGAAGCTGAAGCTTCATATCGGTCGGTTGAAAATTGCCGGAGCCGTCCCGGAACACATAGACGTCCATCGACGAGGCAAGGAACGGTTCATCCCACTGATACATGACCCATGCCGGTTCGCCTTCTTTTCCCCAGTTGTGCCATGCACTATTAGTGGCGCCTTTCGTTGGCGAGAAGTCCGACGAACTCTTCGGATCGTAGCCGTTGTTCATCGCTTCGGGATACCCGTCGCCGCCCGAATAGCTGGCGGAAGGCTTTGCGATCAGCGCGTTGTTTTGAGGCAACGATTTTACGACATAGACAGTGACGCGCACCTTCAAATCGCTGTCTACGATATGACCCTCGACTACGAATTCGCCTGGTTTCGCATAGCTGGCCGGATCGACCTGATTCCATGCGATCGCGCTTTTCCGATAGCCGTCCTCGTGCAAAATATCCACCTGTCCGGGAAGCGTCGGAGCCGCGTTAACGGAGGTCACGACGCTAACGGCCTTGTAGGCGCCATCGGTGTCTTTTGCGATATTAATCGTTACATCCTTGCTCGACACCTTGCCTTCATCGGCCGCCGTAAAGGTAAATACATAAGTGCCGGCCTTGCTTATTCGCGCGTATGCATCGGTTTTTCCGCCATTGACAAAAGTAACGTCCGCCGCGCCCTCCGGCTTTTGCTTCACCGTCCATCCGTACGTCCATACAGGCTCGGATACCTCGCTGTACACCGGATCCGCGGTCGCCTTGCCTGACAATACGATAATGCTGTCGTTCGAAGCATCCTGTACCGCAGTCACTTCGCCAATGACCGGAGGCTGTTTTTCCGGCGGAGCGGCCAACGTGAAGGTCAGATCGTTAGAACCGCTCTTTTGCCCGTCATTGGCGGTAAGCCTGACCGTATAAGCGCCTGCTTTGGTTCCGTTTGCCCGCGTGATCGTCGACTTCGGATTGGTAAAGCTCAGCTTGCCGCCTTCCGGCGCGCTGACCGCTTCCCATTGATAGGTCAACGTGCCGCCAGGAGCGCCGTCATCGGTCACGGTTCCTTCCATGACGAACGGAATCATCGCCTGCGGGTCTTTCGTCGTCAGCTTTGCCGTAACCTTCGGGGCTTCATTTTCGCCCGTATCCGTCTTTTCAATGCTCAATTTAGCCGTCAGCGCACTGCTCATCTGGAACATGGCCGTGCCTTTGTTGTTCTGTACATAGAACTGTCCGGCGTCTTTGTCGTCCAGCTTTATCGTATAGTAACCGTTCTCGACGCCTGCGCCATCGAACGTAATCTTTGAAGCATGCTCGCCTTTTGCAAGATTCGAGAGCTGCAAACGATAGGCCTTGCCGTCTTTTTGAATTTCTGCGCTTTCGATTTTGTCGCTTTCCGAGACCAAGTAGATCTTTTCGTCGATCAGGTTGATGCGTTTGCCAAATCCGTCCTTGGGCGCGATCCGATAAGTGCCGTCCTCTTCCGAGACCGAAGCGCCGTATCCGAAAAGACCGAATACCGGATCGGTGACGATATCGGAGCTGATCCGCAGCAGCGAGCCATAGAGGCCTTCCTCCGATTCGCCGGAGAAGTCCTGCCAGCCGTTGTTCATCACGCGCGTACCGCCGTCGTTTACGTTTTTGGTGCCGGTTCCGCCCTTCTGGGCGTTGTATCTCCAGGAGATGCCGCCTACGGACAGATTCGAGATCTGCCCCATATTGACGGCGTTAAAGTTTGAAATTTTCGCCGCATAGTTGCGCTGCTGCGCGACGGCAGCCTGTTCCCCGGTTCTCCCGTCATTTTCATAGCGCAGCCAGTCATCCATAATGGAGCCCGCCAACGAAGCGGTATATTGGAAATTCCACCAGCCCTCGCCGGCGCGGAATACCGGTACGGAATAGTAGTACCAGGTCGGCTGAATGCCCCGCATCGCTCGCGTTTTCAAGTCGGCCAAGCCCATGCTTTTCAGTGCAGCGTCCGCCCGCGCGTCTTCGGGGTAATAGGTGCGCAGCGCCTTGGCCGCGGCATAGGCCCCTTCTTCGCCGGTATTGTCGTATTCGAATTCCGACCCGTAAGGATAAGCGGCGTTGGTCACGTTCCGTCCTTTGGTTTGGGCGAACTTCTTTTTCAGATTCTCATACTCGGTCGTCATTCCTTCTTCTTTTAACGCCTCGATCATATCCGGAATCTGCTGTTCGCCGTAGAATCCCGTCGCTCCGCTCGAGACACGGTTGTAGTAAATGCCGTACGCCTTTTCCAGATAGTATTGCGGCGTCTCCCGATAATCTACCAAGTCGGGGTATGCCTTCTGGATCCGATACATGTTAAAGTAGCCGGTGGACTCCATAATCTCGGAAAATGTCCGTACGTAGGGACTTGCCGAATTCGTGTAAACGCCCGAATCTTTGAGGTAGTTCGCGACCGTAAAGGTTTTCTGCGTATTTTTCATATAACTTTCCCACATGTAGTCGATCAGGTAGTTCTCAATGGAGCGTATCTCGTCTGGATCGGGATCGAGAACGTTTTTCATCGTCATAAAATTGATGTTATCGTGGCTCCAGTCATCCCCCCAATGGCTGGTCGTCGTGTCCACGCCGGTTGTCAGATACCAGTCGCGGTAATTGCCGAAGGTCGGACTTGTCGGGTCCTTATCCTGCGTTTTCTCGACCATAAATTCGGCGTGGGCTTGAGAGGTTTGATCGAGCTCGGCAAGAATATTGAATTCGAACTGGGTAAACTTATCCAACTGTTCATTGCCGCTCTTCAGCTTGTAATTCACGCGAACGCTGTTATTGCCGAGATTGCCGAACTTGAGCGAATAGAGGTGATGCTGTTCGCCGTTCACGATCTTGGTCTCCACGAACTGCACGGATTCCGAATACCCCGGATTCCCGTCGGGAAGTCCGCGGCCTGCGCGGGAATTGTTGACCATGGCGCTTCTGGTCTGGCCGGACTTGATGTCCGGGATATGCGCGGCATCGAACGGATCGTTCTCTTGCACGGACTGAATGTCTACGGACTGCACGTCGATGAGGCGATCGTCGTAATGCAGGTCCAGCATGACCGGCATATTGATCGCAGCCTGGAAGCCCGGCAGCGCAACGGCATCGATCATGCCGGATTTGTACAGGTTGGAGCGAAGGTTAACCTCGCGCTCTTCCATCGAAGTTGAAGCGTTGTTGGGACTTTGCGCATTGGCTTGCGGACTGTTGTCGCCTGCGCGCACCGCCGAAAATTTAAACTTATACGTTTTTTGCTGATCCGGCGCCAACACCAGGCTGGTCGCATCCTTAAAATATCCGCGGCCGGTTTTCTGGATATCTTTGGAGTGGATATACAGCACGTTCAGCCCCGGGAACCAGCCGCCGCTGTCGCCGACCCAGTTGGAATACTGGCTTCCGTTGCGCAGCTCGCCCGCATCGCCCAGCCAGTAATCCACGTATTCGATGCGCGCGCCGCTTTCCGGCACCGGGGCAAACATCATGAAATTCCCTTCGCCGCTCGTGCGGATTGCATAGGAATACCCGCTGTCGGCACCGGCAAAGTTATGTACCGTCACGCGGTTGTCGTACGTATCGGATACGGATAAATACTTGTTATTCCAAGGCATCGGCAAGCCGATATCGCCGAATTCCATATATTTACCGCTTTTGTTTTTCACCGTGATTTCCCATAGCAGCGAGCCATCGTCCGTATCCATGTCGAAGACGGACTTCACGTCAAAACCTTTCATCGCCCGGGCAACCGTAGAATCAAGATTCTGTCCGATATAGTTGACTTCCACCTTTTTACCGTCCGCTGAAGCCTGCTTCGTAAAGTAAGGGTTGGCAGGGTTGATCGTCGTATACTTCGTCGACCCGCCGGCCGCCAATGTTTTGTTCGTATCCACTTCTACGAAGCCGGATCTATCGTTGGGGAACTGCCCGCTATCGCCGGTACGGTAAGAAAAAATCATCTCGCCCATCCATTGGTGCTGGACGTCGTTCTGCGGCGACGTATTGTTGGGCAATACAAAATTGATAGGTTTGCCGCCTTTATTTGTCGGGTTGTTCTGGATATATAATTCTTCGATCTGCCCCAAATCGCCGATCTTGGCCGAAAGACTGGCATTGGAAATGCCGTTCGCCGCCGCCGCTGCCGAAGGCACCGCGCTCATCCCCAAAGGCAGCGCGCCGAAAAACAATGCGGACGAAGTAGCCAGCGATATCAGCCTTTTAGTCGTCGTTTTCATTTTGACCTCCTGGTTACATGATTTATTCGAACATAAGGAAGCGCTTTCATAATTGGCTCGCAAGGAAACTTTTAATTCCACCTCCCTTTGAAAATCAGCCCCGCCAAATCTTTTTTAAATTTACAGTTCGGCGAATTCACAGTCGCCAACCATTAAGCAATCGCTTTCATAAACATTCTATATCCTGCAAACCACCCGAAAAAAGTATGATATTCAATCACTTTTTTAAAATTTGCAACCTATATAATCAAACGAGGAGCAGGACAAACGAAAAAACCGCTCCTCGTTACCAGGAACGGTTCGTATTTTTGATAATGCCCGTGGCTAAACGAAAACGGCAGCCAATCATTTGACCGGCTGCCGCAGTATATGATTGTGCTCTCGTTCTCGGTTAGCTTAGCGAACTATGCAACGGTTCCCACTCGCTTTTTCTGAGCCTGTAACAATTATATCTTTCGCTATCAACCTCAATTATATTTTGAAAAATAAATCCACATTTCTGTATTACTCTGTTTGATGGGATGTTACGCAAAAGAGAAATAGCATTGAGTACCTCGACGTTCGTATTTTCAAATAAATAATGGACTAATCCTTGTGCAGCTTGCGTTGTATAACCCTTACCTCTATGATCTTTCGAAATTGCAAACATAATCTCGCGGTTCGGTGTCGGCAATTCGTCTTTAATTCCAGTACAGCACCAACCGATAAAATTTCCCGTACCTTTTAATATAATTCCCAGACGAAGACGGAGTTCACCAATCTCCCCACCTTCCGATACAGCACTTAAAAACTGTTTATTTCCTGGAATTTCGTAGTTTATAAGCCACTCTTCTCTTTGTTCCTTAGATACATTCCAACCAGGCAAGTATTCATGGATTTCAGGTTGCCATGTTAACGAATGAAACATATCCAAATCATCAAAGGAGTACTCCTCAGATAGACATCTTTACAATCAATCATGAGAAGATTCCGATTCTTTTCACCAGCATGATCTGCACCCAATTTTTTCACCCGTACTTTCAATTGGTTGAGAACCGTTTATATCATAGCATTATCTTTTATTACTTATCACCCCATTGGGATTGAACTCTGGTCGCCAACTAAGATTCAATATTCATTTCCTATAAGAGTTTTCAAATTGAAAGAAATCCTCAGTTAAACTCCCACTTGTACTTATAGTCATCATCAATAAATAAATCAGGGTCTGCTTCTGTAAACTGGTTAAATGATATTAGCCATCCCGCGGGTATCCTTAAAGGAACTAAAGCGGGACCGATATGTACAACCTCTTTTTATTTAATTAACGTCTCCCGTTAGTTCAATGATTTGGCCTCCAGTTCATCATTCCGTTCATTTCTTTAAGTGTTTTTCGTCCCATCAACTTTATCGCATTTGTCCGAATGACAGTGTTCTCTTCATAAGCTAACCACTCTGCAATTTCTATCGCGGCGAGTGTTTGAACATCATTGTGCTTACTTTGCATCATTATCTCTATAAAATCGAAAATCCGTTTTAACACGGGGCTTTGCCAATCATATTTAAGAAGTTCTTCCATTGTTGGAACGACAACCAAACCAAAGACTACATATGGCAGATAGCCGTCGGACCAGATATGCGTATTTTCAGCGTAGAGTGGCTTTAGTTCAGGTATTGAAATTAAGAGTTCATCTATAACAGTGGTGTATACCATTTCATTTGCCACGCTCACAATCTCCTTCGGCACAAACCTGTCGTCAAACGAATCGGGCTGATAGCAACCCGCTTTCTTCTCGTTCTCTGTTAGCGTAAGGAGCTTGGAAATAGCTTCATATTTCCGTTTCCCACATTTCAATAATATCGCTCCAAAAAGGTATCCTTTTGATACTGTAAAAATCTATTTGATCATATTTCTTTAAATCGAACTCGACCATGAGATATGAGTGCAGGTTTTCACCATAATAAATAATGTCAGTCTGATGAACAGAAAGGATTGGATTGCCTGCTTCAAAAGGAGTTTCTGGGATATATCTGTGTGAATAAATCGGTATTAATTTGGGTGCATTGCGATACTGTACAATACACTTTCCCTTGGCTGCTTCTAAATCAACTGGCTTAACTCCCCATTCCTGTAACCAAAAGTTGTTGTGTTCAACATCGAACAACATGCCCTGCAAACACCAATCAAATCTTTCCTGTATCAATTGAACATTACGTTTGCTCATATCTCTCCAATTAATAAACTGGTTTGAAGTAGGTAAAGTAATTGATAGGAACTCCTTTAAATCTGGTGGAAAGCAAAAATCGTATTTTTGTTCGATTAATACAAACTCTGATTCAGTCAATCCTTCTGCAAAGACAACTCCATCATCCTTCATTTTACGTATCGTTTCAGAATAATCCATTCTTAAACCACCTCATAGACAATGCGTCTGGTTCTGTCCTTTAGTATAATGACTGAAAGAAGCAGTTAACGCGGCGGCAAACTGCTCCTAGATCGTTGAACTAATGTTCTCCGTTAGCTTGATCAAAAGTTGAGCTAAGTGCCCTTCCTTTTGAAGTATGATGACATGGTCTGCAAGTAGTCATTTAGCTTAATTGGGTCATCAGAATAATTATATGTCTTATTCATATCGCCTTTTTTTGAAACTGCTTTTACACTCAACATTCGAGTAGCCCAAGCATATTCAGGAATTTCAATGTCTGGATTATGAAAGAAGAACCAGCAGCATTCACCCTCAAGCACCACTTCGGCTAAAAAAGGGGTGCTATCTTTAACGTACTGTGATAAATCTTCTTTTGCGGACTCTTGAGCCATGCGTTTAGCTTGATCGAAGGTGATAGTCGGAATGTACTTATTAACTAACTCACCATACAGATATTGCGTTTCGAGAAAAAGCTCGTTTTCAGTTTTAATCGAAATAGTGCCAAAATCCATAACTCCAAGCGATGAAACATCCTCGGCATTCCGATCAATTGCCACAACAGTACAACTCTTCTCATCTAAAGCAGTATCTAAAGAATAAAGTTTACTTCCCACCGTTATTTTGTCTAAGGCTCTTCCATTTATTATTATATATTCTGGATTCTCTCCAGAAATAATTGTATGAATTGAAAAAATAGAGGCTCTTTCCATATTATTTGCCCCTTTCGCAAAACCAAACTATAGAATGAGTATTCGCGAAATTGCTACGCAATCCTGCCCGTTACTTCAATGAACAACGACAACCGATCGTCTGACCGGCTGCCGCGATGCCCGTTCTGCTATCGTTCTCCCATAGCGCAACGAAGGCTACCGATTAGTGCAGTTAACAAACCTTGTGCATTGTCTTCAGTATGTGTTTTGCACCAATCGCCCTTTATCGTATCTGTATTGTCGTCCTGATCCGTCTTCGCGTACTTTCCCGATTTCTATAAGGTAGCTTCCGTTGTCATTCAAGAGGTGAGCATGCTGAGGAACTTCCATGCCTCCAGGTCCATTAATAACCTTTGCCGATTCCATATGACCGTCTTTGACTCTCAAAACTTCAACGTCGGGAAAATTAAGATGCGCACCTTTAAAAGTGGCGATCAACTCCTGCGTACCGTCCCCGTCAAGATCCGCGAATTGAGGTTGACCGATTATTGTGAACATGACAAACTTCCCTTGCTTATTTACACCAAGGATATCCCAGGCTGTTTGATCTGACCCAACACCTCCGATCAGTTGGATGCCGCCAAACTCGCCCTTTAGCGGCTGGATTCTGACGGTTTCTGAATTATAGACACTGTTAAGCTTATAGGAATTGCCCGCGTACTTTGCAAAAGCATTATCAAAAGCGCTGCCCGAACCGTCTTGATATAGAACGATTGCGGTGTCACCGAGAGTCTGTTCCTTGGTTACTGTCCAGTCTTCGCCTGGCGTACCTGGTTGAGGCTCTGAAGTCTCTTTTAGCTCGAACGAAAGCTCTTTAACGTCGCGTTTCTCCGTTTTTGTGCGATTCGTTTGCGAAGAAGTGGAATTGCTCTGTTTTGGGTTGTTGTTTAGATTGCCATTCGTTAATCCGCAGCAGCCGCTGATCAATAAAGTGACTGCAAGCCCGAGCAAGGAGCACTTGTGGGAGTTTTTATAAAAAGCTCTGAACACGATTCTCCTCCTCATGAGTTCATTCTTGCTAATACATCCATATTTTATAGACGAATTTCTTATTAACAAGTTCAAACTGGACCAAATAAATATGGAATGCTGCCCGTTAGCTGAAAAACCTGCCGGATCACGCCAGCAGGCTGTGTATTGAACTATCGTTCTCCGAGGGAGTTCAATGACTTACTCTGTTGTTGAAATTCGTGTTCCTTAACAGCGGCATCAGAGAAGGCGAATCGTACCTTATCACGGCTTTTAAACTACAAAATGGTGCCGATAGCCATAGCCCCAACGAAATAATGAGCCTAATCCGACAGTGCCCGCATGATGTTGGATTTTGCCTCTGCCGCAATCGCTTCATTCCCGTCATCGACCGCTTGCATTAAGATCAGTACGGGGATGTATACCGCGATCAGCCGCGCCAGCAGCTTCGTTTCCTCGTCCGCTCCTCCGTACGTTTCGAAAAACACGCCGCGAGCGTAAGGTGGTAAAAAGCTGTAAGCAACGCTCAAATCGCAAGCAGGATGGCCTACGCTCAGATCGCCCCAATCAATGATGCCGGAAACGATCCCTTTCTCATTCACAAGCATATTTTTGAAATGAAGATCGCCATGTAGCATTGCATTCACCGCCTCGACACGGTCCGTTTGTAACCTGCTAATATACGCTTCGATCACACCGGACTCCTCCGGCGACAAGTGTTCAACCATCTTCGATAGAAAGCCCGCCAATTTCACCTTGCGCGATGCAATGTCCGTCAAGCTTCGATGATCTTGCTGAACTCCGCACTTCAGCGCCGTCTGCACAGGGAACCCATGCAATCTCCGCAAAAATTTCGCCAACGTCTCTGCCGATAAAGCTCGGCGTTCTTCCGTCAAACCGATTGGGAAATCTCCTGGCACGTAGGCATAGCCAAGAAATGGTGCCGGGTATCCGTCACTTGCTTCGCCATAAAACAACGGTTTCGGATAGGGGATGGTCATATAAGCCTCCAGCATCGGTAGCAGCTTCCCTTCCATACGAATCGAGCCAACTGCAATCGTTCTTCTTGGAAACCGGAACACGTACTCGTCACCGATGAGAAAAACCGTATTGTCCCAGCCCCAGCCCAATCGCTTCACTTGCTTCGATGACAGCTGAGGGAATTGTCTGCCGATCAGCGCCCGCGCCTGCTCTTCGTTAACTTCCCACTCCGCATCCCATACATTCGTTCCTCCCACGAATTGTCTGCCTCCTCCATCGGTTATACGTTCGTTTGTAAAGAGTTTCCTCCATTTGTTTTCCATGTTAAACTGCCCGTTACTTCAACGAAAACGGCAGTCGACATCTGACCGGCTGCCGTCGTATATATTGAGGGATAGTCTCCCGTTAGCTCAATAGTCTTATGGTTTAATTAGAGTCGCTGCTTATAGTTGTGGCTTGCCGAACACCTAATGCAGTGAGATCCCGACGGGCTTTGGAGGCTGGATGTGGTCACTCGCTTCTCAGAGTAAACCGGAGCGTCAATATGGTGTTAGCCGAAGGAAGTTCTGGAAGCAGCAATTGCATTTAAGGCGTTCTCAAAATAGCTATATACTTCATCTGCAATTCCCAGAAACTCTTCAACAGGTACATTACTATCCAAGTAACAAGCATACAGATAATTAACTAAAGCGGAGTCAATCTCGCAATAGTTTAATAGGGCATTCTTCATCTTATTAATGTCATCTTGCCATACACCTGTATCTTCTAAAACCAAAGAGTATAATGCACGAATTAATCTCTTAGAGTAACCTTTAATATATCTAGTTTGCATTGTGTTATCACTAGCATTAGAAAGTAAACGATGTATACGATCTACTTCGTTCTTGGTCTCTGTATTTAAGTCTATAATGAACGCTGGAGAAATAATTATCGGTGGTACTTTTTCACCAACGTCATGACCATATATGCAAACACAAATAATCTTAACCCAAAACCCCCACTCATTTGGTTTATTTAATACATCGTCAATCGAGCAAATAATCGTATCAATCTTAGTCACTACTGGATATTCTTCCAGCAGCCTGTCTTTAATATTTGACAATCTTTCGTAATCAATATCTTTGGGATTTACACATACAATAGTAAAGTCTGCATCTGACTCAAAAGGTTTAGCAGTTCCTTTTGGAATCGAGCCACACATATAAATGCTATGAATCTTACCTTTAAATTCGGTAAGTATGTTATCTATATACTTATCAACAAAATCCTTATATTCACTTTGTATTACAATTCTATTAATAACTTTTTCTAATATCATATAGACCCCTCCTAAACTAAGAACTTCTTTCGGTTAACGTCTTTTTTGCGAACTTCATAAATTCGTCATGACTTAAGTTGTTCGCGAAATCATTAAACTATCCTCCCGATCGTTAACAGCCTGCCCGATCACACAGGCAGGCTGTTTAATTCCAACTATCGTTCCCTTTTGAATGGCTCTTACTGATTTTCCTTCACCAAGAAGCAGATAGCGTGACTACGACTGCCGATCGCAGCGCCGGCACGTCCCTGTATATTTTAGATGCTATCCTTGCGCTGTGGGGCGGACCACGATTTCACTGACGTCCACCTCTTCTGGTTGCTCAATAGCGAACGCAATAGCTTTAGCGATAGCGTAGGGGGATAACGCGATGTTCTGATAAGCTTCGAGTTTGGCCTTCATCTCCGGGTCCTTTATGGCTTCCAGGGCATCCGAATTTGTGGATCCAGGTGTGCTTGTGAATCCCGGTGAGACGATCGTTACGCGAAGTTTATCGCCGGCTTCTTGACGCAGGCCCTCAGAAATCGCACGAACGGCAAGCTTTGTGCCTGCATAAACCGACATATTAGGCAGAATGCGATAGGCTGCCGTGGAAGCAATATTAATAAAATGTCCGGAACGCTGTTTCCGAAAGGTGGGTAGTGCTGCTGCTATCCCATATAGAACGCCTTTAATGTTGATGTCGATCATATTTCCCCATTCTTCGATCCGCAGATCGTCAAAGGGAGACATCGGCATGACACCGGCATTGTTGATAAGAACATCAAGCTTTCCAAATTTTTCGTGTGCCAATTGAACTAGCTCCGAAAGATCTTCGGATCGCCTCACGTCAGCAACTTGATAAGCTGCCTTGCCACCAGACTTCTCAATGCGGCTAGCTATAGCTTCAAGCTGATCCAATCGCCGTGCGCCAAGTACGACTTGTGCTCCGCTCTCGGCAAGCAGCATTGCAGTTGCTTCACCGATCCCGCCACTTGCGCCTGTAATTATTACTACTTTATCTTTTATTCGGGTCACACTCACCACTTCTTTCTCTATAATATTTCTTACAGATTTCATTTTAAGAAATGAGAGGGCTAATCCGGTAGGCGATTCACGCCCTTTCCTTGCCTAATCCCGCCAGATAAGTATAATGGCTTTAACAGTTTTGAATAAAAGAGGTTGGTGCATAAACTTGGAATGGATCATTTCTGAGTTAGTCCGGTACATCGATCGTCATGCACCGACGGATGGCGTACACAGCATGGCAATTCCAGCGCTTTATTTCAGACGTCAATCACAGCAGTCAGGGCCCGTGTACAGCAACAGCCATCCTTCCCTTTACATCGTTGCCCAAGGTTCGAAAACGGTTGAATTAGCAGAGGAAAGATATGATGTTGATCCAGGGAGTTATTTGGTCTCTTCGGTTCATCTGCCTGTAATCGGACAAATTACCCAAGCATCACCAAGCCACCCGTACCTAAGTTTACAACTAACCTTCCATCCGGATATTCTTCTTGATGTAATGAAAACATCCAGTCCCTCGAAGAAGATCACGACTGAACGAGGAATCCTATTAAATCCATCTACCTCGGACTTGCTCAAAGCGGTTCTACGCCTTGTAGAACTACTGGAGACACCCGGTGATATTGAGGTACTGGCTCCCTTGATCATTAAAGAAATATTTTACAGAGTCCTTCAAGGTGAGAAAGGAGAACTGCTGAAGCAATTTGCCGTGAACGGAAGCTATGCACTTTGCATCTCAGAAGCGATACAATGGATCAACCATCATTATTCCGAGCCTTTAATCATTGAAGAATTGGCTAAGACGGTCAAGATGAGTCCGCGGACCTTGCATAGACATTTCAAGAAAGTAACGGCTATGAGTCCGATTCAATATCAAAAGATGATTCGCTTGCAAACTGCACGACGACTGCTGCTTACAGAAAACCTGGATGCTGCTAACGCAGGATTTCGTGTTGGATATGAAAGTCCTTCACAATTTAATCGAGAATACGCCCGCTTATTTGGTCGTCCCCCGATAAGAGATATTCATGATTTACGCGATTATTCTTTGTAGAAGATATCGTAAGTAGCTCCCCAACTTTGTACCAAGGTTATTGGATGTATTCTGCCTGTTAGTTGAACAGCCTGCCGTATCTCGCCGGCAGGCTGTGGAATTGAACAATCGCGTTAGCTTAAATTTCAATGGAAGTATGGTTGGACTAACAATACAAGGCCAATGACTGCAAATATTGCAGTTCCAATTCGAGAAAATAAAAAATAAGCAGGTGAAGGTTCTCGTGTTGCCTTCCACCCTTGAGTTATACTCCAAAATGTTTTTGGCTTAAAAGTGGCGAATAATGCAATTCCTGTCCAAAGCACAAGTAATATTGTAATTAATACAGAAATTACTTTGATTTCAGGTGGCACCGTTTAATCCCCTCCTTGAGTCACACAATACTCCTAAAAATTTCAATTTTCAATCCTTTAAATGACTACGCTAAACTACCCGTTACTTCAATGAAAACGGCAGCCGATCGTCTGGCCGGCTGCCGCAATACTCGTTCTGTTATCGTTCCTCATTAGGTTCGAAATAACCTGTATTTGACGTATCTCGATTGAATGTAATAAACATCTTGAATACAACCGTAAGTGTGCTTTACTGTGTTCCATTCTAATTAACTGGAGTTTCCTAGATTACGGGCTCCCCCCAGCCGCGGCGAACAAGTCAGCCGCGGCGAAACCCGGATAGAAGGTATCGAGGATCGCCATGGAAGTCACGTCGACTTTGGCGATTTCGCCCGTGTCGAGCAGAATGTAGCACGCTCCGGCCTCCGGGCACAGCGCCATTTTTCGAGTTAGCTGCGGAAAGTACGTCGAGAAGGTCCCCCCTCTGCCATATCGGGTCAGGAGGTGCTCCGAAACCGCCACATACTGATTGTTAGGAGGATTTGCGGCACCTTCCAACGGAAGATCGATATACGGGTTGAAGGCGATCACCGGAATGCCTTGCTCGCCCAGCCCTAGATGGGTATCCGGCGGGATGGGGAATCCTGGTTCAGTATCTACCTTGATACCGCTCTGCGTATCGTAGATGTCTACATGTCCGGGGACGATGATATTTCCCCAATTCGGGATAAAAACGCTCGTCAGAGGCGTAGTGAGAGCGATCCGTCCCGGCAGTATAGCTGTTACGACATCATAACCCTCAAGCGAGTACAGCAGATAAGAGGTAGACGCCTCGTATATAAGCGCCGATGCCGGGTAGACGGAGATCATCCGGTCTCCATAAGGATCCCCGGCCATGCGCAGTACGCCGGCTGGCTGGGTGAGCGATCCGAGCAATTCTCCTGTCGCGGGTTCAATCCGCAGCAGCCGTCCGTCATCGGCTGCATATAAATCTCCGCCAGCAAGCATGTCCGCGAAGACAGCACGGGGAGCCGCTGTCGGAATATAGGCGGCGAACGATCGCAGATCAGATTCGACCATTACAATCCCGGCTTCATTTTCCAAGGAGAGGTACAAATAAGTGGGCTCGGCAAAAACGACTGGGACCATGAATTGCCCTGCAGATCCTCCCTCCGCGTTGTAAGCTCTTACGGACAGCGCCACGCCGTTCGATCCCGGACCTGCGGCGACAGCTCTGATCCCGACCAGGTCGAACCCTGCGAACGCATAAGCTTCAATCGAGCTGTTCGTGACAGTAAATAAATGTTGCGCGTATACGGTCATTGGGCCGCTATCTCCGGTGCGAGTATAGGTTTCCAACAGCACATTCGCGTAGTTTGCGGATGGGTTGGCTGCGGTAATCACCATTCCGGCCATCCGGCCCGGGCCTATATTGGCGATGAGGCCAGTATCCCACTTCATGTCGACTCCCCCTTCTAAGTCATGCTTCAATATCGTATGCCACACGAACGGTAAAGGGACAGGCACATGCGCAGCGGCGTTGACCCTAGCAATGCCTATTTCGCGCCAAGTCCGAACCGTTCCAGATCAATGGCGACCGCGAGAATCGATCGGATTGTAACGCAGGAGAAAATGGATTATGCTGGGGGAAAAATGGTGCAGGAAGGAGGCGAGGGGATCAATGTTATCCATTTCTGATATTCGTGAATTCGCTTTATCGATGCCTGGCGTGGAAGAGGTAGAGCATTGGGGAAAAACCTCTTTTCGGATGAACAACAAGATCTTTGCCGTGATCCAGGATGACAAGAAGACCCTTACCGTGAAGACCACCAAGGAAATAAGAGCGTTGCTTATCCAGATGGCCCCTGATATTTACAGGATCCCGGATTCGTTTTCCAACCTCAATTATATGCACATCAATCTTGAATTGGCGAACGATGCAGAAGTGACGGAATACATTCAAAATGCATGGGGACACATCGCACCGAAAAAAGCAGCAAAAGCTTTTTTTGAAAATCGAGCCGGTCGTTCCCGATAACGCGGAACTCCTTCGCCTAACACGAATTTGCCTGCTTGGACTAATTATCTATTTGAATCGTACTGGATGATTCAACCATTCATCCACGTCTACGCTGCCCTGAACGCGAAGCAGCCGATAGAAGAATCGGTAAGGCAATCTATACGATTCGAGATTCGGCAGAGCAAGGCGTTGGGCATACGCTTGTTTGAAATATTTTGCAGAGAGCTCATCTAAGACGTATTCTAAGCCGATAAAATCAAATTCTCTTGGTGCCAGCGCATAAACTTCTGTATCTACGAGGCCGGTTAACTCGCTACCGTTTGTCAGAAACTGAGTGGGATCCATATCGATTAAGACAAAAGTAAAGTGGCTAGGAACTGGCAATTTTTTGACCATTGCGATTATTGACGGAAGTAGTTGCCGGATACGTTGATGTTCTGAATAGAAGTTATCGACCAACTCGATCATGGTATGGATAAGTGCATCATGAAAATCCGATCTTGCCGTTTGATGGCTGCCGGATATCGTTCCCGCCCAGTCGGATCGAAACCGATGAAGACTGGCGATTCCCGTTCCCAAATCGGCGAGTGCGGTTGATGGCAGACCGATAAAAGAACGGCACGTTGAACCTTGCAGCTTCTCGACGACCAGATATTCGCGGCCGTTCAACGATCCTTTTCGAATCACTTGCGGCACTGGTATCGAAGTGAATAGCCTTAGCGCGCGATTGATCGCCGCCAGCTCGTCGACATGCCGCGGATTTATTCCGAACAGTCGACTGCATCCAAACCAGAAATCATTGTCCGGTAGTCCCCGCATCCTCGTCGAGCGCACGACAACTTCTTCTCTTTCTGTCTGGACGAGCCAAACATCGCTGGCATGATCGTCATATCCGGGATTGAGCTCCGTTTGCCGGAGGATGGGATCTTGAAATAAAAACTGCAAATCATCCATGGATTTGCCTCGTCTCATTGTTATTGAAAGCGTCTTGACTGCTAGCTGTGCATCATTGTTATGAAAGGCCCTTTGCTGCTGCTGCGCTTGAAATTTTGAACAAGCCTATGGGGTCGAACAATGCGTAGACGTTGCCATCCTTATCGGTATCTGTAGGTACGATCATGGGCCCGTATTGCTCGCGGTAAAGGAGAATGAACCGTTCGTTGCCATTGGGATCCAGCGAATACAAGGTTCCGCCGTTGTCCGTGAAGTACACGTTTCCTTTCGCATCGGAATGAGATACATAGGCGTCGGAATATCCGGGGAAACGGATTTTGTAGCTCCATAGAACTTTGCCTTTCGCATCTACTTTGGAAATCCCGCCATCCTTGCGGCTAACATATATATTTCCTTTGCCGTCGTTGGGAATGCCGGAATCTTTAAGCCATGCCGTATTAATTAGCCCCGTTGGCAGCGTCGCACCTGTCGCAGCGTCCCAAAGAACCCACGGGCCCGTTGATGAGGTTAGCAAAATGTACTTGCCATTGTTTACGAGAGTGGCATCACTGGAGATATTGTTACTCCATAATAATTTGCCGGTATCGTCCAACGCATAAATTTTATCTTCCGTTTCGACGTAGGTTGTCCCGTTAGGCCCCGTGAAAAATCCATTTACATTGGTATGCTTGAACTCAAATGTATTAAATTGCGTTGTCGTCACTTTCAGAATATCGGTGTTTTTCCATGCAATGCCGCCATTGCGTATACCAATGATTCCATCATCCGAGTACGTAACGAAGGTTCCGTCGGCGCCTCCTCGGTATGTCACAAAGTCTTCGGTGTTCCGGGTTACCAATTCGTATTCCCATAGAAGCGTCCCCTGCGCCGTTAATGCGGTAATATAACCCGGCGTATATTGGTCAAGGAAGCTTTGCGGTTGGCGAATGGCGTAAATCGTTCCGTCCGCCCCTAGTTCAAGCAACGTATAGTCAAATGCCGAGGAAGTTTTCAATGCATATTGCCACTGCTCTTTGCCGGAAAGGTCGTAGGAAATGACGCGATGACCGCTAACGACAAAAATTTGGTTTTTCTCTTTATTCATCCTCATGTCGTTTGCATCTTCAATCTCTTTAATCCACTTTATCGGGTAATTTTTGAAGCCTCGGAATTTTAAATGTTCGCCGCGATCGTTCGTATACTTGAGTTCCTGATTAACGTTCGAAGGGAGCTGAAACGGCTTGGCCGTATGAACTGTTGCTGCCGAAATGCCGGAAGTCTGGATGCCCATCAGAAAGACAGCGAGAAAAACTAAAACTTTTAAAGCTATGCGCTTCTTCAATCTGTTCCCTCCGTCTTTTCTCGTGAAATAATTAGTCAGTAATAACATACTTTCGACAAAGCGGTGGAATATCCTCCCAAGTAGCGATCGCTTGGCCCCCGCTTGCGCTACAGCTTCCGGACCGGTAAAATCGTCGACTTAAAAAAGAAAAAAGAGCGGATTCCCGCTCTTTTCCCATCCCAACTCAACTCATTCCGACTCAATTCAACTCATTCCAACTCCATTCATCAAATACCGGTTAAAGCGAAGTGGACCTTCGCTCCGGCATGGTTCGCCTCCATCGCGAGTACCGTCCGGAGCTCTTCTTTCGCCTCGCTCTTCCGGCCGAGACCGAGCAGGCCGAGGCCTCTCATGTAATGGCAATGAATCCGGTTGCGCTTGTTTAAATCGTCCTCGAAGACGAGGAAATCCGGCAGCGACACGGCAAAATAGTCGAATTTCACGTCGTCGTTCAGATGTCGCTCCGCATAGTCGACTAATTTGTTGAAGCGGCGCTTGGCCTCCTTCTCGACGCCGAGCTTCTGCCAGGCCAGGCCCTGGTAAAAAATCATATCCGGCGGTTGGTCGTTGTAGTACATCGCGCTCGCCGGCTCCTCCAGTCCCAGAGAAGCCCGCCGGAAGCTGTCTTCGGCTTGATCCGCGCGTCCCAGCCCTTCGCAGGCGAGACCCAAATAGTAATAAACGTTGTTCTCCTGAGCGCCCTCTAGCTTGCCTTCGCCCAGATTTTCCGGGTAAACGAGCGCTGCCTGCAGGTGAGCTACAGCGTCCTCGTACCGCCGATCGGCGAGATCCAGCTTCGCCGACTCGACATGCGCCAGCACATGCTGGCCCGTCGCCTTGCCTTCTCCACCCTCCCACGGATGGAACTGGCGCTCGGCCAGTGCGTGCAGCGCATCTGCATGGCGGCCCATCGCGTTCAGCAGCGTTACGTACTCGAGGTACAGGTCGTCGCGCTTGTCCACGAGCGTCTTGCGGGCGGCCAATACCTCGAACCGCCTTTCAGGCGCATAGCCCAGCTTCTTGTATAGTTGGTCGAGCTCGTAGAGCACCCGGGCGTCGTCCGCGCGAAGAGCATACGCGCGTTCCAGCGAAGCAAGCGTGCGGTCCGCATCGCCAAGCTTGTTGAAATACGCGAGCGCGAGATTGCGGTGTACCGTCGCGAAGTCGCCGTTTGCGTTCCGTGAAGCCTCCCAGGCCTTAATCGCGTCCTGATGACGTCGTTTGTCGTACAGCCAGTTGCCCAAGTAGTAATTCGCCTTGTCGTCCGCGCCGTCCGCGAGTACCGCGCTCTCGAGCACGAGCAGGTCGAACAGGCTGTTAGGGAAGCAGTACTCGGGATTCGACGCGCGTCCGGCTTCACGGAACGCCTGAGCCTGCGTCAAGTCGCCTGTTGCTTCATACAGATAGCCCAGCGTATAGTGGACCATCGGGTAGGCATCTGCCGAAGCCTCCGGCGCGATGCGGCGCAGCACGTCGATCGCTTCTTCGTACAGCCCGGCCGAGGCATAGTCGGCGGCCAGGCTCAAGTAATTATGGGCGTCGCCTCGCATGAGGCGCAGCAGCTCCGCGCGCGCGTCGGCGGATGCAGGTACATGGCCAGCCTCTGCGAATGCAAGGATGCGCTCATTGGCGGTGCCGAAGTCCGCCACGTCAATTGCCAGTGTCTCTTCAGCATAAGCCAAGGATTCCTCAACGCGTCCCAGCCGGCGCAGCAGCGCGGCCTTCAGATGGCGCGCCTTATAGTTACGGGCGTTGCGAACAATCGAGCGTTCGACCAGCTCCAGCGCCTCGTCGAATATGCCCTTCGAAGCCGCGATCTGAGCGAGCGTGAAGTACCCGGCGTCCTGCCAGGCGGCCGACCATGTCGACTTGTACAACGCCGCGAACGCTTCCTTGTCTTTGCCCTGCAGCTTCAATGCGAAGCCCAGCTGATACAGCGCCTCGCCGTCGTATGGGTTCGGGTTGCGCCACGTCAAGGACTTGACCGCAGAACGAAAATGCCCCTCCGCTTCAGCGAACAGCCCGCGCCGCAGCAGAAGCGTGCCGTAGGCAACATTGATGCGAATGTCGGACGGATCGCGCTTCAAGCCTTCAAGGTAATAGGACTCCGGCTCGAACGTGGCATGACGGTATTGCTCCAAATGCAGCCCTGCCAGATACAGCTGCTCGTTCGTACTTAACTCCTGTGGCTCCGGCAACGGCTTGGCGGCCTCCGGCACATCCTCGATGGAAGGCTCGGCAGGCCGGTAAGCGATAAGAAGGCGCCCCTCGGCGCTCTTGATCGTGACGGTCAGGTCATGCGGCCGGTCTCCCTCGTCCAGCGATACGACAGATTTGAACGTGGATACCGGCGATAGGACGACGCTCTCCTTCAAGTAAGCGCGCTGCCTGCCTTTAAGCTCGATGACCGCGTCAACGAACACGGAAGTCGCGTACGCCAGCACCGTTGCTTGGCGCGCGGTCTCATCGACCTCGAGATTAACGGCCGCGTCGATGGATGCATTTTTAACGACCCCGATGTCCTTGTAAGGCATGAAGTACTGGGTGAACGACTTTTCCTCGTAAGGCGCAAGCCACGTAAAATCAGGCTGGTTGTCCGTATAAACGCCGGTCATAAGCTCAATATACGGACCATCTTCGTCCGTAAGATTGCGGTCCCACGCCTGCCCGAATTGTCCATTTCCCCACGTCCACTGCTTTTTACCCGGCGATACGTGATGATTGGCGACATGCAGCAGACCGGCTTGGACGCCATGGTCGTAACCGCCGACGAAGTTGTATTCCGACTTGTAGGCCATATAGGATGTCGGAACAGGGATGTTCCGATAACGGGAAATGTCCACGCCTGCGGAGTAATCCATTTTGTAGTACATGCCCGTTGCGATCGGGAACCGGGAAACATCGCGTTTGCCATGGTCGAAGACGGCTGTCACGTCCGGCGGGAACACCGACTGCGTATGGTCGTTGACGGCCACCGCCGGGTTCGCCCACCACAGGAACGTTTGCGGCTCGGGCGTGCGATTGTACAGCTGCGCAGAAATTTCTAAGTACGCTTTGCCCGGATGCAGCGTAAAGCCAGCCGTTACCTTCGTACCGTACATGCGGTCGATCTCGCTGACCCACACGGTAGCGGAGCCATCCTCGCGCGCTTCGAGCTTGTATTCGACCGGCCCGTAAGTGTTCGGACGGTGGTGCTGTGGCCAGTTGAACTCAATGCCGCCGGAAATCCAAGGACCGGCCAGTCCGACGAGCGCCGGCTTGATGACGCGATTGTAGTAGACGAAGTCGTAGTCGTTTGTCTTGTCCAGCGCGCGGTAGACGCGGCCGCCAAGCTCGGGCATGATTTCGATCCGTACGAATTCGTTTTCCAATATGGCAAGCCGGTAATTTTGCGGCTTCTTATCGTCCTCGATTTTGTCGACGACCGGATGCGGATAGACGCGTCCGGAGCTGCCCTGATACACGCGCTTCTCCAGAAACATCGGGTTGCGGTCGGGCATACCGATGCCGTAAGTCGGAATAGAAACATCCTCTTCCCAAATCCGCACGGTCTGCGCCCGAGCTGTCGCTGCTTGTTGTGCCAAGATGAATCCCTCCTCCGATGGATACCTTCACTTTACGATAGATAATGCTACTCGCCAATTGACTGAATTCGGTTTATGATGGAGGATATTCTGATTTCATATGGATAACTCGACAGGAGTGGCACGTCGTGGACGATATTCAGAAACCGGAAGGCTTCCCTCAAGAAAAGCTGTTCGTGCTGCCCGACTATTTTGCCGTCGAGTTGGCCGAATTCGAGTTGACCAAAAATTTCTATGCGAGCGATATCGGTTACTTCCCCCGCGCGCGCCATCACTACCGCGATCGACCCGAGGGCTGCGACTCGCATATCGTCATCTATTGCACGGATGGCGCCGGATGGGTGGAGCAGGAAGGGAAGACCCAGCCGATCGCAGAGCGGCATCTGGCCGTCATTCCGGCAGGCGTCCCGCATCGTTATGGCGCATCGGCCGAATCGCCATGGAGCATTTACTGGTTTCATTTGAGAGGCGATCATGTCGACGCCCATCTCCGTCTCTATGGATTAGGCGGGCGTCCCGTCCAGGTATCGATCGGCATGCATACCCACTTTCTGGAGAGTTTCGAACGATGCTACAGCTTGCTCTTGGACAAGCCCTATTCGCTCCCGGCGCAGGTTCAAGTGTCGCAGACGCTTGCCCAGCTGCTAGGCGCGATCGGTCTTGGCACAGGCGGCACGTCCCGCCAACGCAAGCGAGAAGAAGATATCGAGCGTGCGATCCGTTATATGAACGATCATCTGCAGTCTTCCATCACGCTTCCCGAGCTCGCCTTTCATACGGGACTGTCGAAGCAGCACTTAATTTACCTGTTTAAGCAGGAGACGAGTTTCTCGCCGATCGATTATTTCCTTCGCCTGAAGATGCAAAGAGCCGGCCAGCTTCTAAGCCTGACCGGCATGGCTATAAAGGAGGTCGCCGCGGAAGTCGGCTTCGGCGATCCGTACTATTTTTCCCGCATGTTCAAAAAGCTCATGGGCGTCTCGCCATCCGACTACCGCAGCATGCCCAAGGGCTGAGGCCAGCACATGGAGGGGCCACACCGCCGATGGAGGCGAAGAAGCGCTGTACAGCGTCACATGGACGGACCACGGCGCCAACCGTGGAGAAGAGACGCTATACAGCGTCTCTTCGAGGGACCACGACGCCAACTGTGGCAAAGAGACGCTATACAGCGTCACATGGACGGACCACGGCGCCAACCAACCGTGGCAAATCGACCTAGCACGTTGATCGCTGGCGCATCCTCTCGGAGAAGGAGTTTTGTTTTAATGAACATTTTAATTTTAGGCGCGACTGGACGGGTAGGAAGTAAAATCGTTCCTTATGCGCTACATGATGGACATCATGTTACCGTGTTAGTTCGTACGCCAGAAAAAATTCAAATGAATGATGAAAATTTATCTATTCTTCAAGGTAATGTGCTGGTTAAACAGGATATCGGCCGTGCTATGCAAGGGATTGATACCGTTATAAGCGCATTAAATACGGATGGAACAACCACTCTCTCAGAGAGTATGCCTCTTATTATCGAAGCCATGGAACGCGAAGGCATACAACGAATTATCACGGTAGGGACAGCAGGTATACTGCAAAGCAGGACTAGCCCGGATACACTTCGTTATCAGTCCAGCGAATCCAAGCGCAGAACGGTCCGTGCAGCCACAGAACATCATAAAGTTTACGAGTTGCTTAAACAATCAACGCTAAAATGGACGATCGTCTGTCCCACGTATTTGCCTGATGGAGAAAGAACAGGTAACTATCGAGTAGAACGCCATTTTCTGCCTGAGGGTGGCGTTGAAATATCCGTGCCGGACACAGCAGAATTTACATTTGGCCTGATAAAAACGAACGATTATATCCAATCGCGTGTAGGTATTGCCTATTGACGCCGATGCCATGTCGGAGAGAAACACAATGCGCTCAAAAAGAAAAACCCCTTGATAAGCAAGGGATTATGATCAAGGAATTCAATCTGAAAAGATTAGAAAACGCTGTGGCAACAAACTGCGTTCCAAATCGGTGACGAGCGCCATTCATACGAGAGAACATCCGAAGTTACAACTCACAGGCTCGGACCCTGTGAGTTTAAAACCAACCGCTGCCGCTGCGCCTCGAACAACAGCACCGTGGCGGCCATCGCTACGTTCAGCGACTCGGCGTATCCGGTCATCGGGATGATGATCGGCCGATCGATAAGCGCCTGCGCTTGTGCGGAGAGCCCGGCGCCCTCGTTGCCGAAGAGCAGCCAGACGTCGCCGCCGGTCAGGTCGATCTCGTAACAGGACAGCTCCGCTTGCAGGCTCGTACCGTACAAGACCGCGCCCTGCCGCTTCGCTTCAGGCAGGAGCTCGCTCAGATCGGCCTCGATCGTCGGCACGCGGAAGAGCGAGCCCATCGTGGCGCGCAGCGTCTTGGCATTATAAAGATCGGCAGTGCCCTTGCCGAGCACGACGGCCGCAGCGCCGCTCGCAGCAGCGCAGCGCACGATCGTACCGACGTTGCCCGGATCCTGCACGCCGTCGAGCACGACGACGGGGCCGCGCCGGCGCAGGGCGGCCATAGTGTCGGCATCCTCGCTCGGTCCGCTTCCGAACAGCGCCTCCCGTTCGACGCTTCGCTTTATCGCCACCGCAAATACCGGCTGCGGCGTCTCGGTCTCGCTGCACTTGGCGATGATGTCCGGCGAGACCGGGATCCACGCCGTCTCAGCGGCCTGCCCGTCTCCCGATCCGCCGCGCTCCGCGTAAGGCAGCAGCTCCTCGGGCAAGCCGAAGCCCTCGTCGAAAACGACGGCCTCGAGCGGCCATCCCGCTTCGAGCGCTTCTAAGACCAGATGGACGCCCTCCAGCTTGAAGCGCCCGCTCTGCTGCCGGTATTTGCGCTCGGACAGCTTGGCCCATCCCTTGACGCGAGGATTGGCGACGGAGGCGATCGCTTGCTCAAAGACTGGCATAGTCTTGCTCCAATTGGGTCAGCTGCCCGTTGTTGCCCACGATGACAAGCACGTCGGTGCGCAGCAGCGGCTTGTCGGCACGCGGCGTCACGTCCATTTTTTCCCCGCCGTGCTTGATTGCCATGACGTTGCACCCGTATTTTACGCGAAAATCGAGCTCCCTCAGCGTCTTGCCCGCCATATTCGAAGGCACCTGCAGCTCGACGATGCTATAGTCCGGAGACAGCTCGATATGCTCGATAATGTTCGGCGAGATCAGATGATGCGCGACCCGCAGCCCCATGTCCCGCTCGGGGAACACGACTTTGTCGGCGCCGATCTTGCTTAGCACCTTGCCATGAAGCTCGGTTTGCGCCTTGACGATAATCCGGGGCACGCCCAGGTCCTTGAGAATCAGCGTCGTCAGAATGCTCGCCTGAATGTCTTGGCCGATCGCGACGACCACGACGTCCAGATTGCGGATGCCGAGCGCCTTGAGCGCTTCCTCGTCGGTGGAATCCGCAGATACGGCGTGCGTGACCACGTTCGCCATATCCTGCACGCGCTCCTCGTTCTCGTCTACCGCGAGCACTTCGTAACCCATTTTCGCCAGATACTGCGCGACGCTTGAGCCGAAGCGCCCGAGACCGATGACGGCGAATTGCTTTTTGCCCTTGGCCATGCCGAAGGTTCCTCCTCGTTCTTGCCTTGCCGGCTTCGCTTTTCGTGGTTTCCATTATAACACGGACCCGCGCGCCGGATAACCGCCCGTCGGCTCGGAGACGCTATATTGGCGGCAGTCCCGGATGCCCCGGCCTGCGGACGATTGCTTCGAGGAGGATCAGTACCGTGAACATCACCCTGCGAGAAGCCATCTTCAAACGCGTCGAAGGCAAGAGCAAGGCCGAGCTGAGAGCCACGATCGAGGATTCGATCGGCAATGCCGAGGTGACGCTGCCCGGTATCGGCGTGCTTTTCGAGATGATGTGGACGCACAGCGCCGAGGAAATACGCGAGCAGCTGGTCGACACGCTGCATGCCCAGCTTGCGGCAAGAACCGGGGCGGCGGATGCCCCGACACCGAGTTGAATTTACTTAATTCCGAAAATCCCGCATCTGGGAAACGACCGTCCCTTCGACGATCGTATCGGTGACAACCGGTACGCCGCCGACAGTCCTGACGAGGAGCAGATCGGCAAACTTGCCCGGCTCGATCGAACCGACGCTCGCCGCTTGCCCGAGCGCCGTCGCCGGCTCGAGCGAAGCCATGCGCACGGCTTCGTGGAGCGGGATGCCGCCAGCGTGCATGCCGAACAAAGAATGAAGCAGCGACGCCGGATGATAATCGGAGCAAACGATGTCGGCGGCGCCTGCCCTGACGGCTTCCATAGCCGTCAGGTTTTTGTCGTGGGAGCCGCCGCGCACGAGGTTCGGAGCGCCCACGCATATTTTCACGCCCCGTTCCGAGGCGTATGCGGCCGTCTCCAGATTAAGCGGAAATTCGCTGATCGACGCGCCGAAAGCGATCGAACGGTCCACTTGCTCCGGCGTATCGTCATCGTGCGAAGCCACTGCGATACCGTGCTGTCTGGCAAGCCCGGTAAGCTGACGCAGCCTGTCCCAATCGATCAGCGCCCGTCGCGCCTGCAGCTCCTCGACGATCCGCTCGCATTCCTCCGCGTCGACGCCCTGATTTTTCATCACATAACGGTGGAAGGCGCCCGGACGACGGTACTGCCCCTGACCCGGCGCATGATCCATCAGCGACAAATAATCGATCTGTCCCTCGCCAATGAGCCGTTCCGCCAGCGGAAATCCGGTCAGATGCGACACTTCGTAACGCAGATGAACGCGATGTCGTATCATCGACCGCTGCGCGCCGAGCCGCCGGATCGTGCCGATCATCTCCGACACGAGATGCTCGCCTCGAAGGCTTAAGCCCACGCCAAGCGACAGCGAATGATACATGGTCGTGATGCCATGCCCGGCAAGCTTGCGCTCGAATTGCAGGAACGCCATTTCCATCGGAAAAAGCGTGTTCGGACGCGGCTCGGTCTCCTTCTCGATCGCGTCGCAATGGATATCGACGAGACCCGGCAGCACATAAGCGCCGTCCGCATCGATCTCCTGTGCGTCTCCGCCAACGCCGATCTCCCCGCGGCTCCCGATCCGCGCGATGCGTCCGTTTTCCACGAAGACATCGGCTTGCTCCACGCTCCCGGGCAGCACGACCTTGCCCTTGCGAATCCATAGCCTTTTTTCCATTGCTCCGCTCTCCCCCGGCACTTCCTGATACGATAAGACGATAAGGATAGTATTCCACAAACGCCCTTGCGGGAGCAACTTTGAGCGTTCGTGGAAGAAACGGTCTAATATCGGCGGGCGACCTGCTCCAGTTATTAATCCAGCTCTGCCCGTGAAAATAAATCCCGGATCAGCGTTTCGTCCTCGCAGGCTGCCCTAAAGGCGCGGGCGAAGCGGACGACCGCTTCCCGGTCTCCGGAATAGGCGCTGAACATGTCCGCCTCCGGATCGAACCGGACGACGCCGGTCAGCTCGGGCATCCGCTCCTCCAGGAATACGGCAGCCAGCGAAGCCCAATCGTAGCCGCTGCCTTCGAACCCTTCGTCCTCCCGCATGCGGAACAGCTCTTGCTTATAAACGCCGGCATTCACAATGACGGAAGTGCCGCTGCCGTAATCGACGAGCTTGAACGGAGCCAGCTCCCCGTCCAGCATTTCGTCCCGACCGCGATTCTCCTCGCCGCTTCGTCCGGCCGCCGCGGCTTCATTTCTCAACTGCGCGATCACTTGCGCCGCCGCTTCGTCGTTGAACCGCAACCTGCCGTTTTCCGACTCGATCGCCCCTTGTCGCATCCGTTCGTCCAGCCATTCCGACACAAAGTCCGGTGCATAGCCGTTCGTGGCAAATCCTTCGCCAAACACCAGCATGTCCGGATAGCGCTTCAGATAAGCTTCCCGGTCCGTATCCGGATACGTCTTGGTATAAAGCCAGAACTGAACGTCGTACATCAGCTTCGACAGGGCGTCGGCGTGGAGGGAAAAGTAGCCTTTCTCCTCCACGATTCTTCTGCCTACGGCGCGGATGAGTTCCTCGACCGGTTCGAACGTCGACGCATTGCCGCACAGCTCCGCCAGCAGCGGCGTGAACTGGCCGTCGGTCACCCGCAGCAGATCCTGCTCCGCATCCTCGGCCGAAGTGTCGTACACCTCTTCGTTCACCAGCCCGCGGATAAAATCTTCGAAGTTCGAGGCGAGGAAAGTTATACGGTAATCCTGCTCCTGATCGATATGGACGACCTGAGGCTCGCCTTGCGGTCCGCAGTCTCGGTAATCCAGCATGACTACATCATGGCCGGCGGACGGGCAGTCGCAAAAAACGACCCCGATGTCGGGATAGCCCCACTCTTCGATCATGAACGGACTTCCGAATTCTCCGGTCAGCGAATATTCTTTGTCCCGGCCGATCCCCATGATGCCCGTAATCGCGATGTGATCGTCCGCCCACGAAGTCGGCCCTTTCGTCGGAAAACACGTATTGCGCGGGATGCCCCCGTTTTGCAGCTTCATCAGGTGAATGTAGCCGGCCGGCAGCTTGTAACCGAGCTCCTCTTCCACCTCGGCGATCAGTTCGTCCGTCGGCGGATCGGACACGTAGCTGTCGCGCGCGTACTCGCTGTCTTCCCAGAAGTCCGAAAAATCCAATTGCTCGAACGGAACTTCGGGATGATTGCGGGCCGAAGCCGGCTTGGCGGCGAGACGCTCGGCTTCCGAACGGCTCAACCTCAGCAGCGTCTTCGTCAGCTCGTCCGAGGGATCGAGACTGTGGGCCTGCTCGAACGCCGCGATCGCCTCCTCGTAGCGGTCCAGATAGTAGTAGGAATACCCCGTCCGAAAATGCCACAGCACATCCGCGGCGCCTTGCTCGGCTACCGACAACAGCAGCGTCAGCGCCTCCTCGTAGCGGTTGAGGTTATTGTAGGCTCTAGCCAGGTGGCTGGTAAGCGTGTAGTCCCGCTCTTCCGGGGGAATCTGCTCGATTTTGTCGACGATTTCGCCATAGCTGCTCTTGCGGTGCCAATCGTTCAGTTGCTCGATCAAGTTTTTGGCCATGGTCGGCGCCTCCGAATATGTACAAATTTGGATGTTTCAAAATAGGGCCAATTGAATTTACCCAAATCCGTCGCAGTTCAACTCTTTCCCGACCGGTTTGTCGGCCATTTTCTTCGTTATAGATCGCGACGCTCCGGCAAGCAGGCATAAAAAGCCCGGACGGTATCCATCTCTGACCGTCCGGGCTTCCGCATGACCTATGAAATAGCTGACCGGCCTTACTCGAAGCCGCCCTCCGGCATGATCGCCGGACGCTCCGCCAGCGGCTCAAGCGCGATGTGGCGATCTTCGGCGGACGCCTGGAGCAGTCCGTTCATCGTCTCGAGCACGTGCAGCGCCAGTCTGCCGGATGCCCTGTGCGGGCGGCCTTCGGCAATCGCGCGCGCCATGTCGATGACGCCGATGCCGCGCATGTTGTCGTCGTAGCCGAAGGCGAGCGGCACGTCCTCATAGTCGCCGCCCGGCTTTTTCAGCTTGACCGGACCGCCGAACGTATTCGGATCCGGTACGCGCAGCGTGCCTTCGGTGCCGTGGATCTCGATGACATTGGTCTGGCTCGTGCCGGCCGCAACGTCGAAGCTCGTGATCAGCGTGCCTACCGCGCCGGATGCGAAATCCAGCACGCCGGCGATATGCGTCGGCGTCTCGACCGGGATGCGCTCGCCCTTCTTGGCTCCGCTGCCGATGACGCGCTCGGGCAACGAGACTGCTGCGGAAGCGGTGACGCGGCGGATCCCGCCGAGCAGGAAAATGAACGCGGTCAGATAATACGGACCCATATCGAACAGCGGACCGCCGCCCTTTTGGTAGAAGAAGACAGGGTCCGGATGCCAGGCTTCAGGTCCGCTGCCCATCATGAAGCCCGTCGCCGCGATCGGCCGTCCGATCGCGCCTTCGTCGATCAGCTTGCGGCAGGTCTGGATGCCGCCGCCCAGGAAAGTCTCTGGCGCGCAAGCGATGCGCAGCCCCTTGGACTCGGCCAGCGCGACGACGTCGCGACCGTCCTGGAGCTCGACCGCGAGCGGCTTTTCCAGATAGACGTGCTTGCCGGCTTCGAGCGCGCGGCGGCTGATCTCGGCGTGCGAGGCCGGAATCGTCAGGTTGACGACGATGTCGATCTCGGGGTCCGCGAGCAGCTCCTCGACGGTATATGCTTTCGGCACGCCGAACTCCTGCGCGCGCGAGCGCGCACGCTCGACGTCGATGTCCGCGCACGCCACGACTTGCACGTCGGACGAGGCCGTAAGATTTTTCAGGTAAATCGCGCTGATATTGCCGCAGCCGATCAGGCCGATCCGATTTTTGCTCACGCTTATCATCATACTCCTTCGCGATTGGGTTAATCGCTTCCATTATACAGCTTGTCGCCCACGCATTGTTGTCCGTTTCTTGTTCGATTTTGGGTCTGTGCGCAAAAACGATTGCGTAACGCGATGCCTATCCGCTATAATCATGGATATAAAGAGTCTATAATGTCACCAAAAGGAGCGTGCACATGGAACAGTTACTGGATGCGGCGATCATCGGGGGCGGACCGGCGGGATTAAATGCGGCGCTTGTGCTCGGGAGAGCCAGAAAAAACGTAATCGTGATCGACGAAGGCCTGCCGCGCAACCGGGTCACGCATGAGTCGCACGGATTTCTGACGCGGGACGGGATCAAGCCGGACGAATTCAGACGCATTGCCGTCGAGCAGATTCGGGCCTATCCGTCGGTCCGGTTCGCCGCGGATATCGCCGTCGATATCGCGGGAGCGGACGGCGACTTCAAGATTTCGACCAAGGAGGGCCGTACCTATCGGGCGAAAAAGCTGTTGCTGGCCGTCGGCAAAAAGGATCGTCTGCCCGCGATCGAAGGTCTGACCGACGTCTACGGGAAGAGTGCGTTCGTCTGCCCGTATTGCGACGGCTGGGAGCTGCGCGATCGGGAGCTTGCCGTCATCGTCAAAGGCGAACACATCCTTCATTTCGCCAAGACGATTCTTGGCTGGTCGGACCGTATCATCTTGTTCACCAACGGTCCGCACGAGCTGACGGACGCGCAGCGCGAGGAACTGCGCGTACGAAATATTCCGCTGCATGACGGGCCGATCCGCCGGATCGTCTCCGAGGACGGTATGGTTAACCGGGTCGAGCTCGAAGACGGCTTCTCGGTCCCCTGCACCGGCATTTTTTTCGCGCCGACGCTGGTGGCCGGCTCCGACCTGCCCCAAGCGCTCGGCTGCGAGCTGACTCCGACCGGCAGCGTAGCGACGACCAATGCGCTGGGCAAGTCGAGCGTACCTGGCGTATTCGTCGCCGGCGACATCGCGACCGAGATGAATCAGCTCATCCAGGCCGCCGCCATGGGCGCCATGGCGGGCGCCGGCATCAACGCCGAGCTGCTGGCGGAGGCGTGGGAAGCGCGGGGACAAATGGGGCAAGGCTGACCGCTGCGGGCAACAAACCATGGAGAAAACGCCCGGAGCTGCCGACGACCGGCAGTTTCGGGCGTTTTCGATTGCCGCTCTTGTCCAAGCAAGCCCCTTCAATTGCAGCCGAAGGAACTTTTGCGCCTAGCTGAACGAACTATTGAAGCGTAAACGAATAAAGTGCCCCGCTGCCGGGAAGCCGGTTTGTCGCCGAGTCGTTCGAGACGAAGCCGAGACGAATCGTCTTGCCCGGCGTCAAGCCGAGCGAGGCAAGCGGGATCGCGGCCTCCAGCACGGTGTCGTTGCGGACGAAGCTCGCGCTGCCGAGCGTGCTCGCGAGCGTCCAGGTCCAGCCGTTGTTCGAGCCGGCGTACGCGAACAGACTTTGATTTTCGAGCAGCGTGTCGATGCCGCCGGACGTCCAGCCGGTCGGATTGAAGCCGGTCGTCGCCAGATTGTCCGTGTTCAGATAGAACTGGCTCTTGACGTTCAGGCCGCCGCTGCCCTGCGCGAGCAAATACAAATAGGTGCCGTCGTTCTTCGCCTTAAGGGCGGTCACGGTTCCGCCCGCCCCCGAATTAAGCGCGGCGACCGCGCTCCAGTCGGCGGCGCTGCCGTCGATCGCGATCGTCGCCTGTGCCTGCGGCGTCGCATTCACGGCGGCGGACTTCGCCGATTCGTTGCCGCTCGTATCGACTGCGGATACCTGGAACGCATACGTCGTGCCATTGGTCAGCCCGGTCGCCGTGTAAGAGGTCCCGCCGATCGGCGTCGCATTCTGCTTGACGCCGCCGCGATATACGAAGTACCCGGCCAGGTCCGGTTCGCCGCCCGCCGTCCATGCGAGCGAAGCGGCGCCGTTGCCTGCCGTAACCGTCAGTCGGGCAGGGACGGCCGGCGGCGTCGTGTCCGGCGTCGTCTGCCCGCCGCCGATCGTATAGGCCGGCAGCGCGGTGCCCGTCCCCGGCAGCCGGTTGGTCGTCGAATCGTTCGAGATATAGCCGACCCGTATCGTCGAGCCGGCCGCCACGTTCAGCGTCGCCAGCGGGACGGACAGCTCGACGACGCCGTCGTTGCGGACGAACTCCGAGCCGGACAGCGTCCGGACGGCCGTCCACGACCAGCCTGCGCCGTTATTGCGGTAGACGATATTGTTCTCGATCATATATTCGGTGCCGCTCTCCGCGCCGCTCGCCGTCCATCCCGCAGCGTTGTAGCCCGTCAGCCGATTGTTGTCGGCGTCGATAAAAAACTGGCCTTTGACGTTCAGCCCGCCGCCCTGCGCGAGCAGATACAGATTGCCGGCCGCATCCGCCGCCTTGAGCGCCTGCACGCCCGAGGCTCCGGTAGCGAGCGCCGCCTTGCCCGCCCAGTCCGCCGCCGCGCCGTCGACGACGATCCCGGAGCCGCTGCCGGCCGTCGGCGTCGCGGTCGCGGCCGCGCTCTTCGCGGACTCCAGTCCGCCCGCGCCGAGCGCCGTCACCTGGAAGCTGTAGGACGTCCCGTTCGTCAGCCCCGCGCTCGTGTAGCTCGTGCCGGCGATGGGCGACGCGTTCGCCTTCGTTCCGTCGCGGTACACATTATAGCCGGTGACGCTTGGATCCGAGGCCGCCGTCCAGGAGAGCGCAACTTGGCCGTTGCCCGGCGTCGCGATCAGTCCCGTCGGAGCGGCAGGCGCCGTCGCCGCTTGGGGCACGGCAGTCACCGACGCGCTCTTGGGCGATTCGGCGCCGGCCGAATTGACCGCCGTCACCTGATAGCTGTAAGAAGTGCCGTTGGTCAGTCCGGTATTCGTATAGGCGGGCGTCGCGACAAGCGACGTATTCAGCTTCGTGCCACCGCGGTACACATTGTAGCCGGCGAGGTTGGCTTCCGAATTCGGGTTCCAGGAGAGCCCGATCTGACCGTTCCCCGGCTGTGCCGCAAGTCCCGTCGGCGCCGCCGGCACCGCTGGCGTGCCCGGCACATTGAACTTCACGGACGAGCCGCCGAAGTTCGCAACGCGGAACCAGGTCCAGATCTCCTGGCCGGCCATGGCGCCCGGGAAAACATAGTCCGCGTCGAACGCCAGCTCGGCCGAATTGCCGGACTGCCTGATCTGCACCGGCCAGCCGTTGTTCGTAACCGTCGTCGTCGGGAATTTGAACACATCCCCCTGGCCCTCGACATGCGGCGCCAAATAAGCTTTGTTCGCATTTTCGAAGTAAATCCGCGAATCCGGCGTGACGGGCCAGGCGACGCCCTGCCAGCCGGCGCTCCCTTTCTTGTCGTAATCGAAGTAGATCATTTCGCTTTGCAGGTTAAGCGCGGATTTGGCGTCGATTTTCATAAAAAACTTGTCGCCCGCGAACTTCGCATACACCTTGGTGATGCCCTTGGCGTTGCTCCCCGCCGGATCGCTGTAGATGGGCGTCTCGCCGGACCAATCCGTAAAGTCGCCGTCGATATTGAAGCCCCCGAACAGATCGGTCGGATGCGTCCCGGCGAGCGACGCTTCGGGATAGCCCTGCGCGTCCAGCCAGCTCTTGGCGTCGCCGTACATATTGGTGAAGTTGGTCGCGCCGCTCACGTCGTAGCCCAGATAGCCGCTGTTCACGACAACCTCGTTCATCCATTTGGCCGTGCTTGACGAAGGGATAGTGAAGTCGCAGATGATGATATTGAAGCCGTCGGCCTGGTTGGCCTGCGCGTTCATGTAGTCCTTCCAGAAGCCGCCGAAGTTGTCCCGGCTGCGGTAGGTCGGCGAGGCCGAATTCGTGTTCCAGTTGTCGGCGAAGGCGGCATTCTCGTCGTAAAACTTGGAGCCGGACGTAATGTACGGATTGTAGTACCAAGATTCGGTGAGAAAAAGGTTGATCGCGTGACGATAGCGAGCCGCAAATTGGGAGGTGCCTTCGTCCGGATTGAAAAACCAGTAGCCGCGGTTGGCCGCAACGACCTTGGTCGGATCGACCGCCTTGACCGCCTCGACGAGCTCCACCATGCCTTTGGCAGTGAACCCGAAGTTGCCCCGCGGTCCCCACGAGGTCGTCGGTCCCGCGCCGCCGATCGGATCGGGCGTGTCGACCGTATCCAGGAACACGCCGTCATAGCCCGCGTCGTGCTCCAGCTTGTCGGTCATGAACGTAATTAGTTTTTTCCACGTCGGATCGCCGCCGTTGATATAGCCCCCGCCGTATGTCTTGTTCGTGTCGACGGCGCCGTCGCCGTTTTTCCAGTAGCCACCGTACAAGTAGCGCGAATCGTTCACCCAGGTGCCCTGCTGGTCCAGGTACCAGGGCATGAGTCCCTTGTTGCCCCAGGCGAGCAGGCTGCCCGTCGACGAATAATCGGCGGCGATCGAGATGCCCGAGTAGCCGTTGTAGCCCGAATTGTAGGTGCCGTCCGGCAGCGCTCCGCCCTCGACGTCGACATAGCCGCCGGCGGCGTTGTAATTCCACGGATTGGGTCCGTGCAGCGGGCCGCTCGGTCCGGCGTAGTCCGCCGGCAGCAGGCCGACGTCCTTGCCGTTCTGGATCGTCATATTGCCGGTGAACCCGGTGAAGACGCTTGAAGTAGCCAGTTCGCCGACCGAGATATAAGCCAGCACGATGACGTCGTCGGCCGTGCCGAGCACGCCGTCCGTGCCCCGCTTGACCTCGTTGACCTGGTTCGGCGTGAACGTCTCGAAGTAGAACTGGTTTTTCGCCACGTTGACGATGCGGATCGTCGGCTCCAGGATGACCAGATCGTACGTTTTCAGCGTGTTCAGCTGCGCCTGGGTAGCCGTATTCGTGCCGTACCAGATCATGACGCGGCTGTAGGCGTTCAGTCCGGGCACCTTGCCGTAGATCGGGTCTTTGCCGATGGCGGCATAGGCATGATGCGGACCCGGGATCAGCAAGGAGAACGGTGCGGCAAGCAGCAGGCACAGCCAGGCCAGCACGATTTTTCCGAGGCGGCCTTGAATCGCGAACGACATTTAACTCACGCTCCTTTTTAGTGATGAAACGTCGGTGATTCGTTTGCTAAACGAACGGGCGCACCACCTCCTTTGGCAAAATAAAAAGAGCCGCACTCGCGAAAGTACGGCTCTTCGGTTTTACTTGCTTAAATCGACAGCCACCGCGAGAGCATAGCGGCCGCCTGCGCCCGGCTGACGATGCCCGCCGGCGCGAGTAAGGCGCCCGGCAGCCCGTTCAGCAGGCCGCGGTCGATCGTGAATCCGACCGCCGGCTCCGCCCACGGCGCAGTCTGTCCGGCATCGGCGAATGCGGACTGGCTAGCGGCCGACGTCGGGACCGCCTCGCCGGGATGCGCCGCTTCGTAGGCGCGAAGCAGCATGACCGCCGCTTCCTGGCGGGTGATCGGATCGGAAGGCCCGAAGCGGCCGTCGTCTCTGCCCTGGAGGATGCCGAACGCGGTAGCCGCGCGGACCGCGGGAGCATAGTAGGCGTCGGCCGGGACGTCCGGGAAGACCGGCGCGTCCGCCGTTGCCGCAAGGCCTGCCGCTTTGACGAGCATCGTCGCGAACTCGGCCCGCGTCACCGCGCGGAGCGGCTCGAACCGGTTGTCGCCGATGCCCTGGACGATATGCTTCGCCGACAGCGACTTGATGCCGCCCGCGGCCCAATGTCCGGCAAGCACGTCCTCGTAGCTGCGGTCGAAAGCCAGCACCGCGTATACGCTAAAATGGTTGACCGTCGCCGTGACTACATCGCCTCGGGCCGCACCGCCGACGTACTCAGGCGCTCCGACGCCCGGAATCGCATAAATGCCCGCCAGCGCCCGATCCGCGCCTTCAGCCAGTTTTAGCGTCAGCTTCAGTCCTTCGTCGAATTGATGCAGCGGGGTCTTGACGCCGGCAGGGCTCCTTACGCCGAGCTCCAGCTCGTACGCGTCTCCCGCCTGGCGATAGACCGCGCTCGCCGTCGAAGCTGCAGCCAGCGCCTTCGCCGCCGCTTCGCCCCCCGGCCGCCTGACGACATAAAGCTCGCCGCCCTGCCAACCGCCGTCCGCGCGAAGCGCGGCAAGCTGCTTCAATACGCCCGGCGGCAGCTCGAGCGAGAAGCCGCCGTCCGCGAAGGCGAGTGATTCGCCGAGCGCGAACGCCGCATCCGCCGGTACCCGCACCTCGGTCTTGCCGGCTGCGATCGCGACCGTCGACTTGCCGCCGGCCGGCGCAGGCAGCGACGCGACCTGCTGCACCTCATCCGCCGGTGCCGGCGTCGGCCGCGCCGTTCCCGCGATCCGGATCGTATCCAGCGCCGCCCAGTCGTCACCCCGGTCGCCCTCGATCGCGAGCTTGATGCCCGGCTTGCCGGTATCCGGATCGAGAATGCCGACCAGCACCCGGTATTCGCCGCTCGCGAGATCTGCCGGGATATCCAGCGGCAGCGGCGCCTCATAGTCGCCGGGCAGCCAGCCGCGAATGTCGACGCCGCTCGCCTTCGTGACGCTCGACGCGACGACCCGTCCGTCCGCATCCGCCAGCGCGACGGCGACCGGCCAGTCGTAATAGAAAGGCGCGACGCCTTTGTTTGTCCACTGCGTCTTTACTTCGAGCTTGTCGCCCGCGGCCGCCTCGCCGTCGTGCTTCACGGCATTCAATACGTACCGGTAGCCGATCGTCTTGCGGAACGTGTCCATGTTCTCTTGAATGTCCTGCGTGATCCCGCCCTTGCCCACCTCGTAGTCCGCCGGCGCGGACGGTCCCAGCCAGGACGTATGGGACAGCCGCGCTTCCCGCAGCGACTCGACGATGCTGCCGTCGGCGAGCGAGAGCAGCGGATTGCCGCTCGTGAATTCGCCGCCGGAGAAGCTCGTTTTCCAGAAATCCGGCATCTTGGACGCAGCCTGTACTTCGGCCGCGCTCTCGCCCGGTTCGATATACAGGCCGATGTCCGACCAGCCGTCGCGAATCCAGCTTAGCCAGGATTCCGTCGAGCCCTTATCGCCGAACACGTCGTTGAACAGCCCGAGGCCGCTTGCCGCCGCGATCGGGAACGGCTTGCGCATGCCGAGCAGCTTGTGCTTGAAGCCGTCCAGATAGTGCTGCACGTACCGGTCGGATACAGCGACGTTCGGGAACTTGCCCGACAGCGGCTCCGGGTAGTTGTGGAATTCGCCCCAGTGGCCGAGCGAACCGATCTGGACGTAGGCGATGCGCGGATCCTCGTCGTAGCGGGCGGCAAGCGCCGCGATCATCCGCTCGTGCTCCTCGAGCAGCACGGGAAGGTTGTAGTTCGGCGCGAAGCCCGCGCCGATCTCGGACGAGTCGTACCATTTGCCCACGCCGTCCGCGGAGCCCGCCGCCTCGACCAGCTCGTCGTACAGCCAGTCGGGAATGTCTTTATGCGCCGGGTCCGACGTCGGCGTGTCCATCACGATACGAAGATTGATTTTTTTGCCGAGGCTCGCCCAGTAGGCGAACTGGTACTTTTCCTCGATGCCCGCCCAGTCGAACTCGCCCTTGACCGGCTCGAGCTCGCGCCAGCTGATGCCGGCGTACACCATGCTGTGCGACTGCGCATACGGCTCGCCGAGCGCCTTCTTCGGCACGTCCCGCGCCCAGGCGACCCAGCCGGTGTACGGATTGTTCAGCACGTCGAACGATTCGCGCGGATAGTAGACGCCCGCCTCGGACGGCTGCTCGACCAGCGCCTGCACCGCCAGCATCGGCCGGCCGACGCCGGGCAGCGCCAGGACGTTTTTCGCCGCATAAGCGACCTTAAGCCCGCTATCCGTCGTTGCCCCGATCTGATCCAGATACAGGTAGACGAGGTCGCTCGCCGCATCCGGCACGTTCTGCACCTTGCCCGATGCCGTCCAGCCGGCGCTGGCGCTGTCATATCGATAAAGCGTGTTGCGCGACACTTTGTAATCGATGCCGTCGCCCGGCCAGCGGGCATCCTGCAGACCGGTCGTGCCGTCCGCGTCGGCATCGATGAAGTATTCGTTCTGCGTGTTCAGACCGCTGCCTTGCGCCAGCAAGAACAGCTTCTCCCCGTCGCGCAGCGCGCGCAGCCGAATCGAGCCGCCGCTCGACGCCGCCTTGTTGTCGACGTCCGACCAGTCGCCGTCCCCGCCGTCGACCGCGATCTGGGCGCCGCGTTCGGACAGGGCTGCCGGATAGCGCGCTGCGCCGGAAGCCGCCGGCGCGTAGTCGGCACCAACGCCCAGCGCGACCCGCACCGTCGAACTCGCTTCCCAGCCGCTCATGTCGACGACCGTCTCCAGCACGCTTTCGCCGGACGGGGCATACACGCTCGACACGACGCTCTCCGCCGCGCCGAGCGCCTCCCAGCTCCAGCCGCTGCCCGTGCTCTTGTATGCGGTGCCGTTCTGCACCAGATAATCGGCGCCGGTACCGGCATATTGCCAGCCCTGATGGCCGGTCTCCGGATCGTTGTCCGCGTCGATGAACAGGTTTTTCTCGCCCGACAGGTCGTAGCCGTGCGCGAGCACGTACAGCCTGTCGTTTTTCACGAACGCCGACAGATCCCGGATATTGCCGGTGCCGGTCGCGATCGGACGGATGCCAGGCCACTCGGCGTCGTTGCCGTCCGCCGTCACGCGGGGCAGCGAGGGCACGATCTTCGCCGCCTGGGCGGCCGGCGCCGGCGCGTACACCTCGCCGACGTTAAAACCGATATACAGCGGCGCGGGGGCTGTCATCCCGAGCTCCCCGAGCGGGACGGACATCTCGATGACCTTTCCATTGCCCGAGCCGGACTCGGCATACTGAATGCCTTCCGCAGCGAGCTGACTCCAGCCCCAGCCGCTGCCGGTGCTGGCATACAGCGCGCCGTTTTCCATCATGTAGTCGAAGCCGTAATCCGGCCACAGCCAGTTCGTCGTGAAGCCAGTGTCCTTGCTATGGTCCGTGTCGATAAAAATGTCGTTCCAGTCGCCCATCCTGCCGCTGACCATGATGCTCAGCGTGTCGCCGTTCGCCGCGGCGTACAGCTTCGTGAGTCCGTCCGCGGACACGGCGACCGGCTCGGAGCCGGACCAATCCGCCGGATCGCCGTCGACCGCGATGTCCGGGTCGGGTCCGAAGGCTGCCGCTTCGGCCTCGACGGCCAGCATCGGCTTGCCCGCATCCGGCAGGAACGCGTTGGCCGCCGGCTCGGCATACGCCGCCTTCAGCGGGGCCGACGCGATCAAGCCAAGCAGCCCGATGTCGACCGCCGCCTCGGCGATCGTGCCCGAATTGGCGTACGCAGCCGTACCGGCCGGCGTCCACGCTCCGTCCGCATAGCGCTGCACCTGCATGCCGACGATCCGGTAATCGATGCCCGTCGCATCGCTCCACGCCGGCTCCTGCGCCCCCGTCGCCGGATCGCCGTCCGCGTCGATCAAGAAGACGCCGCCCGGATCGACGGCAGTTCCCTCCGCCAGCAAGTACAGCATGCCCCCGCGCTGCACGGCCTTCAGCAGGCTGAGCGAGCCTCCGCCCGCCGCCTCGTCCGCCGCGACCGCATCCCATTCGGACGGCGCGCCCGTGAATCTGGCCGGCGCTGCAGCTGCCGCTTCCGCCACGGTCGCCTCTCCGACTGTCGGCGCCAGGCCGGCGGCCAATGTCAATACCAGCCCCGCCGACAGCCATCTCCTAAGATGCGAGCGCTTACCTTTCTTGCCCTTGTCTTCATTCATTCCGATACCCACCTTCATTCCCTCATCCAGCTTCATTCCGTCATCCACCTTCATATCCCACGCATCCTCCTTCATCCCGTCTGCCGATCGCTTAAAAAGGCAAAAGAAAAGACAATGGGTTCTGCAGGCTTTGACGGACTGAATCAAAGTTAAATGCGGTTCCCATTGTCTTTTGCGCTATTCTTGTTGTTCGATCGATGCCGTTCGCGCCGGCGGACTTCGCGTCAAGCGACCGCCGGCGCTTCTTCTCTTATTTACCGTAAAGCGACCCGATCTCCTTCACCACGCCGTCAAGCTCGCCCTTGCCGGACAGCGCCGGCGCGAGCTTTTGCGGGATGATTTCCCACAGCAGCTTTTCCTTGCCGTCGAAGAACGGCGCGGAGATCGCGTATTTTTGCGCATCGATGAACGTCTGCTTGTTGTAGCCTTCGTCCTTGGCGAGATACGTTTCCGCGGCCGCCTTGTTGGCCGGGATCGACTGGCCCTGCTGCGCGAGCGCGATCTGGCCGTCCGGTCCGCCCAGCCAGCTCAGCAGCGCCCATGCGGCCTGCTCGTTTTTGCTGTATGGACTCATCGCGTTGCCTGCAACCTGCACGACCGTCTTCGTCTCTTTGAACTTCGGCGGCAGCACCGTGTCGAACTTGATATTGGCCTTGATGAATTCGCTGGCGGACCACGAACCCGCGAAGCTCATCGCGACCTTGCCCGTCGTCATCGTCAGGAACGGCTCCTTGGCGAGCGACTGGCTCTGGCTGAAGGTCGGCGTCACATGATGCTTGGTGATCAGATCCCGGTAAAACTCCAGCACTTGCTTGGCTTCCGGCGATTCGAGACCGAGCGACTTGTCGTCGTTCACGAGCTTGCCGCCGTTGGACTCGATCTGCGGCTCGAGCACGGAGTCGGCGGAGCCGGCCGCGTCGACCGTCAGGCCCCATTGCACGATGTTTTTGGCGTCGAAGTCCGCGTCCGCGGCCGTCTTGCCGTTACGATCGAGCGTCATCTTCTTGGCGATGTCGAGCGCCTGATCCCAGGTCAGCTCGCCGGCCGGATAAGCGGCGCCCGCCGGATTCGTCTTGGGGTCGTCGAACAGCCCTTTATTATAGTAGAGCACGATCGTGTTGGCGTCGCGCGGCAGCGATACTTGCTTGCCGTCGACCTGGTGGGCGGCCAGCACCCCGGGCTCGAAGTTGTTCGTATCGAAGCCCGTCGAGGCGATCAGATCGGTCAAGTCCTTCATCGCGCCGATCTTGGCGTATTTGTCCACGTACGCATAGCTGATCTTGTACACGTCGGGCAGATCCTTGGCCGCAGCCTGCGCGGTTAGCGCCGTCCAGTACGTGCCCCAGTCCTTGCTGACGACCTCGACCTCGACGTTCGGATATTTCTCGCTGAAGCCCTTGAGCAATTCCTTCGTCTGCTCGGTCTCCACGTTCGTTCCCCATTGCGCATACGTTACCTTGCCGGAGATGTCGGCTGCGCTGGCCGGAGCCGATGCCGATCCGGACGCCGGAGTCGATGCGCTCGCCGATGCGCCTGCCGAAATGCTGGATGCTGGAGACGAAGACGCGCCCTCGTTGTTGTTGCTGCCGCATGCCGCCAGACTCATCGTTCCGATCAGACTCAGTACCGCGAGCTGCGCGATCCGTTTCTTTGTTTGCATGTTGAGCCCTCCTTGTACGTGGATGAATGATTGACCTGCCCCTCGATGCGCTCTCACGGGTGTCCCCGGGATTACTTGATCCCGGTCATGACCACCCCCTCGATGAAGTAGCGCTGGGCGAAGAAGTAGATGACGCCGATCGGCAGCAGCGCGAGGAACGAACCGGCCGCGAGCACCGGGAAGTCGTGCGAAGTCTGGCCCATGATCATCTGGAGGCCGACGCTGAGCGTCTGCAGCTTTTCCGATTGGATGAAGATGAGCGGGGAAAAGAAGTCCGTCCACGAAAAGACGAAGGAGAAGATGAAGCCGCTCACGAGAATCGGGCTGGACAGCGGCAGAATAACCCTGGAATAGATCGTCCAGTAACCTCCTCCGTCGACGTAGGTCGCTTCGTCCAGCTCCCGCGGGATCGTGAGGAAAAACTGCCTGAACAAAAAGATGAAGTACGGGTTGCCGAGCACGTGTGGAACGATGAGCGGCAGCCACGTATCGTACCAGCCGATGTTCCGGTACAGCAGATACAGCGGGATCAGCGTCACCTGCGCCGGAATCATAAGCGTGGCCAGCACGATGGCAAACAGGAACTTGCGTGAACGCGCCTTTGTGCGGGCGAATCCGAACGCGATCAGCGAGGAGAACAGAATCGTGCCGAGACCGACGGAGCCCGCGATCGCGAAGGAGTTGCCGATCCACCGGCCCATGAGCGGCATCGATTCGAAGAGCCGTCCGAAGGCGCTTAGCGTAAACGGGTGCGGGAGAAACTCCGGCGGATATCTGAACGTCTGCTCCTGCGTCTTGAGCATCGTGGACAGCAGCCAGAACAGCGGGCCGGCGAAGATGAACAGGCCGATGAGCAGCGCGACGTATTGCAGCGGCGTTTTGAATCGGTAAGTCATGCCTATGCGTCGCCCCCTTTATCGCTCTCGTAGTAGACCCAGCGGTTCGACGTTTTCATCACGATCCACGTCAGGATCAGGATGATGACGAACAGAATCCAGGACTGCGCCATCGCATAGCCGAACTTCATGTCGCGGAATGCGGTATTGTAGGTATTCAGCATGTAGGTCGACGAGGAGTAGTCCGGCCCACCGTTGTTCAGCAGGCGGGATTCGGTGAACATCTGGAAATAATAAATCATCTGCAGCACCAGCGAGAAAAGAATCGTCGGCGAGATCATCGGCAGCGTGATGGTAAAAAATTGGCGGACCCGGCTGGCGCCGTCGATGCGTGCCGCCTCGTAGAGCTGGGCGGGCACGCCCTTGAGCGCGGCGAGGAAGATCAGGACCGGTCCGCCCGAGCTCCAGATGCCGATCGTCACGATCAGCGGCTTGCTCCATCCCTCGGAGCCGAACCAGTCCACCTTCGGGATGCCGACGGCCTCGAGGAGCTGATTGACGAAGCCGCCGTCCGTGCCGAACAGCAGCAGCCAGATGATGACCGTCGCGACGGGCGGCACCAGGTAGGGCAAGTAATAGATCGTGCGGAAAAAGCGAATGCCCTTGATCTCGACGTTCAGCACGACGGAGATCAGAATTTGGAACATGACCGTGACCGGCACGGCGATAAAAACGAAATACAGCGTGTTGCCGAAGCTTTTCAAATAAATCTGATCCTTGAACAAGTCCCGGTAGTTGTCGAACCCGATCCACTGCGGCGGCGTCACCGAGTTGTAATCCGCGAAGCTGTAAATCATGCTCAGCGCGGCCGGTCCGACGAAAAACACGAGAAAACCTACGATCCAAGGAAGGATGAACAACAAAAACGTGCCTTCCTCTTTCCACCTCGAGGTCATGCGGACTCCCCCTGTCTGTCGGCCTTAGCTCAGCTCGCTGATGTAGACGTAACGTTCTTCCTTGATGGAACGTTCGGCGGCAAGCGCGACGAGCAGCGCATCCCGGCCGATCCGGCCGTTGGCATAGGGCGCTTCGCCCGTGGCGACGGAATTCAGGAAGGCGTGCCGCTGCCGCTGGCTGCCGGTATGTCCGCCGTTCACCGAATCGGATTCGTGGTCCAGATCGATGTGGTCGCGGCTCTTGTCCTCGGGACCGAAGATGTCGATCGTCTTGTCCTTCTTGGCGATCATCTGGCCGCCGTTGCTGCCGAGCAGACCGATCTCGAGCCCTTCGTCCATCAGGTTCCTCGGTTTCAGATACATGCAGAGGCCGAGATTCGCCTTGCTGCCGTTCTCGTATTCGACGATGACCCAGGCATGGTCGACGATCGAAGTGCTCGTGAGCGTCCGGGTCTCGTAATGCGTATAGGAATTGGTGATGACGTTGGGCTGACCGTCCTTCAGCACGTGCTGGCCGCCGGACGCGAACACGCGGCGCGGCTTCGAATCGATCATCCAGTTGAAAATATCGAAATGATGGCAATCCTTCTCGATGAGCGCGCCGCCCGACTTGGAAGCGTCATAGAACCAGTCCACCGGCGGGAACGGATCGCGGAATTCCTTGCACCACATCATGGTGACGTCTCCCAGCCGCCCGGCATCCAGTTCCCTGCGCATCCGGCGATAGATGTTGGAGTAACGGTAAGTGAGGCCGATCTGCAGGATCACGCCCGCAGCTTCCGCCTTGGCGATGATCTCGTCGCATTCGCCGAGCGTCGGCGCGACCGGTTTTTCCAGAAACACATGCTTGCCGCGCTCGATAAACGGCACCGCCGCATCGCGATGCATGTAATTGGGCAGCGAGATGACGACGGCGTCGAAGGTGTCGATGTGTTCCAACAATTCCAAGTAACTCGCAACGATGCCGGGATTGTTTCTTCTTATGTACGGCATCGCCCTTGCCAAGTTGGATTCGCTCGGATCCGCGACCCAGACGATCTCGCAGTTTTCGATTTGATCGAATCCCATCGCATGGCCGGTCCCCATATCCCCAACGCCGATCAGTGCCAGCCGAATTTTATTCATCGTATATCGTGTCCCCCAACTCCGATGTGTTTGCGCCAAACTTTATTTGTTTGGATTACAATTTAAATATTATTCGAATATCAGAAAACCGTCAAGGATTATTAATGCAATTTGGATGAATTTTTCCTTGGTTTTTTGGACTTTATTTGGCGTAAATATTCGTAAAATACGATTACTTATGACGGTAGCACAATCTAACATTCGGTTTTTATCGATCTAAGCGCTTGCAGAGCCCTTGATTTAGAGAATGTGCACAAACTGCTTTTCACGCAAATTTTTCTTGCATTTTGCCGCAAATAAATCCAAAATTCCATGGAAAACAAAAGGCCCTGCACCGCATAAACGGGCAGGGCGTACGAATGGTGCCGCATCAGGTCGATTGTCTGGCCATTAACTCGAACGGAAGCGTAATCTTGACGGGAAGCGGGTACTTGTTCTGTCTGACGTCGACGAGCGTCTTGGCCGCCACCCAGCCGATCTCGAACTTGGGAATATGTACGGAGGTCAGCGGCGGCGTCGCGTACTCGGCGAAGTCGATATTGTCGATGGAGGCGATGGCGACATCCTGGGGAATGCGCAGACCGCTCTCGAATACGGCACGCATGGCCGAGATCGCCATCATGTCGCTGGCGGCCAGAAATGCGGACGGCAGCTTGGCCGGCTTTTCGAGCGTCCGCTTCATCAGCGTATAGCTTTTTTCCGCATTCCATTCCGTATCGAGGATCCATTCCTTATGGATCGCGAGTCCCGCTTCGTCCATCGCTTCTTTGTAGCCGCGGTATCTTTTTTCCTTGGTGATGTCGAGCGACCTGCCGGAGCCGCCGAGGAAGCCGATATGCCGGTGCCCCCGCGAGATCAGGTGCTGTACCGCATGCTTCGCCGCCGCCAGCCGGTCGTAGCCGACGCTCGGAATGGACGGATCGGACACGTCGATGCCGACAACGCAAGGGATATGGCGCTTGATCGCGTCGTAGACGACCGGATCGATGCTCTCGACGACGATGATGCCGTCCACCCCGCCGTCCTGGATCACCTTTTGCAGCATCTCCGGAGATTTGAGATCTTCGCCGTTGTGTATATAGGCCAATTCTCCGCCGTGCTCCTGAATGCCTCGCTCGATGCCCTCGAGAATCGGAGAAAAGTACGGATGATTGTACTTGTTCTGATTAACCGCCACGATGCAGCCGACCTTGCCGATATCGGGCTGCCGCGCGGATATCCCGCGCTTCGAGCCCGCGCCGTCCTTCGCCGTCTTGCCTGGGTTGTAGCCAAGCTGCGCCACCGCGTCCCATATGCGCTGGCGCGTGTCTGCGTTGACGGAACGGCTCGTATCGTTGTTGACGACTCTGGACACCGTGGAGATCGATACGCCCACTTGATCCGCGATATCCTTTAAAGTAGCCAATTCGGTCCGCTCCTTTGCCTTGATTTGCCCCAAACTTGTATATGGCTTTCATTATAGCCGAACCCCGTCCCTTCGGACAACCGACAATGTCGGCGCGCCACAAGAAAAGCCGCCCCGATTGTGCGTTGCGGGACGGCCTTCGCTCTGGCTGCGATATTGAAAAAATTGAACCGACGCGCCTTAAGGCGCCGTTTCCAGGAACTTCACGTCGGGCATGCGTTCCACGGCGGTGCGCATCGCGTACTCGTTTTCGAACAAGGCGACGTTATTGTCGTTCTTGTCCCTGACGAGCGTCGAGTTGATGCGGAACTTGGAGGCATCGAGCTTGTCGGCGACGATCCAGCGGGCGAACTGGAACTGCGTGCGCGCGAGCTGGATGTCGACGCCGTACTCGTTTTTCATGCGGTACTCGAAGACGTCGAATTGAAGCTGACCCACGACGCCGAGATACGTATCCTCGAACGGACCGATCGAGCGGAACACCTGTACCATGCCCTCTTCGGTCAGCTGATCGAGGCCCTTGAGGTATTGCTTCTGCTTCAGCGCATTCTTGACCGATACCTTGGCGAAAATCTCCGGCGAGAACGTCGGCAGCTCGTCGAACGTCAGGTTCGCGCCTTGCGCGAGGCTGTCCCCGATGCGGAAAATGCCCGGATCGAACAAGCCGATAATATCGCCCGGGTAGGCGGTATCGACGATGTCGCGGTCCTGTGCGAGAAACTGCTGCGGCTGGGACAGCTTGATGTCCTTGCCGGTGCGCACATGCTTGACGGACATGCCGCGCTCGAACTTGCCGGAGCAGATGCGCAGGAAGGCAATCCGGTCGCGGTGAGCGGGGTTCATGTTCGCCTGGATCTTGAAAATGTAGCCGGAGAACTTCTCGTCGTCCGGTTCGACTTCGCCTTCCGTCGTACGGCGCGACGTCGGCGCCGGGGCCAGCTGCAAGAAGTTCTCGAGGAACGTCTGCACCCCGAAGTTGTTGACGGCGCTGCCGAAGAAGACCGGCGTCAGCTCGCCCGCGCGTACCTTCTCGTAGTCGAAAGGATCGCCTGCCACGTCAAGCAGCTCGAGATCCTGCGCCAGCTGGTCGGCGAGATAATCGCCCGCCATCTCGCGGATCGCCGGATCGTTGTAGTCGGCAGCCGGGCGGACCTCGATCGTGGAGTGGTCGTTGCCCTGGAACAGCTCGACCTGCTTCTTCATGCGGTCGTAGACGCCGCACAGCTCGCGACCCATGCCGATCGGCCAGTTCATCGGCACCGAGCGGATGCCGAGCACGCGCTCGATTTCCTCGAGCAGCTCGAACGGATTCTGTCCCTCGCGGTCGAGCTTGTTAATGAAGGTGAAGATCGGAATGCCCCGCTTGCGGCATACCTGGAACAGCTTGATCGTCTGCGCCTCGACGCCCTTGGCGACGTCGATGAGCATGACCGCGCTGTCGGCGGCGGTCAGCGTGCGGTACGTGTCTTCGCTGAAGTCCTGGTGACCGGGGGTGTCCAGGATGTTGACGTTTTTGCCGGCATACTGGAACTGCATGACCGACGAAGTGACGGAGATCCCCCGCTGCTTCTCAATCTCCATCCAGTCGCTGGTCGCGTGGCGGGCGGCTTTGCGCGCCTTGACCGAGCCGGCGATATGAATCGCGCCCCCGAACAGCAGCAGCTTTTCGGTCAGCGTCGTTTTGCCCGCATCGGGGTGGGATATGATCGCGAAGGTGCGGCGCTTCGCCACTTCTTGCTTAAGTTCGTCGCGGATCGCTTTGCTCATGAATCACGGATTCCTCTCTTGGACAATATGGCAAACTACATTATAGCATATTGTGCCCGGTCCAGGAGGTGAACTGCGGCGGATCCATGGGGCATGCGGCGAAAATAGCGCATTTTTGGCGCTATGGCGGCGGTGAGCGTGGTGCGAGCAAAGGGCATGCGGCGAAAATAGCGCATTTTTGCGCGATGGCGGCGGTGAGCGTGGAGCGAGCAAAGGGCATGCGGCGAAGTAAGTTAGCGCGGCCCGCACGCGTAAAAAGCCGCATTGCACCCTGAGGTGCAACACGGCTTCCTGTCCTTTGCCGATAGATTCGCAGCTTAATGCGCCAGCGGCGCGTCTCCGTCTTCCCGCTTCTGCAGCACTTCCTTCTTCAGGAACCAGCAGAGCACGAAGGCGATGCAGACGAATACGATCGAAATCACGTACAGATTGTGATACGCGCCCGAGAACGCGGTCTTCACGTGTTCGAGCAGATCCGGCGCGAGCCCCTTCGGAATGCCGCCCGTCTGAATCTCGCTCGCGGTGCCCGCCGGCAATTGGTCCGCGATGCCCTCGATGCCCTTCTTGATGTCGCCGGCCAGCAGCGAGCCGAACACGCTGAGTCCGATGGACGCCCCGATCGACTGGAAGAGCTGTACGGTCGACAGCGCGATCCCGCTCTCTTCCTTGCTCACCGACTCCTGGACGATCAGATTGTCTCCGCCGAACAGCGCGCCGAGCCCGACGCCCATGATGACGAAGGTAACGACGACGAAGATCACGCTAACGTCGATGCCAAACTGCAGCATCAGCACCAGGGCGACGATCGGCAGCGTAAACGAAATAATGAAAATCGTACGGTAGGCAACGCGCGTGATAAGGAAACCGACCAGAATGCTGAACGGTATCGCCCCGCCCATGAACGCCAGGTTCAGATACCCGGAAGCCCTTGGCGACAAGCCCATGACGTTCTGCGCGAAAAACGGGAAGTTGGCGAACGTGCCCATGACGCCCAGCATCAGGATGAACACGAGACTCGACAGCACGACGACGTTGCGGTTGCGGAACAGATGGAGCGGGATAATCGGTTCTTCGACGCGCCGCTCGATCCAGATGAGCAGCGCCGTCAAGACGACGAACAGGACGAGCATGCCGATAATCAGCGGCGAACTCCACGATAGCCCTTGCGTCTCAATGAGCACCGGCGCGAGCAGCAGGGACAGCAGCGCGAGCATGAGCGTCGCGGCGCCGGTCCAGTCGATCTTCTTCTTTTCTTCGCCTCTCTTTTCCACCATCCCGATCCACATAACGGCCGCGGTCAGGATACCGAACGGCAGGTTGATCAGGAAAATCCAATGCCAGTTGACGTGCGAGATCAGCTCGCCGCTGATCGTCGGTCCGAGCAGCTGCGGCAGGATCATCAGCGGTCCGAACAACGCCTGCAGCTTGGCGCGCTGCTCGAGCTCGTACGTATCGCCGAGAATGACCATCGCGAGCGGCATCAGGCCGCCTGCGCCGATCCCTTGAATCCCCCGTCCGACGAGCAGCATCGGCATCGACTGCGCGAGCCCGCAGACGAACGAGCCGGCGATGAACAGCCCGATGCACGCGAGATAGACGCGTTTGCGGCCGTAGAGATCGGCCAGCTTGCCGAGAATCGGCATGAACAGCGTCATGGACAGCATGTAGATGCCGGCCACCCACCCCATCAGCGGCAGCCCGTGCAGATCCCGGATAATCGTCGGCATGGCCGTGGAGACGATCGTCTCGTCGAGCTCCGCGAAAATCAGGCCGAGCATCAGTCCCGTCAGTACGAGCGCTTTGTTGTTTTTGCGTCCGATCGCGGCTTGCGCGAGTGGAGCCATAGCCATTTGCGTTTACACCCCTTTAAATCGGCGGAGCCGCCTCCGTCTATGACGGCATCGCCGCGCTTTGAACTGTCGCCATCTTACGACCGGTATATGAACTCAATATGAAATGCGCGGCGTGCACCTGCCCAAAATGCCGCGCCGCTGTACTGCCCCTCAATGGCCACCCGCGGCCATTTCCGGCTTTCCCCCTTTTGCGGGGATCTCAAGCTTCGAACGGCCCATGAAAAAGACGGTGGCGAGCGCGAGCCCCGCGGGTACGAGCGACCAGAGGAACATATGCGAAATGGAGGACGACAGCGCCTCTACGATCTTATGCAGCGTACCCTCGGGAATGTTGGCGCGATTTTCCGGGGTCAACGATTGCCTGATATCGCCGAGCGCCGAGCCGGCGCCCTGCGCATTGTCCGAACCGGCGAACGCTTCCTTCAACTTGTCCGCGAGCGAGTTGCGCTGCATGATGCCGAAGACGGTCAGGCCGACCGTCATGCCGAGCGAACGCACGAACGACATCGTCGAGCTTGCCGAGCCGCGCTGGTTCGCCCCGAAGCCGTGCATGCTGGCCATGCCGAGTACCGAAAACGAGAAGCCCACGCCGACGCCCGTGACGATCATGTACCAGACCAGCGTCGCTCGCGACGTATCGGGCGTAATCGTCGACAGCAGCGCCGCCCCGATTACGAGGATAACGGCGGACAAGATCATGACATTTCGATAAGACGTCTTCATCGCGAGAAATGCGCCGATCTGCGAAGATACGACCGAGCCCAGCGTAAGCGGCAGCAGGATGAGCCCCGAATTCGTCGCCGAACCGCCGTTCACGCCTTGTACGAAGATCGGGATGTACATCGCAAACGTGATAAACGCCGCGCCGTAGAACAAACCCGCCACCGTGCTCGAAGCGAACAGCCGCTGCCGGAACATGGCGTAGGAGATGATCGGATCCGCCGCCTTGGTCTCTGCATACAGGAATACCGCGAACTGGACGAACGCCGCGGCGAACAGCGAGACGATCTTCGCCGAATCCCACGCATACGTGCCCCCGCCCAGCTCAAGCGCGAACATGAGGCTGACGACCGCGCCGACGAGGGTGGTGGCGCCCCACCAGTCGATGCGTTGTTTCAGATGCGCGCGGGATTCCTTGTAGCCGAATACGATTAGCGCCAACGCGACCAAGCCCAACGGGAGATTGATGTAGAAAATCCAGCGCCAGTGGACATGGTCGGTAATGTAGGCGCCGAGCAGCGGTCCGGCGAGGCTCGAGGTGCCGAATACGGCGCCGAAGATGCCCGACATGCCGCCGCGCTTTTCGACCGGGATGACGTCGAACAGAATCGTGAAGGCGATCGGCACGAGCGCGCCGCCCCCGATGCCCTGGATGGCCCGGTAGATCGACAGCTCGGTAATGCTTGTCGCCGTCCCGCATAGAACCGAGCCGAGCAGGAACATGATCATGCCGAAAATGAAAAACCGCTTGCGGCCGTACATGTCGGACAGCTTGCCGAAGATCGGCATGCCCGCCATTTCCGTGACGAGATACGCGGAAGTGACCCAGACGATCTTGTCGTAGTCGCCGAGCTCGGAGACGATCGTCGCCATGGCGGTGCCGACGATCGTGTTGTCGATGGCCGCCACAAAGATGCCGAGCATCAGTCCGGCTAGAACGATGCCCAGCTTGTTGCCTTGCGAAGCGCTCATGATTAAACCTCCTGAACGAAATTGAATATCGAATTAAATGCGTACGCGCTGACCGACCTTGGCGCGCGAGTCTACGCGCAGCTCTCGCCGGTACTCGACGCGCCCGATCGTGCACCCCGGGCCGATGACGACGTCCCCGCCCCTTACGACATCGGCTTCCGTATACTGCAGCTCGATCTGGTCGCCTTCGATCGTTCGTGCCTTCAGCGAGGCAGCGCCCGATGGCGTTACTAAATTTTTGAGGGCGCCGATCCGGCTTCGGCGCACGCGAAGCTTGCCGCCTCCAAGCTCGCCTACGGAGCTGGGCCCGTACAAGCCGAGCTCCAACCGCTCCGCGCTGAGCAGACCGCCGCAGACAACGGCGCCGCGCAGCACCGCCTCGCCGAGCTCGGCATCTCCGTCCACGGCGAGCTGGCCGTAAAGCTTCACCTTTTCGCTGCGCAAATTGCCCTTCACCTTTAATTCGCCCGTACCGCCGATTTCCCCGCTCGCAAGGTCGGCCTCCACGCCGCAAGTGCCGGTAAGCTTGACCGCAGCCGCCTTCAGCCCGCCGCGAACGTCAACTTCGCCGGTACAAGCCAGCTTGCTGCAATCCAGGTCTCCGCGAAATTCGCACTCGCCCGTAACCTTCACTTGGCCGAAGACGCCGCCGTTCGAAGAGCTGGATCCTAGCAATTTGAGAGCGGGCCGACTTTGATTAACCATTTACTTTCGCCTCCTCGCCGATTCGGGCCGACGGATGCTTGCGAAGCTCGGTCCGGTATTCCACGCGATCGATGACGCAGCCTTCGCCGATCGTCACCCGATCCCCCCGCACGACTTTTACCGTCGCGTGATCCAGCTCGATCCAATCGCCTTCGATCGTGTCCGCTACGAGCTCCTGAGCGAAGCTTGGCAGCATCCGCTGCCACAGCGATTGCCAAGCGCCTGTCCGGCCTTTGCCGATACGGATCGACTCTCCGCCGATCTCCTTCGCGGTGCCTCTTCCCTGCAGCTTCAGATCGATCGTGCCCGCGTTGAGCAGCCCGCCGATTTTAAAGGCGCCCTCCCCTTCGAGCGCGTCCATCTCACAGTCTCCGCCGACGGCCAGCATGCCGTTCAGACGCAGGCGCTGCCCCGCGTACGCCCCCTTAACGGTAATTACGCCGTCGATTGCGGCCGCGCCGGCTCTTACGCCGCCGGCGACGTCAAGCGTGCCGTCGAGATCCAGCTCGCTTGCCGCCAAGTGACCGCCTACCCGGATTCGCCCGTCCGCGTCGAAGAGCTGCGCCTCGATGTCGGTCGCCACTTTACAGACGCCGTTCAGCGCCACCTTCTTGTAGACGCCGCCCGCCGCCGTTCCGATGCCATCCATTTTCAGATCGCCGATCATTCCGCTGTCCATCCCTTATCATCCTCTCTTCAGTTCAGCTTGCTCCTTAGCTGCTCCGCGATCTCCGCCAACTGCAGCCTGGCAACCACCTTGACGCCGGCATCGAAGTACAGCGTAGGCGGCGCCGCGACGAGCGCGAACATCGTCACGCCCATCTTTCGCATGAACAGCAGCTCGCATGGCTTGCCTTCGTAGCGGGGAAAGTGACTGCGCAGCGTCTCCATCAACAGGTCGCTCTCGACAAGACTGATCTCTCCTGCAGACAGCAGTTGATCCGTTACGTACAAATACAAGAGCTGCGCAAACGAATAGGCTTCCTGCTCATTCGATTGTGCCGGTGTGCTGAGACGAGAAATCGACAACTCCGAAACAATGTTACGTTCTATTAACTCGCGTTTGGACAACGATAGTTCGGATTGAAAAGGAGACAGCTTGTCGGCCAATTCATCCAGCGATAAATCTTCCTTCATGTTCATGATCCGATCGATTCTCGCCAAGATCATATCCTTCGGGAAGAAGGTCTCCTGTCCCGTGAACGTAGACTTGCGAATAAACCACTCTTCCGGGATCAGCTGCTTGCGCTTCCAGCGGTACAGCTGACCGTATGAAATGCCCATCAGCTCCAGAAGGTCCTTTTTTGAAATCAATTCGCGCTCCATGCTTCTCACCTCTGAAAACAATGTAACATAACACTGTTACGTTGTAAACGAGCAAAATGAGCCGGCTGCGAATTTAATTTTAATCCGGACCGTAAGAATTCGCTTCGGTCTGCAGCAGCTTAGCGGCCTCGGTCTGGAGACGGAGCGCATCCGCCCTATTGGCAAAATAAAAATCGGGACGCTCAGCGCCCCGATTCTGCCTCGTACATTCTCGTACATTCTCGTACATTGCGTACATTCTTGTACATTCAATTAGTCGCCAATCAGCAGCGCCCTTGCAGGTGCGGCGTCGATGCCGGTCATCTTGAGCGGCGCGACGACAAGCCAGTACGAACCCGGCGCGACGTCCTTCAGGCGCACGCCTTCGACGATGACGATGCCTGCGCGCATCAGCGTGCGGTGCGTCGGGTACTCCGCCTGCGCGCGCTCGATGCCGAGCGCGTCCGTAGCGGCGACGGCGATGCCGATATCGGCCAGATAACGCGCCCCATCCTCGCGCAGGAAGACGAAGTCCATCAGGAATTCCTCGCTGAATGAGCTGCTCGTCTTAAACAGCAGACGCTCGCCCTTCTGGATATTAAACGGCACGAGGTCGTCCTTCGTAATCGAATCCTTGACGTGCGTCAGGTCGAGCACGCGCGCCGGACCGACCAGCTGCTCCAGCGGGATGGTCTCGATCGTAGCGCCGCCGGCCAGCATGTGAAGAGGCGCATCCACATGCGTCCCCGTATGTACGTTCATCGTCAGCAAGCTCTCGTGCGGCTTGCCTTGATTGTGATTTTGCACATTCGCGATACTCGGTTTTTTGGCCTCGTAGTTTTTCCATACCTGCATGCCTTCTTCGATCGTCATACTGATGTCGTAAATACGCGGCATCCGTCTTCTCCTCCTCCGAATAAAGGCTGCCCGCGCAGGCGGGCAGCCCCTCTACATTACTTGCCGGTGTTGCTCACCCAAATGACGTTGTCTTCGTCCTGCCCGTTGACCGGCCACCAATGGAAGCCGTCCTGATGGAGCAGTTTGTGCGCCTGCTGCGGGCCCCAAGCGCCTGCGGAGTAGTAGGAAAGATCCGCGGCATGCTCCTGCCAGGCAGCCGCGATCGGATCGACCAGCTGCCAGGCTGCAGCAAGCTCATCCCAGCGCGTGAAGTAGGTCGAATCGCCGCGTGCCGCGTCGAAGAGCAAACGCTCGTAAGCTTCCGGCGTATTGATGCCGACCTGGCAGCTCTGGCAGAACTCCATCGCTACGGGCTGCACAGTCATCTCGTTGCCCGGCTTTTTGGCGTTGATCCGAATGTAGATGCCCTCCATCGGATTGACGCGGATGACCAGCAGGTTCGGCTGGAGCTGCTGACGGCTCGCGAACAGCAGGTTGCCCGGCACGTTCTTGAACTCGACGACGATCTCGGTCGACTTGACCGGGAGCCGCTTGCCTGTCCTTACGTAGAACGGCACTCCCGACCAGCGGAAGTTGTCCACGAACAGCCGCGCTGCGAAAAACGTCTCGGTCGAAGAGTCCGCCGGCACCGAATCTTCCTCGCGGTAGCCCTTGAGCGCTTGGCCTCTCAGCTCGCCCGACGTGTATTGTCCGCGAATGACGCGCTCGCGCACCTCGTCGCCGGATTTGAAGTTGCGCAGGGAGCGCAGCACCTTGACCTTCTCGTCGCGGATCGCTTCGGGGTCGAGGTGGCTCGGCGGCTCCATCGCGATCATCGTCAGCATCTGCAGCATATGGTTCTGGACCATGTCGCGAAGCGCGCCGGACTTGTTGTAATAAGCCCCCCGCTCTTCGACGCCGACCGTCTCGGACAGCGTGATCTGGACATTCGCAATATGCTGCTTGTTCCAGAGCGGCTCGAAGAAGGCGTTCGCGAAGCGAATGACCTCGATGTTCTGCACCATTTCCTTGCCCAGGTAATGGTCGATGCGGAATACTTCGTCCTCGCGGAAAACGTGGCGGATCTCCTCGTTCAGCTTGGAGGCGGACGGGTAGTCGTAGCCGAACGGCTTTTCGATGACCAGTCTGTGCCAGCCTTCGCTCTCGAGCATGCCGCCGTCCCGAAGGTTCCGGGATACGGTGCCGAAAAGCTCCGGTGCCAGCGCCAAATAGAACAGGCGGTTGCCGGCGATGGAATAACGCGCTTCGAGCGCCTCCGTCGACGCCTTCAGCTCGCGGAAGCCTTCCACGTTGCCGATGTCGAGCGAGTGGTAGGTGAAGCGCTCCGTGAAGTCCTGCCAGTCCTGGCCTTCTCCGATCTTGTACCGGCAAAATTCCTTGATCGATTCGAGGACGTCCCCGCGGAATTGCTCGTCCGTACGCGGACGCCGCGCGAGGCCGACAATGGCGAACTTATCGCCAAGCTTGCCCTCGCGGTAGAGGCTGTACAAAGCCGGAAATAGCTTGCGCCGCGCCAGATCGCCCGTCGCGCCGAAGATAAAGTAAACCGCGCCTTCCGCGGTTACGTTGTCGATCAGTTGATCCGTCATGTATTCGTCAACTCTCAATGCGGTAGGATAGCGCTCGTCCGAGCTTCGGACTGCATCGCTTTAAAGCCCAAATTTGACCCTTACTCATGCACAGTAGTTTATCATAATTGACATCGCTAAGCTATTCTTTTGGAGGTTTTTTACAGCCCTCTTGCCGGGTGTATCAGGCGCATGCCACTAGGATGTTTCAGGCGCATGCCATTAGGGTAATTCAACATAACTTTACAATAGGGAAACATTGCCGTACTCCGCCATACACAATCCAATCAGCTAAACATTGCAGTTAAATAAACATTGCAGCTAAACATTGAGGAGGTCAGCAAATATGGCCATACGTTTCAATAGCTTGAACGGTTCGGCCCGGCTCTCCGCCCGGGTATCCCCCGTCAACAGAGTGACGCCGCTACTGCCGTTTCAAGAGGTGCTCGATGAGGAGACGTACCGGTACGTACGCGACGAAGGCGATTCGCGGCGTACGCCTGTGCCTGCCCCGCTGCCTCCTCACGTCAGGCGTGCCGCCGAAGCGGCCTCTTCCGTCGTGAAGCAAGCGATCGAAGTGAACTACGCCGTCGACAAGGCGTATGCCAGTCCGTCCGAAGCCGCAATGGCCGAGCTCCAGGACAAGGCCGAGAGCCTGAGCCTAAGCCTCCAGTCCGAGGAAGAGCTGCAGCTCGATCCCGGTATCGGAGCGCGACTTTCCGCGGCATACTCGCCCATGGGTTGGCGCAGAGTCGCCGAGCCGCTGGCCGAGCAAGCCCCTTGGCGGATGATTCCCATCCGCGAAGCGATCTATACGGATCAGATGCAGCTGCAATCGCTGTATCCGGAGACCGGACTGCTGCTCAGCGAACAAGCTTAACTTCTTTTTTGAAAAGGGACGTCGCGGCGAATGGCTGCGCGTTCCTTTTTTTGCGCCCCGCTTTGTGCCCCGCAACGTAACAACCGGTCTACTCTCCTGCAGCGCCTTATCTGCAGCCGCCGTCACCTTCCTGTTCAAAGGGGATACCGTTCACACGCTGGAAGAGCCTCGACAAACGTACCGTCGCATGCTAAAAAACCGCTAGGGGCTCAGCCTGCGGTTCCTCGCTTGTTCAGTCCGGGCGAACGGGTTATGTCTCCCAGCCGAGTTGTTAAGCCATCGGTCCCGGCCGGCCGAGCAAATAGCCTTGCGCATAATGGACGCCCATCGAGATGAGCTTGTCCAGCTCCTGCTGCGTCTCCACGCCTTCGGCGATCAGCGCGATCCCCATCCGGTCCGCGGCTTCGACGAGCGTGCCGAGCATGTGCTCCTTGAACGTGTCCGCATGCAGGCCGCTTACGATCGAACGGTCCACTTTGATATAATCCGGCCTAAGCTCCACGATCGACAGCAGGGAGGAGTAGCCCGCCCCGACATCGTCGATGGCGATCTTGTACCCTTGGCTCCGGTAGTGCGCAAGCACCCGCTGCACCGAGCCGAAGTCCCGGATGCTCGATCGCTCCGTGATCTCGAAGACGACCTGAGCCGGCGTCAAACCGTGCGACTCCAGGAGAGCCAGTGTCTTCCATGGCGCGAATTGGGGCGCGTCGATGATCCGGGGAGACAGGTTAAGGAACAGCTTCTGCTCCTTCGCAAGGCCGGCGCTGCCCGAGATGGCCCGCTCTCTGGCAAGGCGGTCGAGCGCATAGTCTTTGCCCGCGCGTTCGGCGAATTCGAACAACGGCAGCGGCCCGTTGAAGACGTCGGTGTCCATCGGTCTCGACAGCGCCTCGTAGCCGAGCGGACGGCGCTCGCGAATGTCGACGATCGGCTGATAGACGGACCGCAGCGCCTGGTTTTCCAGCAGCCGCTCCAGTTCGCCAAGGCGGAGCGCATCGTCAAGCGCGTCTTCGTGCTGGCCGTTCTGCATCGCTTCCCGTGCCATCTCGTGCAGCTTGCGTCCGGTCCCCTCTCCCCGCTTGAATTCGCCGAACGCGCAGCCAGCGTGAAGCGAAGGCAAAGGCGCGCCCCGCAGCTCTTCCCGGAGCGCGGGCTCCAGCAGCCGTTCCTTGTACGCCCTTGCGGACAGCATCAGCTCGCGTCTGAACCGGCCCGGCTCCTCCTGCTTGTCCGCGCAGAAAAAGAGCATCAGGTCGTTATGCAGCCATTTTGCCGCATAAGGTCTGGCAGGCCCGGCAAAGCTCTCGAGCAGCAGCTCCTCCGCCCGCTGTTTCCACCTCGCCTCGATCAGCGAGGCTGCGCTCCCCGCAGCGCCGCTCCAATAAAAGTACAACAGGGCGGCCTCTCTGTCCGCAACCATGGATATACCCGGCCCCGGATACGTTCCCAACGCCATCGTGTCTCCCCCTCCAGCCGTCTTATGCCCGTTCTTCGAATGACGCGGCGATCGCCTCGCTAACGGCGTACGCGCTTCCCGGCAGTTCCTTGGCTCTTTTCTTGCATGCCGCGGCCAATCGCGACAATTCTTCATGGCTGATGGTTCCGGAGCCGTCCCAGCGGATGACGGCGATCGAGAGCGATACGCCGGGCTGCTGGACGGCGCCGCCGTGCCGGTCGATCACCATCGTCGGCCGAGCCGTCCCGTACATCGGGTCGACACCGGCGTGGAACCGCTCGATAAAGGCGCGGCAGCGCGCTTCGGGATCGGATCGGTCGCTGATGGAGATAAAATCGTCGCCTCCGATATGGCCCAGGAAATGGTTGCTTCCTTCCTCTTCATTCAGAACGCCGTCAAGCACGGAAGCCGTATATCGGATCATATCGTCGCCGGCGCTGTAGCCGTAACTGTCGTTGAACCATTTAAAATAATCCAGGTCCGCGTAATAGACGCTGAACGGCTTGCGCATTTTAACGCGCGATTCAATCTCGCGGCGAATGCTATCCCCGCCCGGCAATCCCGTCAGCGGGTTGACGCGCCGCGCCGCTTCGGCTTGCAGCGAAGCGAACGACTCGAGCAGCGCCTTGACGGTGACGCCGCCTACGTACCGCCCCTGCTCGGTCACGATGACCGTATCGTACAGCTGGGAGTCCGAGCGGTCCATGGCCAACCGGGCGACGGCTTCCACGTGCATGTCCGCTTCCGCTACGAGCGGCGCATTTTCCATGATCTTGTCGATCGTCCGGTTCCAATACAGCGGCATGCCGAACTTGGACGCCAGCATCCGGTTCAGCCGGTCACGCGTGATCAGTCCGCGCGGCTGTTCCGCGATCGCCACAACGATGCTGTGGCTGTCCGGCTGTTCCTCGAACCATTCGGCGGCAGCCGATACCGGCGTCTCGGGAGGCATGGCAGGCATGGCCGCCGCGAGCCGGCCGACCGTCAGTCCTTGATCGCCCTCCGACCAGGGATCGGTCGATTTGGGGTCTGCCGCAGCTTTGGCCGGTTTAGCGGACAGCTCGGGAGCTATGGCTTCTTCCAGCGCCTTAATCGCTTGCGCGCCGGCTTCCAGCATCCCCTCCATCAGCAGCTGTTCCCCGCTGTGACCGTACGCTCGCGGAGGCAGCAGTATAAATCCGAAGCCGATCGCGGCTTCGGCGCCCGTATTCTCCGCAACGATGCTGCGAAGCTGCGCCTCAAGCTCGGGCCTGACGGCCTGCCGCCTGCGTTCATCCTCGGGCAGCCGCACGGCGAGCAGCAGCATATGTTCTCCCTGCCAGCCCCATAGGATCTGGGAGCGAACCTCCATCCACTGCTTCAGCTTTTTCTTCGGCCAGGTCGTTCTGTCGGGACCAAGCCGCCCTGCCAGCATGCCGACATTCCCCTCGCGGGAGCCTCCGACAATCGTCCTGATGCATGCTGGATTCAGTAGACTTTTTACCCATTTGCTCATGGTAGCCGCCTCCACTGACAACCTGCTTCTTACCTATTGTAGTCCTGAATCGTTAACGCAAGGTAATATTTACCGTCGGAAAATAAAAAAATTGTCGATCACGGTCGAACTTCCAGCCTAAGACGCGCATTCGGGTATGAAAAAACCGCATGCAGCGCACTTGGCGCGGTTCATGCGGCTGCTTTATTTTCGAATAGGGGTTATTCGGCCAATCCGTTGCGGTGCGCGTAGATCGCCGCTTGGGTCCGGTCCTCGACGCCGAGCTTGCTGAACATATTGGTCAAATGATACTTGACCGTCTTAATGCCGATAAACAGCTCGTCCGCGATCTCTTGGTTGGACTTGCCCTGTGCGATCAGCTGCAGCACTTCCATCTCCCGCTCCGTCAGCTCCTCGTGCGGCTGCGCCTCCGTTTGAGCCGGCCTTCGGAACCGGTTCATCATCTTGGAGGCCACCTGCGATTCGAGCACCGATTGGCCGCGGGCTGCGGCCCGGATCGCGTCCGCGATCTCGCTCGCCCTCGACGTCTTGAGCAAGTAGCTGAATGCGCCCGCTTCAATGACGGGATACATCTTCTCGTCGTCGAGAAAGCTCGTCAGCACGATGACGCGGCATTCCGGCTGCTGCTCGAGCAGACGGCGCGTGGTCTCGATGCCGTCCATGCCGTCCATGACCAGGTCCATCAGCACGACGTCCGGATCATAAGCTTTTGCGAGCCTCAGTCCTTCTTGTCCGTTCCCCGCTTCTCCCACCACTTCGATGCCTTCCTCGGTTCCCAGTACGGCAGCCAGTCCGATCCTCACCATCTCGTGATCATCGACCAGCAGCACTTTGATCGGCAGTTGCTCCGTCATCTTCCCACCCTCTCTCTTCCGTCATGATCGGCACCCGGATCTCGATGCGCGTGCCCTTGCCCGGCGCGCTGGCGATATTCAGTGAACCGCCAAGCTCGTTCACCCGCTCTTCCATGCTGACGATTCCGTACGAAGCGTGCTTCTTCTCTTGAAGATCGAATCCCACGCCGTCGTCCCGGATCGCCAGCCTGACGGTGTCTCCCCGTCTATGTAAGGCGATGTCCATTTTGTTCGCCCGGGCATGACGAAGCGTATTGGACAGCGCTTCTTGCACCATGCGGAACAAATGATTCTCGATGCCTTTGTTCAGCGGAAGGTCTTCGTCCATATCGAGCGAGATATCGATATCGACTTTGGCCCGCATCTCCTTCACCAGCTCCGGCACCGCCTGCGACAATCGCTTGCCCTCCAGATGGACGGGGCGCAGGTGCAGCAGCAGCGCCCGCATCTCGGACTGGGCGACCGAGGACATCTCCTCGATGAGGGCGATCTGGCGACGCGCCCGCTCGAAGTCCTGGTCCATCGTCCGTCCGACGGCCGTGGCCGTCATCGAGATGGCGAACAGCTGCTGGCTGACCGCGTCGTGCAGCTCGCGCGCGAGCCGCTGCCGCTCCTCGACGACGGCGCTCATGCGCGCCTTGGCCGCAAGCTCCGTATTGTTGGTGGACAAGCGCTGCAGCGAGGCTACCTGCTCCTCCCACTTGCGGCTGAAGCGAACGAGCTGTTCGGCGAGCAGCCCGATCTCGTCCTTGCCCATGTTCGGCTGCGGCTGCACCGGGCTCCCCCGCTCCATCAGCAGCAGCGTATGGCGCATCTGCTCGATGCGGCTGCGCGTCGGCAGGCTCCTGAACAAACCGAAGCCGACGCCCGCCACGATGAGGACGCCGACTGCGGTAAGGCCGAAGGTGATGACGGTCGACCACGACTCGAACGGAGCCGCGAGACCCTGGCTTTCCAACAGGTAAATGACGACGAAGCCGATCCCGAGGGAGAACAAAACAGCTTCGCCGATATGACGCCAGACCATGATGCGCTCCTCCTCAGATCGGCCGGATACGAATGTTGCCGACAATATAGTTGAATTGCAGTTTGATCTGCTGATCCTGACGCGTGTAGCCGGGCGTGCTCCACGATATGCGCCGCATCATGCCGCCGTCCCCTTGACCGTCGACCGTCACCTGGCCGAGCAGCACGTTCGCCTCGATCTGCACCCCGTAGTCCTCGGGCACGACGATCTCGATATCGCCGACGATGCCTTGCAAGACGACGTTCGTCGCATTGTCCTCGGGCACGACGCCGCTCAGATCCAGCCTGACCTCGCCATACAGATGCCAGCAGCCCATCGATCGGAGGACCCAGCCGGGCCGGTCCTGCCTCATGCTCAGAATGAGCCTGGGCCTGCTGACGTATCCGGCGCCCGGCGAGGGCTTGACGCGCAAATAATAGATTGACGCGAGGATCAATCCGATGGCGAGCACGAGACCGATCTGGTTGACGACCAGCACGATCGCGCTGACGGCGATGACCGCGACCGACAGCCGGCTGCGGTCCTGCCTGTAGCGCTCGATGCCGAGCCATAACAGGATGGCCGCGTTGACCGTCGCGAAGCCCGCGATGGCGCCGACGGCCAGATAGAGTCCGGCGGCGATGAACACCAGCGACTTTTTGGACAAGTTCAGGTTTCTCATACCGGCCGCCTCCTCTCCGTAGGATCGTCTGCGCTGCGGCCAAATGCCTTAATATCGCGGATAAAGCCATAACGGACGGGTTCGTCCGTTATGGCCTTCGGCGAGCATCCTTGCTAGCATACCACATGTTTCCTGCGGCGTGAATGCCGCCTTTCGCCGTTCCTTATTCGGCCGAAGCGGACGGAGGCGCGATGCGGCTCTTGAGCGCCGCCAGCTCTTGGTCGACCTTCATCGCCTTGGCCGGATCGACGGAGGACGGCGCGACGGATACGCCGCCGAACGGCGCGCCCGGCAGGCGGGCTACATCGGCTTCGGCTTCCAGCTGCAGAATTTTCTCCTCCATCCGGTAGAAGCCGCGGGAAGCGTTGCCGCTCTCGATCGTATGCGTCTGGCTCGATTGCGCCAGCTGCTTGCGCGCCTTGGCCATTTGAGCGCGGGCGGCCAGCTCGTTGCGCTTGTTGCGCAGCTTGTAGAACTCTTCCTTCATCTCGTGCAGCTGGCTTGTCAGCTCGGCGACCTGCGCGCTCGCTTGGCTGTGCAGCTCTTGCAGGCTGCCTGCCTGGCCTTCGTAGTAGACCTTCTCCTCGAGCAGCTTGCGGGCGATGCCTTCATTGCCCGAGAGCAGCGCTTGCTCAGCTTGGCCGATTCGCTCCGCGGAGATGCGGACCGCTTCGTCGAGACGCTGCTTCAGCCGGCGCTCTGCCGCCATCTGACGCGCTACCGTCACTTCGGCGTCGCGAATTTCCACTTCCATGTCGCGAATATACTGGTTGAGCATTACGACCGGATCTTCCAGTTTGTCCAGCAGCTCGTGCACCGATGCCTTCGTCATGTCCTTCATTCTTTGAAATACGCCCATTGTATTATTCTCCCTTCGATTGTTGTTCAAATTTGGTGATGCGGGCCTTCAGTTCTTCGATTTCCTTCTTGAGCGCCTTCTTCTCGATATCCTCCATCATCGCGTCCAGCGTCGACGACGCTTGCGAGGATGGAGCGGCCGCCTGGGGGGCGGGCCTTGCTGCGGGTGCGGCAGGACCTGGACCGGGCCAAGCGGCGCCGGAGTTCCAGGAAGAAGCGGGCGGTGCCGGCGGACGTTGTTGCGGGGGCGTCCAGCCGCCGTTATGAGGGGGAGGGGCCCAGCCGCCATGTCCTGCTTGCGGGCCGCCGAAGGCGCTGCCGCCGCCGAAGTCCGAATCGCGGGGAATGATGAACCCGGCGATGATATAGACGAACAGCACGGTGCCTCCGGAGAAGACGGTCACGATGACGAGCAGGATTCGCAGCAGCGTCGCGTCGACGCCGAGGTAATCGGCGAGTCCCGCGCACACCCCGAACAGCTTGCGGTCGCGGGTCGATCTATACAGCTTGCGCATCGTTTACCCTCCTTGTTCCAATTTGCGCTTCAGATTTTGCAGCTCGCGGTCCACGGCTTGCGAGACCACCGTGCCGGCCTGGTACACGAGTTCCTGGCCCATGCGCCGCAAATCTCTGAGGCTCTTGGTCTCCAGTTCCATGTCCGTCAGCCGGTCGTCCACCTTGCGCAGCATTTGCGAAGGATCGGTGCTCCCGGGTGCGAAGCGGGCGTTCAGCCTTTGCTGCAGCTTCAGCGACTCCATTCGAGCGATGTAGAACTGCCTGCGGTCGTACACGCTGCGGTATTCGTCCCGCAGCTCCTGCAGCAGCTGCTCCAGCTCCAGCAGCTCGCCGCGGCTCTGCTCGTACAAGCCTTGATAACGCTCCGCCCGTTCTTCGTGGGCGACCTTGTCGGCGAGCGCCAGCTTCGCGGCGTTCTCCTCGCCTGCCTTCAGCGCGGTCAGCGCCTGTTCCTCGCGGCGCTGCGCCCATAGCTGCGCGTCCTTCAGCTGCTTGTGCATCTGGTCGGTGTGAGCGGCGTATTGCCGCTGCAGCACCTCGCACTGGCAGATTTCCTGATGCGTCGACCAGAGGAACTGATCGATGAGCTTTACGGGGTCCTCCGCGTTGTCCAGTCTTTCGTTCAGCGTTGCGACCGTTATGTCCCGCACTCGTTTGACTACGCTCATTGTTATGGATAACCTCCTTTGCTTACCATCTGCGGGTACGACCCGTTTTGCCGTTCAGCATCGATATGCCCAGCACGATCAGCCCGATCGCCGCGACCCAGAAGATCACGACCGACAGCTTGCCCAGCAGCATGAAGCCGCCGATAATGCCGATGACAATGCCGATCAGCCTGTAGCCGTTGCGCCATGCCATCACGCCGAGACCGATGATCGCGATCGGAATGAGCAGACCGATGATCCACCCGAACAAATGACCCAGCTTACCGAAGAGAAGAAGTACGCCAAGCGCGATCAGCACCACTGCCCAACCACTGTTCTTTTTCAACTCGTCTCACCCCTTTGCGTCGTTTCCTGTTTGCTTTACCTCACAAACTCATTGTAAACGTTCGGACGCCTTCGGATAACGGACCCGCGCATGGAATTGCCCCTAGACTGCAGTCGGGGGCCGTCACGGTCTCAAGGTGCCAACATTTGCGGGTACCTTTGGCCATCGGTCTATGTTAGCGTTATCCATACCACGAACGGGAGGTGCTTGAATGTTACGCAAACGCTTGACGATCGCGACGGCCGGCCTGTTCGCGGCTGCGGCGATCTGGACGGCTATGCCGACCACATACGCTTCCGCTTCTGCAGCCGCTACGACGGATATCGGCTCCGCTTGGACTTTTGGAGGCACGGATGCTACGCCGGATGCTGCGGCAGACGGTACGACCGCTGCGTCCTCCGACGTTGAAAAGATTATCGCAGAAGGCATGCGTTATATAGGAACGCCATACGAATACGGTTCCGACAGGAGCACCGATGCTTCGTTCGACTGCTCGGACTTCGTCAAATGGATTTTTTCTCGCGCGGTTGGAATCGAGCTGCCTTCGGATTCGCGGAGCCAGGGAGATTACGTCAAAAAAGAAGGCGCCGTCTCGAGCGATTGGCGTGAGCTAAAGCGGGGAGATCTGATGTTTTTCATGTCTTACCGCGGCACATCGGCTTCCGCGTATGGCGATTCGGCCAAGTCTAACGCTGAAATAACGCATGTCGCACTGTACCTGGGAGACGGTAAAATGCTTCAAACTTACTCCAAGGACAGCGGCGGCGTTCGCATCGATCCGATCGATGGCACGACTTGGGAAAAGCGGTTTTTGTTCGGCGGCAGCGCCCTCTGATATCCAATAATATAGGCTCTGCCCCGGAAGACGGAGCGGAGCCTTTTTTTAAAGCCGGGTCCAGCTTGGAAACATCGCCGCTTGGCCGCGGTACGCACCATTCTCGTCAATCAGATTCCATACCACCGCTTGCTCGATCCGGAACCTTTTGCCGCTCCCCGAGATCCTCAAGCCTTCATACCCGTCGGAATACCCTTTTTTCCTGACGTTTTCCATGAAGGCTTCCCTGACGCTTTGCTCCATCGGTTCCGCCGTCAGTCTGGAAGGCATGGCCGTAAACGTCTGCCAGCTCATTTCCCATAGATTTAAGGCAGTCCGGTTGCCATAGTTCAGCACTGGATCCGACTCCGTCCCATGGGATAACAGCGCGAACGGCGCTTCGTACAATGCGTCCGTCGCACTCGCCCCCGGCTCTATTTCAGACAACGATTTCTTTGTTAATTTCCGGTAGCTATCCATAAGCAACCGGCTGTGCCGCTCCAGCCATTCTGCGTTTTCCACGCGCATCCGTTTCTCGCTCCTTTCCCATTTCCCCATTGTACTTCCGTTTCAGCGGCGGTCAAGTTGGACAATAGGAAGTAGTCCCGGGCTGATCTCCTACAGAGGACCTAACGGTTGGCCGGACGGATAGAATGTCCAACGGATAGCGCACAATGACATTAACTTTCAAAGGAGGAATTCGAAATGAGCGAGTCCCCGCATATCATCGATAAGGAAGAGCAAATCGATACGTCCAAGGTGGGCGATACCATCTCCAGGATTGACGCACCGAAAAAGGACGAGATCCTCCGCAACTTCGATTCGTTCAAAAGCTATCTGAACAGGCGGATCGCGCTTGGCGAGTCGCTGGGTCTCTCCGAGGAGCAGCTCGCGCAGGTCGCGGAGAAGGTCGCGGACTATCTGGCCGAGCATGAGGATCCCCGCAACGCCGAGGAGAATCTGCTGCAGGAATTGTGGAAGGTCGGCGATCAGGAAGAGCGGCATAAGCTTGCGCATATGCTCGTGAAGCTGGCGCAGCAATCCTGATCGTCCTTAAGCCGTGAATCGCGTTCGACCGTCGTATGCTGCGGCGGTCGATCCCTTACCCAGGCAAGGAGGATCGAACGATGGACAAAAAAACGAAAAAAAAGACGCTGCGCTTTGCCGAAAGTTTATACTGCCGCTTTCAGGACGACGAAGTGCCCGCGATGGGCGCCCAGTTGACCTATTACTTAATCCTGGCGATATTTCCTTTTATGATTTTCCTTATCGCCTTGATCGGCTTTACGCCCTTCACGACCTGGGATCTGCTGGACGCGCTGAACAAAGTGCTGCCGCAGTCGAACAGCCAGGTGCTTGTGGACTGGATCAAAAACATACAGGAAAACCGCAGCGGCGCACTGCTGTCATTCGGGATCATCGGTTCGCTGTGGTCGGCCTCCAGTGGCATCAATGCCATCATCCGGGCGCTGAACAAAGCCTATGACGAGCCGGAGACCCGTCCGTTCTGGAAGGTTAAGGGCTTGTCGCTCATCGTGACGCTCGTCCTCACCCTCGTTATCTTCAGCAGCCTGGCCTTGCTCGTATTCGGCCGTTGGCTCGGCGAGTGGATTTTCAAGACGTTCGCACTTCCCGACTTCTTCGATGAAGTATGGACCGTAGCGCAATTCGTCATTCCGATCGCCATCATCGCGCTCGTGTTCACGGCCATGTACAAGTACGTGCCCAACCGGCATTTGAAATTCAAGGAGGTTCTGCCGGGCGCCCTCGTCGCAACGATCGGTTGGATCGTCGCATCCGGACTGTTCGCTTTTTACGTCAGCAACTTCGCCAACTATACGAAAACGTACGGTAGTCTGGGCGGCGTCATCGTCCTGCTCACCTGGCTATACATCAGCAGCATCATCGTCGTGCTTGGCGGCGAGGTCAATGCGACGCTCGCATTCGACCGTGAGGGCAAGAGTAAGCCGGAATGCAAAAAGTACACCCACTCCATTACGAATGCTTGGAACAAAGTGAAAAACTGGCGTTCACCTAAACGGGACGATAAGGGTAAAAAAGCGCCGCCCCATGTTCACACATAAAGTTTGGCGGTTTGCTGCAGCGATATCCCAAGGAATACGGAAAATCGCCTAGCCTTCGGAATGCTCGAGCGCCTTTCACCCTCTATGTAGCGCATACGATCAAATCCGAAGACGGGTTGAATATAATCGGGCCGGAATTTCATTTCCGGCCCTCGTTCTTTTCAAATGCGATTTGCGGTTATTCGTCGTCATGCTGCTCGTTTTGGCCAATAAAATGGTTCATTTTACGGCTTCCGGCGTTCTCTCCCGATGAGCCAGATAGAACAACAGTCCCGTACATATCGCTCCGCCTGCAAAGTTGCCCAACAGGACAGGGATCCAGTTCCACAATAGCATGTCCGCGAACGAATAGTTCGCGCCGAGCATGAGCCCGGCAGGCAAGAGGAACATATTGACAACCAAGTGCTCGAAGCCTTGTCCGAAAAACAGCAGCACCGGCATCCACATCGCCGCGATCTTGCCGATCGTCGAGGTGGAGGACAAGCTCATGACCACGCCGAGCGCGACCATCCAGTTGCAAAGCACCGCCTTGACGAACGCAAGCATCCAACCGTCCGCGCCAATATGGATATAGGCCGTTGTCTTGCCCTCCGCCGCCGAGATGATCGCTTGCACGAGCGGGTTGCTCATCTCATGGCCCATCTTCGTGACAGCCATCGTGTATAACGCCGCGTACAATCCCGCACCGATTACATGTCCGACAAGCGCCCATGCGAAGCTTGAGACCATTTTGCCCGTGCTTATTCTTCTCTTGAGCAGGGCTAGCGGAATCGCCGCAAAGCTGCCAGTCACGAGCTCAAGGCCCAGTAGCAGAATGAGCACGAAGCCGATGGGAAACAAGATTGCGCCTGCGATCGGCAATTTGGTCTGCACGGAGGCGGTGTAGGCTAAAGTCGTCGCGCATCCCAGTATGGCGCCCGCCAATCCGCTTCGCACGAGCTTCTGCGATACAGGCAGCTTGGACTTCGCTACTCCCATTGCAATCAGATTTTCCAACATCTGTCCCGGCTTCACATAATCCATGCTAGCGCCCCCTAAGCTGCTGCCGGACGACGCCAATCTAGCTTCGGCCGGCTTCTTTGCTACATTATAGGCGGTGGAAAGCAGCATCGCTGTGACTAACTTAACAATCATAATCCCATTCGGGTTTGATTCTTTGTCCAACATTGACATGCATGAAAAAAGACAGCCGTTAGCTGTCTCTGAAGCTTTCGTTATGTAACCGCAAAGCTAGATCGCTATCTTCCCCCTCCGGGGATAGGAGCAACTCATAGGACGCTTTGCTTTCTTCTAAAGTCGCTCTTGCCGACACGATGATGTTCACATCCTCCGCCTTGCCCGATTTTAAGGAAAAGCGGAAGCCCTCGGCTTTGCCGTTCAGACGAAGACTGGGGCTGAACTGAATCTGGAACATGATCTGACTCGCCTTCGTCAACAGCGAATCGAATCGGATGCCGACGAGCGCATGCGACATAAAACCGAACAATGTACAAAACGCCGGATCGGCTTCCGTTATGAGGTCATCCTGCGTGAGCAAAAGCCGACCTACCGTCGGGACAGCCCCACGACCATGGGTCGGTACCTGCGAGCTCAAGCTTCTGCGACCTTATCTATTCCCGAATGCGCCTCGAGAAGATATTCGGAGATCAGGTCGACTGTCTCGTCCGGATGACTCACATGAGGGCAATGGCCGGTTGCCTCCATCATTCGAAAGGAACTTCCGCGAATTTGTTGATGCATATACGCACCTACTTCTAATGGCGCGATCAGGTCTTCCGTACATTGCATGATCAGCGTAGGTGTCTTCACCTTCGGCAATACGTCCCGATGGTCGGATAGAAAGGTCGCTCTTGCGAAAATGCCCGCAATTTCCGGATCTAGCTTGCAGAAGCTTTCCTCAAGTTCCTCTGCGAGAGCGGGACGATCCGGGTTCCCCATGACGATCGGAGCTAAATAGTTTGACCATTGCGCATAATTAGATTCCATAAGTCCAAGCAATCCTTCGATATCTTCGCGTTCGAATCCGCCGATATAGTCGGGCAGATCGTTAATGTATCTAGGCGATGGTCCAATCAGAACAAGCCGTTCGAACAACGCGGGGGACTGTACCGCAGCGAGAATGCCGATTGACGCCGCGACAGAATGTCCGACATAGACTATATTTCGGATTTCCAACGCTTCGCAAATTTCCAACACGTCGGTTGCGTATCCCGTCAATTCGCTGTAACGAACGGGATCGTAAGTGCTCTTATCTGAATTTCCCGAACCCACGAAGTCAAACAATACGATTTTCCAATGTTTCTCGAAGGCAGGGGCGACAAATCTCCACATGCTTTGATCGCAGCCGAATCCGTGCGCGAATACAATGACTTTGTCGCCTTCGCCTCTCACAGTCACATGATTGCGTCTGAGAATATCTCGTTTGTCCAATATACTTAACCTCCCGTTATGAATTCCATCATGCCGAGCGGTTATTTTCAATATCAGATATTATACCCCTCGCATCCTCATGCTACAAATCGACGCGATATAACTATTAAAAAGACAGACGACCGCTTGAGCAATCGCCTGTCTAATTCCAGGTTTTCTATGAAAATAAAAAAACAAGAAATTTAATTTTCTTGAATTTGTTTTGTGGTGCCGGTGAAGGGACTCGAACCCCCACTCCCTCTCGAGAAGCGGATTTTGAGTCCGCCGCGTCTGCCATTCCGCCACACCGGCATATTAAATTTAGTTTTAAATAAAAAAAATGGCGCGCCCTAAGAGATTCGAACTCCTGGCCTTTAGATTCGTAGTCTAACGCTCTATCCAGCTGAGCTAAGGGCGCGAATATGAAGTTGGAGGCGCCACCCAGACTCGAACTGGGGGTAGAGCTTTTGCAGAGCTCTGCCTTACCACTTGGCTATGGCGCCAAGAACTTAGATGGAGCGGAAAACGGGATTCGAACCCGCGACCTTCTCGTTGGCAACGAGATGCTCTACCACTGAGCTATTTCCGCAAAATGGCTGGGGATCTAGGGATCGAACCTAGGAGTGACGGAGTCAAAGTCCGTTGCCTTACCGCTTGGCTAATCCCCAACGAGGTAAAAATGGGGCGACCGAGGGGAATTGAACCCCCGAGTGTCGGATCCACAAACCGATGCGTTAACCACTTCGCCACGGTCGCCATGTTACCAAGTTTCATTGGCAGGGGCAGCAGGAATTGAACCCACACTAACGGTTTTGGAGACCGCTGTTCTACCTTTAAACTATGCCCCTATAATGTTAAGGTAAAACTGGTGGAGGATGATGGATTTGAACCACCGAACCCGAAGGAACAGATTTACAGTCTGCCGCGTTTGGCCACTTCGCTAATCCTCCAAGACTGTAAAACAAATGGTGCCGTCGAGAGGACTTGAACCCCCAACCTACTGATTACAAGTCAGTTGCTCTACCAATTGAGCTACAACGGCATATCCATAAGGCAATACTCAGATGGTGGCTCGGGACGGAATCGAACCGCCGACACGAGGATTTTCAGTCCTCTGCTCTACCAACTGAGCTACCGAGCCATTTTGCATTCTGTTAAAGAAAGAAAATGGCGGAGCTGACGGGATTCGAACCCGCGGTCTCCTGCGTGACAGGCAGGCATGTTAGGCCTCTACACCACAGCTCCATGTGGGATCTCGGATAAATTCCAAGATAAAGTTGGTTGCGGGGGCAGGATTTGAACCTGCGGCCTTCGGGTTATGAGCCCGACGAGCTACCGGGCTGCTCCACCCCGCGTCGTTAGCATGTCTTACTATTTTGGCGACGTTTCATATCATAACCGATATCGCCATGTTAATGCAAGCACTTTTTTAAACTTTTTTCGAATCAGGCTTGCTTTGTAATGATGGTGACCCGTGGGGGAATCGAACCCCCGTTACCTCCGTGAAAGGGAGGTGTCTTAACCGCTTGACCAACGGGCCGCATGCTTAAGTAAATAACTGGCGGAGAGAGAGGGATTCGAACCCTCGAGACGCTTGTGACGCCTACACGATTTCCAATCGTGCTCCTTCGACCAAACTCGGACATCTCTCCATGATGGCTCCCCGAACAGGACTCGAACCTGTGACAACTCGATTAACAGTCGAGTGCTCTACCAACTGAGCTATCAGGGAATATATGAAATTGTGCTGCTCGGCCTGGCGACGTCCTACTCTCCCAGGACCCTGCGGTCCAAGTACCATCGGCGCTGGAGGGCTTAACGGTCGTGTTCGAGATGGGTACGCGTGGGACCCCTCCGCCATTACCACCAGACCTACTGTGCGGCGTTTGCCATACAGCTTTGCAGCTTTACAGAGCTTGCGCCCTGAAAACCGGATGCGAAACGAACCTGCGCTTAGAAATGCTCTTACCTGTGCGGCTTGCCGTTTGTTCCTAGATCGGAACAGTAGGATAAGCCCTCGACCGATTAGTACTCGTCAGCTGCACGCATTGCTGCGCTTCCACCCCGAGCCTATCAACCTCGTGTTCTCCAAGGGGTCTTACTAATTGGGAAATCTCATCTTGAGGCGGGCTTCGCGCTTAGATGCTTTCAGCGCTTATCCCTCCCGCACTTGGCTACCCAGCGATGCTCCTGGCGGAACAACTGGTACACCAGCGGTGCGTCCATCCCGGTCCTCTCGTACTAAGGACAGCCCCTCTCAAATTTCCTACGCCCGCGACAGATAGGGACCGAACTGTCTCACGACGTTCTGAACCCAGCTCGCGTACCGCTTTAATGGGCGAACAGCCCAACCCTTGGGACCTACTTCAGCCCCAGGATGCGATGAGCCGACATCGAGGTGCCAAACCTCCCCGTCGATGTGGACTCTTGGGGGAGATAAGCCTGTTATCCCCAGGGTAGCTTTTATCCGTTGAGCGATGGCCCTTCCATTCGGTACCACCGGATCACTAAGCCCGACTTTCGTCCCTGCTCGACTTGTAGGTCTCGCAGTCAAGCTCCCTTATGCCTTTGCACTCTTCGAATGATTTCCAACCATTCTGAGGGAACCTTGGGGCGCCTCCGTTACGCTTTAGGAGGCGACCGCCCCAGTCAAACTGTCCGCCTGACACGGTCCCTTCACCGGATTCACGGTGACAGGTTAGAACCTAGATACGATCAGGGTGGTATCCCAACGGCGCCTCCATTGAAGCTTGCGCTCCAACTTCTTAGGCTCCCACCTATCCTGTACAGACCGTACCCAAGTTCAATATCAAGCTACAGTAAAGCTCCATGGGGTCTTTCCGTCACGTCGCGGGTAACCTGCATCTTCACAGGTACTAAAATTTCACCGGATCTCTCGTTGAGACAGCGCCCAAGTCGTTACGCCATTCGTGCGGGTCAGAATTTACCTGACAAGGAATTTCGCTACCTTAGGACCGTTATAGTTACGGCCGCCGTTTACTGGGGCTTCGGTTCACAGCTTCGGGTTGCCCCTAACCGCTCCCCTTAACCTTCCAGCACCGGGCAGGCGTCAGCCCGTATACTTCGCCTTACGGCTTCGCACAGACCTGTGTTTTTGCTAAACAGTCGCTTGGGCCTATTCACTGCGGCCCCCTCGGGCTATTCACCCTACCGAGGCACCCCTTCTCCCGAAGTTACGGGGTCATTTTGCCGAGTTCCTTAACGAGAGTTCTTCCGCGCGCCTTAGAATTCTCTTCTCGCCTACCTGTGTCGGTTTGCGGTACGGGCACCTTCTCCTGGCTAGAGGCTTTTCTCGGCAGCGTGAGCACGGAACCTTCGGTACTGTAATTTTCCCTCCCCATCACAGCTCAAGGTATTAGTGTGCGGATTTGCCTACACACACCCCTCACTGCTTGGACGAGCTATTCCATCAGCTCGCGTTCTTGCCCTCCTGCGTCCCCCCATCGCTCATAACGGATTACGGTGGTACAGGAATTTCAACCTGTTGTCCTTCGACTACGCCTTTCGGCCTCGCCTTAGGTCCCGACTTACCCTGAGCGGACGAACCTTCCTCAGGAACCCTTAGGCTTTCGGCGGACAGGATTCTCACCTGTCTTTTCGTTACTCATACCGGCATTCTCACTTGAATGCAGTCCACCGGTCCTCTCGGTCCGACTTCAACCCGCATTCAACGCTCCCCTACCCAAGTACCAAAAGGTACATGCCATAGCTTCGGTGGTGTGTTTAGCCCCGTTACATTTTCGGCGCAGAGTCACTCGACCAGTGAGCTATTACGCACTCTTTAAATGGTGGCTGCTTCTAAGCCAACATCCTGGTTGTCTTCGCAACTCCACATCCTTTCCCACTTAACACACACTTGGGGACCTTAGCTGATGATCTGGGCTCTTTCCCTCTTGACGACGGATCTTAGCACTCGCCGTCTGACTCCCGAGCATACATCCATGGCATTCGGAGTTTGACTGGACTTGGTAACCCTTGGCGGGCCCCGCACCCAATCAGTGCTCTACCTCCATGATGCTAAATCTCGAGGCTAGCCCTAAAGCTATTTCGGGGAGAACCAGCTATCTCCGAGTTCGATTGGAATTTCTCCCCTACCCCCACGTCATCCCAGAGCTTTTCAACGCTCACGAGTTCGGGCCTCCAGTAAGTGTTACCTCACCTTCACCCTGCACAGGGGTAGATCACCCGGTTTCGGGTCTACGACTACGTACTAAAGCGCCCTATTCAGACTCGCTTTCGCTGCGGCTCCGTCTCTCCGACTTAACCTCGCACGTAAACGTAACTCGCCGGTTCATTCTACAAAAGGCACGCCATCACCCCTAGATCGGGCTCTGACTTCTTGTAAGCGCACGGTTTCAGGTTCTTTTTCACTCCGCTCCCGCGGTGCTTTTCACCTTTCCCTCACGGTACTGCTTCACTATCGGTCGCCAGGGAGTATTTAGCCTTGGCAGATGGTCCTGCCGGATTCCCACGGGGTTTCTCGTGTCCCGCGGTACTCGGGATCCGTCTCGGAGGGGATAGACTTTCGGCTACAGGGCTTTTACCTTCTATGCCGGACCTTTCCAGATCTCTTCGCCTAACCTATCCCTTTGTAACTCCATGTGAGACGTCCCACAACCCCTGAGAGCAAGCTCTCAGGTTTGGGCTAATCCGCTTTCGCTCGCCGCTACTGACGGAATCACTCTTGTTTTCTTCTCCTCCAGGTACTTAGATGTTTCAGTTCCCTGGGTGTGCCTTCTCATGAGCTATGTATTCACTCATGGATGACTGGGCATGACCCCAGCCGGGTTTCCCCATTCGGACATCCCCGGATCAAAGCCTGCTTACGGCTCCCCGAGGCAATTTCGCTGTTCGCCGCGTCCTTCTTAGGCTCCTGGCGCCTAGGCATCCTCCGTGCGCCCTTAATAGCTTAACCAATCGCTCCGCATGGCCGATTTCAGCGCGTTCTCCCATCAACCCGTCTTCCCGTTTGCACGGTAAGACCGATTGTCGAAAGGCGACTTCAATTCGTCCATGCTTCGCTCTAAGCAAACTACACAAGGCAAATGCATGAGAATTTCTAATTGCGCATTTTCGTTTCGCTATCCGGTTTTCAAGGTGCAAGCGACTAACCCGAAGGCTAGAGGCTTAGAAGGATTTCTCCTTCAAAACTGAACTCGAGCGATTAAAACAACGGACTTCGTATTGCCCCGAAGGGCTCCTTAGAAAGGAGGTGATCCAGCCGCACCTTCCGATACGGCTACCTTGTTACGACTTCACCCCAATCATCTACCCCACCTTCGACGGCTGGCTCCCTTGCGGGTTACCCCACCGGCTTCGGGTGTTGTAAACTCTCGTGGTGTGACGGGCGGTGTGTACAAGACCCGGGAACGTATTCACCGCGGCATGCTGATCCGCGATTACTAGCAATTCCGACTTCATGCAGGCGAGTTGCAGCCTGCAATCCGAACTGAGACCGGCTTTGGTAGGATTGGCTCCGGATCGCTCCTTCGCAGCCCGTTGTACCGGCCATTGTAGTACGTGTGTAGCCCAGGTCATAAGGGGCATGATGATTTGACGTCATCCCCGCCTTCCTCCGGTTTGTCACCGGCAGTCGATCTAGAGTGCCCACCCAAAGTGCTGGCAACTAAATCCAAGGGTTGCGCTCGTTGCGGGACTTAACCCAACATCTCACGACACGAGCTGACGACAACCATGCACCACCTGTCTCCTCTGCCCCGAAGGGAAGGCCTATCTCTAGACCGGTCAGAGGGATGTCAAGACCTGGTAAGGTTCTTCGCGTTGCTTCGAATTAAACCACATACTCCACTGCTTGTGCGGGTCCCCGTCAATTCCTTTGAGTTTCAGTCTTGCGACCGTACTCCCCAGGCGGAGTGCTTAATGTGTTAACTTCGGCACCGAGGGGTGGACCCCCCCAACACCTAGCACTCATCGTTTACGGCGTGGACTACCAGGGTATCTAATCCTGTTTGCTCCCCACGCTTTCGCGCCTCAGCGTCAGTTACAGTCCAGAGAGCCGCCTTCGCCACTGGTGTTCCTCCACATCTCTACGCATTTCACCGCTACACGTGGAATTCCGCTCTCCTCTTCTGCACTCAAGTCTCCCAGTTTCCAGTGCATCACGGGGTTGAGCCCCGCACTTAGACACCAGACTTAAAAGACCGCCTGCGCGCGCTTTACGCCCAATAATTCCGGACAACGCTTGCCCCCTACGTATTACCGCGGCTGCTGGCACGTAGTTAGCCGGGGCTTTCTTCTCAGGTACCGTCATCGAATGTGCAGTTAACACATCCTTATTCTTCCCTGGCAACAGAGCTTTACGACCCGAAAGCCTTCCTCACTCACGCGGCGTTGCTCCATCAGGCTTGCGCCCATTGTGGAAGATTCCCTACTGCTGCCTCCCGTAGGAGTCTGGGCCGTGTCTCAGTCCCAGTGTGGCCGTTCACCCTCTCAGGTCGGCTACGCATCGTCGCCTTGGTGAGCCGTTACCCCACCAACTAGCTAATGCGCCGCAGGCCCATCCCAAAGCCACAGCTTGCACCGTGTTTCTCAGCAAGATGATGCCACCTCGCTGCCTATCCGGTCTTAGCATTCGTTTCCGAATGTTATCCCGGTCTTCAGGGCAGGTTGCCTACGTGTTACTCACCCGTCCGCCGCTAACCTCTTCAGGAGCAAGCTCCATCAGAGATCCGCTCGACTTGCATGTATTAGGCACGCCGCCAGCGTTCGTCCTGAGCCAGGATCAAACTCTCCATAAAGGGTAGTTCAATATAGCTCATTTCATTGCTGGTATAACTTTTGCTTCCGCCCCGAAAGGCTTCAGCGTCCGTTTGTTTTAACGCTCGATGTTCAGTTTTCAAGGAGCAATCTTGTCTTTGCTCTCGGCCTCTTGCTCGGCGGCCTCTCAGCGGCGACTTGAATAATATATCACAGCAGCCCATTTCAATGCAAGCTTTTTTTTCAACCGCTCGTCATTTTCTTTTTTGCTGCCGTTCGCCATATCCTTCAGTCGAAGGCGGCGAGAACTAATTTATCACAGATGTACAAGCCACGTCAACACCTAATGTCGATTTTGTTTAATTCCATGGAATGGTCTGAATGCCTTCATTAAGTGTCGCCATATGCAGCTGTCCTTCCCTCATATCCACATCGGTCACCGGGCATCCGAGCGACACGGATACGAGCGAGAATTGACCGCGGATTTTCGCTGCTCGGTATAAGCCGCGATCCGTGCAGAAGTAAAGGTTCTGCGCCAGTCGGACTGCATTAAATGCAAAAATGCCGGGCATGCGAAGCTTATCGAATCCGCCAGTCAAATCGCCCAATACAATCGCTCCACTCTCCGCGATCCCAAGGAGCGCGCCATCCATTGCAGCCAATCGCACGACCGCGGTCTTTAGAGAAAACTGCTCCCAAGCGCAGGTCAAGCGATCGTACATGGCAATGCCCCAGGGCAAGGCCAGAAATATAAAGTGAGGCGTAGCGAACACGTCGTACACCGGATTTTCAGTAGAAGCGATGTTTTTCCAACCCATTTGCGACCGACACCACAGCCCGCGCTCCGTCGCTGCAAATCCGATGCTGCCGATTTCTTTATACGCGTAACAGACGAAGGGCAGGCGCAGGTCCGACCAGCGGCCGTTGCTAAGACTGTACAATCCATGGTTCGTACAAGCGACGATAGAGCCCACCGAAGCCGGTTCAAGACGATTTACGTGCACCTTCGACGGCATACCTTCCATGAACGCTTCCCATCCGCCTTCTTCGGACGACCTCCATAGGCCGCGGCCTGCAGGGGAAACGAGCAGCTTGCGATCTTCCAGCGTTCGAACCGCCGACTGATGGAAAAGCAAGTGTTCCATACGGGATGGGTTTAACGACATCTATATTCGCCCCTTAAATTACGATAATGATAATCGTTATCATTGAGAATGATTATAGCCTCCCGCTCCGCTTACCGCAAGTTATATACAATAAAACAACTGTCATTAAAAAGAGCCCTCCGTGGAGGACTCTAAACGTATAATCGCCATCATTCGAAGCCGGATGCAGTATAGCGCAGATCGAGCCAGTGAAGCCCGTGTTCCTTGACCCCTCTCGTAATCTCCGCTACGTAACCTCTATGCGCAAGCTTGCGGAGCAAGGGGGATAATTCAAGATGGAGGTCCGACAGCGCCGGATGTTCCTGCAATTCGGACAGGCTCCAAGGCTCCGGACGGCTTTGCAAAATGCGCAGAAGCAGCAAAGACGAAGACTTCATCTTCGTTAGAACGGCAAACTCGACGGCAAGAATGACGAGATTCACCCGTTGCTCCATCGTTTCTCCGCTTGAAGTCATTTCGTCGTAAAGCTTAAAAATTCCCGGATTCACGCGTCTGACCTGTTCCCACAAGCTCGGCTCGGGATGCAGCGTTTCTTCAATAATAGCGATATGCGCCCAATGATTAAGCGCCGCCAATATATTCGTATACGCATCCATCGCGTGTTGATCCTTCAGGTTCTGCTTAGCCTGCAAGTATGCGTCCAGAAATCGCGAATACTCGCTGATGAGGCGTCTCTCGCGCAGCTGTTCGGGCCATCGATCGAGCTTGTTCCTCGCATTCGCAAGGTAGCCGTCCCTGTCGAGCAGCACTTCACCGTTGTTGAGCCATTGGAAAAAAGGCTGCCAATGCGCTGCGCCCGCGATCCAGGCATTCAGCCTCTCGGGCGTAGATCTGCGCACCAGGATCGTCATATCCCCCCACTTCCAGTGCTCCGCCGACGCTTTGCCTTCTATATATCCGTCGTCGTACAAAGCAAGAATCAGACGATCCATTCCGTCGATCAAGGAAGGGGAGCCTTCGAGGTTCTTCACGAGCAAAAGCCCGTTAAGCCGCTCGTCGGATCCGAACAGTGCCGTATAAAAAAGATTGGTATCTTCGAGACGCTTCAAGAAATTTCACCACCGTAGTCAGGCTTTGAAGTGGCTTGCCTGCTATTTGTAGGCTATAATGAGATATCTCTATTCGAGGAATAGCTCGACAATTAATTTTAATTCTACGCCGGGCGCAAGTTTCCTGCCGACAGGCGAATTAAGATCATGGGGGCAATCAGGCAATGAAAATGAAGGCCAGCAAAATATCGACGATGCGCACCTGGGGCTTGCTGCTGGTGCTCGGCGGGATGGGGCTTATGGTTCTGGGGACAAGCGGGATCATCCTGTTCGGACAAGTCGGGAAGATCATCGCCGCGATCTTTATGGTCATCGGCATCCTCACCTGCGGGGCTAGCATGTTCATCTACTTCTGGGTCGGGATGCTATCGACAAGCGCGCCGGTCATCGAATGTCCGGAGTGCGGCAAACGTACGAAAATGCTCGGCAAAACGGACCGGTGCATGTACTGCCACACGATTTTGACATGGGATCCGTCCCAGGCGACAAACGCATCGATCGCACAGGAACATGAATCCGCTCCGTCGACGACGGTATAAAAAAGGGCGCTTCGCCGCATTCGCGGCTAGCGCCCTTTCTGTTGCAATAGTTGTTGTTGAATCAAGGATAGCTCTGCAAAGCCTTATCCAGCACACTCCAAATGCCGTTCGAAGCAAATGCGCGGTTCCATGAAGCGGCGCCGGCCAGCTTGTACTTTTTGATAAGCTGAACTCTCGCTTGAACCGAGGTTTCGTCTTCAAGCCAGATGCGCTGCAATACGCCGTTGGCTTTGAACTCAACGTAATGCTGCCCCGTCTCCTCGGAGAACGCAGGCGTTAATTTGTTGTCTTTGACCGACTGCTGTGCCGCATCCATACCGATTGCTTTTGACGACACTTCGACCTTACCTTTGTCATCGGTCTTTTCGGTCCATACTCTGGTGTAAAACGGAATACCCAAGATCAATTGCTCCGGTGCCACGCCATCTTCCTTCAAAATCTTCGTGATCGCGTTCTCCGTCCATGGGAGCGAGGCGACGGAACCTGACACAGGACTCGTAGCCCAATGCTCGTCGTACGCCATGAGGATTAAATAGTCGACTGCAGCGGCAAGGCGGCCCCGGTCCAGATAAGCCGACCACATCTCGCTATTGGACTTCGGCGTCACATCGATCGACACGGATAATCCCTGCTCGTGCATAATCGGAGTGAGCTCGCGAACGAATTGGATCAAATTGTCTTTGTCTTTGGTATACACGTTTTCGAAATCGAGATTGAAGCCCTGTACCCTGAAGGTTCGCGCGTATGCGATTAATTGCCGAATCATCAAATTGCGCGACTCATACGAAGAGAGCGCTTCGTGCGTAATATCGGGCTCGAACGAGTTGCCGAACATTGCCCATACCTGCATGCCTTTATTGCGCGCCCATGCGGAATATGCCGCGTCCGCTTTGCTGTGTATATTGCCCTGACCGTCCGTAAGCGAAAACCAGCTCGGACTGACGACATTAACGCCGCTCCAATCCCCGATCTTGGCCGGATCCGGCATCACGTTATATATAGCGTCCCATGTCAGATTGATTCGCTTTCCTGTCACTTTCCACGGCACGTATGGCTCGCCTTGTTCGGTAATCGCGCCGGAAGCCGTCTCCTCGATACCGATCAGCGCAATGTCGCGTTTGCTCGCATAGCCCAGGTAGCCGGCGGCAGACTGAACGCGGTACCAGCCCGCTTCCTCCCCCCATACGACAACGCGCTGACCGGCCAGCAGATCCTCCACGATCGGATTCGACTTGCCTGCGCCGCTGCGCAATTTGGCTCCTTTACCATCGGCCGGTACCTCGCCTTTCTGAATCGCGACTCCCGGCTGCGTCAGCGTAACGATACCCGTACTCGCATCCGTTACAGCCGTTAATCCGAAGAGCTGCTGGAGCGGCGCGAATGGCAGATAAAGCGTTCCGTCTTCCGTTTTTTTGGCGCCGAAACTCATATTAAAAGGCTTTGCGTTAAGCGTCGCGCTCAGCTTGCCGGTCTTAAAATGAAGTACGCTCGTATCCGAGGTTAATATGACCGACTCGGTCTCCGACTCGTATCGCACGCCGTCTCCGATCAATTCTTTGGCGAGCGGAAGCGGTATCCACAATCCTTCGCCATCGCCCAGTGCATAATCGCCGGTCCAATCTCCTTTGTTCATAATCGGATGCGACTGAGCCATATAATCGGGCTTCTCGTGATTCCGGTTGGGTTGGGATGACCACCATGCGAACGCCGCCGCGGCGGCAGAAAGGCAAAACAATAGCAAGAGGCCTAGGATCGGCGCCATTTTTCTGCGCCGCTTGCCGCGCCCGCCTATCATCGTCGTCTGCAATCTCTCACTCTCCTATTTCTATTCTATAAAAGGACGAAAGAAAGGCGTCGGAGGTTTCGACCAATATTTGCCCGCTATATAACAAACGCGCCGGATGCCCGGCGCGATCTATGCACGTATTCTTCATAAATTATAGAGAAAAATCAGGACACAAGCCCACGGCAAGAGGGACATAGGCCATAAATCTCCATACGGTGTCCTTGCACAAGAAACCCCGTACGCTCTGCCGCCGCGCGTTCGACCTCGACGACCGGGTCGTGATCGAAATCCACCATTGCGCCGCATCCGGTACAAATGGCATGATAATGATCGGACAAGTCCGCGTCGAACCGACTGGAATCGTCGCCGTAGGTCAGCTCACGGATCAGCCCCGCATCGACGAAAAGCTTCAGATTATTATAAACGGTGGCCACGCTCAAGCTGGGATATGCCGGCGACAACGACTTAAAAATATCGTCGGCCGTCGGATGCGAGGTGGACTCCATCAAGTACTTCAAAATAGCGTATCGCTGCGGCGTCATCCGGACGCCTCCGGATTTGAGCTGGTCCACGGCATGATAGATCCGGGTTTCCATGCTCCTCACAGCCTTTCCTTCGGGTTAAACTATATTTTAAGCGGTTTAAAAAGGTGCTGTCAATGGCAAAGGCCGCCACAATCGTGACGGCCCTGCTTAATCTTTAAGATTTGCGGCTCTGTTGACCGCGATTTTCCCATAACCAGAGCGCAGCGCCGGCACCAATCAGTACGATCGCGCCAATCATCGCACCCGCAGAATGGAACAGCCAGCGAATGTTGGAGGAGCCGAGCAGTATTGCGGCGCCTGCAGCCAACAGCACGAGGCTGAGCGCGGGGAAGGCGCGCGACTCGCCTTCGGCCCGGGAAGCGGGACGCCCGTCCCAACCGAACGGCGGCTGGCGGTAGAAGTAACCTCCCGCAGCGATCCGTTCGTTCACGGCTTCGGCGCTCTGAAGCGTATCGAACAAATTGTACAAATAAATGATCGGCAGAAGCAGGCTCACGAGCACAACGGTCAGCACATTGCCCTCCATTTCCTGGACGACGAAGACGACGCCGCAAATGTTGAGGGCGAGAAGAAGCATCATCATAACGCCTTTTCCCATGAGTCCGAGGTACATGTAGCCAGTTCCCGGGAAAATAAAAGCGAATAATCCCGCCAGGAACTTACTCTTCTTTTTGTGCGCGGAAGACGCTGTGCTTTGCTCGTAGCCAGGCGGATACGGCAGCGTGCCCGGGTCGGTCCAGACAGTCTCCCCGGAGGGACCTTGCGAGGCATTGGACGGCTGTCCCTGCTGCTGCTGCCATTCGTTGTTCTCGTTATTCATCATTCATCCCCCGACATCAATTTTGGCGCTACTCCGCGGACACGGTCCGAATGCCCTCCAGCCTGCGCAGCTGCTCTGCCAGCGACACCGCCTGCAGCGGATCTCCGAGCCGGATCGTCAACCTGATCCGTATACCGCCCTCGCCCCTCGTCTCGAGCGCACTCTCGTCGAATTGAACCTTGATCAGCTTGGCTTCTTTCGTTTCAAGCAAGATGCGAATCGGATCCGTAAGCTCCCGATCGGCCTGCGCCGCAATGGTGAATACGAACTCTCTGGGATGCGCGACATATCGCTTTTCGACGACGTTCAGCCCCCACAGCACGGCGAGCGCCAAAAAAACCGTAAACGACGCGCCCAGGTAGAAGCCGGCTCCCACTGCAAGCCCGATCGCCATGACGACCCATAGCGATGCAGCCGTCGTTAAGCCCTTGATCGACTTGCCTGTGAATAAAATCGTGCCCGCTCCAAGGAAGCCGATGCCCGTAATCGCTTGCGCGGCGAGTCTCGCCGGATCCCGATTCACGCCGTACTGCCCGATAAATTCGGAGAAGCCGTAGATCGAGAGCAGCATGATCAAACAGGAACCCAAGCTGACGAGCGTATGCGTCCGTAGACCGGCAGCATGGTTTTTGCGCTCGCGCTCGTAGCCGATCAGAGCCCCGAGCAACACAGAGAGCAGAAGGCGAAGCATCAGGTGCCAATCATCGATAACCCATGGATTGTCCAAGTCAGTATCACGCCTTATAAGTCACATTTTAATTGCGGGTCGCCTATTGCGGCAACGGCTTCCCGTCGGGGAGAGATGCCCGACTTAGGTCTTGGCTCGCCGCTTCATCGTAATCATTGTAATATCTTCGCGGGGATGGAAGGTGTCTACGGCAGCGAACCCGTGACGCTCGTACAGCGCGATTGCGGGGAGGTTGCGCGCCTCGGCCGTGACCTCCCACGCTGCGACTTTATTCCATGCCTGCATCATATGCGAGATCAGCGCGCCTGCGATTCCTTGGCGCAAATGGTCCGGATGGACCATCATACGGCTGATGACGCCGGAACCGTCCTTGGCAAGCTCCGCCGCGATCGCCCCGATCAGTTCGCCATCCTCGTCTCTGCATCCCCAGAACATTTCCTCCGAGGCTTGGAGAGAAGCGGTCGTATCATGCAGGGGAGGCAGATCGGGAACGCCGATCAGCTCGGCTTCGATCCGGTAAGCGGCGTGCTGAAGCCGCCAGAGATCGCCGGCATTATCCTGGCTGGTCAAGTCCAGCCGCTCTATTGTTGGCATCGCTCCCGCTCCTCGCAAAGGCTTTAAAAAGAGGCGGCCTCCCTGCTGTCGGGTATGCCGCCTCCTCTAGCCATTCTTATGAATTCTTCAAACGATCCATGAGCAGTTTGTTGACAAGGCCCGGATTGGCCTTGCCCTTCGTTTCCTTCATGATCTGGCCGACGAGGAACCCGATCGCCTTGTCTTTGCCGCCGCGGAAGTCTTCGACAGACTGCGGGTTGGCCTCGACGATCCGGTCGACGATCGCCAGAATGGCGCCTTCGTCGCTGATCTGCACGAGTCCTTGCTCCTCGACGATCTGCTGCGGCAGCTCGCCGGACTCCAGCATGGCCTTGAACACGGTCTTGGCGATCTTGGAGCTGATCGTGCCCTTGGCGATAAGCTGAATCATCTCGCCAAGCCCCTGGCCCGTAATCGGCACCTGCTGGATCTCCAGATTGTTGGCGTTCAAGTACCCGAGGAGGTCGCCCATGATCCAGTTCGCAGACGCCTTGGCGTCGTCGGTATACTTGAGCGACTCTTCGAAGAAGTCGGCCAGCTTCATCGACGACGTGATAACGCCGGCGTCGTAGGTTGGCAAACCGTACTCCTGCGTATAACGAGACTGGCGCGCGTCCGGCAGCTCGGGAATCGAGGCCCGTACGCGATCCTTCCAGTCCGCGTCGATCTGCACCCGTACGAGGTCGGGATCAGGGAAATAGCGATAGTCGTGCGCTTCTTCCTTGGAGCGCATGCTGAACGTCTTGCCCTGCGATTCGTCCCATCGGCGCGTCTCCTGCACGACCTTGCCGCCGCCGTCCAGCACGTCGGATTGGCGCATGACTTCGTACTCGAGGCCGCGCTGCACGCCCCGGAACGAATTCATGTTCTTCAGCTCTGTACGCGTGCCGAACTTCTCTTGCCCCCAAGGGCGGATGCTAACATTGGCGTCGCAGCGCAGGCTGCCTTCCTCCATCTTGACGTCGGAAACGTCGCAGTATTGCATAATCGCCTTCAGCTTTTCCAGGTATGCCTTCGCCTCTTCGGGCGATCGGATGTCCGGTTCGGAAACAATCTCGACGAGCGGCGTGCCGACGCGGTTGAGGTCGACGAGCGAGCCGAGGCCGCCGTCCATATGCATCAGCTTGCCCGCATCCTCTTCCAAGTGCAAGCGGGTAATGCCGATCCGCTTCGTCTGCCCGCCTACCTCGATGTCGATCCAGCCGTTCGAGCCGATCGGCTCGTCGTATTGGGAAATCTGATAAGCCTTGGGCGAATCGGGATAAAAATAGTTTTTGCGGTCGAACTTGCACCAGTCGGCGATCTCGCAGTTGATGGCCATGGCGGCCTTCATCGCGTATTCGACCGCTTGGCGGTTCAGGACGGGCAGCACGCCCGGATGGCCAAGACACACGGGGCATGTATGGCTGTTCGGCGACGCCCCGAACGAGGTCTCGCAGCCGCAGAAGATCTTCGTCTTCGTGTGCAGCTCGACGTGCACCTCGAGGCCGACGACCGTCTCGTATGGGGATACGGTGGACATGTGTGGTTGTTCCTCCTATTTAGAGCGCCGGGCGCAGCTTGTGAAATTCGGTCATGCCTTCGAAGGCGTGGGCCGCGCGAAGCACGGTCGATTCGTCGAACGGCTTGCCGATGATCTGAAGACCGACGGGCAGACCGTCCGCCAGACCGCAGGGCACGCTGATCGCCGGCACGCCTGCAAGGCTCACCGGGATGGTGCAGATGTCGTTGAGGTACATCGTGAGCGGATCGCCGACCTGCTCGCCGATGCGGAAAGCCGTCGTAGGCGCCGTCGGCCCGACGATGAGGTCGAAGCGCTCGAAGGCCTGGTCGAAGTCGCGCTTGATGAGCGTGCGGACCTGCTGAGCCTTTTTATAGTAAGCATCGTAATAGCCGGAGCTAAGCGCGTAAGTGCCCAGCATGATCCGCCGCTTGACCTCGGGTCCGAAGCCCTCGCTTCGAGACTTCTTGTAAAGGTCCAGCAGGTTGGCGGGATCTTCCGCCCTGACGCCGTAGCGGACGCCGTCGAACCGCGCAAGGTTCGAGGATGCTTCGGACGAAGCCAGCAAATAATAAGTGGCGATCGCGTAATCGGTGTGCGGCAAGGACACTTCTTCCCAAACGGCGCCGAGGGATTCGAACGTCTTGAGCGCCTCCATTACTCGCTCTTTAACTTGCGGATCGATGCCCTCGCCGAGGTATTCCTTGGCGACGCCGATGCGAAGGCCCTTGATGTCGCCGGTCAGCGCGGCCGTGTAGTCGGGAATCTCGACGTTCGCCGAAGTTGTATCGCGCTTGTCGTGACCTGCGATCGCCTGCAGAACATATGCGGAATCCTCTACGTTTTTGGTCAGCGGCCCGATCTGGTCGAGCGACGACGCGAAGGCGACAAGGCCATAGCGGGAGACAAGCCCGTAAGTCGGCTTTAGGCCTACGATGCCACAATAAGCGGCAGGTTGGCGAATCGAGCCGCCGGTATCGGAGCCGAGCGAGAAATAAACCTGGCCGGCAGCTACGGATGCCGCGGAGCCGCCGCTGGAGCCGCCTGGCACGCGATCGGTATCCCAAGGGTTGCGGGTCAGTTGGAACGAGGAATTCTCGTTGGAGCCGCCCATGGCGAATTCGTCCATGTTCAGCTTGCCGATCGTGACGGACTGGGCGGCCTTGAGCTTCTCAACGACCGTCGCGTCGTAAATCGGATCATAGTTGGACAAAAATTGGCTCGCGCAAGTCGTTCGGAGTCCTTCAGTGACGATGTTATCCTTGACGCCGGCGGGCAGGCCGTACAGCAGCCCCCGCTCGGCTGCGCCCGATGCGTCCATATCCTTGGCCTGGGCGAGCGCGCCCTCTTCGTTCAGGGTCAGAAATGCGCCGATCTTCGTGTCCGTCTCGGAAATCCGGGCCACTGAAGCCTCGACGAGCTCCTGAACGGATAAGTCTCTATGATGAAGCCTGTCGTGCACTTCGGACAATCTCAGGTTAAACAGCGACAATGCAGCTTCCTCCTCGGAGTTGTTCTATTCCAGTACGGCCGGAACCTTGAATTGATCGTCTTCGGCTTCCGGGGCGTTTCGCAGCACCTTTTCGATCGGCAAGGAAGCCTTCGGCGCGTCTTCGCGCATTACGTTCGACAGCGGCAGTACGTGGCTCGTCGGTTCGACGCCGGCCGTGTCGAGTTCGTTCAGCTTTTCGGCATATTTAAGGATGGCGTTCAATTGACCGGTGAATTGCTCTTTTTCATCATCGGTAAGCGTCAAGCGCGCCAGGTTGGCGACATGCTCGACGTCCTTCGCTGCGATGCTCATGGGCCGTTTCTCTCCTTTGCTTCAATACCCTTTCAATTCTCATTATTATATCGGACATGCCTTGGGAACTCAATGCGCGTGGGCATGCCGATTTGTTTCATAACCGCGATAAACGGGGAAATACTTAGATCGAATAGTCGGGGTAGTCGGGAGCATATGCCATTTATAAATCAGGGAGGTTGTCTTGATGTTGACTCGTCAAGCCTTCGAACGGCAAGCGCCGCTGCGCGACAGCGGCTACGTCGAATTTAGAGCGGACAGCGACGCAGGTGCTGCCCGGACGTTGACGGAATTACTCGGTCCTCCGGGAGATGCGGGATATTGGAGCGTGCGATACGATCATTACCAGCAGCTCCTTCAAATGCTCAACGCCGCGGACCGCAAGTTGACGGACGCGCAGAAGCAAACGGTTGAATGCAGAATTTTTTACGAAGAACCTTTAGAGACATCGGCGCAGGATGAGAGCGACGGGTGGGTGCAGGCGGCGCGGCTGCTGACCGGATTCGGCTCCCACCGCGTCGTCGATTACATTGCGAACCGGCGCTTTTCGAGCTACATGCAGCCGATCGTTCAGTTAAGCGGCAAACCCATCGGCTATGAAATGCTGCTGCGTCCGCTGCCCGAACAACCGCCTTTCCGGCCGTCGGAGCTGTTCGAGGCGGCGCGCGAAGCCGGCCTGCATTCGTTCCTCGACCGCGAGGCCAGGAACAGCGCCATCCGGGTCGCTTCGCGGCAGCTGCCGGCAGGCGTCAAGAAGTTCATCAACTTTTTGCCGTCCTCGATCTACCGTCCGGACCAATGCCTGCAGCAGACGTTTGAACGCATCATTATGAGCGGCATGGATCCCGCCGACTTCGTGTTCGAGGTCGTGGAGACGGAACGCCTTGACGACGTTAGGCATCTGAACAAAGTATTTGCGGCATACCGCAATATGGGAATCCGCCTCGCGATGGACGATCTGGGCGACGAATTCGCCACTGTCGAAGCGATGGAACAGCTTCAGCCGGACTATATCAAGCTTGACCGCAAGTGGGTTGCGGGCTGCGACGGCGATTCGGACAAGCAGCGCCGGATCGAGGATGTGCTGGAGCGGGCTTCCCGTTTCCATGGCGTCGTATTGGCCGAAGGCGTCGAGCGCGAGGAAGAGTGGCAGTATCTGCGTGAGGCGGGCGTGCCGCTCATGCAGGGCTACTTGTTCGGCCGGCCGTCGCCCGTGCCGATGCCGGTCAGGTTCGAGCGTGCCGCTTCGACCGTGTCTGTCTGAACCAATATGAACCAATCTGAACCTATCTGAACCAATCTGAACCAATCAATCATCGATCATCAAAGGAGCGATTTGAACATGAACAAGATTTACACGGCGCAAGTGACCTCGAGAGGCGGCCGCGAAGGTTTCGTCAAATCGTCCGACGGCAAGCTTAATTTGAAGCTCTCCCAGCCGTCCGCTTCCGCCGACAGCGCGACGAATCCCGAGCAATTGTTCGCGGCGGGCTATGCAGCCTGCTTTCACAGCGCGCTGAAGATGATTGCCAAAAACAAAGGGATCGAAACGGAAGGCTCCGAGGTAGCGGCGGAGGTATCCCTGTTCAAAGGGGAGGGCGCGGACTTTAGACTGTCCGTCACGCTTAACGTGTCCATCCCCGGTATCGATGCCGCCCAGACGCAACAGCTGGCCGACGAAGCGCATCAAGTATGTCCGTATTCCAGGGCGACCCGCGGCGACATCGACGTCGAGATCAAGACGGCCGCGCCGCAGCGATGAATCGCAGACCGTACAGATATAGCAAAAAAGAAGCTTCCGAATTCGCCTGATCGGCGGTTCGGAAGCTTCTTTTTGCGACGATGGATTAAATCCACGCCTTCAGGTTGACGAGCCGAATGAACTCCTCGCGGCTCTGGACCTCGCGTGGCGCCTCTTCCTCGGTCTCTTCCAGCTCGCCGTTCATGATGCGCTTGAACAGTTCAGCATTGTGCGTAGCCAGCGCATAGTCGATGAGCGCCTCGCGGCCGATCCGCTCCGCTTCGAGCTCGAGCAATACCTCCTCCAACTCAACATCGGATGCCGGTACATAATATTGACGGTTCGCGTTCGGAACCCGGATGATATAGTCGAAGGCGCTGTCGTTATTGCGGTCATAGGCGATTACATAGCCGTATTCGCCGACGGGCATATTCTGCTCGAAACGGTCGTTTACGATGATGATCTTCTCTCCCAGCTTCAGCATGCCGTTTCTCCCTCCCCTGATCAAGCGGACATAAATCGTAGCTGCTTATCCTACTATCCTACTAGATAACGCGCCGATTGTCCAAGCTCAATAGAGTTGTCAGGGGTGGAACGGAAGACGGTACAGCCGTTCAGGCGACGTCGTGAGCGTCCGATAGCCGTCGGCGGTAATCGCGTATGTGTTCTCGATGCCCACGACGCCGCGTCCGGGAAACGTAAACTTGGGTTCGATCGCAAGTACGACGCCGGCTTCAAGCGGTTCGGAAAATCCGCGGGCGAGAACGGGCCATTCGTCGATCTCGAGCCCGATCCCGTGACCGAGAAAGCGGACCTGATCCGCGCCGAATCCCATAAAATGCGCGGCCAATCCGGCTTCGTCCGCCAGCCGGAGCGCTTCCGCATAGAGCGATTCGGGGGAAGCGCCGGGGCGAAGCAGGGACTCGACGCGCCTGAGGATGCGCTCGGAGACGTCATAAGCGCGGGAGAGCTCGTCGTCCAGCTCGCCGATGACCGCCGTCCGCGTCTGATCGATCGTGTAGCCGTCGATGCAGCAGCCGATATCCAGCAATATCGGCTCGCCCGCTCCGATCGGCCTTCGGCTCGCGCTTTGCGGCGCCGCCGGGGTCAACCCTCTGCCGCCGGCGGGCCCGTCAAAGTAAGAAGGCTCTGCGGCCGCTTCTCCCGCCGCGACCATTCCCGTCATAATTTCCTGATTGTAGCCGCGCATCCGCATGAGTCCGATATGCCCGTACCGACGCATCTCGCCCTCTAGAATCGTCATCACTTCGAGCTCCGTCATGCCTTCGCGAATGCGTCCGAGCGCCAGATCGAGCGCAGCCGCAGCCGCCTTGGCTGCCGTCTCGATCAGCGCAATCTCGCTAGCCGACTTCACCGAACGGACCTGTCTCATCACGGCAGATCCGTCGCGCAGCTCCACATTCGGAGCCGCTTCTTGCAGCCTCAGATACGTTTGTGCCGGCAGCACGTCCAGGTCTGCGCCAACCCGCGGACGGCGGCCATCCGCGAACAGTTCCGGGTAATCGCGGGCCAGCGTGTCGCCAAATGCGCGGAACGAACCGAGCGGCACGGTCTTTACGCCCGACTCCCCGATCGCCCGGTTTAAACTGCGTCTAACATAGTAGGTCGACTCGCCCTCTGCGGGAATCAACAAATATCCGCTCTGCATCGAGCCGGACCAATAATACAGGCCGACATTCTGTGTAATCAAACAAGCGTGCAGGCCGCTTGCCGTCATCGTCCGTTGAAGACGGCGGCACCTCTCCGTCAGTTCTTCGGCCGTGCAATGTGTTGTCTTGTTCAAGTCGGATTTCCCCAATCGTATGCGCTTTTCTCTAGTTTATCACATACGGTAGCAATAGACGCTCAACCGAAGACAAGCTCGGACGCCCCCTTTAAATCCCATTCGATCGGATCGATAACGCCGAAGATGCGCGGACAAGAGAGGTGAACGATGATAACGACGCCGGGCCGGCGAAGCGTAACCTCGTAATCGTATGCCGCGTTGCGATATGTATAAGGAAAGGCATACTGCTCATTGATTACCGCAAATTCGACAATCTCGGGCGCCGACGTAAACCATCCCCCGCTCTGGGGAGACAAGTCGGGCGCGAGCCGCAGATTGGCAGCAAGATAAGCGCGGGCAGCTGCTTCGGCGCGCACCGAATCGATAGATAACGTGCCGGCCTCCAGCTTTAGCTCGTCCACTTGCTGCGCTGCCGCGTGCGCGGCTCTGTCGATGGCCCTTTTGCCTTCGTGCAAGGTACCGAGCGCCGTTTCCTCTTCAAGCTGCATGGCATGCAGCAACCACCAGACGACGATCATGAGGAAGCTGAAAAATAGCTTATGCACGGGCGAAGCTCTCCCTTCGCTTTAGGGGACGTATTCGCTCATCTTCATGCCCGCAGCAGCCATACGGGCCGTTCCGGAAGGCGGATCCACACCGATTAACCTGTCGATGTCCATCAATCCGTCATACGGGTAATGGATGACCAGCCGCAGACCGTCGCCCCGTTCGAGCGGCGACGCGGGATCCGTGCCCGGTATGCCGCTTGTTGTCGTCACCTCGTACTCGAGGATCTCAGGCTTGAATCCGTATCCGGACAATCGCGAACGGGAGTCGCCGATCATGGCAGCATCGATATACCCGTATCGCCCGCTCGCTCCGATCTCGAGCATATAATCGACTTCCTGCTGCAGCAGCGACTGACGAAGCAAGACCACATGCTTGTATACCGGAGAGAACATTAGCCAGCAAAACAATGTCGCAAACAGTACAAAGACGAGCAACTGCTTCATGGACTGATCCGGGCGATCGCGTCCGCCATACCCGTGCCCGAATCCCGAAGCGTGGCCTTGGTGCCCTCCTGCCCTCCCGCCACGTTAATATAGATGAGCGCGACGGTCAGAATAAGCATCACGGTCATCAGCAGCTGTCTCATGACGACCCCCTCCTTTCCCTGGAGCAGGGCTCCTTAAGGCTCCATCGATCCAAGCGTCGTATTGGCCGTCGTGCCGTGCGTCTCGATACGCGCTCTGGTTCCCGTCGTATCGTTGGCTACGATTCCGTTGAACATCAATGCCACAACGATGAGCATCATTACAGTTATCAGAATATTCCGCATTATAAAGCACCTCCTTTCCCTTCTTCGCCGGAGCGCGTCCTTGACGCGTTATGGCTTCAACACTTCAAACAGCTTCTGAGATTCCTGGACCCATGGATACAAGAAGATTTGAAAGGTATACAGAATCGGCAAGCCTGCCAGCACGAACAGCACGTACGAGGCCGTTTCTTTTCTCCCCGCCTTGGCGAGTTCAATGCCGGCTTTGTATTCGGCGAGCACATCGCGAAGCATCCGATACACCTCGTCGCTCTCATGCAGCCGCATCGACCGCATCGTCTCGGCGAAGCTGTAGCCCTCGGAGGTACCCAGCCTCTCCTTGAAGCGGAGGAGCGCCTTATCCGCATCATAGTACCATTCGTTGAGCATCAGCTGAAAATCTCCTCGTATGATCCGGGTGTAAGGCATGCATCGCATGAGCTTGCCGTGAAGATGCAATCGGGAGCCCATGTAATAGATCAGCTGGTTCATGACGGCGATCAATTCCCGGCGAATCCGGTCGCTCCGATAGCGTTTGAACGAATCCAGCATCGATTTGTCGAATGTCACTACGACTGCCAGCATCGCAATAATGGGCAATGCCTTCCAGAGCGCGGTGCCCGATACCATGCCCATTGTCCCGCAGACAGCCGTTCCTCCAGCCATCAGGGCACAAACGAAAATCAGGCTTCTTCTCGCGGCCAAATAAACGGCCGGCTCAATTCGAATGCCACAGCCAGCTAGCAGCAACCGTCTCGATTGCAGAGCGGCGCTCTCGGCTCGACATCCAGCGGCCCGGAGCCACCAATGCGGAGGGCCGCGCTTGCGCCAGTTGGCGAAAGAGACCCGCCATCGCGGCTTGCGGTAAGTGAATGCGCTCAATACGTATGCGACGCCGACGACGCCGACTATAAATTGGACGAGCCATAACACGGCTTCGTAAATGATCTGACTCATTCCAACCAACCTTGAACACCTCCTATCCCCCTGCGGCATACAGCGCCTTCCCATTCAAAAGTTCGGCGATATGTTCTCACATCTTCCGCCTGGACAAATACAACCCCATGAGAAACGAGCCGAAAATGAGCACCAAGGCATTGAGCAGCATGCTTCGGCCGCCAGGGTCGGACAAGTAATATAGCGTGCTGGCCTCGGCGTTCAGCCGAAAATTGATCGCCAAGAACAATCCAAGGAAAAATACGGGCGTGAAATTGGCCAAGCGAATCTCGAGCAGCCGATGGCGCTCCGCATGATCGTCCATACGCGCTTTTCGCATATCGTCGATGAGCTCCCGTAAATTGTCGGCGATGTTGTTCCCTTCGCTCAACGCGACGCCGAGCAGGCTGGCGAAGTAATCCGCCCAGATATGGCCGATGGACATTGAAAATCGCCTCAAAGTGCGTTCGTCATCGTGATGGATGTTCAACTGACGATAAAGCTCCTCGAAGATTGCCTGCGTATCGCCCGGTAGCTGGCGCTCTTCGACCATCCGCTGCAGCGCGGTGCGAACGTGCCGGGAGCCGTTCACAAGATAGCATTGATAAAAAAGCTCGGCTGCCGGCAAAAAATTAAGCCTGGCGGATAGCTGCCGGTTGATGAGCGACATCCGCAAAAAACTGTACGGCAGCGCAGCGAGCATCGCGCCAAGCAGCGCAGCGGAGCGCAATGATTGAAAAACGATTGCGCCTACAGCGAGACCCGCAAGCGCAAGCCCAAAAGCCAGTTTCCAAAAAGCGCCTGGCTTGATCCGCCATCCGGAAGCCGAAAGTACGTCCGCCAAATGCGTGAACAATGGCCGCAGCCAGACGATGCCGTAATCTACCGCAGTGTCTTCGGCTTCGTCTCTGCCCAGCCGTCTTGTACGGCTATGACGGTCCTCCGCCAAGGCAAGTATTGCCCTCAGCGCGACAAACAGACATAAGAACAGCAAGCAGCCAGCCGTTCCAAGACCCGCTGTCAGCATGAGTCTGCCCCTCGTCCGCCACGAAGCCATGCGCAGCTCTCGGGATCGAGTCTGCCGATTCGTTCCCATGCCCGCTCGGACAGCTCCGCCTTCAGCAGCCAAGCACCCCGCGCTTCGTCGTAACGCGCCCAATCGCGAACCTCGATCGCATCGCCGCGGAAGACGTATTCCCCGATTCTGACCAGCTTCCGGCTGCCGCCCACCATCCGCATTTCGAATCCGATCTGCGTGACATGCTCTGCGATCCTTCGGGTTAGCCGTGCTGCGTTCATTGCTCTGCCATCCAGCATGCACATATCTGTGATGGCATCCGGCACATCCTCCAGGCTGTTCGCATGGACGGAGGTGATGCTGCCTTCATGTCCGCGCGTACAGGCGCGAACATAAATATTGGCGTCCGCGTCCCGTATCTCGGCGTGACAGATACGCTGCGGCGACTGCCGCAGAGCCAACTTGAACGCCTGCTGCGGACCGTGCTGCGGATCGTCCTCGTCCGCCTCGTATTCAATGACGTTTTTGTCGGGAAAATCCCGCTGCAGCCGCAGCTCGAACCTCCCCTCGATCGTCACGATCCGCTCCTCGTCAGGCATTGCGGCGATCAATGCCTTGATCAGATGGGTTTTCCCCGTATTGGTCGGGCCGATCACGACCATGTTAAAACGGGACTTCACGATGCAGCGGAGCAGCCTGTACACGGATTCGTCGATCGAGCGATACTCCGGCCTCAGCAGCGTCTGCAGATCGAAGCGCCTGACCGTATAAAAACGGATCGTGAGCGTGGGCTGCGCTGTAAAGCCGAAACCGGTCATTGTCACACGCGAACCGTCCTGGAGCAGTACCTCCGCCCACCGCTTGCGCGGGCTGATCGAATCGTCATTGAACAGAACGAGATTCTGCTGTATCCGCTCCACCTGCGCAATCGTATTGAAACTGAAGGCGGAACGGGACGCCACGCCGTCCCTCACCTCGAAAATGCGCGTGCCGACGACTTGCACCTCTTCAAGCCCTTCGCGGTCCTTGAGGACGAGCTCCAGCACGTTCAGGCCGATAACCTCCGCGAACAGCGCTTCTGCAAGCGAACCGTATGGCAGTTGCCCGAAGCTGGCATGCTGAAGTCTTTTTTTAATGATCCAGTCGGATAAAATGGCAAGCAACTCCTGACGCTCCTGCGGAAATCCGATGACGGCCCGATTGAGCTTCTCCGCATAACGTCTCCGATCGTCGTCGCTGAAGCCCCGCGGCGATGCCAGCATATGCCGCGCTTCCTCTGTCAATGCGCCTAAGTCCTGACCGCCGGGCCCCGATACGCCCTCCTCCGAGATGCCGTAAGGCGGAGGACCTTGCTTGCCCTCTTGTAGTTGCGCTGCGTAAGCCGCCGCAGAGAAGCGGGATAATGGATCCGGCCTCTCCCCGTCTTGCCCATCGTCCGCCTTGCCATAAACAGCGGTCATCGGCCTCGGCTCCTGTGCTGCAGCAGCCTCCGCAGCCAGGGCCGCTCGGTTCGCTTTAGCCGCTCTTCCCAATTCAACTGCCTTAGCAGCGTGCCCGCGACCGGATCGAAAGCAGAGGCGTGGCGCTCGTCGGCCGCCAGCCATTCGTCCAGACGCCCGCTGTCGAGCTGCAAATGCACACTCTCGGCGAGCTGCAGCTCGGACAGCGAAATAGCTCCCGTTTCCTTGCGAATTTCCTTCATTCCAAATCCCCCCGCATGCCTGTATTTGCTCTGCATCAGCACTAGATGATAATTCGCAAGCGACAGCCCGAACTGCGAGCCGACCTGCCCCGTCCATCGGTTCACATCTTCCTGGAAGTGCGTAAGGCTGCCGGTCGTCACCAGACACCGGTGATCTGCGGCCCGCATGGCGCATACCGTCGCAGCATTATCCCAATAGGCGCTCACGTCCGCCACCGTCACATCGAACGCGTCTCGCGCAGCCGCAATCAGCGTATCCATCTGCTCGGGCTCGTAATACTCGGCCTGATCCCGCGCCAGATTGCCGAACAGCACGTGCAGGCCGTCAAGCCGTGAAGGCGCAAAGGCATACTGTCTGAGCTTCGATCCCGTCAACGTGCCCGACTTCAGCTCCGGCCGCATGCCGCCGAGCGTAATCTCGGGTCTGTCGATGCCGAGATACAGATGCGTCTTGGCGCTCTTCAAGTTCAAGCATAGGTAACCGACTCTCTTGCCCGTTACCGAGGCAATCCGGTAAGCGGTCCCGAATGCCGCAAGCGAGGTGCCGATATTCGGCGTCGAGCCCGCAAAAGCAATCAGCGATCCCTGCTGGCCGCTCATGAGCCCGACGCCTCCCCCGACTCGAACGACGACGCGTCGAAGGCGACGATCAGCTTGGACTTCCCTTCCTTGCACGCGTTGTCCAGTTCGAGCCATTGCGCTTCGGTCAAATTGAGATTGACCGCGTCGATACTGCCATTGGCGTCCCGCCTGGAGGCATACATCCGCTCTTTGTCGCCTTCGGCCATGGACAGCAGATTCGAGCTCTTCGGATTGTCGATCTCCTGATTCGAAGCGGTCTTGACCGCTGCCACGACGACAGGCTCCGCGAACAGCCTACGCGAGGCGCCACCCTCTGCAGACAAATATACGATCGCCCGGTCGCCCGCCCGGATGCCGCTGGAGACGGACTTCACGTAATCCCGCGGCACCTGAAAGGTCGCTTCGCCGAGCCGCGGCAGCAGTCTGAATTTATCCAGCTTCCACCTGAGCAGCGGCTCCCCGCCGCCCAGCGGCACGGAAGACTCCAGCCCGTCCGCATCGTCCATATCGACGATCATCTCATCGGTAACTGCGCCGCTAGGCAAGCGAAGCTTCGTCAGCATCTCCCGGCCGAGCGACGTGCCGGCGGGCACGAACTGCTTCGGCACGACAACCTCTATCGTCTCCGTCAGCCTGATCTGCCTCATCTGCAGCAAATAAACGCCGTAAACAAGCAAACCTGATAATACGGCCGCGGAAACGCTGATCCGTATCTGTCTTCCTCTGTTCAACGACAACCCTCCCTTGACGACGGCAAACAAAAAAACGCAGGCACAAGAGAGACTGAGCTCTCTGTCGCCTGCGTTCTTCGCAGTCGTTGCTTTTACATATAACTTCGTACCGCCAATATAGCAGAGGAAAGCCGGGCTTGTAAACCCCTTTTTTTCCATTGTTCGACAATTTCCCGGGAAATTCAGGAAACCATCTCGCTTAAGACTACGCGGAAACGTACGGATTTTCCTGTTTTTCTTCTCCGATGGTCGTCTCGGGGCCGTGTCCGGGCAATACGAGCGTATCGTCCGGGAGCGTGTACAGCTTGCCGCGAATGGACTTCGCGAGCGTATCCTGATGGCCGCCGGGCAAATCGGTGCGTCCGACGGAGCGGCGAAACAGCGCGTCGCCGGCGAACACCAGATCCCCGCACACAAAGCTGACGCTGCCCGGCGAATGTCCTGGCGTATGGCGCACCTCGAACGTTTCGCCGATCAACTGCAGCTTCTGCCCGTCCGCAAGCGTATGATCGGGAGGACCGCTCTTGACCGGCGCCGTCACGTCGCTCCAGCGGGCGGAGCCGTTCTTGGCCGGATCGGTCAGCCAATCCTTCTCCAGCGGATGAAGATAAACGGGGCAGCCCCACTTCGTACGAAGCTCGTCCACGCCGCCGATATGGTCGAAGTGCGCATGCGTGAGCAAAATCGCTTCGACTTGAAGGCCCGCGACCTTGCGCAGGAGCGCCGGATCGGCGGTACCCGGGTCGATCACGATCGCCCGCGTCCGCGTCGCGTCGACGACAACGTAAGCGTTGGTCTGAAGCGGACCGAGCGGAAAGGCTTGAAAAGTCAGCATCTGCAAAACTCCCTTAGACGCGTTCGAGCACGTCCTGCAGTTCCCAAAGGATGACAGGCGTATACTCGGAGGCATCGCCGTATTGCTTGACGATCTCTTTGCGCGCGACGGACAGATTGTCCTGATAAGTAGGTGCCTGATTGTCCGGATTCGCTTCCTTGAAAGCGATCATGACGTCCTGGACGTGCTGCGGGCGAGGTCCCCACTTGCCGAGAAGCGCGCCGCCGGTGTCCGTGACGAGGACGATCGGAATCGAGCGTCCGCCCAATGTCAGATGTTGGTCGATCAGGTCGAAGTGCTGTTCGATGATCATGACCTCGGTTGGGATGCCTGCGGTCTCGAACGCGCGGAAAACGACGGGTACGCTGCGCAGCGCGTCGCCGCACCAATCCGCGGTGATGATCATGGCGCGAAGGTCGTCGCGGTTGTTAAGCGATTCGAAGAACTCCTGGCTCTTCGCGTCCGGCCATGTGAAGCTGTCGTAATTAGCGTTAAAGTCTTCTTTGTTCTTCTCCATCCCGTCCATAAAAGCGCGCGGCGAGATGCCCTGGTTAAACTTGTGTGCGAGCTGTTGGCTCATGCGATATCCCTCGTTTCGACAACGTAAATGAACTTGATCCTATTGTAGCAATCCCTGCGCCAAAAGGAAAACCATGCGAACGAAAAAAAGCAAATCCGTTAAATGGATTTGCCCCGCTTGCGCAAATAGATATAAACGAAATAAACGATAAGTGCCGCGAGCGCGATCAGGATAATCGGACGAACGTAAGGCGCGGCCTTCTCGTCGATCTGTTCCCAGTTGTCTCCGAGGGACTTGCCGAGCCAGACGAACAAAATCGACCATGGAATGGACGCGAGCAGCGTCAAGCCGCTGAACAACGCCAGATTCATCCTGGCCATGCCGGCCGGGATAGAGATGACCTGTCGCATAACGGGCACGAACCGCGCGGTAAAAACGATAATCGGCCCGTACTTTTGGAACCACTGCTCCGATTTGTCGACATGCTTGGGCTTCAAATGCAGAAATTTGCCGTAACGGTCCACGATCGGTCTGCCGCCGTAACGGCCGATTGCATACAGAATCCACTGCTGGATCAGCGCCCCGATAACGCCGCATGCGACCGCGCCCCAGAAATTGACGTCTCCCTTCCAGACCAGGTAGCCGCCGTAGCCGAGCACGATCTCGCTGGGGATGACCTCGATGGCGAGGCCGATAACAATCCCGAAATAACCGAGACTTTCAATCCAATGCAGCAACTGGTTAAGCCATTCGTGAATCGTATCCATCCTATGTACCTGCTCTCTTCATCGTATTTGCGTCGTGGAACAAACGCGATATAAGTAGGGGCCGGAACCTTTTCCATTCTAGCATATCCGCCTATCCCGATTCTACTTGGCCCGGGTCCAGGTAGAAACGATGTCATGCGGGGACGGGCCTGCGCATACAAATTTAATAGGACAAAGCCGAAGAGGAGCGAACGGATATGAGCAAAGTCATGTTTATCAGCAAAAAAAGGATTCAGTGGTACATCGCAGCCTTGGCCATCGTCGTGCTTGGCGCGGCCTACGCAGGTTGGCATCGGACGCAGGCGGCTTCCGCCCCTCCGCCCACGGACGTGCAGGTCCGTTACATCGTAACGACCGAATTCAATTCGACGACAGACAGCGGGCAGGAAATCGAGGCGTATCGCTGGGATCCGGGCACGATCCCGGTCAAAAAAGGACAGCCAGTCGAACTGCGCATCACCGGCGTCAACGGCCAGTCGCATCCCTTTACGATCGAAGGACTCGGCGTCAAGGCTACCGTAACGAAAGGAAAAACGACAGTTGTCCGCTTTACGCCCAAGGAAGCCGGCACCTATGCCATCGTCTGCGAGACGCATAGCGATCCGAAGGACGGCGTCCCGATGGTCGGCTATCTCGTCGTTCAATAATCGTCGCCGTTGACGCCCGCAAGACCGGCAGTCCTCGTAACCCCGCGCTCCTCCACCGCATAGATTAACGCGGAGAGGAGCGCTTCCGCATGAAAAACGACTTGGGCAAGCACGCCGGCTCACTGCCTACCGCCAGGGTCATCAGGCGCGCGTGCGGCAACGAATTGTACCGGACCGTCAAGCGGCTCAAGGCATACGTGCCCGACGCCAAAGTGAAGGAAGCGGAGGAACTGTACGTCCGCCGCGTCATGTTGAATCTGCTGTGGATTCACGAACACCGCAGCGACCGCAAAAAGCTGGCGGATTGGTGGGAAGCCGAAGTATCCTCCGATATCGCTAGCCTGTGGGAGATCGACCAAGACCGTCTCGTCCGGGCGTTCCGGGACGCGTTCGGCGGTTAAGCCCCGGCCATTCCCGCAGATAAAAGCCCGGCAGCGCCGCTTCGAAAACGATGCGTATGCTGCCGGGCTTGTTTTATTTGTCTTTGTCATCAAGCAACAGCAAGGCCTGCGCCTCTCTCTGCCAGTCCGCGTCCCCGTCCCGCAGCGCCTCCCGAAGCCATGGCTCCGCTTCTGCGCGGCGGCCGGCCGATATCGCGCATCTCGCAGCGTTGACCTTCGCGGAGACGAACAGCTCGGTGCCGGACCACGGGTTGGACTTGCCGGCATATTGCCGCGCGTACAACGCTTCGTACCGTTCAAAAAAGCCGATGCCAGCGAGCCCCGCAAGCCTGGCGCCTTCGTCGTCCCCTTCATCCATGAGCTGCTGCGCCAGATTCGCGAATCTGGCGATGACCGCATTTTGCGAATCGCGGTCGAAGCGCGCAAGGCGAAGCGCCTCCTTTAAATGCGTCTCCGCTTCCCCAATTGCGCCCGCGTCCGCGTATGCCATTCCAAGCGCGTAATGCACGGTCGGCGAATTCGGTTCGTACCGCAGCCCTTCCAGCAGCCATGCGGCCCGCTCGGCCGCCGGCAGCAGCTGCGAAGCTTCGAGACGCGGACGGTTCCACGGCGGATTGTGCCGCTGAGCATCGAGCAGCAGCGCAAGCTTCGCCGCATCGCCTCGGGCGGTTTGCGCCGCTGCGTACGCGCCGGCCGCCGACTTGTAGCGGATGGCCGGCGCCGTGGCGGCGATCGCAACCGCGAGCAGCAGAAGGATCGGACCGGCGAGGCGGAAGATGCGCAATGTCTCCGCGGCAACGGCGCCCGTAGACGCAAGCGGCCGCACGGGCGAGGGCTGTCGCGCCGGAAGCGACAAATGCAGCGCCAGCCAGAAGAGCAGCAGCAGCCAGATATAAGCATAGGACCAATCGAAATCGATGCCTGCGTGCAGCAGCAGCACTGCAGCCGGTCCCCAAACGCGCCCGGCTCCTTCACGCCGCCAAAGGATAACCGCAAAGACGGCCAGCATGGCAAGCAGCGCGGCAAAACCGATCGCCCCCGTGTCGATGAGCACTTCCAGGTAGCCGCTATGAACCTCGTTTCCAATATACGGACCGCTCTGGTACAAGCCCACCTGCATGCGCCAGGCTTCTCCTCCTGCGCCCAGCAGCGGGCGGTCGGCGAACATGCGCAGCGCGTCCGCATAATATAGCGTGCGTGCGCCCGCCGTCTCCAGGTTGCCTTCCGCCCGTCCGCCGGAGCCACCTCCGGAGGCAAGCAGCAGGTAAGCGATCGCTGCGCAAATCGCAAATACAGCCGCGCCGCCCCATACGCCGGTCAGCAGCCGACGCAGCCGCGCCAGAGCCTTCAACGCCCTTGTAGCCTCGGGCGGCCGCAGCAGCCGTGCCGTCAAAGCGAATAGCGCCGTCGTAGCGATCAGCGCCCAGATGCCGTCTCCCGGCGTCCCGTTCTCCATTGCGCCGAACGCGAATCTGGCGGCGATTGCGGCGCAAAGCGAGGCGATGCCTGCGACCGCCAGGCCGTAGCCCCGACGTTCCCGGCGAAAAGCCGCGAGCAGCGACACGAAGCCTGCCGCGGCAAGTGCAAGCATGGCGCCGCGAGACTCGGTCAGCAGCAGCGCGGTCAACGCAGGCACGAGCGACACGGCCGCAAAACCGCTTGCTGCGCGACCCGGCCGGTTGAGCAGCTGCCACAGCGCGAGCGTGTAGAACGCCGCTACGGCGCCGCAGGCGTTGGGATATTGAAGAAAGCCGGCCAACCTCGCGCCGGTCATCGACAATGCGGCATCCGACGACCGGTAGACGATATCCGGATAACGAATCCAGCCAAACCAGCCTGCCAGCCCGCCCCATACGAAGTACAAGCCTGCGGCATGCAAGGCTGCGTGCCCTGCCGCTTTGCCGCCGCGCATTGAGGCAAACATCGCCGCCAGCGTCAGCCACGCGCCGTATGCGCACCATCGCAGCAGGCTGTCCGCCGTCCCCTTAACGGACGCCGGACCTGCGAGCCATGCGCAGCCGTAGGCGGCCGCAAGTCCCAGCGGCGCCAGCGCCCACCAGGGAAGCGCACGTCGGGCTGCAATCGCAGAAGCTGCGACCGCTCCGGCAGCCAAGACGATCAGCGCGGCCTCTGCGCCATACAGATCCGCGTCGTAGAAGAGTCCTTGCCTGTATGCGGCCCAGCCTAAAAAGCAAGCGAAGAGCAAGCCGCCGCCAAGCACGGTCGACAGCCGCAATATACCTTTATGCATCATGGAAAACCCCTGCTCCGCTAAGCGTCATATCTCTAGCGTAGCGGCTTTGCCATCCGGCCGCAAGCATAGTCTCCTCGGACCTTCGCCCATGCGAAATAACCCTCCTCCGGGCAACGGACAATCGCCGTCTTTGGATAGGGCTTGAGCTTTACGGCCGCAATGAACGATAAGCGGGCTTTGCGCTTTAAGCTGTGGCTTTGAGCCGTTGCTGTGGCTTTGAGCCGTTGCTGTGGCTTTGAGCCGTTGCTGTGGCTTTGAGCCGTTGCTATGGCACTGTCCCGGTGTTACGCTTCGAGCCTGTGCGGCTCCGACTGAAGCTTGGCGAGATGTTTGCTGTCATACAGACGCCGGTCCGCCGCAGCCGACAGCTCCGCCAGCGTCGTTCCGTCTTCCGGATAGAAGGCGTACCCACAGGATGCGGACAAGCGGAGCCCGCTGTGCAAAGACAAGCCCTCCATGCGTTCGTCGATCGCGCGCTTCAGGCACTCCGCCTCCTGCCGGTCGGCATAAGGACATAACAGCAAAAACTCGTCGCCGCCCCAACGGCAAACGATCTCGCCGCGGACGGCCGATTCTTCCAGTGCGCCCGCTGCCATCGAAATGGCCCTGTCTCCCTCGGCATGCCCGAGCCCGTCATTAATAAGCTTGAAATCGTTCAGATCGATCAGCATGACTGCCAGGCGCTTGCGGCGCGCCTCCGCTTGCTTCAAGAGGCCCACGATGCAGCGATGCGCAAAGCCACGGTTCCATAGACCGGTCAAGCTGTCGCGGTCCGCACGCTGCTTCAACCTGTCGTATCGTCTGCCGAGCAAGCCGAAGGCGGGAAACAAAACAAGCGCGAAGCCCGCAGCTTCCCACAATGCATAATGCCCTGTCGAAGCCATATACCGGTGTGCCAATCCCGCCGCGCCGACGGCCGCGCTTACCAGCGCGGCGGCGGCCAGCCCGGTCAGGAGTCCGCGATTATCCATTTACCGATCGCTCCTTCTCAATGCCTCATGGGGGTTACGAGACGACGACACGATTGCGTCCTTCGTTTTTAGCCTTGTAGAGCGCCACGTCCGCCTTAGAAAATAACGTTTGCAATACATCGCCGATGTCATCCGGATTCGCGACGGCATCCGTCCCGGCAGCTGCTTCTTCATCGGTCGCTTCCGTGACGATTCCCATGCTAATCGTGACGCATATCGTCTCGCCGGCTGTCCGAACCTTGTTGTGAAGCACGGAAGACATAATGCGGTCCGCCACTTTTTGCGCCTCTTCCCGGCTTGTCTGCGGTAAAAATACAGTGAACTCCTCGCCGCCGTAACGCGCCAGCAGATCGAAGCTTCTGAGCGTCGAGCGCACGGCTTCGGCAGTCGCCCTCAGTACCTCGTCGCCGGCGAGATGACCGTACCGGTCGTTGATCTGTTTAAAGTGGTCGATATCGAACAGAAGGATGGAAAACGGAACGTTTCGCTGCTTGCAGAGAAAGGCTTCGTGCTCGACGTAATGCTGGAAAAAGGTGCGGTTGTAACAGCCGGTCAAACCGTCCGTAATCGCAGCCTGTTCAAGCTTTTTGTTGACGCGGTACAGCTCGTCCTGCATCGCGATCAGCTCCAGGTTCCGCTCGTGAAGCGCCTCGTTCTTCTGGTTCATCTCGTCGATCAGCTTGCGTTGTTCGGTGACGTCGAAGAAGGCGACGATACGCCCTTGCAGACTCTTGAATTGATCCAGCAGCGGCGAGATCTGCAGCGAGACCGATTTGTAATGCCCGTTCGTCAGCAAAATCTCCGTGCGGATTTTTTCTCCGGGATGATGCCTGTATTTGAACAAAAAATCGCTAACGTCGTTGGCTGGCTGACCGGACATCAGGAAGCGCTCCAGATCGAAGGTTTCCCCCTTTACGGGCTGCGCAAAGCCGACGGCGCTGCGGTTAAAGTCCAACACCTTGCAGCCTTCGTCGATGACGATAATTCCCGTTTCCACCTGCTCGTAAATTTTGTGTTTGGCTGTATCGACTAGATCGAATACGCCATACCGGTAGATGGCGATGACGAAGCAGATGTCCGACAAGACGATGCCGGCCGAGGTGAGGCCTTGAACCACACCAAGCCAAGGCGACAGCACGACGTTGAACAGCAGATCGAGCACCGCGAACACCGTGAGCACGAACATGCCGAGCAAGGATGTCGCCAGTTGCTTGCGCTCGTTGAGCGAACGCACCGTCCGATGAGCGTTGAACATATGAAGCAGCGCGATAAAGAAATAGGCGAATTGAACGAAGGTCATAATCCAAAAAAGCGGACCGTATTCACGATCGCCGTATTGTCCGTTCTCCGGCTTCAGGAATTGGCTGAACGGATTGACGATCGCTGACGCCGCGCAGAGAAACGCAGGCATGAGAAAAGCAAGCATACGGGGCGGCCTTCGCAAATAATGCGTGCGCCTCGTGAGGAACAGTACGAACGCGAGCCAGCCGGGCCCCAGCAAACTCAGCGCGACAAAAGATACGGTCAAATAGAAATGCTGGTAGGAGGGGATGTCCGTGGAGCGCACGCCGACCTGTCCTAGCGGCCAGAGCATCATGATAAAATGAAAGGCCAGATAAACCTTGTGCGTTCTGGAAATCGGATTCAAGGCAATGAAAAGGCCGAGCAGCACAAACAGACAAACGAATAACAGAAAGTCTGGCCGTAGAAATTCCAATCGGCTCACCTTTTCATGGAAAGACTAACCCTTTAACCCGGGGCAATTGATTTATTCTAACATAGCCGGGATTTTGCCGACAAGACGAATGGCAAACTTTGTAAATATAACATTTTTAATTTATTTCGTTTCCGCTTTTAATTCCATATTATTTTCCATATAAGGCGAAATGGATAAAAAATCCCGAAACTTTTCGTAATCCCGCAAAGTCTGAGGGGACACAGGCGAACCGCTGCGCACGGCCCGGATCAGCAGATTTTTGGGCGTATGCTCCAAATCGATAAATTCCAGCATTTGCACCTTGTAGCCAGATACCTCAAGCAGCTGTGCCCGCACCGCATCGGTGACGAGCGCGGAGAACCGTTCCTTCAAAATGCCGTGCCGCAGCAGCGGCTTAAGCAGCGGTTGCTCGATCTGGCGCATCAGCTCGTGCTGGCAGCAAGGCACCGACAAGATAACCGAAGCCTGCCAGCCCACTGCCTTGAGCAGCGCCGCGTCTGTCGCCGTATCGCAGGCATGCAGCGTCACGACCATGTCTACCCGGTCGGTGTCGGCATAATCGGCGATATCGCCTACCGCGAACCGCAGGCGGTCCCAGCCCAGCCGGTCGGCCAGCTTCGAGCAGTCCGCGATGACGTCGGCCTTCAGATCGAGTCCGATAATCCGTACGGGCAGACGTTCCTTGATCGCAAGCAAATGGTACAGCGCGAACGTCAAATAAGATTTGCCGCAGCCGAAGTCGACGATAGTTAGCTCCCTGTCCGTCGGCAAATGGGAAATGACATCGGATACCATCTCGAGAAACCGGTTGATCTGCCTATACTTATCGTATTTCGCCTTGATCACCCGTCCCTCGGGCGTCATGACGCCGAGCGCTTCTAGGAAAGGCACCGGCTCGCCCTCGGGAAGCACATACGTTTTGGTCCGGTTGTGCGAAGGCGTTGACTCAAGGACGCCCCCGGTTTCAGCCGCTTTGGCTGTCGGCGCGCTGCGGAGAATAACGGCTTTGCCCTTTTTGTTGACGAGAATTTGTATGTCGTTGTCGGGCGTCTTCAGCAGCGCCTGCCGGTAATCGCGTTCGACGAGACGCAGCAGCTCGGCGGCCGCTTCGCCGGGCGCCAGGTTCTGATGCAGCGCCTTCGCGCCGGCGAACCGTTCGAACTGATAGCGCAGCTCGCCCTTCAGTAGGACGGGGCGGACGGCGATCTTGCGCGTCTCCTCCGACTTGCTGCGGGGCTGGCTGACGGTCGCCTGAATCAGCTTGCCCTCTTCGATCGCTCCCCGGACGAGGTCATTCAATTCTTCCGTTATCGTTTCCGCGCTCATGAAGCCGACTCCTTCGTCAGATTGTTCCATTGACGGACGCCTTCGCGCAGCTCGTCGCGCGAAAGACCGCCGCGCCCAAGCTCCTCGTCGCCCAACGCCTGAAGCCGCTCATAGAAAAGCAATCCTTCATCCGTGCCGGCATCGCCGACGTCGAAAAGATCGTACAAGCTGTTTTCCGCATCCGCATAACGGCCGTCATGCTCCTGCCATTCCCAGGCGGCTCGCAGCGTCTGCGCGGAGCCGTCCAGGCGCGCCGGTCCGTCGACAAGCCGCTCCATTCGCCGCTCCAGGTCGAGTCCTTCGACCGGACCGTGCGTGCGCAGCACGTAGCCGATCAGGCGCAGTGCCTTTTCCAGTCGCTGCAAGCTCTCCGCTTCGCGCCCCATGTCGGCCAGGATGTCGCCCTCCTCCTGCAAAAAGGCGCCGATCGCGCCGATCGCCTCGGCATCCGAGCGCCCCCCGCCGCCGAACATCGCGATCAGATCCGCATCCGACAGTCCGAGCGCGAGCCTCGCCCGCATCCGCAATTCTTTGCTCATGAATTCGTCGATCAACAGCAGCGCTTCCTCGTGCTTGCCTTGCTGCTTGAGTCCCATCAGCGCACCGAAGGCGACGGACATCTGATTGATCATGCGCATGAAATAATCGCGGTCAAACATCGGCTTCGCCCCGCTTCGCTTCGGCAACGAATGCCAGAATCGCTTCTGCGAAGGCTGTCGGCTGCTCCATCATGCCCATATGCCCCGCGCCCTCGAGCAAACGAAGCGTCACCCCAGGTCCGTCGACCGGGAATCGCTTGTCCGGCCCGATCACGTTGTCGGACTCGCCAGCGAGAAGCAGAATCGGCGACTCGAGCGCTTCGAGCACTCCGCGCCTGTCGGGACGCTCCTTCATGCCGAGAGCCGCTCCGATGCCGCCTTCCGCGGAAGTGCCAAAGCCGATCGTCAGCGCACGTTCGACCTGCGCTTGTAGCGGCGCCAGGTTATCCGCGGCAAACAGCTTCGGAACGAGATCGCGAATATGTCCCTGCATGCCCTCCCGGGAGATGCGCGCCGCCACCTTTTCCCGGTTCGCCTTGCCGTTGTCGTCATCCGGAAAAGTCGTGGAATGCAGCAAGCCCAGACCCAGCAGCCTGTCACCCGCGCGCTCGGCCAGCGCCAGCGCCGTATAGCCTCCCATGGAATGGCCCAGCACGAACGCTTGTCCGATATCCAAGGCGTCCAGCAGCTGCGCGGCATCGTCCGCAAGCTGTTCCATCGTGTACGTCCCTTCGGTCGCCGCGGACTCACCGTGGCCGCGCGCATCGGGAGCTATGACCCGCGCATGCGCCGACAGCAGGGGCAGCACGTCGTCCCAGTAACCTGCGCTGCCGCAGTAGCCGTGGAGCAGCAGCAAGGGGACGCCTTGTCCCTCGTCCAAATACGAGACTTCCAGACCGTTTTTTAATGTCAATCGGTTGCGAGCCATATCGTGCACATCCTTCCGCGGTTTTTTATTTATTTTAACGAACCGTCGTTCTCAAACTCAAATGCCGCATCTGCCGGCACGGCTTCGCGCGCGCCGAACGCTTGCGGGCGAACGGCCGCAAGCGCGGCGGCTGCGGCATCGGCGATCCGCTTCGCCATCTCCATCACGGCGTAAAGAGAAGTCGTCTGCAGCGTAATATACGGCTTGGGACCGAATTCGCCCACGACGGCCGCTACGCTATAGTCTCCGACTGGCGGCAGCGCTCCGCCCACCGACCTTGCCGGCTGGAGCGATCCTTCTGCAAGCAGGAATCTGCCGACGTTCTCCGGCCGGCCCAGGCATGCGTCGATTGCGATCACCACGGCATCCGCAGGCAGCGCGGAAGCTTCGCGTCCCAGCCTGTCCGCGTCGCACGGCTCTCTCAGCGTCCCGATCACGCCGCTAACGCCGCGCTCCTCCAGCATCGTGCCGACCAGCGGACCGAGGCTGTCGCCGGTGGAACGGTCCGTGCCGATGCAGAGGAATAGGATCGGCATGCCGGGATTCCGTTCGAGGGCGCTTCTAAAAAAACGCTCGAGCTCTTGCTCGCCGGATGCGGCAAAAAACAAGGGCGAAGGCCCTGGGACGCGGTTCGCGGTCATCTTCCCGCTCCTTTCGAGGATGGCTTGTTCAGGTTACAGCGTATCATGCGCCGACCGGTTATGCCAGCGCGAAGCGGGCTGCGCTGTGATACAATGGGTTGAGCTTATATCGAGAGAGGATGCTGCGCGAATGGATCTTAACAAGCCGACACAGGAGAACGTAGAATATATGATCGAAGCGATCAAGACGAAGCTCCGGATGGCCTCGGGGGCTGCGATGCAGGCGTCGCACTTCAACGCCGATCGCTACGAGGACCTTAAGGATATTTACGATATGGTCGCTTCCAAGGACCGGTTCAGCATCAGCGAGGTCGAAGCGCTCGTGTCGGAGCTGGGCAAGCTGCGGGGTTAATAGGAGCCGGTTCGTGCGCTGCGGTGTGGGCCGATTAGCGGCAATCCGTGCCACTATCGCTCCAATTCGCCGCTGCTTCGGCCGCTTAGCGGCAATCCGTGCCGCTATCGCTTCATTACGCCGCTACTTGGGTCGCTTAGCGGCAATTCATGCCGCTATCGCTCCAATTCGCCGCTGCTCCGGTTCTTAGCGGCAATCCGTGCCGCTATCGCTTCATTACGCCGCTGCTTGGGTCGCTTAGCGGCAATCCGTGCCGCTATCGCTTCATTACGCCGCTGCTTGGGTCGCTTAGCGGCAATTCATGCCGCTATCGCTTCAACTCGCCGCTGCTTCGGCCCCTTAGCGGCAATCCGTGCCACTATCGCTCCAATTCGCCGCTGCTTCGGCCCCTTAGCGGCAATCCGTGCCACTATCGCTCCAATTCGCCGCTGCTTCGGCCCCTTAGCGGCAATCCGTGCCGCTATCGCTGCGATGCATGGGCCAATCAGCACTAGCCGAACACCCGCCGCTCCACAACAAAAACGCCTTTGTTGCCGCCAGGCAACAAAGGCGTTTTTGCTATGCTCGCAGCCGCATACAGCCTACTCGGCGCCGCCGGTCTCGAAGCCCGCGGCCGCCAGAAACCGGCCGAACGCAGCCCGGCCCGCGGCGTCCTGCTTGAACACGCCGGCGTCGCGCAGCACGGCGTGGAACTTGTCGCCCACGGCCGCCTGCAGCGCGGCCCGCGCGGCGTTCTGCGCCATCGCCGTGCCGTGCGCGACGACAAGCTCCGCGATCCAGTCCGCGTGCTTCGCGAGCGGATGCGGTGCCTCGCTCTGCCCGCTGCCAATCGCCGCCGGATCGTAAGCAGTCTCGCCCGTCAGCAGCGACGCGATCTGCGACAGCTCCGCGTCGAGACGTCCCGGCAGCACCGCTAGGCCCATCACTTCGATCAGGCCGATGTTTTCCTTCTTGATATGATGCAGCTCCCGGTGCGGGTGAAAAATGCCGTCCGGGTGCTCGTCGCTCGTGCGATTGTTGCGTAGCACGAGATCGAGCTCGTATTCGCCGCCCTCCGCGAGCCTTGCGATCGGCGTAATCGTGTTGTGCGGAACGTCGCCGCTCGCCGCTCGCACTTCGGCGGACGGATCGCTATAAGCCCGCCAATCGGCCAGCACCCGGTTGGCCGTGCGCAGCAGCGCCGCCCTGTCCTTGCTGCGAAGCCTCAATGCGGACATCGGCCACTGTACGATACCTCCGCGTACCGATCGCTCTGCGCCGTGCGTCGCCCACGCCGCTACGCCCGCCTTTTCCATCGGGAACACATGCCTGCCGCCCTGGAAGTGATCGTGGTTCAGGATCGAGCCGCCCACGATCGGCAGGTCCGCATTCGAGCCGACGAAATAATGTGGGTACGCGTCCACGAAGTCGAGCAGCCGCTCGAACGTCTCGGGCACGATCCGCATCGGCACGTGCTCGCCCCGCAGGATAATGCTGTGCTCGTTGTAGTACACGTAAGGCGAGTATTGGAAAAACCACCGTTCGCCCCGCAGCGTCAGCGGAAGTATACGCAGGTTTTGCCGCGCCGGATGATCGAGCCTGCCTGCATAGCCTACATTTTCGCGGCAGAGCAGGCACTTCGGGTATTCGGCTTTGGTCTGCGGCAGGCTGCGCAGCAGCGCAATTTCCCGCGGATCCTTTTCCGGCTTGGACAGGTTAATTGTAATCTCCAGCTCACCGTCGTCCGTCGGGTGCAGCCAATAGCCGTTCTTCGAGATCCTGTCCATCCGGATATAGTTGGAGTCGATGTTCAACCTGTAAAACCAATCCGTAGCCGCGCGCACGCCGTCCACAGCCGACAGCCGGTCGAACGTCGCCGAAGTCTCGGAAGGACGGGGCATCAGCAGCCCCATGATCCGGGCGTCGAACAGATCCCGCTGCGTCGTCGTGTCGTCGGGGATCAGGCCGAGCGCGGCAGCGGCGTCCAGGAGCGGCTCCAGCACGGGCACCGGGCTGTCCAGCGTCTCTTCCGTCAGCGGTCCGCCCGCCGGTCCAGCCAACCCGAACAAATCAAGCAGCGTGTTGTGCGCGTAGTCCTCGTCGAGCTCGCCGATAATGCCGCTCTGAAGCGCGAAGCGCACCAATCTGCGGATCGACGTGCCGACCTCGTCCCTCCGCGCCTCCGTCATGCCGCTCGCTTCCGCGGCGTCGCCCTTGTTGCTCATTTCTCGTCATCCCTTCGTCTGCAATAGCTTCCCATGCTGCCAGGCGCTTTGAGGCTAAGCGAGATTCGATCTGCATTCGATCTGCATTCGATCTGCATTCGATCTGCATTCGATCTGCATTCGATCTGCATTCGATCTGCATTCAATCTCCTCCCGCCACGCGCCGCCGGCCGATTTATTTGCCGTACCCGTTCGGATGCGCCGAATGCCAGGCCCAGGCGCTCTCGACGATCGGGCGCAAATCGGCGAACTTCGGCGTCCATCCGAGCTCCGTGCGTGCCCGCTCCGAGGAGGCGATCAGCACCGCGGGATCTCCCGAGCGACGCGGCACGATTCTAGCGGGAATCTCATGGCCGGTCACCTCGCGGGAAACGTCGATCACCTGCTTGACGGAGAAGCCCGTTCCGTTGCCCAAGTTATAGATCGCGCTCTCGCCGCCGCCGCGCAGCCGTTCCAGGGCGCGGATGTGCGCGTCCGCCAGATCGCTGACATGGATATAGTCGCGAATGCAAGTGCCGTCCTCTGTCGGATAATCGTCGCCGAACACCGAGATGAACTCGCGCTGTCCAAGCGCGACCTGGAGCACAAGCGGGAGCAGGTGAGACTCGGGGGTATGGTCCTCGCCGATCTTGCCGCTCTCGTGCGCGCCCGCCGCGTTGAAGTAGCGGAGCGAGACGTTTTTGATGCCGTGCGCGACGTCGAACCAGGAGATCATCTTCTCCATGGCCAGCTTCGTCTCGCCATAAGCGTTGGTCGGCTTGGTGCGGTCGTACTCGTCGATCGGCACCTTCTCCGGCTCGCCGTACGTCGCCGCCGTCGAGGAGAATACAATGCGGGAGACGCCGGCCTTCTTCATCGCCTCCAGTAGCACGAGCGTTCCGTATACGTTGTTATGGTAGTATTTTCCCGGATTCGTCATGCTCTCGCCGACCAGCGAGTTGGCCGCGAAGTGGATGACGCCGTCGATATCATTTTCGGAGAAAATCCGGTCCAGCACCGCTTCGTCTCGCAGGTCGCCCTCGTAAAGTTTTCCGCCAAGCAGCGCTTCTTTGTGTCCTTGGTACAAATTGTCCAGCACCACGACCTCTTCGCCCTTGTCCAGCAGCGCCGCTACCGTATGGGAGCCGATGTACCCCGCTCCGCCCGTCACCAATACCGCCATGTCAGTTCGCCTCCTTGATCTCGTGCACGCCGTCGCCGATGTCGCATACGTAAAAATCCGCCGTCAATCCCGTCTCCGCCTTGTACTTTTCGCCGACCTCGGCGATAAAACGCTCAGTTGCATCCTTATGCACGAGCGAGATCGTGCAGCCGCCGAAGCCGGCGCCCGTCATGCGGGAGCCGAGCACGCCCGGCACCTCGCGGGCCGCAGCCACCATCGCGTCCAGCTCCGCGCCCGTCACCTCGTAAAGATCGCGCAGCGAGTCGTGCGAAGCGTTCATCAGCTGCCCAAAAGCGGCCAGATCGCCCTGGCGCAGCACTTCAACCGAGCGGCCGACGCGGTCGATCTCCTCCACGACGTGGCGCGCGCGCTTTCTGACGATATCGTCAGCGATCAGATGCGCTTGCTCGTTGAACTGGGCGAGCGTGAGCTGTCCCAGCAGCGTCAGCTCGGGGAATGCCGCCCGCAGCTCGCCGACCGCCGTCTCGCATTGCGCGCGCCGTTCATTGTACGCGGAGTCCACAAGTCCGCGGCGTTTATTCGTATTGCCGATGACGAGCTTGTAGTCGCCGGACTCGAAAGGAACGAGCTCATATTTCAAAGTGTCGCAGTCGAGTAGAATGGCATGGTCTTTGCGCCCGTTGGCGACCGCGAATTGATCCATGATGCCGCACTTTACGCCGACGAACTCATTTTCCGCATGCTGCGACCACAGCGCGATTTGGACCGTGTCCGTCTCGCGGCCTTCCAGCGTCAGCAGCGCGAACGCCGTGACCACCTCGATCGAAGCCGACGAAGACAACCCCGCGCCGTTCGGAATCTCGCCATGATAGAGGATATCATAGCCCCGCGACAGCGAGATGCCTCGCTGAGCGAGCTCCCAGACGACGCCCTTCGGATAGTTGGTCCAGTCGTCCTCTTCGTTAAAGACGAGATCGTCTGCAGGGACAAGCCGCGACTGCGGGAAGTTCGTGGACGCCAGGTGCAGCTGACGGTCCTCGCGAGGCCGGATCAGCAGCGTCGTGCCGAACGTCAGCGCAGCCGGGAAGACAGCGCCGCCGTTGTAGTCGGTATGCTCGCCGATCAGGTTCACGCGGCCCGGCGCAGCGAAGATGTGGATGTCGGACTCGCCCTCGCCGAGGCGGGTGATGAATTGTTCGCGAAGCGTCGGATAATGAGGCATGATGGGATTCCTCCTGAATTAGGGCTGCGATTTACTAACAGTATAACGCCGGAAGGCGCGATCGGGAAATGGCTTGAAATGCGGTCTCTATGGAGAAATGTGACTTCGTGCGGTACAATCGCGGAGTGAAGCATAACAAGGCACGACAAGGAGACCGGATCCCCATGACCCATACGCCCGATTACCGCGTAGCCTCCAACCCCGCGCCGACGCTGCCGCAAGGACTTGCCGCGCTGTTCGCCGGCGAGAGCCAGACCCGGCCCCTGCATCGCGTCGGACCGAAGGTCGTCGACTATTATTTGCTGCATCATGTGATTTCCGGACACGGCACATTCGAGACCGAAGGCCGCACTCACGAGCTCGGCCCCGGCCACACTTTCCTGATTCGGCCCAAGCGCCTGTTCAGCTACGAATCGGATGCGGACGATCCATGGCGCTACCGCTGGGTCGCCTTCGCCGGAGACCGGGCGGAGCAACTGCTGGCCGAGGCCGGCCTGGGTTCGGAGCGCCTCGTCGTCGACACCGGCGACTCGCCGGTGCCCGCAGAGCGATGCCGCGAGATCTACGATTCTTTTCGCGCGCGAAGCGCGTCGGCGTCGCTGGAAGCCGCGGGTCTGCTTCATCTCTTGCTCGCCTCCTTAATGATGGCCGGTGCGGAACGCGCCGAGCAACTGCCGATGGCCGACACGCACGGCGAAGAGCTCGTCCGCCAGGTGATCGGCTATCTGGCCACCCAGTTCGCCGAGCCGGTGTCGATCGAGGCGATGGCGGAGACGCTCGGCTACAATCGAGCTTATCTGTCCCGCTTGTTCAAGCGTCATACCGGCGTCACGCCGATCGCTTTTCTGACGCGCATCCGAATCGACCGCGGCAAGCGTCTCCTGCGGGAGCGGCCCGAGCTGACGGTCGAGCAGGTGGCCTCTTCCGTCGGCTTTCAAGACGCCTTATATTTCTCCAAGCAGTTCAGACGCGCTTTCGGCGCGACGCCGACGGGCTATCGGACCGATACGTTGCGATCCTGACTAGATTTGCCTGTCTTGTCTGTCTTGCCTGTCTTGCCTGTCTTGCCTGTCTTGCCTGTCTTGCCTGTCTTGCCTGTCTTGCTCTGATTTGCCCCGTTGTTCCCTTTTACTAGCTGCCTAGACCTGCCCAGACCTGCTGCCCTGCCCTGCTGCTCTGCCCTGCCCTGCTGCTCTGCCCTGCTCTGCTCTGCCCTGCCCTGCCCTGCCCTGCCCTGCCCTGCCCTGCCCTGCCCTGCTGCTCTGCCCTGCTCTGCTCTGCTCTGCCCTGCCCTGCCCTGCCCTGCCCTGCCCTGCTTCCCTGTCCCCGACTCCAGCCGTCCCGTGCACGTCGCCACCATTCCAATGATGGCGTTTCCATCGATAATATCGATACTCGGCATGCAAATCGCTCGATAACCCCCGGTCTTGAGAGGATGATAAGATATTCCTCAACAAACGGCCGAGGGGGCGATTTAGTTGTTGATCCAGGACCGCACTGCTTATAAAATATGGGATAACGAGATCAAAGAATTCGAGCGGCGATGGGCATTCGAACGACATCCGCACGAGATTAAGCGCCCCCGCCCGAAGGCTTCGGCCCACTGGCTGGCGCTGATGCTGCTCGGCTTGCTCCGCAGGCAATGATCCGCCCTCAGACAGGTGGTGGCAAATGTGGACTTTATTTATATCCGGTCGTTCATCGAGGTTGCGCGCTGCCACAGCTTCACCAAGGCGGCGGAGAACCTGGGCTATGTACAATCCAGCGTCACGACTCACATTCAGAAGTTAGAGCAGGAATACGGCGTAATCCTGTTCGAGCGATTCGGCAGATCGATGCGTCTGACCTCGGCCGGCGAGCAACTGCGCGATACGTTCGAGCAAATCCTGGCGTTGTACGAGAGCTCCAAGCACTTGATCTCCAGACCCGCCAAGGGACACCTGGACATCGGTACGATCGAATCGCTTTTCTCCTACTTCCTGCCTCCGGTCTTCCATCAATACCGCCGCGTCTACCCCGAGATCAATCTTCAGGTGCATCCGATCACGGAGACCCAGATTCTGCAATTGATCAAGGCCGGCGATATCGACCTCGGCATCGTGCTCGACCAGCCGATCCAGGAAGAGGACATCGAGGCAATCAAGCTGCGCGAGGAGGAGCTGGTGCTCGTCGCAAGTCCGGGACACCGGTTGCAGCAAGCCGTCCAGATTTGCGCCGATGATTTGAACGGCCAATCCTATATCGCGACCGAGCATACGTGCACATATCGCAACGCCTTCGAGAAGCTTCTGGGCAAGCACGGCGTCGCTTACGACGTGCACCATGAATTCGGCAGCCTCGAAGCGATCAAACAGTGCGTGTCCTACGGCCTGGGCATCGGGCTGCTGCCGCGGATCGCGGTCGTGCGGGAGCTCGAGGAGGGCAGGCTGATCCGGCTTCCCTTTTCGCATCCGGACATCACCTTCTATACCCAGATCGTCATTCACCGCAAAAAATGGCGCGATCCCGCGATACGCCATATGATCGAGCTGCTGCGCGAGGCGGCGGGGCGCGATGGCGAAGACGCGATTCAAAAAGCCCAATAAGTCGGCAAAAAAGGGACACCGCAGCGTATGGCGCGCGGTGTCCCTTTTTTATGTAAATCGGCGCATTTACCTTCGCATCTCGTAAGGCGAAAGCGCTTGAGGCGCGCGCGATACGTCCTCCGCTCCCTCGAAGTTCAGCTTGTCCGCCACCAGATAGAGCGGGCGGCGCTTGGACTCCTCGTAGATGCGGCCAATATACTCGCCCAGCACGCCGAGCAGCGATAGCGTGATCCCGTGGAAAAACAGGCTGATGACGATAAGCGAAGTCCAACCCGCAGTCGTCGTGTCGGTGAAGATGCGTTGGCAGATGACGACGATCAGGTAAATGAAACCCGCAGCCGACAGCAGAAATCCAAGGATGCCTGCCAGCTTGAGCGGTTTGGTCGAAAAGGAGGTAATCGCGTCCAGCGACAGCCGGACCATCTTGCGCAGCGGGTACTTGGTCTCGCCGGCAAAACGCTCCTCGCGCGCATACTCGAGACCGATCTGGCGGAAGCCCGCCCATGCCACCATCCCGCGGATGAAGCGGCTCCGTTCGCGCATTCCGCTCAGCGCGTCGCAAACCTTGCGATCCATGAGCCTGAAGTCGCCGGTATCGACCGGTATATTGACCGAGGTCAACGCCGCCAGCGTGCGATAAAACCACTTGGCGGTCGTCTTTTTGAACCAGGTCTCTCCCTGCCGCGAGATTCGCTTGCCGTAGACGACGTCATAGCCTTCGCGCCATAGCGCAAGCATCTGCGGGATCAGTGCCGGGGGGTCCTGCAGATCCGCGTCGATCAATACGACGGCTCGGCCCGAAGCATGATCCATGCCCGCCGTCACGGCGATCTGGTGGCCGAAATTGCGGGCGAAGTCCAGCAGCTTCACTCTGGCATCCCGGGCGCAGATCCCGCGCACGATGGCAGCCGTCCTATCCCTGCTGCCGTCATTGACGAACACGAGCTCGTAGCTCTCGCCCGTTGCCTCCAGCACCTCGGTCAATTTCCCATAAGTGGTCTCAATGACCTCTTCCTCATTGTACATCGGGACGACGACGGACAGCGTCACCACAGCAGCCATGCAGCCTTCCTCCTCAACTTGCCTGAACTTCAGGACGAATATCGATCAGAATCCCCAGCTCGGCAGCCAGCGTATGCCGAAGTTCATCCACTCGCGGCTGATGGTCATGCCGGTCAGAACGGGATAGAACCAGACGAACAGTACGGCGGCTCCGGCGACGACGAGCACGGTGAAGGTCCTGCCGTAGTACCACCGCTGCTCCAGCCAGCGGAGCATCCACACGATGGACAGGATGAGCAGCGGCACCATCGGGAAGTAGTGGTACAGGAAAGTGATGCTGCGCGGCGATACCATCCAGGGCACGTAGAAAGACAGATACATGACAGCAATCGTCAGCACGGCCTTGTCCCTGTTGCGCACGCCCAGCCACCAGGACAGCAGCATGGCCGCCAGGCCGCCCCACCAGATCAACGGATTGCCGATGGCCGCAATGCTCTGCGCATCCCCCTTCGCCAGATCCTTGCCGCCGTAGTACCAGACTGGACGCAGCATCTCCGGCCACGTATACCATTTGGACGAGTACGGATGTTTTTCCTTGACGCCCTTATGATAATTGTAAATATCCTTTTGGTACCGCGGAAGATCCTTCAGCCCGTCGTCCGCCTTGGTCGCTTTTTCATACGGGATGTACGAAGCCGCATAAATCCCGGCAGGCACGACTACGAACAAAATCACGCAGGAAAGCAGCGTCAGAATCAGCTTTTTAAAATAAGCGTTGCCGTATTCCCAGCGGGACTCTCGCCAGCGTCTGAAAAGCGCCAGGAACAGCAGGACGGCAAGGCCGGCACCTCCGTACATGTAGTTCCACTTCACCGCCGCCGCGCACCCGAAAAAGATGCCGGATAGCGCCAGATAGCCGAAGCTTCGGCCGAAGCCGCCGCTTTCCCATTTTTTCTCGCCGTACTTGTACATAAACGTGTACATCAGAATCGTGAAGGTCACGCCGAATATATCGACGTTGGCCATCCGCGAATGGACGAGATGGAAGCCCTCCAGCACGAGCAGCAGCGCCGCGATGAACGCGTACCTCGTGCTGCGGAACATCGCCCTGGCGGCGGCGTAGAACACCGGCACCATCAGCGTGCCGAATACGGCCGCCATGAATCTCCATCCGTACGGCGTCATGTCGAACAGGCGGATGCCGAAAGTGAGCAGCCACTTGCCGAGCGGCGGATGCGTCCATTCGTAAGGCTGAATTTCATGGATAAATTCATAAGCGGTGCGGCCGTGATAAATCTCGTCGAAATACATGCTGTTGCGATAGTCCGGGCGGTAAGGCGCCTCATCCTGCTCATCGAATACTTGCTCGCCGCCGCCCGCCGAGGTCTCTCCCTTGGCGCCGGCAGGCTCGATGCTCGAGATCGCGATCCGCGCCTTCGTATCCGCCTCGAAAAAGCCGGCCTCGTAAAGACTGTACCCTGTCCGCTTGGCCGTAAATTTCATATATCTCGCGCTGACGGGTTTGTCCTCCGCCATCCAGGTGAACACCCGTCCTGTCTTGTGCTCGACCGTTAGATAAGGCGACCAGTTGACGCCGTCGGAGGACGATTCGATCTGCGTCTCCCCCGCTGCTCCCGGTCCCTCGTACAGACTGACGCGGCCGACCTGTCGCGTCTCCCCGAAGTCTGCCACGAAGCCTTCGCCAGATACGTCGGGTCGCCAGAAGGTCTGGGGCGCGTGCCGATTGCCCAGGTCGTGAAGCGACAGCCACGCCGAGACGAGCATCAGAATCCCGATCAGAATCAAATCGATCCGGCCCCAGGGCCTTCTGTCCCGCTCGGATTCGCTGCGGCCCCAGCTGTACGAAGACAGGCTGCCGCCGTATTCTTGTGATTCCATGAACGTCCTCGCCCTCTTTAATCGTCTGCTACCTATTGTAGTCTAAAGCACGCCTTGCGGAAAGTCCGCTTTGATTCAGCGTCTACTCACTAGGGTAAAAATGCTCATGCAGGACGATAACACATATAACAAAATGGCGAAGCCATTACAAGGAGGAATTCACATGGCAGGAATGGTTAAAGGTGTTGTTATCGGCGGCGTAGTTGGCGCAGCGGCAGCGTTGCTTCTGGCTCCTAAACCGGGCAAAGAGACGCGTCAGGATCTGATGAACGCATACAGCAAATCCATGGATAAATCCAAGGAATGGGCTTCAACGGCCGGAACCAAGACCCAGGAGCTGGCCTCCAAGGTCGGCCAATCCGCTTCGGATATGATCAGCCAGACCAAATCGGCGCTGTCGAACGCGAAGGACGGCATGAATACCGCCAAGGACGACATCACCGGTTCCCTTCAGGAATCGACGAAGCCGAACTGAATAACTTCCAAAAGCCAACCCCGAGCCCCGCTCGGGATTGGCTTTTGTCTGTGCAAATAGTCGTAAAGGGGCGATTGAGATGAACGATTCCAAACAACCTGACGCAAGGGAGTTTGTCGCTGAGGGCGCCGCTCTCCAGCCCGACAAGACGGAACGTGCGAATGCGGTTTATCGGCCTGACGAAGACAGCCGGCCCTCAGGCCCGATCGAGACCCGCCCGGTTGAAGAAGCGATGAACGGCTCGATGGTGCAGGACTTCGACGATCTGAAGCGGCTCGGGCGCGATATGGAGCGCGTCAAAACCGGCAGCGAGCTAAGCGAGGAAGGCCTCGTCAGCGACCCGATTCAAGAGAAGGCTTGAGTTCGTTCCTTAGCGACTGCTTTAGTGGCTGTTATAGCGATCGTTGCTCCCCACGCTAGCTCCCCTTGCTGACTGACGAATCCGTGACGGCTGGGATAACAGCCTAACTAAAAAAACGTCTGAGGAAGCTCGCTCTGTCGGGATCCTTTAGGTTGGGTGGATAGTAAAACTGGAATCGCGCGGAACGCCTACCGATGGCACGTCAGACACCCGTTCGTCTGGTTTGCGCCGATCGTCTGGTTTGGTCGATCGTTTGGTTTGGTCGACCGTCTGGTTTGACTGACCGTCTGGTTTGGCCGATCGTGGCCCGCGTCGTTCTTGCGCCGTAATTCCTGCGAATATACATCTTTTTCGGCCTATGTAGTCCCTGTTGGACCGGATAGATGCAAAAGCGGTTACTACTTAGCACTCCACCAGCGAGGTGCGGTAGCGCAACGCGTAGGTCAACGAATCGAGGATCGGCTTGCCCTGTTTCATCAGGGTCGAAATGACGGAGCGCAGCCGAGCAAATTGTTTCGCTCCTTGCTCGGTACGAAAGCAACCCGAAATTTTGTGCTTTACTTTGGTCATTCGAATGTCCCGTTCTGCCTGGTTGTTGTCAAACGGAACCCTTGCATCGGAAAGAAACCGGAGGATGGCCGGTTTTTGCGTGTTCATTCGCTTACCAAGATTGCTCGCTTTGCTACCCATTTTTCGTCCGCGAGGTCCGGTTTTTTCACGAAGCGCGTCCTGGGCCCACTCCGCTTCGCCGCTTTTTAGTATGGCGTCATAGCGGTCTTTCCACTGGTCAAGCCCATCCGCTGTCAGGGGCTGCTGCGCGTTGCGACTCGCTTTGGCTGCTTTCCAGGCTTCGTGCAAAAACGTATGCATCTGCTTGGCCCACTCGTGCTTGTCGTGTTCCACAATGCCTTGGCATTCGCGAAGCAAGTGCGCTCCGCACAGCGCATGTTCAAAGTCGTAGTGGGTCTTGAAATACGATGCGTAGCTGTCATGCACCAGCACGCCAGTAAAGTGAGGTAGCACGCCCGCTTCGTCCATACCTCGGCTCCCTCGGCTCTCATGGATCTGCAAAAAGGTCCACTGCGAATCGGAGGCCACATGCATCCACTTAATCTGTTTGCCGACGCGCAGCCCGGTTTCGTCCGCATGGAGGACCGGGAGCTTTCGTACCTGCTCTCGGATTTGAATTTCGGTCGCTTCCAGCGCGCTTGCAGCCTTACCAAGCTGGGCGAGCAGCGTCGCTTCGCTGGGACGACAACCGCACAGATCCTCGTAGCATTGGGCGATTCGCTCCAACGGCAACAGTTGGTACACGCTCAGATACGTCGTCCAGGCAGAGAAGCTGGCTCCGTATTGGGTCCGGGCGTGGACGCCTTCGGGAAAAGGTGCTCGGGCTTTGACACCGCAGCTTGGACAGATTTTATGCTCAGACCGGTGTTCGGTCACGACGACGCGGGGAGCCGGCAGGTCAAACACCTGCCGTGCTTCATGAGCCAAAGCCGGAACGCTCTGAAGGGCAGTCTGGCAACAGGAACAAACTTCGAGCGTGTAGACGATGATTTCATCCGGGCATTCCGCAAAGCGAAGCGTATGACCGTCGTGACCTTTAGGCGCGCCTTTTTTACCACCTGCGACCCGGGAATTTTTCGGTTTGCGAAAGCCGTCGCTGGAAGGCGGCTTGCTGCTGTTTTGACTGTTTTGTCCGAGCTGTCGTTCAAGCTCGTGTACGCGCCTTTCTAACTTTTGATTCTGTTCAAGCAGGGTCCGATTTTGCTCCAAAAGAAGGGTAAAGACGTCTGCGATTTCGGTGTCACCTTTGCAAATATACAATACTTGATCCGGCTTCAGCTCCACAAACGTCTCTCCTTTCTAACGGAAGATGATGGAATAACTAATTCAAGACCGATCTCTAAAAATCCTTTTTTGTAGAGTCACGACACGAGAGGACCTAAGTAGTAACCAAAAGCGCAGTTATTATCCTCCATCAGCCGGGGATTTCCAGCTTGTACTTTGAGTTTACCTGCATATTCTCCTAGGCCCCCTAATCGAATTGGAGTCCCCCCCTACAATGATTTAAACTAGGGATAAGGGAGATGAGCGGGATGGGAAAAAGGTTAAAGGAAGAAACACGGCTTAGAATTGTTAAGGAAGCATTGGCTGGGGTTAAGGTGGGGGTGCTTGCTCGCATGTACGACATTCACCCCGAAACCATTCGTTTGTGGATACGCGAGCATCGTGACTTTATTCCACCGGAGGACATTCCCTCGGCAGACGAGCATTTGCAAGAAATCCAGCGGTTGCAGGAAGTCGAGCAGCGGTATGACAGAGCGGTTAAAGCGCTTGGTGAAAAAGAACTCGAAATTGAAATTCTGCGTGAACTGCTAAAAAAAACAACCCCCGTTTATCCGAAAAATTCGAAGTAGCAGAACCATTTATTAAACGGGGGGAGCCTGTAGCACGGGTTCTGCGCATTCTCGAGTTGAATGAGTCCACCTATTATGAGCGGCGTAAGCGTGCCGCTCAGCCTGACGCAGAACGCGTCGAGCCGGTCCGCAGGGGACGCCCTGTGCCCGGATACGCCTACAACGAATCGGGCGAGAAAGTCTGCGACGAGCAAATCCAGGAATGGCTGTTGCTACTGCTGGAGGGCGAAGAGCACGTCTATGGCTATAAGCTGTTAGCGCGCTGTATTCGCAAGCAGTACGGGGTGAAGCTGAACAAGAAAAAGGCTTATCGCATGTGCAAGGCACTCGGCATTCTTCAAAAAAAGCGGCAACGCCTACAGACGCATCCTCGGCGATTGCCGAGAAATCACACCATCACCGCATCGAATCAACTTTGGCAAATGGATATCAAATATGGCTATGCCTTGGGTCAGGAGCGTTTCTTTTTCGTACTCAGCATCATCGACGTGTTCGACCGCGTCGTCGTAGGGCAATACCGCGGCCCTGTTTGCGAGGCCAAGCACGCGGTGCAGACCCTGGGGATCGCGCTGCAGCAGCGCCTTCAGCCGGGTGAAGCACTGCCTATCATCCGCACGGACAACGGCCCCCAGTTCGTCAGCAAGCTGTTTCAAGACATGTGCGAGTGCTGGGAGATGGTCCATGAACGGATTCCGCCGCGGACACCGAATATGAATGCCTACATCGAGTCTTTCCACAGCATCCTTGAGCGTTGTTTGTTTAGCAATCGTACATTCATGACGCTGGAGGAAGCTTATGAAGCGCTCGACCAATTCATGGATTTTTATAACAACCGTAAGATGCACGGCAGCCTAAAAAACATGGCTCCAACAGCGTTCGCAGCGTGGGTTAAGACATTGGACGATGCTTCAGCCTTTTACAGATCGGTGTAATCGCTTGAAATAACGAGCTGCGCTATGAAATTGGAATCATTGTAGGGTATGACTCCAGTTTTAGGGGGCCTAGCCGTATTCGCATGTATTTCATCCCATGTCGCTGAGCGGTTGAAAGTACATGCATAAATGCAGGTTTTTGATCCGCGATTCGCAACACAATGCAAAAATCCGAACGCGTTTTATCTTTCAACGATCCGCATCCGCCCAGCAAAATAGGCCAGCAAAAAAAGGAAAACCAGGCCTCATGTCTCCGATTCGACGAATAAAAAAAGGGCCTCCGCAGAGGCCCTCATTTATGTTGCAACCGGTTTCAGCCTGTCTCCTGAATGCCGTGCTTGATGGCTTCCCTATTGAGAAGCGACTTCAGATCGGATGCGTCGAGCTCCTGACTGAGCAGCGATACGACTTCGATGGAAGGAACGCCGTCTCTGACGAATTCTCCTCCGGAGAGATGGTAGCCGAACTCCCTCGCAATGGTGTACGACTGGCAGAGCTGATCCGCCGCGTGCACTGCTTCTTGCTCGGATGCATATTCGGCTAACCGGTTGCCGTTACCAAGTGGCGTTTTGCGGGATTGGATGCTAAGTGTATGGGCCTCGTCTTTTTGCCTGACCACGATGTCGCACTCGAAGCATTCGATTCGATATTTGACTGTCATCATGTCCACCGCCTTCGGCGAAGTGAATGGTGTAGCTTACCGATTATTACCCGGCAGGCGGACGGTAGAAACAGTCTGTGGAGTTGGAAATTAATCGGAGTCTTCGTCTTCGCCAGGTTCGGTAAGCCAGCCCTTCAGCTTCTCGATGGCGCGACGCTGAATCCGGGAGATGCTCATCTGCGATACTTGCAGCCGATCGGCTGCGCTCCGCTGGGACAGCCCTTCTTCGTACAGGAGCAGGAGCACCTGCCGCTCTTCGGGCTTCAGCTTCAACATCGCTTCCTGTAAATCGATGCGGCGGTCGACGCCGGCAAAATCGTCGGCGGTAGAGCCGATCAATTCGCCGAGCGTAGCCGTATTTTCTTCCTGGGATACAGGCGTATCGAGCGAAACGTAATGGTGCAGCTCGCGTCCTGCCAACACCTCGAGCGTATCTTCGACGCTCATCTCGAGAAACTCGGCGATTTCCTCGACGCTCGGCGAGCGCTCGAGGCGCACGGTCATTTCGTCGATCGCCTGCTGCACGACGAGTCCCTTCTCCTTGATTCGTCTTGGCACCTGAATGTACCAGGATTTGTCTCGGAGATAATTTTTCATCTGACCGACGATACTCTTCATCGCGTAGGGCTCGAACGGCATGCCCAGATCGGGGTCAAACTGCTTCAGCAGCCTGAAAAGCGTCATCCGGCCGACCTGGAACAAATCTTCTTGCAGGCTTAGATGGCTGCGCGACATCTTATGGGCAGCCATGCGAACGAGCGGCTCGTAGTGCCGGATCAGCTCTTCGGCCAGTTCGTTGCGCAGCGTCTTCTGGTATTCCAGCAACTTCAAGATCGCGTCGTCGGGCAGACGTGCGCTCGATTGAAGACTCATACTGTTTCTTGCGCCAGCCGCCGTTTTGTTAGGATGACGCTTGTGCCTTGATTGCTTCGAATCTCCACTTCGTCCATCAACGCTTGCATGAGATAAAGTCCCAATCCGCCCGACTGGATTTCATCGATGGACTTTCCATGCAAGGTCGACGTGGTTCGATCGGTCACCTGTTCGAAGCTGACGCCGGAATCGCTCACCGCGATCTGAAGGCGGTCTTCGTTCATGATGGTGAAGGATACCTCGATGTGGCCCGGCTGAGAATGATCGTAAGCATGCAATACGGCGTTGTTGCAAGCCTCCGAGACAGCAACCTTCATATCTTCGATTTCTTCGAATGAAAATTTCATCTTGGCGGCTATGCCGTACAAGGTCAATCGGATAATGTCAACGAACTCGGCTTTGGCGGGTACCGTCAGCGTCACTGTCCCATCGTTTCTCATCGTTGTTTCGTCCTCGTTCCCTTCGGAATGTAATTGCTCGCTCGCGTTAAGCATTTGGAGAAGCGGCCAAGAACGGGGTAATCCCCGTCATGTCGAATAGTTTTTGAATCGTCGAAGGCACTTCTTCTACGCCGAACGGAGCGTTGCGGGAATGGCGAGCCTTCACGATGCTGATCAAAATGCCGATGCCGGTACTATCGATGTATTTGAGATCCCGAAGATTAAGTACGAGCTTGCGGTCGGACAATTCCATCAGGGGCTCCATCACGGATCTCATCTGCGAAGCGACCTCGAGATCGAGTTCGCCCGCAATCCGCACGACGGTCAGACCGTCCAGGTTTTCTGTTTGAAAAGTCAATTTATCGTTTTGCATACGAAACCCCTCTCCGTTATTCATAAATTTTATTACCCCTCTCCATTGCCCATTGAAACAGCTTTTTTGGAGCGAACTCCTGTTGTTTTGGCCTGTCCGGCGCCGGGTAAAGAAGCATAACCCAACGCTGGATAAAATTATCACGAGGGAGCTGAACATCATGAACAAGGACGTCGACATCGAAAGGCACGAGGTGCAGGAAAAGTCGGATTCCAGCATGGTCTGGTCGACCTTTATCAAGTATGCCGCATATTTGATTATTTTCTTCGGCGTGCTGTACTTGATTATTTACTACCTGCTGCCCCTCGTCTAACCCGCTGCCGTTTCGGACATACTTGGACGAATCCCTAATGACGGAGGCGTTCCATTGCAGCCGCTACACTTTGGTTCCTTGCTCTGGCCTTCCGCCGGAGGCGAGCCCGTTCGGTATCCGCCCCTCTCCGGCACAACCGAACGGTGCGACGTTCTGATCGTCGGCGGCGGCTTGACCGGCACATTGGCCAGCAGCGTTTTGAACGCAGCCGGCATGTCGGTTGTTCTCATCGACGAAGGACAAATCGGCGCAGGCAGCTCTGCCGCAAGCACCGGTTTGCTTCAATATTCCAATGATATCATGTTGACGGATCTCTTGTCCCAACTCGGCGACGATCGAGGCGCACAATATTATCAAGCCTGCAAAAACGCCGTGGAACGGCTGTGTCAGCTTGCGGAACGCCTCCCTGAGGATGTTGCTTTCAAAAGACGAAGCAGCCTTTTTTTTGCTAGCACAGCCGCCGACGTCTCCAAGCTCGGGACCGAATACGAAACGCTCCGCGCGCACGGCTTCAGCGTCGATTGGCTGAATGAAGCGGACATTCGCGCCTTGTTCCCGTTCGACAAACCTGCCGCCATCGTGACAAGGGGCGACGGCGAATTGAATCCTTACCGACTCGCCATCAGACTGGCAGAGCAAGCAGCCGGTAAAGGCGCCCGCATTTACGAGCATACAGCCCTGAAGTCCGTCGAAGGACCAAAGGGCGATTTGCTGTGCCGTACGTCTGGCGGGGGCATAATCAGAGCTTCCTCCGTCGTTTACGCGGTCGGCTATCGCCCCGAGATCGCAGGCATCGGTGGGCTCGGCGTCAAATTCGCCCGCACCAATGCCATCGCAACGCGGCGCGTGCCGTCATTGGCGGATTGGCATCAAAGGTGGCTCCTATGGGAGACCGCAAGGCCGTATTTGTATGCGCGCACGACGCCGGACGGCCGCGTCGTGATCGGCGGCTTCGACGAGAACATTCGCCAGCCCGTCGCTTCCCGGCGCGAACTGGACCCGTATGCGAATCGTCTGCTTGAGGAAGCCCGCAAATTGTTTCCCGATTTATCGCTCGAAATCGAATTCGCCTGGAACGCGACATTTTGCGAGTCGAAGGACAACCTGCCCTGGATCGGAGAAAACCCGGACCGCCCCGGCCATTATGTAGCGCTAGGCTACGGAGGCAACGGCGCGGTATACAGCATGATGGCGAGCGAAGTACTGCTGGACGCCTTGCAAGGAAGAGCGAATTCGCTGGACGAGCTCGTCGGACTGCGCAATAGAAGAACCGGTCTGCCGAAGTAGCGCAGACCGGTTCTTTTGTGCGGCGCTTGCCATCAATGGAGCACGTCGACGGCTCCCGCCCGGCTCAGCAGACTGCTCGCCTGATCGTCGGGACGCTCACCCACGACGACAAGGTAGCGGCCGTCGTTCACCTCGCCCGCCAGGCGGCTCGCGTCACGGTCCGGCAAGCCGAGATCCGATAATACGTCGCCGGTGTCCGGACCGTCGCCGTCCCAATCCAGCAATCGGCTGGAAGAGTTGGCCAAGCCTGCCGCCGCGACGCCCGCAGGCACGACGCCGCCTACGTATCCGCCTGTTCCGCTTACCTGCGGCGTTGCCAGGAGGCCGGCTGCCGGAAGCGGAATCACGCCTTCATCGCCCCACGAACCCCCTCCGTCGCCATCGCGGTCGCCATAGGACCGGTCCCTCGCTTCTTTGATTCCGGTGATGCTCTCTACTTGGATCGCATCGCTGGCAGACAGCAGCGGGACGTTCTCCTCGCTCTTGACGATGACGCGGACATCGCCCTGATGCGCGCCGTTCGCGCGAAGCAGCTCCACGGCGTCCAGGACATGCTGTTCGCTTTCAAAAATACCGATCGTGATTCCCATGGCCATTCCCTCCTTATAGGCGGCAAACGAATCCATCGCCTTTTTGTAATTTTACCCGAGGGAAGGCGCTTTGAACCGTTCGCCCGTCGCAGCCGGAGCTTTGTTCAATGCGGCTTGCGGTAGATCCTGTACTCGTCGTTCCACGTCTCGTAACGTCCGGCGAAGCTCGTAAAGGCAACGGATTCTTTATTGCCAAGCACGAGAAACCCGCCGGGAGACAAGCTGTCGTACAACAATGAATGTACGCGCTCGCGAAGTCCGGCATCGAAGTAAATCATGACGTTGCGGCAAAAAATGATCTGGAACTCATTAAACGAGCGATCCGTCACAAGGTTGTGTTCGGCAAAAACGATTCGTTCGAGGTACTTGGCATGCAGCATCGCTTGTCCGTAATTCGTTTCATAGAAGGATTCAAACCGCTCCTTTCCGCCGGACAGCTCGTAATTATGCGCGTAGAGGCTCATTCGTTCCTTCGAAATCAGGCCCTGCCGGGCACGCTGAAGACTGGCCTCGCTGATGTCCGTCGCGTAGATCCGGGCATGATTCAGCATCTGGATCTCGTCGAGCAGGATGGCCATCGAATAGGCTTCCTCGCCGGTTGCGCAGCCCGCATGCCAGGCGCGAATAAACGAGGCTTGCTTCAGGATCGGCAATACGCGTGCGCGGAGAACCTTGAACAGCCCCGGGTCCCTGAACATTTCCGTTACAGGAATGACCAGATCCGCCAGCAGCCGCTCGAACGCGTCGCGATCGTGAAGCACCAGATTCTGCAACAGCGATATCGTATCGAGCTGTTCGATCGATGCGCGATGCCAGATTCGACGCCGCAGCGACGGATAGGCATAATTGCGAAAATCATATCCGTACCGCTTGAACAGCGCCTCGAGAAGGCCTTCGATCTCGATTTTCTCCAGGCGCTCGTCATACGGACTTATGTCTAGAAAATCGGTCAATGTAATAACACACACCTTTAGCCGCTGAGAATAGCCGGTTGCATTGGCAGCATCTTTTCAATGAAACGGACGAGCGTAACCGCGTAATGTCATCGGAACGATCTCACTACGTATAGATCGCAATTCGCCGTTTGCATGCGATGCCGGGTCCGCAAGCTATGTAAAAAATGCCACTGACATATGTCCTTATCGCAGCGCCTTCTTGACTTCGACTCTGACCAGGCAGCGGTCGTCCGGCCGCCGGTCCAGGGATTCCCTGACCAACAGTTCCTCAAGTGCGTCGTGATCGCCCGCGGCTTCGAGAATGGTTCCCATGAGCTGCTCGAGCCGCTGCTCCATATCGCCCGGGAACAGATCGAGCAGACCGTCCGTGAACAAATGAAGGACGTCCCCCGTCCGGATGCTCGCCGTCTCCATTTGTACGTTCATTTGCTCGAACATGCCGATCGGAGGCGCCGTCGCGCCGAGCTGCTGCGTACCGCCGTCCGCTCTCGTGATAAGCCCCGGCGGATGACCGGCATTGACGTATTCGATGATGCCGTTCTCCAGATCGATCCAGGCGCATATGCCGGTGCAATAATACTGAACCATCTCGTTCTCGTATTGAAGCTGCAGCAATCGGCGGTTCAGCTCTTGAACGATTCGCTTCGGCGTCACGGTCGTCCGCATCGCTTCGTGCAGCACCGACGCGGTGAACATGCTGATCAGAGAAGACGAGATTCCGTGTCCCATCGCATCCATGATGGCGATCAGATAATGCTTGGAATCGAGCGCATGCCAGGCATACAAATCGCCCGCCAATCCTTCGGATGCACGGAAGTAGGCCTGTACGTTCAAATTCTCGCCGTCGACGTCGTTTGGCATGACGGCTTCCTGAACTTGCCTGGCCAGGCTCAGCTCCTCATGCAGCCTTCGATCGCGCTCTTTATGCCAATCGAGCTCGGACTTGAGGCGTAAGGCCGACCTGATCCTCGCTAGCAGCTCGATCTTGTTGATCGGCTTCGTCACGTAGTCCGTCGCCCCCGCGTCCAGCGCCTCCGCCAGCTTGCGCGAGTCGCCGATCGCGGTCACCATAATTACCGGAATATCTCGAAGACGCTCATCCTTTTGAAGCAAGCCGCAGGCCTCTATGCCGTCCATGCCGGGCATCATCAGGTCGAGCAGGATCAAGTTGACCGAAGTAGGCGCTTGGGCGCCGCGATTGTCCGACCTAAGTATATCGAACATCTCATCGGCTGAATAGGAGATCTGCACATCCTCGTATCCCGAACGATTCAGCATCTCCCGGACAACCATCACATTCATCGGATTGTCGTCTACGACCAAAATGCTCATTTGTCCAATTCTCCTCGCCTGTATCATACGTTAAAGTTATCGCAGCCATGGGCCCCTGTAAAGCAAAGCCGGCAAACGGGAATAAGGAATGAGCAGGCAGAAGCCTCTCATTCCTTATTCCCGTCAACCAGCCTCCCTAACCTGGAAAGCGGCCGTGCAATCCATTGCTCAGTGCTTCGCGAGAACGAGCACCTTGCCTCGATCGAGCTCCGCTTCGTACTGCTCCGCCTCGTCGGCGTCGAATCCGAGCGCCTTGATCTTCGACCTAAGCTCGTCGCCCCGATCCCTGAACAGGTTGGCCACGGATTGAATCACGCCTTCCTCGGAGGCACCGATGGTATTGGCGTTCGATACGTCTGCAATCCGGTCCGTGCGGCTCTCGCCGTGCGCCAGTACGTAGATTTCCTCTTCCCGATAGCCTTGGCGGTGCAGATCCTTTACCGTGTCGAACGCTTCAAGTCCGTTGTTTACCAGCTTGGCGTAGGCTCTTTCCATTTCAGATTCCTCCTTAGCGTTCTTCTTGTATAGGCTGTGATTTTATATTAGATGGGAACTTCAGCTGTGACTGTGCCCGTTATATACCCGGTGCGAACCGGGTTGAAACGGTTCTGGGACATACGCGGCGCTATCGTACAAACGGTGTTCCTCTTCATGCGCTTCGGCGGCGAGAACCGCTTTTTCTTCCTTGTTTTGCTGTTTGGCGCTGCGAATGGCGGATACGACGTTCATGCCGATCTTGAACCATTCTGTCCACGTCTTTTTATGCTCAGGGCCGGGTTCAAGCGCAGCCACCTGCTGCCTTACCGCACGGGACAACGTCGACGAGATATCCCTTACCGCGCCCGTCGTCTCTTTTAGCGTCGTACCTGCATGTCGGGCAGCCTGGAAAAAGTCGTCCGTCGAACGGATCTTGTTCTTCACGTCCTCGGAGATGACTTTGACATTGTTGGTCAAGTCCTCCACTTTCGTATGCAGCATCCCAACCGTCTGGTTCGCTTCCTTGATCGTGCCTTGGACGGAGACCAGCGTCTCCCGGGCCGCCTTCAAAGTGACGATCAAGTATACGCAGAGGGCGGCGAAGCTGATCGCGACGACGACGACGCTCCAAGCCATCAATGCCTGGTTGCTCATGCGTATCACCTTCCTTTCTCGGGAATATCATTCTCTCTTGCATATCGTCAATTACCCTTGCCGCCAGGCCGCGAAACCATGTTGAGGGGCTCTCCGCGCCGAAGCTTTTACCGCTCCCGCACGTAAAATCATGAAGTTAATGTAGGATTAATTTGCCTAGCTCCGAGGGTGATTCAGCCGGATGAGGCAGTGGTAAGGATGCAGCAAGATCATACCGACGCTCGAAACTAGCGGGGCCGATAAGGGCGATTTGAAAACGGCGCGGACATGCGCCGCACCCGTTCGGCAAGGCGATAGAGCCGTTCGAACCGACAAGCTCGGCCTTCCCGACCCGCCACGATCCCGCTTAGGTATGACCATCATCCAAATTAGGAGGCGTTCTTATGTTATACTGGGCATTTATTTTCCTGCTCGTCGCCATCGTCGCAGCCATCTTCGGATTCGGCGGCATCGTAGGCGCAGCCGTCGGCGTAGCCAAGTTCCTCTTCTTCCTGTTCCTGGTGCTGTTCGTCGTTTCCCTCATCTTCGGCCGTCGCCGGAATCTATAACGATCGCCGATAGGATCTAACGCTTCAAATTATAATGCATTACAAAATAATCCATTATAGATGAAGCGCTTGACCCGAACGTCGACTTCAATGCTTGGTTTATCCAACGGCAACCGCAGCGGGACCTCCCGAACGGTTGCCGTTTTGGTGTGCCTGTCCACACTTATCGTTCGGAAAGACGATGCGAAATGATTGTTTTTCTGACAATTCCTGTTTCATGACAGCCGAAATGCGTTAATTAAATACATGCCGCTTGCGCAGTGTTCGCGATGGCAATCCCCGTTCGGAGGTGGATACGTCCATGCAAGCATTGTTACTCGGCTCAGATCCGGCGGCTGGCTTGCCGGGAGGGTGGACGCTTCCAATCGCCAATCGCCCCTGGATCGAGCATTGGATCGCGCAGGGCCGCGAGCAGGGCATCGTAGACCTGGTCGTTGCCGTCGGGATGCAGGACGAGATGGACATCAGAAGTCTGCTGGGAGACGGAACCCGTTACGGCATGCGTATCGCTTACCTGACAGGGTCCGAGCCGCTTGGAACGGCAGGCACGATCAAGCTGGCCGAACCGCTGCTGCAGGAGCGGTTTATCGTTTTGCATGCGGACGCCGTACATGCGTTTCGGCTCGACGATCTGATGGCGTACCACGCCGAGCGAGCGGCCGCGGCCACGATCTGTCTCACGCCCGGCGGACGATATTCGCCGCACGGCGTCGTCACGGTCGATTCAGAATCAGAGGTCCTCTCGCTCGTCCCTGGGCCAAGCCCGCATAATGCGCCGTCTAACCTTAATAACTCGGGCGTATATATGATGAGTAAATCCGCGCTGTCGCTAATTCCGGAGGGACGATACGTCTCTTTGGAAAACGAAACATTTCCTCTCCTGATCGGCAATGGAAGCAAGATTTCCGGCTACATACCGGATACCTATTGCATGTTGACAACCACGCCCGAGAGCTATGTCCAGCTTCATTGGGACCTGCTCGACCGCAGGCTTCCGCTTTCGATCAGCGGTACGGAAATGAACGAACGAGGCATTTGGATCGGCAAAGGCGCAATCATCGGAAAAGGCGTGCTGCTCGTCCCCCCTGTCGTGATCGGAGACTATGCCCGGATCGGCGACAAAGCGATCGTCGGTCCTTATACGGTCATCGGTCCCTATTGTACGGTCGGTCAAGGCGCGAGAATTTCGAGAACGATCGTCCCTGCCCGATCCGCCGTCAACGATTCGTCGCGACTCAGCGAGCGTGTATTCGGCTCCGGCGCCACTGTCGCCGAAGCTTCTCTATGAAGTTATGAGTTTAGCTACAATAAGCTGGAGGTGCGACATTAATGAGTCCAAAAACATTTCAAATCGCCTATGTGAGCACCTACGTACCGAAGAAATGCGGCTTGGCCACGTATACGCATCATCTTCGGGATGCGGTTCGCACAGCGCACAACGGCATTTTTCCCGATCCGATTGTCGCCATGTGCAACGAAGACGAGTTGGAGCTCTATAATGAAAGCTGGCACTATCCCCTCCTTAAAAACGATAAAGAAGAATATCGCAAAATGGCCGATTATTTGAACAGAAGTGCAATCGATATCGTTTCCCTTCAGCATGAATTCGGAATCTTCGGCGGAGAAGCCGGCTCCTACGCGCTTGAATTGCTGAGCCGGCTGAACAAACCTGTCGTTACGACCTTTCATACGGTATTCGAAAATCCGGAGGAGCCGTACGCAAGCGTTCAGGCCGAAATCGCGAAGCGCAGCGATCGCATTCACGTGATGAACCGCAAAGCGATCGGTTATCTGAACGACAACTTCGGCATCCCGCTGGAGAAAATCTCCTACATTCCGCACGGAACGCCGGTACCGAGCAAGGCCGATCGGATCCGTACGCGCAGCGAATACGGATGGGAGCAGCGCAAGGTCGTCTTTCAATTCGGTCTGCTCAGCCGCAGCAAGGGCGTAGAGCTGATTCTCCGCTCGATGGCCGCAGCCGTCAAGGCGGTGCCCGATCTGCTATACGTGCTGGCCGGACAGACCCATCCCGAGGTGCGCAAACACGAGGGCGAAGCCTATCGCGAGGAGCTCAACGCCCTTATCGAAGACCTCGGTCTGCAGCACCATGTGCGCATGATCGACCGTTATATTCCCGAAGAAGAGCTGACTTCCCTGCTGCAAGCCTGCGATCTTTATGTGACGCCGTATCCCGGCATGCAACAGATTACGAGCGGCACGCTGGCTTATGCGGTCGGGCTTGGCCGCCCTGTGCTCAGCAGCCCTTATATTTATGCCAAGGATCTGCTCCAGGGCAGCGAAGAGTTCCTGCTCCCTTACGGCGATGTCGAAGCTTGGGGCGTGAAGCTGATCGAGCTTTTCTCTTACCCCGAGAAGCTCAAGCTGTGCGAAAAAAAGGCTGCCGAAATCGGCAAGAGCATGCAATGGCCGGTCGTGGGTCAAGAATACCTGCAGCTGCTCGAACGGACCGCTGCGGAGAAGCGTTGGAGGATGGCCGATGTTATCTAACCCGAAAGGGCGGAGCCATCCGCCCTCTTTTACCCATTTGCGCCGAATGACGGACGATACGGGGCTGCTCGAGCACGCGCTCGGGCGGACGCCCCGCAGACGCGAAGGTTATACGACGGACGATAATGCGCGTTCGTTATGGGCTGTCACCGAATGGCTGCGGGACGTGCCCGGCTCGGCAATAAGCGAGGCCGATCGCAATCAACTGCTCGATCTGGCATCCATTTATTTATCGTTCATGCTGTGGCAGCAAAAGGAAGACGGCTGGTGGCACAACAACGTTGCCTACGATCGTTCCCCCGAACCCGAATCGGTCTCGTACGACTGCCAAGGACGCTCGATATGGGCGTGCGTCAGTGCTTGGGTCGGGCTGCCCGATTCGCACAAGGACACCGCAAAAGCGATGTTCGAGTGCGCGATGCCGACGCTCGGGCAACTCGGTTCGCTGCGCGGTAAAGCCTACGCGCTGTCTGCCTGCGCGCACGCGCTCGAGAGCGAGCGCCTTGGCGCGATCTCTTTCAAGCCGGGCTGGCGGGAGCAGCTCAAGACGCACGTCGTGCGCTTTCAAGACGAGCTGATCGAGACGTTCCTTCGCCACTCCGACGAGGAATGGCGCTGGTTCGAGACGCAGATGAGCTACGGAAACGGCGTGCTGCCTTGGGCGCTGCTGCGCTCCTACCGCGTGACGCATGCGCCAGAAGCGCTCGAGATCGGGCTCGACAGCCTCTCCTCCCTTCAGGCTGCGATGACCGCGGAGGAAGGCTGGTTCCGCCCCATCGGCAATGCGGGTTGGCGCACGCGTGCGCGCAGCAGCAAGTGGGACCAGCAGCCGCTCGAGATCTTCAAGCTGGCGCTGGCGCTGGAGGAAGGCGCCGTCGCCCTGGAGGAAGCGGGCAAGCAAGGCGTCGCGCTGCTGCTCGCCTACGATCAAGGTCGCTCTGCGAAAGGCGGCTCGTCCGACGCCCGGTCGCCAGGCGGGGACCGCGGAACGGGCGGCTTCCGCGGCGCCGGCGCCATCCGGGCGCCGGAGGTCGGGATCGCGCTCGCCGTCCGCGCCGAGACGGAGGACGGGCCGATCGAGGAACGCGGCGACGCCAAAACGGCAAGCGAGTCCGACGCGCACGCAATCGAGGTCGCCGACTATGCGGCGCAGCTGCGTACCGCGCGCGATCGCTGCCTGCAGTGGTTTTTCGGCGATAACGATCTGGGCGCCATCATGGCGGACGAAAGCGACGGCAGCGGCTGCGACGGCCTCCAGGAAAACGGCCCCAACGTTAACTGCGGCGCCGAGTCCACCATCGCTTATCTCATGACGGCGGCGCTGTGCCGCTGAGGGTCAGCACTTATTCGATACGATGAGACAGATCCCCTGCCGGGAGGCGGGGGATTTTTTAGCGGTAAGTGTGCGTGTGCTTTCCCTCGACAGTACTTCAGCTACCTCCGCTCGTGCGCCACCTCGTGTGCTTTCCCTCGGCAGTACTTCAGCTACCTCCGCTCGTGCGCCGCCGCATGTGCTTTCCGTCGGCAGTACTTCAGCTACCTCAGCTCGTGCGCTGCCTCGTGTGCTTTCCCTCGGCAGTACTTCAGCTACCTCCGCTCGTATGCCGCCTCATGTACTTTCCCTCGACAGTACTTCAGCTACCTCCGCTCGTATGCCGCCTCATGTGCTTTCCCTCGGTAGTACTTCAGCTAACTTCACTCGTATGCCGCCACATGTGCTTTCCCTCGGCAGTACTTCAGCTACCTCCGCTCGTGCGCTGCCTCGTGTGCTCTCCCTCGACAGTACTAGCTCATAACACTTGTTTGAATTTCATTTGGACATTAGTTTCATAATTCTCCCGCCAGCTGAGCGCTCTAGAATGACCAGCCCTTTTTGTTCAAGTACGAGCGTGTGCCTCCCGATTGAACGATAGCTGACCTCCAGCTGTTCGACCAACTCCCCAACTTTCACGTTACCGGCTTGTTCCCGCGCATAATGCAAGATCGCCCGTTCGTATACGTTCAATCTGGGCCGATCCTTGGGAGCGATGAAACCCCAGGCCGACAGTGCGGCGAGCAGCGTCTGTTGGCACCGTCTCGGCTTCTCGAGCATGTCGTCGCGTGAAAAGCGGAGCAGGTGCCAGCCGTCGATGAGCAAATGATTCTGCCTCTCCAGGTTATCGGCGTACTTCCACCGGCTCACGTCCCTCACGTGCGTGCCGAAGGCATCCGCCTCCATCAGCAATCCGCGAGGACGCCGGATCGGATGGAGGAAGCCGTAGTCGCTGAAGCGCGTGCCGTCCTTCAGATCCGTGATCTCCATCTCGGGAATCAAGCCTGCGAGATCGCCTCTTACCTCCCACCAAACGTGCTGGGCCAGCAGCTTCTCGTTAAACCTGTCCAGCAGCAGCCTCCTTTTCCGCTCCCCTGCGCTCGCCTTGATCGCCTTTTCCATCATCTCGTCATAGGCCCGCTCGAATGCCGGATCCGCGCTCATGCTCATCTCTCCCCTCTGAAAATCAAAACAGGCCGCCCGCCGGATCTGCTCCGACGAACGGCCTGTGCTTCAGGACCATACGATCTTTCGTTTGATTATAAAATACAATCTGCAGTAAAAGAAAGCAAGCGAATGTTCATTCTCCAGCACGCAGCTTGGCCAGCGCCGCCTCGAAGTCCGCCGGCAGCGGAGCCCGAACCGACAGCCGCTCTCCTGTCCAAGGATGCGGCCAGATCAGCCGTTCGCCGTGCAGCGCCTGCCGGGAGATCACCGTCCGCTTGCCGCCATAGAGACCGTCGCCCGCCAGCGGGTGCCCGATCGCGGCGAGATGCACGCGGATCTGGTGCGTACGGCCCGTTTCCAGGCGCAGTCGCACGAGCGTGAAGCCTTCGAAGCGTTCGACCGTCTCGTAATGCGTGATAGCCGCATCACCGGTCTCGCTCACGCGGCGGCGCGTGGAATGGTGGCGATCTTGTCCAATCGGCAGGTTGATCGTGCCGCGATCCTGCGCGAGTTCTCCCTCCGCCAGCGCGAGATAGATTCGCTCGATCTCTTTTTCCCGCATCGCTTTGTCGTATTGATAATGGGCGAATTCGTTTTTGGCGTATAAAACGGGCCCTGTCGTCTCCTTGTCGATACGGTGGATGTGTCTGATTCGCACGTCCTGTCCCGTCATCTCGTAGTATGCGGCGACGCCGTGCGCCAGCGTTCCCCGCTGGCCGCGCTCGCTCGGATGAACCTCGTAGCCGGAAGGCTTGTTCACGACAAGCGTGAAGTCGTCTTCGTACAGCACGTTGAGCTCCATCCAGTCCGGCGGAAAATCCCGTGATTCCCGCGGAAACAAGGCGAGCCTCAGCGAGGAGCCTTGCTGTACGATGCCCTTGCTCTGCGCAAGCTTCGAAACGAGCTTCGGCGCAAGCGGCGTATGCTTCATGATCTGCTGCAGCGGCGCCGCGGCCAGCTCGCCCGGGAGGCGAAGCTCCATCCATTCGGCCTTGCGGCGCCCGAGCTTGAGCAAAGTATCGTCCATGCCGGCAAGGACGGCCGCGCGCGGCTCCGATCGGCCAGCCCTTCTGCCGCTTCTGCCGTTTGCGCCATAGCCTTCCGCAGCCGGGTTTCCTTTCGCTCGGCTTATCGTACCGCCGCTCATGCGACCAGCGCCGGAAAAGCCTCTCGCGGCATCCTGTCTCGTCTGCTCGCGTCCGCTCCTGCCGCCGTCGCGGCTGCTCCGTCCAGCTGTCGGCCGTTCCTGTCCGTTTCTGCCCGTCCCGCCCCGGGTTGGCTCAGACGGGCTTCTGCGCCCGCCTGCTGCCGGACCGCCCCGCATTTGCTCCGATTGGCCTCTGCGGCTCCCCGCGCTTCCCGAGCCCGGGCCGCCCCGGCCCCGCTGCTGACTCGTGTCGCCCCCGATGCGAGAGCCCTGCGCCGCCTCCCGGCTTCCCTTCTGCTGTCCCTTGTGCTGCTTCGGCTTGCCCTGCCGATTGCGTCCGGCCCCGCTCATAGGCTTCAACTCCGTACTCTCTTAGGTTCTTATTCGCACAATATAAGTGAACGGCTTATGGATGTCAATTTTGCCGCGTACGGCCTGATTGGCGCCGCGTTCGTCGAATTCTATCAAACACTGCGAGACGAAGGTTTTGTCGGTTCCGGTCGGATCGGATTACAATTTGATTACAGTGTGCGTTTTCGAGGCATCCGGACAAATAGCGTCAATTTACACCCGTATTCAGGCCGGGACCTTCGTGTTATTTTGAAGTCGGGGACATGCCCCAAACATCGCCAAGGAGGCAGAGCGCTATGAGTACGAACGAAGAGCAGCTGGACCAAGAGGTATTGGAAGCGAATTCGGAAGAGCTTGGCGAGGAGGCTTCCGCGGAGGATACCGAGGCCGTCGCGTCCGCTGACGATTCGGACGAAGCAGAAGTCGAGGCGGCTCCCTCCGTCGAAGACGCCGTACTGACGGACGACTGGGCCGTCCAGACAGAAGCGCCTGCCGCATCGATCGAAATTGAAGAGGCAGCCGAATCGGACGCGGAAGATGCAGCCGAAGCCGTGGCGGAGGACGATGCCGAAGCCCTGGCAGTAGATGAAGAGCCCGAAGAAGAGGATGCGCTGGCAGATTGAAAAATACCGGACTGCAGCGGGACCGCGACCGATGGTCCCGTTGCATTTTAAATGCCGCATCGTCGTCAAGCCATACGCTTCAGCGGCTGCGAACGGATGAGAGCAGCGCCCATCTGCGCTCCCTCCGCTTCATGTATCGGGGAAGGGTGCGATAGACGCCCACGCAATCCCGGTAAGCCTGCTTCGCGGCTGCACGATCCCCGAGTCTTGCATAGATTTTCCCCAACAAGTAGTAGGCCTCGCACGACGAAGCGTGAACGTCCTGAAACGCCTTCAAATAAGAAGCGGCCTTCGCGTCGTCCTTGCCTGCCCAGGCATCGCCGAGCAGCAAGTAAGGCAATCCGAACTTGACGCGCGGATTGAGCGCCAGCGCCTCGCGCATATGCTGTTCCCCGGTCTCCAATTGCCCCAGCGCCAGCTCGCACTGCCCTAGTTCGCTCCAATATTCGGCGGATTGCGTCATCCGGTCTTCCATGCCGGCCAGCAAGTTCCGCGCCTCCTCGAATTTGCGCATCCCGATCAGCTCATGCGCGAGCTCCGACTTGGCAGGAGTATCGTGCGGGTTCAACAACAGCTGCCGCCGCAGCTTGCTTACGCGGCTGCGCCGTTTAAACGGCTTGAGCAGGCTCGGCGTAATGCCCAAAAATCGCCGATCGAGCACGTAAAAAATGACGAGCAAGACGATAAGGGCCAAAAATGGATTGCCGAGCAGCCATGAAAGCAGAACAAAAACAAAAAAGATTTTCATGAAGAAACCTCCCGATCCATCGCATCAGACGATAAGCCGGCGGCTATGCGCCTCAACCGATCATACCACACGAGAGGAAAATAAAGGGATTCTAAGTTCGTGGACGCACCCGGCTCGTCGCTTGCGCCTGCATGGGATCGTCGGGCCAATAATGCTTGGGATAGCGCCCTTTCAAATCCTTGCGAACCTCGAAGTAAGCCTCTCGCCAGAAGCTGGCCAAATCGCGCGTAACTTGAACCGGACGCTGTGCCGGGGACAACAGATGCAGCGTGAGCGGCACCCGTCCTCCCGCGATCCGCGGAGAGGCAGGCCATCCGAACAGCTCCTGCAGCCTGGCGTGCAGCGCCGGTGCGGCAGGATCGCTATAATCGACCGGCAGGCGAGAGCCGCTCGGCAGGGCGACATGCGTAGGCGCTTCTTCGTCAAGCCGCCTGCGCTGTTCCCAGGAGAGCATCGCGGACAAGGCCTCCGCCATCTGGAGACGCTGCAGGTCCCCTCGGGTCCGCATGCCGATGACGAACGGGCCCAGCCAGTCCTCCAGCCCGTTCAGCAGCGCAGCTTCGGACAGATCGGGCCAGCCGGCGGGATCGTGAAGCGCCGCGAATCTTGCGCGCTCCAGCCATTGGCGGGACGACTTGGACCACGGCAGCAAGTCAAGGCCCTCAAACCGAATGCCGCTCAGCAGCGCCTCGGATACGGCTGCCGGATCCGGGTCGGCAATCGGCCCTTCGCGCAGCGTCAGCGCGCCAAGATGGATTGTCCGCCGCGCCCTGACGGCGCCGGCCCCGGGCTCCCAGGCGATCGCCCGGCGCTCCGCGACGAGATCGCCGAAGTGCCGCTCGAGATCGTCGGCGCGCAGCGGAGCGGCCAGACGGATCCGCCCTTCGGTCCCCTGATCGTCGAGCTCCGCCGCGACGATCCAGGATTCTCCTGCAAGCGGCTGCCCCTCGGGCACATAGGCGCCTCTGCCGCCGGACAGCGTAAATTTGCCTCCCCCGCGAAGCTTGCCGATCCGGTCCGGATAGGCGAAGGCCAGCAGCAAACCGCAATCGTATGCGGACTGTTGGGCGGAACGGCTCGCGGTTCTCGCGACAGATCCGCTTCCTGTTGCCGAGCCGGCGCCAGGCACAGAGTCGCTTCCGGCAACAGCGCCGGCACTCGCAACCAATCCGCTTCCCGTTGCCGCGTCGGCCCTCGCAGCCGCGCCGGCGCCAGCAGACTCGCCGATTGCATTGTTGAGCTGCGCCTCGAATTGGCGAGCCTCCGCCAGCAGGCGCTCCCTGCGGCCGGCTTCGATGCGACCGTCTCCCGCCGCCAGCGCGGCCAGCCTCAGGGACAGATCCGCGTCGCCGCCTTGCATCGGGTCCCTGTCGCCGAGCAGCGCGGCGATCCGGCAGGCATCGGCCGCGAGGCCGAGCGGCAGCGCGCGCAGCATCATATGCGCGAGCCGCGGATGCGCGCCTAAGCGTGCCAAGGCCGCGCCGTGCGGCGTCGGCGCGCCGTCCGTCCCGATGGCGCCGAGCGCGGACAGCAGCTCGCGCGCCTGCGTGTATGCGGCAGCAGGCGGCACGTCCAGCCAATCCAGCTCCGCCGGATCGGACACGCCCCACACGGCCAGTTCCAGCGCCAGCGGCGCGAGATCGGCCTCGCGAATCTCCGGCGTTCCGGCCTGCGCCAGCTGCCGGTGCTCCTCTTCCGTCCACAGCCGGTAGCAGACGCCCGGCGCGACCCGGCCCGCTCGTCCGCGGCGCTGATCGGCGGACGATACGGGAATGCGCGCCGTCTCAAGCCGCGACATGCCGGTCCGCGGCGAGAAACGGGGCGCACGCATCAGCCCCCCGTCGATGACGATGCGCACGCCCTCGACCGTGAGGCTCGACTCGGCCACGGGCGTCGCGAGCACGACCTTGCGGCCGCCGTTCGCGGCCGGCGCGAGCGCGCGGTCCTGCTCTCCGGGCGGCATGCTGCCATGGAGCGCCGCGATCTCTACGCCCTCTGCGCCCGCGCCGCGAAGCCGCGCCGACAGCGCCGCCGCCGTGCGCCGGATCTCCGCATAGCCCGGCAGAAAAACGAGCGCGTCGCCGTCATGCCGCCCAAGCGCGAGTGCCGTCGCCTCAGCCGCCAACCGCTCGACCGGCGCATCGGACCGTCGATCGAGATAGACGGTCTCTACCGGATACATCATGCCGGCGCTCTCAATGACAGGCACCCCGCCGAGCAGCCCGGCGACCGGCTCCGGCTCGAGTGTGGCGGACATGACGAGCAGACGCAGATCGTCGCGGAACAGACTTCTCGCCTGCAGGCAGAGCGCAAGCCCCAGATCCCCGTTCAGATTCCGCTCGTGGAACTCGTCGAAAATCACGAGCCCCACCTCCGCGAGCGACGGGTCCTGCTGCAGCATCCGCGTGAGCACGCCCTCGGTTACGACCTCGACGACCGTTTTCGGGCCTGCCTTCGTATCCATTCGGACCCTGTACCCCACGCGCGCTCCCGCGCGTTCGCCGAGTCCTGCCGCCATATATTCGGCCGCGCTGCGGGCGGCGATGCGCCGGGGCTCCAGCATGACGATCTTGCGCCCCGCAAGCCACGGCTCCCCCATCAAGGCAATCGGCACCCGCGTCGTCTTGCCCGCACCGGGCGCGGCGACCAATACGGCCCCTCCCCGGTCCCGCAGCGCTGCCTTAATATCCGGGATCGTCCGATCCACCGGCATCGCCGACATGCGCAACGCCTCCTTTTCCTCATCTTTGTAACCAACAGTATAGCATGACGCCCCCCTAAGCAGGAGCAGGGTCCGCTTCCGTTCAGCACGACAACACCCCATTCGATTCGTTCCAATTTATCCTCTTTTTCCCATATGCGCAACTTCCCTTGTACGACAACCGTCTAAAAGGTATCCAGTTCCGAAAGGGGAGAACCGCCATGAAACTTCGAATCGCGACTGCCGCCTTGCTCCTATCCGTGTCGTTAGCCGCTGCCGGCTGTACGAATCACGATAAAAATGCCGATCCTTCTTCCTCCTCTTCTCAGTCGCCCCAAGCCACGCAGACGGAGTCCGCTTCCGCGACGGCGACGGCAACAGCGCCACACTCGCCGTCGGCGAGCGATGCCGCCCCTTCGGCGTCCGGCTCCGCTCCGGCGTCCAGTCCCGCCTCCTCCACCGGCGAAGCTGCCGACGCCTTCGGCTTCCTGATCAGCCTGCCTTCGGGCAACGCGTTCAAGCCGTTCATGCAAATTAGCGAACAGAACGCCAAAAAGGTTGACGCCGTGCTGGACGATGCCGACTGGGAAAAAAAGGAGAGCATTTCCATGCCGACCGCCCCTTCGTACAGGCTGTCGGCGCTGGCCGGCGACCGCGAGACGGACGTCTATTATGTGTGGGCCGACGATGCCGGCGCCTACGAGCTCGTGAAGAAAAACGACAGCAGCTATGTCAAGCTGTCCAAGAAAGACAGCGAATCGCTCGCAAAGCTGCTGCCGTACGACTAAGCCCGAACGCGCCTCGCGTCCGACCGAACCGCCCGCAAGGGCCGGCTCGGTCCTTTTATTTTGGGAAAATCGCCCGTCGCGGTACAATAGGAGAAATCGGAAGGAGGAATCGATATGCGCACGATCGTCAGCCTGTTCGGGTTCGATCCCGAGCAGGAGAGGCGGATACAAGCCGCAGCCCCCGGCTGCAACGTCATCTTCGGCAAACCGGCGGACCTGGACCTCGGCCTGCTTGAGGAGGCGGAGGTGCTGTGCGGGTGGTGGAAGGCAGCCTGGGAAAAGGGCGCCGGAACCCCGGGCAAGCTGAAATGGGTACAGACAGGCTCCGCCGGCGTCGACAATCTGCCCCTGGGCGAGCTCGAAGCGCGCGGCGTCGTGCTGACGACCGCGAGCGGCGTACATCCGGTGCCGATGACCGAGACGGTATTTGCGATGCTGCTGGCCTTCACCCGCAAGCTGCACCATGCGGTACGCAATCAGACGGCGCGCAAATGGGCGCGTTCCGAAGGCTACGGCGAGCTCCGCGGCCTTACGCTTGCCGTCATCGGCGCGGGCGAGATCGGCGCGGAGGTCGCGCGCATCGCGCAGGCGTTCGGCATGCGGACCTTAGGCGTTCGGCGCAGCGGGCGCCCCGCCCCTCACATAGACGACATGCATACGCCGGAGCGGCTGGACGACGTGCTGGCCGAGAGCGACGTCGTCGTTAACGTATTACCGCATACCGCGGAGACCGTTCGCCTGTTCGATGCGGGACGGTTCGGCGCGATGAAGCCGTCCGCCCTCTTCATCAACATCGGCCGCGGCACGGCGGTCGATACGGACGCCTTGACCGAAGCGCTGCGCAGCGGCGCGATCGCCGGCGCGGGACTCGACGTCGTCGAACCGGAACCCCTCCCTGCGGAGCATCCGCTCTGGGCGATGGACAACGTCATCATCACGCCACACATCGGCGGCGCGACCAAGGCGTACAAAGCGCGCATGACGGATCTGTTCGTGGAAAATCTGCAAGCCTATTTATCTAAGGGCACGCCGGCGCGGAATATCGTAGATTACGCAAGAAGCTATTAACCTTCGCGCGCGGAAAAAACGCCCGCCTTTCCGCATTAGCGGATCGGCGGGCGTTTCAGTTTCAGATCTTATTTCCTGTTAGCTCAGCGAAAAATCGTCCAGGTAGAACGTACCGTTCAATCCCGTACCGCTGCCGTCCGTGACTTTCATGTAAACGCTACAGCTTCCCGTCTGCCTCGGCGCGTAGCGCACCGCCCGAGGCTTGACCCGGCGCGAGTGAGATTCCGCCGAAGGCGGCGACCAGCGTAAGAACCGCGATGAGGCAGACTTTTCAGACTTTAGCGTAGTTCACTTGTCATTTTCCTCCTCTACGTGCGGATAGGTGCCTTGCAAGCGATGCCTGTCTAATATTCGTTCACGCCACCAAAATCTGTAAGCGCTTCCCCCCCTTTCGCCGGCTGGATGATTTTCGACGGCTCCTCGCGTGCTGCGCGCATCGGGCGCTTCAACCGTCTTGACTTCATTTTTCACCCGCGGACCCGGTTCCGGCAACCCGACAGATCTCACTTTTCACCCTTCAAATCCGTCTTTCTTATGCAAGAACGTCGGGCAGCGCGCGCAAAACAGCGAAAAAGCCGTCCCGGGCCGGAACGGCTTGCCGCCGGAAATGGCTATGCCGAGATCGGCGGTTTTTTATTCGGGCCTGACGCCTTCCGCCGCAAGCATATACAACCTAATCGAGATCGCCTCCTCGGCTGCCCAATGTCTGTACTCGGATTCCGCGCGCTTCCACGCTTTCGGATCGCCGTAACCGTCTCTCGCCATCTGAGGCCCCCGGCTGGCCGCCGTATCCGCCCAGATGGAAGCTCTCGCCTCGAAGTCCGGTAGTCCCCGCCGCATCTCCTCATGCTGAGGGAAGACGCGGATGTCCCGCAAGCCTGCGTCTCCCATCCAAGCGGACAGCCGATCCGCGACCGCATTGTCCAAGCCCTTGTCCGACCGCCACTTCAAGTATGCAGCGTAAAACTCTTTCATGCTGTCGGGCGGTTCCGGGGACCATTCGATTTTGTCATGATTATAATCCGCGACCAGCACGGTGCCGCCCGGCCGTACTGCACCTGCCAGACTCGCCATACCGGCTCCCGGATCCGGCAGCCAGACGAGCAGGCGGGACGCGGCGACGATGTCGAACGTTTGGTCCGCTGGCAAGCTGCCGACATCCGAGACGTCAAACGTCAAGCCCGGCGTGCCGGCGTGCTTGGCGCGCGCCTCAGCGATTAAAGCCGCATTGCTGTCGACGCCGACGGTCCGGCCCCGCGGCCCGACGGCCTCGGCGATGCCCCGCGTGATCGCGCCTGTTCCGCAGCCGACATCGAGAACCCGAAGCCCCGTCTTCATCCGCTGGGCCAAGAGAGGGAAGGAATCCGCCAGCGTGCGCGCGTTGAGTACGTTTTTTAATTTGCCGTTCAGTGCGGTTTTGCTGCCGATGTCGGTCTTGTCCTTTGTCATTCGTTTACCGCCTTTCAAGCTGAACTTAGGATTGACTTGGTTTATAGACAGCTTATCAAATCATGCTTATTGATAGAAATACATATAAGGAATCAACTTAATAGATAATGACTATGAATAGACAAGAAATTTTTTTTCATATATAATCCTGATTATAAGTAACAAATTTTCTTACGTATCAGGGAGGCAGGGTCGCATGGGCATTCTGCAAGCGATCGAGGACCGGCTGGACACGCTGCATCCCAAGGAGCGCGAGCTGGCCGAGAAGCTGCTCGGACATCCGCAGGAAGCGGTCGGTATGACGATCTCCAAGCTCGCCGAATGGACGGGCGCGAGTTCGGCCACCGTATCCCGCTTCTGCCGCGCGATGCAGTTCCAGAGCTTCGCCGACTTCAAGATGAAGCTGGCGGCCGAGCTCGCGAGCCAGCCTGCGTCCGGACAGTACCAGGATATCGTCGCCGGCAATCCCCTCGCGGACATCGTCTCGGCGATTACGGCGAACCATGTGCGATCGCTGACCGATACGACCAACCTGCTGGATCTGCAGCAGCTGCGCGCCGCGATAACGGCGCTTCACGGCGCGGGGCGTATCGATTTGTACGGCGTGGCGACATCCGGGCTCGTCGCGGAGGACTTTTTCCACAAGCTGATTCGAATCGGCAAGGCGGCCGCCGTCTTCTCCGACCATCATATGCAGCTGACCTCCGCAGCCTCGCTGACCGAACGGGACGTCGCCGTCGGCATCTCGTACTCGGGGGAGACGCTCGAGATTATCGACGCGCTGCGCTACGCCGCGGAACGAGGCGCTACGACCATCTCCATCACGCGCTTCGGACAATCGACGCTGTCCTCGCACGCATCGATTCGCCTTTTCACCTCATCCTCCGAAGCCGGCATGCGGCGGGGCGACATGGCTTCCCGTATTGCGCAGCTTCACGTTGTAGACGTGCTTTTCACGGGACTTGTGAGCGAGCATTTTGACGAGTACGTGCCGAGACTGGAGCGATCGTTCCAGACCGTGCGCCAATATACAGGTAAAAGGGAGAGAAATCCGTTATGAATCTGTTAGTATTTGACGAGAACGAAAAGCTGAACGAAGCGGGCGCGAATATCATCGTGAGTCTGGTGCAGACGAATCCGCGGGCCGTGCTGGGTCTGGCGACCGGCGGAACGCCAGTCGGCATCTACGAGCAGGTCGTCCGCAACTACAAGCAAGGGCTGGTGAGCTTCCGCAATGCCATCAGCTATAATCTCGACGAATACGTCGGCTTGCCCGAGGATCATCCGGAAAGCTACCATACCTACATGCGTCAGCACCTGTTCGACCACATCGACCTTCTGCCTGAGAACGCGCACCTGCCCAACGGCAACGCCGCGGATCCGGACGCCGAATGCGCGGCTTACGACGAGATGATCGAGCGCTCGGGCCAGATCGACCTCCAATTGCTCGGCATCGGGCACAACGGCCATATCGGCTTCAACGAACCGGATACCGACCTCGTGCGCGGCACGCACGTCGTGACGCTCGCCGAAGAGACGCTCAAAGCGAACGCCCGCTACTTCGATTCGATCGACGACGTGCCGAAGCGCGCGATCACGATGGGTATCGGCAGCATTCTTAAGGCGAAGACGATCCTGCTCGTCATCCGCGGCGCGGACAAGGCGGAGATCGCGAAGCGGGCGCTGACCGGCCCGATCACGACGGACGTGCCGGCATCGCTGCTGCAGACGCACCCGCGTCTGACGGTGCTGCTCGACCGCGCCGCCGCGAGGCATTTGTCATGAGCGGCTCTGCGGGACGGGACGGCGTTGGCGGGACGCTGATCGCGAACGCGCGGATCGTCGCGCCGGGCGGCGTCCTTGACGGCGGCTGGATCTGGCTGCGGGGCGCGGAGATCGCCGCGATCGGCGGGTCTTCCGATCCGCTGCCGGCTGCGGCTGCCAGTGCAGAGCGGATTGACGGCGCGGGCGGCTGGGTGCTCCCCGGCTTCGTCGACGTACATGTGCACGGCGGCGGCGGGCATGACTTCATGGATGCGGACGAATCGCTGGCCGGCATCGGTGCGATCGCGCAGTTCCATGCGAAGCACGGGACGACCGGCATGCTCGCGACCTCGCTCACCGCCTCGCGGGAGGAGCTGACGGCCATGATCGACCGGGCGAGCCGGTACATGGCGGGCGATATGCCGTTCGCGCAGGTGCTGGGCGTACATCTCGAAGGCCCGTTCGTCAGCCTCAAATGGAAAGGCGCGCAAAATCCGGACTATATCGGACCGCCGCAGCTCGATTGGCTTGACGAATGGGTCGCGCGTTATCCCGGCGTCCTCAAGCTGCAGACACTGGCGCCCGAGCTGCCCGGCGCGCTCGACTATATCGAGCGGTTGGCTTCGCACGGCATCGTGCCGTCGGCCGGACATACTGACGCGACTTACGAACAGATCGTCGCCGCAGCGGATCGCGGCCTTCGGCACGCCGTCCACACGTACAACGCGATGACCCCGCTTCATCATCGCAATCCGGGCACCGTCGGCGCCGTACTCTCCGACGACCGGATCAGTGCCGAGGTCATCGCGGACGGCCATCACGTCCATCATGCCGCGATCAAAGTGCTCACCCGCGCCAAAGGCAACGGAAAGGTCATCCTCGTCACCGACGCGATGGCTGCGGCAGGTATGCCGGACGGCGAAGGTTACGAACTCGGCGGCTTGCCCGTCGTCCTGACGTGCGGCGTCGCCCGCCTGAAGGACGGCGGCAACCTCGCGGGCAGCACGCTCACGATGATCGGCGCGTTCCGCCACATGGTGCGCGAAGTCGGCATCGACGTCCCGGCCGCCAGCACCATGGCCAGCGGCAACCCGGCCCGCCAGCTCGGGCTCGGGGGCGTCACCGGCTCGCTGGAAGCCGGCAAGCGTGCGGACGTGCTCCTGTTGGACGAAGCGCTCGAGCTGCGCGGAGTGTGGGCCCGCGGCAGGCTGCAGGATTAAACAATGGAAACCCCGATTTCGGTTAGTCGAAGTCGGGGTTTTCATTGTTTAATAAAAGAGCCCCTTCCCCTCCTCGGATATCCGATAGTAACGATGACGCTGTCTATCCGGCGCTACGGCTTCCAGCAGACCTCTCGACTGCAAAGACCGTAAATTTTTGCGCGTCGTGCTCGGACATAGACCCAAGCATTCGCATGCGGAAGTAAAGCTGAACGCCTCTTGACTATGCAGCGCCAATCTTAACAACTCCCTTTCATTCACCTCCAGCTTTTCCAGCTTGTTCTCGCCGGCCGCCACTTTCCATTCTCCTATAATTTCATATAATGAACGGCGACACGCTTCGGGCTTCTTCTCGATCTCATCGCGACTGCATAAAGCTCCAGTACAATGCCCTCCAACGTCTTAAAAAAACGGTAGCGCCACGTTCATCAGCAAGATCCGCGTTCCATAAAGGTCCCTCCCCAGCATCTCACCACGCATGCCTCTCGCTTCTTGACGTTGACTCTCAATAAAACGATCCACCGCCTGCTTTCTGTCCATGACAGCCTCCATCATTGTAATAATCTATTTTGGCTCGGAACATAAAAAACGCCGCCCGCTCCAAAGGAGTCGAACGGCGTGTGCTTCACGCATTTATAAATTTATTGTAGAGGAGCCCCACGAATATGTCGAGCTCTAAAAGAGATCTTGCAGCTGTAGAGTAACTTTTTGCCCTTACAGCAACAAATTAAAAGTTCATTCAGCCTGTTGAGCAATATTTTGCTTTTACGATTTGGCTTATAGCCTATTCCCTCGAGTCAGCTTAGCCTTTCCGCGGTCCCTGCGCCCTCCCGCCGCTCCGCCCTCCGGATTCCATAGGTCTCGACCCAACGTCCGATCCACCAGGTGGCGGCGACGAACAGCAGCGCGTACAGCGCCTGCTCCGGATGGCGGAGGAACTGCGCGGGATCGTGTCCGATGAAAGAGATCACGAACACCATGACGGCCTTGCCCAGCAGGATCGCGACCAAAAACGAGCGGAAGCGCATGCGGGCCAGCGCGGCCGCGATGTTGATGACGACAAAGGGGCCGACCGGGAACAGGCTGAGCAAAAATACGTAGCTGAACGCGTTGCGGCGCACCCAGCGCATGCCCTTGCTCACCCGGGGGCGCTCCGCCCAGCGCTGCCAATACGGACGGTCCGCGATCTTGCGGATGACGGCGAACGTGACGAGGCAGCCCAGCACGATGCCGATCCAGGAGTAGAGGAAGCCCAGCCAGAGTCCGTACACAGCCGCATTTACGCCTACGATGAGGATGGTCGGCAGCGGAGGCACGAAGGACTTCATGAAGGTGAGCAAAATGCCCGGCAGCGGGCCGTACGCGCGGTATTGGTCGAGCCACTCCAGCAATTTCCTTTCATCTATGTGCCGCAATTCGTTCAGGATGTCCATGTCGCGTCCCGCCTTCAGATCTATCGGTCATTTCGTCAACGACAGCATAACCGATATCGGCGCGGAAATCCATGATTCCGGCGGACGCGGTCTGTACAGCCGCGAACCTCGCATCGATCGACACCGTGCTGCCGATGGCCGCAGGACAGACAAAAGCGGACCCCACAGGGGATCCGCTCTCGGTGAGTCCGCATGATTTGCAATACGCGGCGCATGCGCTGCATATGCCTTATGTATGGCGCGACGGCGCCCGCTGACCAATCCGTCCGCTCAAATTGCCGGCATCACATTGCCGCCGCTGACCGGCACATAGGCGCCGGTGATGAAGCTCGCCAGATCCGAGGCCAGGAACGCGACGACATTGGCGATCTCCTGGTCGGTGCCGCGTCGCTTAAGCGGAACCGTGCTCTCGTAGGATTCGCTGCGCTCCGTGCCGTCCGTCCGGTCCCGCTCGCTGATCGTCCAGCCCGGCGCGACCTGGTTCACGGTGATCTGATGCTCGCCGACTTCCTTGGCCAGCACCCGGTACACGCCGTCCATTCCGCGCTTGCCCGCGACGTACGCGGACTGCGTCGGGAAGTTCTGCATGGCGCACTCCGTGTTGATGCCGACCAGCCGGCCGCCGCCCTTCGCGATCATGTCCGGCAAGAAGGCTTTGGCCAGGTGTACGCTCTGCAGCACGCAGGACTCGAACTGGCCGACGTAGTCTTCGACCGCTTGCTCCAGCACGCTCGTCCATTGATACTGGATGACCGCATTGGCGACGACGATGTCGACTGCGCCCAGCCCGGCTGATACCGTATCCTTCATTGCCAGCACTTCTGCCAGCTTGGTCACGTCCGCCTGCACGGTCAGCGCGCGCACGCCCATGCCCTCGAGCTCCGCGCGAAGCTCCTCCGCCTTGGCGGCGTTGCCCCGATAGTGTATCGCGACGTTCGCGCCGCATCCGGCCAGTGTACGCGCCATTACGCGGCCGAGCTGGCCGGATGCGCCGGTGATGAGCGCCGTTTTGCCCGACAGATTAATTTGCATCGCCTTGTCCTTCCTCTGCGGCCCGTTCCCGGACAAAGTCGATCTCCAGGAACCGCGAGACTTCGGTCTCCCACCGTTCGGTTACGAAAGCGACATGAGCGGGATGCGCGTTGTAGCTGTCATATTCGGCCTGCGACGCGAATTCCATGGAGAAGCCGTATGTATAATCGTTTTTGGGACTGACTTGCCTCGATACCTCGAAGTTTCGGACGGCCGGAATGGAGGTAAGTATACGCCAACCGTCCTTCAGGAATCGATCCGCCTCCGCAGACCCCTTCTCATGCTTCAGATCGAAGATAACCTGATGACGGATCGCCGAATCATTAGGCTTGCTCATAGATATCCCCCTTTTCGTTATCCAACTCATTAGCTATAAACGACATTCATTATTATAACAAAAATTGCTTTTAACGAAATATCTCGCCAGTCATCCGAAATCCGCAACCGGCTCGGTCTTCAAATCGTCAAATAATGTGGAATTTCTTTCTTTACTCTTAGGGCGTTTGCCCTAAAATAGAAAGGGTTGCCTCATTTTTAATTTTAAATCATGCGGAGGAACATAATGAACACGCCAGAAAAAAAACGCGCCTGGGTGCGCAAAACGCTGAAATATGCAGGGATTGCCGTCGGTGCCCTCGTGCTCATCGTCGGAAGCTATGCCGGATACCTGGTATACAAAGCGAATCATGCCATCAACCTCATGGCCGGCGAAGAGCCCGCGCCATCGCCTTCCCCTTCGGCTTCCGGCGCGTCCGGCGGTCAGCAGGAGGATGCCGATTACGCAAGCGACAGCACGCTGATCAAGAAGCCCGTGACCTTCCTGCTGGCCGGCATCGACCGCAGGGAAGGCAGCGGCGGCACGCTCAACACGGACGTCCTCATGCTCGGCAGCCTTAATCCGCAGACCAACTCGGCCAGCCTGATCTCTCTGCCGCGCGACCTTCAACTTAAGCCGGAAGACCTAGGCACCCACAAGGCCAACTACTACTATGCCTATTTCTTCAACAAAGACAAAGATACGGCGATGGAAAACACGAAGGAGTTTTACAGCGACCTGTTCGACTTCCCGATCGATTATATGATCATGATCAACTTCGACGGGCTTCGCAAGCTGGTGGACGCGGTCGGCGGCGTCGATGTCGACGTTGATATGGATATGCGGTACGTGGACAACGCGGACGGCACGAACATTGATCTGAAAAAAGGTTATCAGCATCTGGACGGCGCCAAGGCGCTCGACTTCGTCCGTTACCGGAAGTCGAACCGCGGCACCGCCGAATCCTCCGACATCGCCCGCAACGCGCGCCAGCAGCAAGTGCTAAGCCAGCTTACCGACAAGCTCGCTTCGTTCCAGGGGATGCTTCAGTGGGGCAAGGTGCTCGACCTGCTCGGCAAAAACGTGCAGACCGACATTCCCGAATCGATCCTCCGCGACTATATCTATAACGTCAAGGAAATGAAACCGGACACGCTGAACGTGCTGCCGCTTGAGAGCCGTTGGGAGAGCCCTTATATCATCGTCAAGGAAGACGATCTCGAGCAAGCGCTCGACGCCCTGCGCGCCGAAGCAGGCATTCATGAACCAAGCGATCTGAAGCTGGCCGACGTCGTCGGACTCGATCCCTCCCCGGATCCGGACGACGCCAGGTAACTTGGCCGCCTCGCGCTAGACTAACGGCCGAACCAGACCATCACGAGCACCGCGTTCAGCACGAGCAGGGCAGGAATGCCCGCCGTGAAGGAGCGGTGCTTTGTCTTGTGGCGGAAAAAGCGCATGCCCAGCAGCATGCCGAGCGCGCCGCCGATCGTCGCGATCAGGAACAGCCGCTTCTCCGGCACGCGCCTCTCCTTGTGCATCGCCTTCGTCTTGTCGTAACCCATGATGATGAAAGCGATCAGGTTGACCGCCAGCAGGTAGTAAAAAACGATCATGTATGAATCCTCCCGGTCGGCTACTCTCTCAATGCGTCACGCAGACGGGTCGACATCGAGCCTGCGGTCGCGGCGGCCGCGGCTTTGCGCGCGCGGGCCAGATCCTCCTTCAGCTTGGCGTTGTCCGCGCGCAGCGCCTCGAGCTCCGCCTCCGCGGGATCGACGCCGAACGGCTCGCCGTTCGCATAATAATCGGATGGCCGGTAGCCGCGGAACGCAACCTCAACTTCCGGCACGCCGCCGTCTCGGATAAGCCTGTCCAGGCAGCGGGCGACCGCGTCGCGGACTTCCCGGCCGCGCTCGAACCAGGCGATCTCGACAAAGGGATAGGAAGGCGCGATACGCCCTCCGGACACGCAGGTCGTATGAATGACCTCAAGCATAAGATCGCTTGGCTCGCAGCCGATAATGACGGACAGCTCGGCCTCCAGCGAACCGCTCATGGCTTGGACCCGTTCGACGGACAGTCCTCTAAAGTATAAATGGGGCATCGTTAAGCAGCGCTCCTCGCTCTATCGTTCACTCTATTATAGTCCGCATAGCGTATAAAGAGCGAATCAAGACTTGCGCAAATTCGGCACCGGTGAAGCGATGCCTATTGCCCGACCTGAAACGATGCGTTACAATCGAGCTTAATCTTAATAAGCGGAGGTGTTCCCGAATGGGAATGTCAGGTTCGAAAAAAGCGAGGCGCAAAGCCGTGCGCGAAGGCAAGCTGAATCCGGAAGCGCTGCGGAGCGAATGGGTCCGCAAGCCGTATACCCAGGTCCAACCGAATAAGAAGGCCGATCAGCGCCGCTCCTTCTGCCGCAAGCCAGGCACAAGCGAGGGCGCTGATCCTTTATTTAAGGCCGCTTTTTGCGGGGCTTGTGGATTCTCGGCGCGGACAGCTTCTTGCCCCCGGCCAGCCTGATCCAGGTGTTGTAGCGTTTGCCTTCCTCCTTCATTTCGATCACGCGTGCCCCGCGTTTGAACCCCAGCCGGCCGTAAGTATGATAGCCCGTCGACCTTCCGTAAGTGAGCCGGATACCGTGCAGGGTCCCTTCGAAGTCGTTGATATGATCGTGCCCGCAGAACGTGCCGAGCACGCCGCCGGCCTCCGCCATTGCCGCAAACATGCCCGAATTCAGCTTGGGACAGGATATATCCTCGAATCTGCGTCCGTCGCACGGACGCGTGCGCCAGACCTCCTTGTACTCGGGCAGCGGAATATGAAAAAAGACGAGCGACGTCAGCGGCGCAGCGCCCTTCGCGCTTAACGCAGCGGCCTTCTCTCTGAACCAGTCGATCTGATCCTCGCGAATCCAATCGTAGCCGGGGATCCTGTCCAGCTCGGAATAGCTGCCTGCGTCCAAAAAATAGAGCGCGTGACGCCTTTCTCCGTTCGCTCCGTCGATCGTAAGCGCATAGTTGCCGACGCCATGGACGGAATCGGGTCCGGCGCTCGCAAGGCATCCCTGCTGCCCGACCAGCGTCTCCATCAGCCGCTCGCGCGACACGTCGCCTTCGCTGTCGTGGTTGCCGAAGACGGCAGCCCATGGCGTGCCGCTCAGGGCTGCCGTGGACACAGCTTGCGCAATGGACGCATACGGATCCCTGCAGCCCAGACTGAAGACGATGTCGCCCGTAAAGACGATCAGGTCCGGCTTTTCCTCGCTTAAAACCCGCTCCATCAGCCGCCGTGTCCGAAGATCCTCCTTTTCTCCGTTCTGCCAGTGAAGATCCGTAAATTGTACGATTTTAAACGTTCCGTCCTTGCGGAATCGCAGCTTGCTTTCCATATTCAGACCGCCTTCCGTTCGCCGATTGCAGGCCTACCCTTTATATATTCCCTGCGCAAAGGAAAACGACCTCCGCGGCCGGCGGACAGCCGCGGAGATCGTCAATCGTACAAGCAAACTTATGATTTATTGCTGGCTTGCTTCGATCGCCTGGCCGAGATCCGCCAGAATGTCGACGATCGACTCGGTGCCAATCGACAGACGGATCAGGTTCGGACTGACGCCGCTTGCGTTCTGCTGCTCTTCGGAGAGCTGCTGGTGCGTCGTGCTGGCCGGGTGGATGATCAGCGACTTGGAGTCGCCTACGTTCGCCAGGTGGGACAAAAGCTTCACGCTTGAGATGACCTTTTTGCCCGCCTCGACGCCGCCTTTGATGCCGAACGTCAGAATGGCGCCCTGACCCTTCGGCAGGTACTTCTTGGCGAGCTCGTACGATTCGTGACTCGGCAGGCCCGTATAGCTGACCCATTCCACATGCGGATGATTCTCAAGATAGCGCGCGACTTCAAGCGCATTGCTGCTGTGGCGCTCCATGCGCAGATGCAACGTCTCGAGACCTTGCAGCAGCAGGAACGAGTTGAACGGCGAGATTGCGGCGCCCATATCGCGCATCAACTGCACGCGCGCTTTGATGATGTACGCGATCGGACCGACCGCCTCGCTGTAGACGACGCCGTGATAGCTGGGGTCCGGCGTCGTGAGTCCCGGGAACTTGCCGCTGGCAGCCCAATCGAACTTGCCGCCGTCTACGATAACGCCGCCGATCGAGGTGCCGTGGCCGCCGATGAACTTCGTCGCCGAATGCACGACGATATCCGCGCCCCACTCGATCGGACGGAGCAGGTATGGGCTCGGGAACGTGTTGTCCACGATAAGCGGAATGCCGTTCTCGTGCGCGATCTTGGCGACCGCTTCGATATCGAGCACGTCGCCTTTCGGATTGCCGATCGTCTCGGCGTACAGCGCCTTGGTCTTGTCGGTGATCGCCGCACGGAAGTTTTCCGGATCGGCGGCATCGACGAACTTGACGTTGACGCCCAGCTTGGGCAGCGTCGTGGAGAACAAATTATAAGTGCCGCCGTACAGCGTCGAGGAAGATACGACTTCATCGCCGACGCCCGCGATATTCAAGATCGAATAGGTGATGGCCGCTTGGCCCGACGCCGTCGCGAGCGCGGCTGCGCCGCCTTCGAGCGCCGCGATGCGGTTTTCGAACACGTCCGAAGTCGGGTTCATGAGCCGCGTGTAGATATTGCCGAACTCCTTCAGCGCAAACAGATTGGCTGCATGCTCCGCGTCGCGGAAGCCGTAGGAGGAAGTTTGATAGATCGGCACCGCGCGCGACAGGGTCGTCGGATCGATCTGTTGGCCGGCATGGACGGCCAGTGTTTCGGGTTGATATTGTTGCTCGGACATGAGTAGGGTCACGCTCCTCAGGAATTGGTAAGTTTCGACAATGTTACAATTCGATCCTTATCGCTAAACTCCTGCAAAGTCTTTATAATTCCTAGTAACTTTATTGGAATCCAATGCGATTGGATGCGCCGCCCCAGTCCGTGCCGTTCAGCCAATCCCGATTGCGTCCTTTGTCCAGGTCGTTGCGAAGTCCGAGCACCAGCTGCTCCAGGTCGATGCGATCGTCGTAACGCTTCTGCAAGGCCGCGGATACGTAGAGCTCGTTGAGCTGTGCGAGCGAGAAACCTTGGGTACGTTCCGCCGCATGGACGGCCTGCTCATCCCCCGCCAATTCAGCCAGACCCTTGCGCCGCAGGTACGCCAGGCGCAGCGCCTCGTCCGGCAGCTTGACCTCGTAGGCGCGGTCGAACCGGCCGGCGCGATTGATCAGCGCAGGATCGATTTTTTGCGGATAATTGGTCGTCCCGATCAGGAACACGCCTTCCTTGGCCGTCGCGCCGTCCAGAATGTTCAGGAAAAACGACCGGCACGAGTCGGGCATCGAATCGATGTCCTCGATGACCAGCACGGAAGGCGCCTGCTTGACGGCAGCGGCGAACACTTCGCGAATCGATTCGCTGTTCGTATACTCGGTGATCTGCCAGTAGAAAACCGGCGACTCAACGCTGCCGGCGATCGATTGGACCAGCGTCGTCTTGCCGTTGCCCGGCTTGCCGTAGAGGAGGATGCCCCGCTTGTACGGAATCTGGTACTGCTCGAAAAACGTCCGGTCGCCGCCGAAAAATTCGTCGACGGAGCGGAAAATTTGCTGCTTGAGCGTCTCGTCCATCATGACGTCTTCCCGGGGGATGGCCTGGGAGATCGGCTCGCGGCAGTGCTGCAACCCTTCGCGCGTGTCGGTATACACATGCATCTTGCGTTCCTCCGAACGCCGCAGCTGTATCGCCTGGAGACAGGCGATAAGCTGTTCGTCGTCGGACGCGAAGATCAGGTCCTCGGTCGAGAGCAGCCCCAGATGGACGAGCATCGGCATCCGGACGAGCGCGACGCGGTATTCAGGGTATGCGAACAGATTGTTGCGGACCGAAGGCCGCATTCGGTAGATCGTCTCGCCGAGCTTCGGCTGAAAAGAAATTTGCCTGGATTCGACAAGGTCGAAGATTGATGCAACGTGGACGAGTCCCGGATAGTCCGATTCGATGTCTTCGGCCAAGCCGTCCCACACGTCTCCCTGATCCGCCTGATCGTAGAGCTTGAATTCGCAACCGAAGCGGTCCGAGAGCATGCCGGCAATTCTCGCAACGGTCCTCGCATAGTCGAAATAGCGCTCCGTCCCTTCCTGGGCGCGATAATCGTACGAAGCGACGAATGCCGGCGTCTGTACGGCGGTCGGTCCTCTCTGCATGCCAATCTCCTCCTTGGTTGTATAATGTGCGGAATGGCCTGCGCCGGATCGTAGCAAAAAACCGCAGGCTTAAGCCCGCGGTCGTCCAAGACGCGCATGAATGCGACTTCAAAGGACGAAGCGCGCGGGCAGGATGCGGTCTTGCAGGTATGAAATTCGAAGATGATGGCGGCGCTGCCGGCACTATAAAGGTCTCGGGGCTGCCGCTGGCTTGATTGCAGCCAGCTCCCGCATTTCGGCGAGAGCGGACCAAGGCTCTCCGTTGCCCAGATAAGTGAGAGACAGCGGTCCCTCGAAACCAGCTTGTCTGGCGAGCTCGACGCATCGCCTGAAGTCCATGGAATCCAGCTGTCCGCCTCCATCCTCGCGCGCCTTGGCGTGAACGGTCTCGGCATGCGGCAGGATCGCTTCAAGCTGGCGATACTTGTCCTGCTTGAAATTGCCGAAGTCGGCCGTTAGCCCGACGCTGCCGCCCGTCTCGCCCAGCATCCGAAGCACCTGTTCGGAGCGGCTCAGCAAGCCGCCGAGGTTTTCAATGACAACCCGTACGCCGGCTTGGCCCGCATACGCCGACAGCAGCGAGAGCGTCTCAGCGGCGCGGGCAAACGACGCCTCGTCGTCCCCGTCGCCTGCTCCGATGCGGACTCTGCGGAATCCCGCTTGTGCGGCTGCATCGATCCATTCGCGATAGAGCGCCATTTCCGCGTCGTGCCTGGCTGCGTCGCCAGTGCCAGGATCGCCGAAGTCGAGCAGCAGGGAATTCATCTCCACGCCCGCGAGCGACGAGATCCGCCTTAATTCGGACAGGCCTTCTGGCGAACGGTCCTTCAAATGCGGATAGGCGAGCTCGATCCCGCCGTAGCCTTCGGCGCCGAGCCGGACGATCAACTCGGCCAGCCCCCACCGCTCGGGATGCTTCTCGACGCTCGTCGTCAGCGCCGAAGCGTCCTCGTCCCACTCGACGTACGTCAGCGGACCCATCCAATTTTCAAACGACCAGCTGTTGACATGATGCTTCATTTCGATCGCCCCCCCGCCGAGCATGGTCAAAGCGCATACCCCTATTTAAACGCGGAAAGCGCATTCCAAACTTGTTCGCGGGAAAGTTGCGAATTTGCGATCAGCGGGCCGACGGCACGTCGAGAGATTCCGAGGCCGTCATCGTACGGTTTCTGCCCGACTGTTTGGCCTCATACAGAGCCGCGTCCGCTTGGGCGATCAGACGCTGCTCGCTGCCGGTGTCGGGCTTTTGGCAAGCGATGCCGAGGCTAAGCGTCACGACGCCTACGGGCGAGCCGATGTGCGGAATCGCGAGCTCCACGACGGCAGCGCGGATCCGTTCCGCGACGGCCAGCGCCTCTGCCGCATCCGCTCCGAGCAGGATGACGCCGAATTCCTCGCCGCCGTAGCGGGCCGCGGTGTCGGCGCCGTTGCGCAGGCACGCCATCGTGGCGGCAGCGACTTGTACCAGGCAATCGTCGCCGGCCTGGTGGCCGTAGGCGTCGTTAAACTTTTTAAAGTGGTCGATATCGAACAAAACGAGCGCAAGCGGCGAGCCCTCCGTATTTGCGGACGTCCAGGCGGCGTTCAACGCCTGATCGAAACGCCGACGGTTGGCGATTCCCGTGAGGCCGTCCAGCAGAGACAGCTTCTGCAGCAGGCCGTTGGCCTCCTTCAGCTTTTCCTCGGCGAGCTTGCGCTCGGTGATGTCGGTGGACACGCTCATGTATCCGATGACTTCGTCTTCGGAGTCGAGCACGTGCGACACAATTACATTCGCCACGAAGGCGGTGCCGTCCCGTCGCGCGATCGTCCATTCCTGCTCGTCCGCGCTGCCGTACATCATCCGCTGCAAAAAAACGGCCAGGGCGTCGACGTCCATTTCACCCTTCCTGCTATTGCCGGGCTTGTCCAAGGACGCGCGATCTACGCCGACCGCCCCTTGCGCTTGCACCTCGGACATCGTGCGCCCGACGACCTCGTCTGCAACGTAACCGAGCAGCTTTTCCGCACCTTTATTGAACAAGGTGATGCGCCCCGCTAGATCCGCCGCTACGATGGCCACATCCGAAGCGGACTGCAGGATCGATTGTTGCAGCAGATGGAGTTGCCGGTACCGCCTCTCGCTCGAACGCAGCTCCAGCTGCAGCCGGTTAGCCGTGGAGAAATAAGCCGTCAGCCCGCTGACAATGACGCCGCCGATCGCCATGACAAGAAAAAACGGAGGCAAAATGTCCAGCGCTTGCTCGCCGAACAGGATGGCGAACGTAATCGACGTACAGAGCATGCAGAGCGCAATGGAGAACAGCCAGAAGCGCCCGTATCGCCGAGGCAGCCAGCGGCTCATGGCGCCGCTGCTCACAGCCAAAACGAGCGCTGAGGCACATGCGATCAACGACGCTTCGTTGATGCCTCCAAACATCATGATGCGACCGAGCATGACGATCGCCGCCGTAATCAACGCCGAGATCGGTCCGCCGAAAGCTGCCGAGCATACAATCATCAATTGCCGGAAATCGAGCAAAGCATGCGCGTCAAGTCGCACGCTGAAGTACATGAGCACGAGGGCAAACACGCCGTAGGAGACGGCTCCGTACACAATAATCCGCCGCGGCTTGCCGCCGTCCGCTTCGTGCTTGCCGTACAGGGCATTAAAGAAAAACAGGAAAGCCGTTAACAATGCAAAGTTAGCGATGAGTGTATTAATCATGCGATGCCCCCGGTAAAAATAACGCTATCATGGGCCATTCTACTACAATTTCCGGGGAAATATCAGTAAATCCGCAAAACGAACAACAGAATGGCGAAAAAGTGCGCGATCGAGCCGCCGAGCACGAACAGATGCCAGATGGCGTGATGGTAAGGAAAGCCGCGCCAAACGTAGAAGATCGCGCCGATCGTGTACAGCAGTCCGCCGCCGATGAGCAGCTGCATGCCCCCCGCCGACAATGCCGCGGTTAGCGGCCCCCAAGCGAGAACGATCATCCATCCCATTAAGATGTAGACAAGCGTGGACAGGTAGAGGAACTTTTTCGTAAAAAACGCTTTAAAAACGACGCCGCCGATCGCAAGCCCCCAGACGAGGCCGAACAGCGTCCAGCCCAGCGGGCTGCGCAGCACGGTCAATAATATCGGCGTATACGTGCCGGCAATAAACAAATAAATGCACGAATGGTCGAAGGTCTCGAACAAATTCTTCAGACGTCCCTCCCGGAGGGCGTGTACGAGCGTCGAAGCCGTATATAAGAGGAGCATGGTCGTGCCGTAGATCGCGAAGCTCGTTACATGCCAGGCCGTCCCGTACAGGCTGGCGTAGACGATCAGGATCGTCAGCGCCGAGACGCTCAATACCGCGCCCAATCCGTGCGTTATGGCGTTGGCCACTTCTTCTCTGCGGGTATACACGTACGTGTTCGCCATCTTCCAGATCTCCTTCCGAATGCGGACTAGCTTCTTACATTTTAACATCGGCGCTTTAAAAAGCGAAATCGGACCGCGCCGGATCCGGATGGAAACCGTATCGGGCGGATAAGGCTTACGGGGATTGTTCTGCATTCAACATATGCGGGGACCAGCCCAGAGGTGAGCGGCATGTGCAGGCGATTTTGACCGTTATTTTGCGTGAGGAACAGCCTTCAAGGGTACAAATGGGGTAGCAAGACCAACGAATCGACTTACGGGAGGGAATCGGATTTGGAGACGCGTAAATTCGGCAAAACCGATATGAAGGTGTCCGTGCTCGGCTTCGGCAGCGCCGAGATCGGCATGGATAGCTCCAAGGCGACGGACCGCGAGGTCGGCGATCTGCTCAACGCGCTGCTGGACGAGGGCGTCAACGTGCTGGATTCCGCTTCGAGCTACAAGCGCAGCGAGAGCCTGATCGGCCAGCTCGTCTCGAGCCGGCGCAGCGAATTCTACATTTTCAGCAAGCTCGGCGAAGGCGAGAGCGTCGGTCTCCCTTATCCGGACTGGGACGTCCGCAATGTGCGGCCCAGCATCGAGCGGACGCTGCGGGATCTGCGAACCGACTACGTCGACCTCATGATGATCCACAGTTGTTCGGAAGCCGTGCTTCGTCAAGGCGATTTGATCGAGGCGCTGCGCGATCTGAAGCGGGAAGGCCTGACGCGCTACATCGGCTACAGCGGCGACAGCACGGACGCTTTGTATGCGGTAAACACGGGCGTCTTCGACGCGCTCGAGACGTCGATCAACATCGCCGACCAGGAAGCGCTGCAGCTCACCGTGAGCGAGGCGGCCAAACGCGACATGGGCATCATCGCGAAGCGCCCGATCGCCAACGCAGTCTGGGTGCGGCAAGGGCTTGAGAACGCGCCGGACCCCTACGTGGAGCGGCTGGAGAAACTCAACTATCCGTTTTTGAAAAACGACTCCGATGCCATCGCAGAGAACGCACTCCGTTTTGTACTCTCCGTGCCGTACGTGGACACCGCGATCGTAGGCACGACCAACCTGACGCATTTCCGGCAGAACATCGGGTATGCAGCCAAAGGCAAGCTCCCCGACCGCGAGATTCTCGACATCCGCAACCGCTGGCTGGAAGTTCAGGAGCCGGCTTGGGCAGGGTTGAAGTAAGATCCGAGAAGCGAGCTTGGATTACCGCTTGCCGCCGTGCGGCTCCCCTTCTATAATGTAACTATCGAGACGAAGAACGTCCCGCCTGCATTCCCTTTGAGGATTGCCGCGGGGCGTTTTTTATTTGCCGGGAGGTTGGGTCGATGGGATTCGAGCAAGCGCACGAAGCCTTTATCGCGCAGCATTTATCTGCGAGATCGGGCGAGCGCAGGGGCAGACTGGAACGCGGACATCGGGAGGCAGAGAAGCTGTTCTGCCAAAACGTGTGGTGGAAGCTGCATGGACACTTTGAAGGGCTGCACCCGGAGTACGAGGTGAGAGATTGGCGCGGCTTGTCTTACTTTTGCGATTTCGTATGGATTCGCGTCGCAGTGAAGCTGGTCATTGAGATCAAAGGCTTCGGCCCGCATGTGCGCGACATGGACCGGCAGAAATACTGCAACGAACTGAATCGCGAGACGTTTCTGACCGCGATGGGTTATCAAGTCATTAGCTTCGCGTATGACGACGTAGTGTCGAGGCCGGAGTTGTGCGTGACGCTGCTTCGCATGCTGTTCGCCCGCTACCAAACGCAGTCGCTCCCGATTGGCACGGACAAGCTTATGGAACGGGAAATTATTCGGATGGCCGCTACGCTCGCACGTCCGGTGCGACCGATAGATGTCTCGACACATCTTCGTATCGGTCACCGGACAGCGCTTCGCATGCTGAACGCGTTATGTGAGGCGGGCTTGTTAACGGAAGTACGCGGACCGGAAGGTAGCCGGATCGTACGATACGAAGCGACGGATGCGGCATGGAAGTGGCTATGAACACGTTGTTCGTTAGCTTCATTCGTGGGGTTGCACCGTTCGGAGTAATTAATAGTGGTTAAAAGGCAGTTATTTCGGCAGTTATCGCGAGCGCGAATCCAAGAGTTGTTAAAAGGCAGTTATCTCGGCGAGATTTTAGTGAGCGGAGTCGGTTTTAAAGAAATAGCTGCCTTTTGACCCTTATTCGAAAAATTCTATCGTCTATGAGAGAAATAAATGCCTTTTGACACTTATTTGAAATGGAGGCCGCGGCGGAGCGTGAGATTACCGGACGTGCGGCGTGTCAGGTGCGGAGCTATGAGGTTTCTCAGGGTTACTCGGGGTTACTCGGGGTTACTCGGGGTTACTCGGGGTTACTCGGGGTTGACGGGGTTGACGGGGTTGACGGGTTGACGGGTTGACGGGTTGACGGGTTGACGGGTTGACGGGTTGACGGGTTGACGGGTTGACGGGGTTGACGGAATTAAACCGAGGAGTTACTGGAACGGCTGAATTACTCGAGCCTGCGGGGTTTTAGAAGGTGCCCTGGCAGGCGGGGGTCGCATCCCTCGCAACCGCGCACCAAGCAAAAAAAACGCCGGAGGCGTATCCTCCGGCGCGGGTTTTGCGATTACTATTAATAGAGGTGGCAGGCCACGGCGTGGCCCGGCTTGACTTCTTTGAACTCGGGCATCGTCTTGGCGCAGATGTCCATCGCGTGCGGGCAGCGCGTGCGGAACGGGCAGCCGCTCGGCGGATTCAGCGGGCTCGGGATCTCGCCCTTCAGGATGATGCGCTCGCGCGATTTTTGCTGCTCGGGATCCGGCAGCGGGATCGCGGACAGCAGCGACTGCGTATACGGATGCAGCGGGTTTTCGTTGAGCTCGTCCGATTCGGCGACCTCGACCAGCTTGCCCAGGTACATGACGCCGATGCGGTCCGAGATGTGCTTGACCATCGCCAGATCATGCGCGATGAACAGATAGGTCAGATCGCGCTCGCGTTGGAGCTTCTTGAACAGATTGACGACCTGCGCCTGCACCGACACGTCGAGCGCGGAGATCGGCTCGTCCGCTACGATGAACTTAGGCTCGATGGCCAGCGCGCGTGCGATGCCGATCCGCTGGCGCTGACCGCCGGAAAATTCGTGCGGGAACCGGTTCGCGTGCTCTTCGTTCAGGCCGACGGCGTCCAGCAATTCGGCGACGCGTTCCGTGCGTTTGCGGCCGGAGGCCAGCCCGTGGATCTCGAGGCCTTCGCCGATGATCTTGCCGACGGTCATCCGCGGGTTGAGCGATGCGTACGGATCCTGGAACACCATTTGCATTTCCTTGGTGAACTTGATCCGCTCGGACTTCGTGAGCTTGCTCACGTCGCGGCCGTCGAACTTGATGCTGCCGGAGGTCGGCTCGTACAGCTGCATGATCGTGCGCCCCGCGGTCGACTTGCCGCAGCCGGATTCGCCGACGAGACCGAACGTCTCGCCGCGCCGCACGTTGAAGTTCAGGCCGTCCACGGCCTTCAGCACGCGGCCGCCGGACAGATTAAAATGCTTGCGCAGATCCGTCAATTCCAGAATAGGCGCGTTAGACATTTGCGGCACCCCCTGTCTCGATCGGCCTGTCTACCTTGGGAGCGTCCGGATGGTTCAGCCAGCACTTGGCCGTATGGGCCGGTCCGTCGATCTCGAACTGCGGCGGATCGTTCTCCATGCACACCTTCATGGCATACGGGCAGCGAGCCGCGAACGCGCAGCCTTTAGGAGGCGCGTACAAATCGGGCGGCGTGCCCGGAATGGACGTCAGCTCGCTTTTCTTGTCGGTGTCGAGGCGAGGTACCGAGTTCAGCAGTCCCCAGGTATAAGGATGACGAGGATTATAAAAGATATCGTGCAGGCTGCCCTGTTCGGCAACCTGTCCGGCGTACATGACGATAACGCGCTGCGCCAGCTCGGCGACGACGCCCAGATCGTGCGTGATCAAAATGATGGACGTACCGGTCTTCTCCTGCACGTCGCGCATGACGTCCATGATCTGCGCCTGGATCGTCACGTCGAGCGCCGTCGTCGGCTCGTCCGCGATCAGCAGCTTCGGATGGCAGGCCAGCGCGATCGCAATCATGACGCGCTGACGCATGCCGCCGGACAGCTCATGCGGATATTGGTGAATACGGCCTTCCGGATTCGACATGCCGACGAGCTTGAGCAGCTCGATCGCACGGGCCAGCGCCGCTTTTTTCGACAGCTTCTCGTGCTTGCGGATGCTTTCGGCGATCTGCATCCCGACGGTCATCGTCGGATTCAGCGATGTCATCGGGTCCTGGAAAATCATGCCCATTTCGGCGCCGCGAACCTTCCGCATTTGCGACTCGCTCAGCTTGGTGATGTCCTTCTGGCCTTCGTATAAGATAGAGCCTTCTTTAATATAGCTGGGCGGCGTCGGCGTGAGGCGCATGAGCGTCTGGGCGGTGACCGATTTGCCGCTGCCCGACTCTCCCACGATTGCGAGCACTTCGCCTTTATCCAGTTTAAAGGAGACGCCGCGAACCGCTTGCACCTCGCCCGCATGCATCTTGAACGATACGCGCAGGTTGTTTACTTCCAATAGAGGCTTGCTCATCGGACTCCCCTCCTTATTTTCTCATCTTGGGATCGAGTGCGTCCCGCAGGCCGTCCCCGAGCAGGTTAAAGCTCAGCAATATCAAGCTGAATATGATCGTCGGAAATACGAGACGGTGCGGATGGTAACGCATATACGTCGCGCCGTCGCTCAGCAGATTCCCCAGCGACGCCAGCGGCGGCCGGATGCCTAATCCAATAAAGCTCAGGAAGGCCTCGGCAAAAATGGCGGTCGGCACGACGAACGTAATCTGAACGACGATGACGCCGAGCGCGTTCGGAATGAGATGCTTCAGTATGATACGGAAAGGCTTGGCGCCCAGCGCCCTGGCAGCCAACACGAACTCTTGCTCTTTTAACACGAGCATCTGTCCGCGTACGAGCCTCGCCATCGAGACCCAGCCGGTGATGGCATAAGCCAATATAATGGTCGATACGCCCGGCCCGAGCACCATCAACAACAGGATGGAGAGCAGCAGGTAAGGGATCGAATAAATGACTTCGATAAAACGCTGCATGAAGTTGTCTACCCTGCCGCCGAAGTACGCGGAGATGCCGCCGTACAGCACGCCGATGACGAGATCGAGCAGCGCGGCCATAATGCCGATGAACAGGGAAATGCGGGCGCCCCACCAGACGCGGGTCCACAGGTCGCGACCGAAGTCGTCCGTGCCGAAGTAGTGGGCGGCGGAAGGACGAAGATTGACGGCGCTTGGATTTTGCGTCTCATAGTCGTAGCCGCTGACGAGAGGCACGATAATCGCAAGCAGCGCGATGACGATCATGACGACAAGTCCGGCCATGGCCAGCTTGTTCTTTTTAAGACGCCGCCAGGCGTCCTGCCAATAACTGACGGAAGGGCGAAGAATCGCTTCTCTGTCGCCAGACTTGACCGCCGGCTCGAATTGGCTCTTGGCGATGTTGTCCATTGTCTATCTCCCCTTCCCTAAGCGAATCCGCGGATCGACCAGGCCGTACGCGATATCCGTGATGAACATGACAAAGATCAGGATGGCTGCGTAAAAGATAGCGAGCCCTGCGATCATCGTGTAGTCCGTCGTTACGATCGACTGCACGAACTGGTGACCGAGACCCGGCACCGAGAAAATCTCCTCCACGATAAGCGTGCCGGTGACGACATTAGCGGCGATAGGACCAAGAATCGTGACGACCGGCAGTATGGCATTGCGGATCATGTGGTTCCAGACGATCGCGTTGCCGCCGATGCCCTTGGACTTGGCGGTCTTGATATAATCCTGCCCGGCGACATCGAGCATGGAAGCACGCATCATCCGCGCGAGGATGGCGATGGTGCCGAACGAAAGCGCGAGCGCCGGCAAAACACGGTGCTCGGGACCGTTCCACAGTCCCGGGGGCAATATCCCCCATTTAACGCCGACAAAGTATGAAAGCAGCGGCCCGACAACGAACGACGGCACGGAGATTCCGATAATCGCAATAAGCATTGCGGTATAGTCTCCGGCTTTGTTGTGTCTCAGCGCCGCGAAAATGCCAAGTAATAGGCCGATGATGACGGCGAATACCAAAGATTCTGCTCCAAGCTCGAGCGAAGCCTTGAAGTTATGCTTGATAATATCGACGACTTCACGCGTCGGATACTGGTAGGAGACGCCGAGGTCCCCTTGAACGACTTTGCCCATGTACTTCAAGTATTGCTGCCAGACGGGTTTGTCCAGGCCATATTGCTCCCGCAGGATCTGCAGATTCTCGGGCGACAGCTTCGATGCATTCTCGCCGAACGGATTGCCCGGAAGCAGCTTCATCAGAAAAAAAGTAGCGGTGATTACGACCCAAAGCGTAATGATCATATAAATAAACCTGCGCAAGGTATACTTCAGCATGGAAAACCCTCCCTTCATCGAATTTACTAGCATCAAGCACATGAAGGAAGCCGTTCAAGAACGGCCTCCCTCATGGTTGGCGTTGACTGTACCAGGTGCGTTAGTCGTAAAGCAAGCTTGACGCTTGTCTTATCCTTCGAAGTGAGCCCACTTCAATTCGAAATCGGGGCCGTAAGGCGGCAGGATCAGATCCTTCAGCTTCGGATTGATGACGAACGGCGAGGAACGGAAGTACAGCGGCGTGACGGCAGCTTCGCTCAGCAGGATCTTCTCGGCTTGCGCCATTTCGTCGGCGCGCTTCGCGTTGTCGGTCTCGAGTTGAGCGGCCTTGACCAGCTTGTCGTATTCGGCGTTCGACCAGTCTTGCGTGTTGAACGAACCGCCGGTCAGGAACATGTCGAGCCAGGTCATCGGATCGTTGTAGTCCGCGCCCCACAGGGAGCTGACGATCTGGTAGTTCTTGGACAGCTCGCGATCCAGACGGTTCGCGTGCGGCAGCGGCTCGGTCGTTACGTCTACGCCCAGGTTCGTTTTCCATTGGGAAACGAGATACTCGAGCATTTTCTTGCCGGTCTCCGTGTCGTCGCCGATGATGGAGAGCTTAGGCAGCGTAGCGCCGGATTCCGCAAGGCCTTCAGCAAGCAGCTGCTTCGCTTTGGCTGCGTCGAAGGCAGCTTCGGTGTCGCCTACGACCGTACGGAAGTCCTTGCCATTGCCGTCCTGGTTGCCGGCCGGCACGAAGCCGGTCGAAGGAACGGAACCGTTTTTCAGAACGAGGTTGGCAACGCCGGCACGGTCGATTGCCATCGTGAACGCCTGCCGAACCTTAACGTTGGCGAACGCGGGAACCTTCGTCGCTTGGAAGTTCAGGTAACCCGTAACGAGCTCCTTCTTCATTTGCAAATCCGGCTTGCCGTCGTAGGCGAGCATTTGGTCGCCCTTGACGTCGGCATAATCGGTCGCGCCCGTTTCGTACAGGTTCAGGCCAGTCGCCGTATCCTTGACGATGTTCAACGTTACCTTCGTCAGCTTGACGTTGGCGGCATCCCAATACTTGTCGTTCTTTTCAAGCACGAGCTGCTGCTCGTGGTCCCACTTCGTCAGCTTGAACGGACCGGCGCCGAGCACCTTGTCCGCATCCGCGCCGCTCTTATCGCCTTGAGCGGAGACGAACTTCTCGTTTTGCGGGTAGAAGTTCAAGAACGCCAGCTGAGCCGTGAAGAACGGAATCGGGTGGTCGAGCGTGATCTCCAGCGTCGTGTCGTCCTTCGCGACGACGCCCATCTTGTCTTGCGCAGCCTTGATCGCGGCGTCGTCCTTGGCGGCCAGAACGTCATTGCCGCCCTTGACCCAGGCGACCATGAAGCCGTAAGTCGCCTTCGTACGCGGATCGACGGTGCGCTTGAAGGAATAAACAAAGTCCTTGGCGGTCAACGGATCGCCATTGGCCCAGGTCAGACCGGACTTCAGCTTGATCGTATAGACCAAGCCGTCTTCAGAGATTGTCGGCATGCCGTCGGCCAGCGCAGGCTGCGGCTGCAAATCTTTATCCAAACGGTACAGACCTTCGCTGATAGCGCCGAGAATCGTGAACGACGCGGCACTCTCCGCGATCGATACGTCCAGCGCCGGCGGATCCGCACGGTAGTTCATCACGAGTTCGGTCTTGGAGGAGCTGGATGGCGCGCTCGCGCTTGCGGACGAGCTAGCGCCGGAGCTGGCGCTTGGGCTGCTGCCTGCGTTGTTATTGTTGTTGCCGCAAGCAACCAACGAAGCGCCGAGCAGCGTCAACGTAAGAATACCTGACACAATCTTCCTTGTCTTCATGTACTGGCCTCCCCAGATTTTTGATCGAGCATAATTCGCATTTACTTTTTCCAGTTTTCTAGCGGATGCTCTCTCTCCTAGGCGATTATAAAGCAAGATTCTGAAGAAATCTATGATATTTTGCACATTTTTTAATCAAACGTTGAAATAAATTTTACATGATTTAGCGTGTAAAAGCGGCTATTCTTTAACGCGTTTTCCCTTTAACGATGGAAAGTGATAAATGAAAACGAATTCAATTGTCACTTATCCACAACCAATAGATCAGGAAACCTATTACATGTCACCGACATGTCAGTTACCATTTAATGTTTGTAACTGGAAATTAAAAATGCTCGATTTGCGAATGTTTAGCGATTAAATCCATTTTCAGCTTCCATGCTCGTTCGCTTAAGTTGACCCGGTAAAGCTCCGGGTTAAGCTTGCGCAAATACTGCGGCCAGAACTGACCGATCTGCGCGTCATGATAAGCGCGGATTTCTTCGAGCGACGGCAGCTGCGCCGCCAGCTCGCCGTCTACGATAACCGGCTTTAACAGCGGCACTGCGTCGTAACGATCGATATATTTATGAATGTACGGGTGCACCGGGTCGAACAGCTTGATCCGGCGACCTTCGCGAATATCGTCCTCGTCCTTGAGGGCGATATAATCCCCCTCCGCCTTCCCCGTATCGCGGCCGATGATACGGTAGACGTCCTTGAGGCCGGGCGTCGTCACCTTCTCCGGATTCGCGGAGATCTTGATCACCGGCTCGTAGACGCCGTCGCGCGAGATCGCGACCATCTTATACACGCCGCCGAGCGAAGGCTGGTCGGCAGCCGTGATCAGCTTCGTGCCGACACCCCAGACGTCGATTCGCGCGCGCTGGCTTTTCAGGTTGTCGATGATATGCTCGTCCAGATCGTTGGAGGCGGTGATCTTGACGTAGTCGAGTCCCGCTTCGTCAAGCATCTTCCTCGCCTGCTGCGAGAGGTAAGCCAGATCGCCGCTGTCCAGCCGGATGCCGACCATGCGCTTGCCGGAAGCCTCGAGCAGCCTGCCGATCCGGATGGCGTTCGGCACGCCGCTGCGAAGCGTATCGTACGTATCTACAAGCAGCGTGACCTGATCCGGGAGCGCCTCCGCGTATTTGCGAAAGGCCTCCTCCTCCGTTCCGAATACCTGAACCCAGGCATGCGCATGGGTACCTTTGGACGGAATTCCGAACAGCATGCCGGCCCGCATGTTCGAAGTGGCATGGAAGCCTGCGACATATGCCGCGCGCGCCCCCCATATGGCCGCGTCCGCCTCCTGTGCCCTGCGGGTCCCGAATTCCAGGAGCATATCGTCCGGAGCGACCTGCCGGATTCGCGAAGCCTTTGTCGCAATCAGCGTCTGATAGTTCAGGAAGTTCAGCATGGCCGTCTCGATCAGATGCGCTTCGAAGAGGCGCGCTTCGACCCGGACGAGCGGCTCGTTCGGGAAGGCCAGCGTCCCCTCGGGCATCGCATGCAGGCTGCCCGTGAAGCGGAAGGACCGGAGCGCTTCGAGGAAGCCGGGCGCATAGTTTTCCTCTTGCCGCTTCAGGTAGTCAAGCTCCCGCTCGCCGAATCGAAGCGCCTCGATATACCGGACGATGCGCTCAAGACCGGCGCAGACGGCATAGCCGTTGCCGAACGGCAGCTTGCGAAAATAGATCTCGAACACGGCCCGCTCGTTGAGCGTGCCTTGCACCCAGTGCGCATACATCATATTAATCTGGTACTTGTCCGTATGGAGAGTCAGATCGGTCGCGGTCATCCATTCAGCTCCTTCCGTTAGAGGCGCTTGCGGCAAGATTTGACCGCATCGCCTGTATTATGCATCCGGGGCCGCTAGTTCATTCCAGAGCGCCCCCGTAGCCCATCAAGCGACATTCAAGAACTGCGCGTTCGACTAGACCCCGAAGTTGATGATAGTTCCGGATGGCTCGGCGGTAATTGTTACAATCGTACCCTTAGCCCTGCGCCCTGAATCAAGGAATAATATAGAAAATTATACTATCTTAATCCAGAAAAGGAAGAACCGTCCGGAGATCAAGATCCCCCTGACGGTCCTTTAGGTTTGGCGGATATTAGAAATCCGGGATGTTCGCGAAACGCTTATTGGCGGCTCATCCGCACAACCCTTCGCATTTAATTTCCTCCGCCCGCTCATTTTCCGGCTTTTGCTTTGAAATCCGGCTGGCTCCGTCACGGGCGAAAGTGCGCTTGCGGACAAAAATAAGCCTCCGCGGAGGCTTATTTCCTGCTTCTATTCGAATACCGGTCAAATTCGCTTCAAATGCCGGCGTACTGCCGGATCTCATCCAGACCCATGCCGGTCCTGGCGCTGTAAAGCACCTTCGGTCCGGAGAACCGCTTTGCAAGCTCGCCGAGCAGCTGCTCCCGATCCTCATCCTCCAGACTGTCCGCAAAGCTGCGAACGAGCAGCGTCCGCTCCGCGAGTCCGGCCCGCGCAATGCCGGCGAGCAGCCGGTCGTCCGCGGCGTGGAGCTTATCCTTGAAGACGAGCAGGAGTCGATCGAACGAGCGATAGGGAAACAGACGAAAAAACGTCTCCGCCGGATGCGCGGCCGTACCGTAGCCGGGCGAATCGACGAAGACGGCTTCTCCGCACGCATGGATCAGCGCGGCATTCGGGTCATGCGCCCAAGAGGTCGCGTCCGTCCGCTGGCCGACGACAGGCCTCGGCACGCAGGCTCGGTCCGTGAGCAGGTCAAGCAGCGCCGACTTGCCTGCCCCAGGCTGCCCGAGAATCGCGATCTTGCGGCGGCGCGGGATGACGGCGAGCTCCGAGGCGAGCCGCCTCAGATTGCGCTCCAGCACCGTCGGCTCCGCGCCCGCCCCGCCCCCTGCGCGCTTCGCCTTCGCGCTCAAGGCTGGCGCTCGATTCCGAGCTCCCGCTCCAGGATGCGCTCGGCCAGCTCGTGGCAGTCGTTCAGATACGACTTGCCGGCCGCGAGCGTCATGCCGAAGCCAGCGGCCGCCGCGATCGCCTGGCCGACGATCGGCACGAAGCGCCCGACAGCGGTCGACGCGCTTTTGCCCGCGAACTTCTTCAGGAGCAGCATGATGCCTTCCTTCGTGCCGTAATCGAGCACCCGCTTGCCGAGCGGCAGGAGCGAGGGGATCAGCTTGTTCACCTTCTCGTCCGTGAGTCCGTACGAGGCCCGGATCTCGGCAAACATCTTGTACATGATGGACATGTCGACCCCGACGTTCACGCCGGGTACCGGATTGAGGCCGTTGGCGGCGGCGAGCCCCGCGTATTTGTACACGGACTTCTCGCAAGCTTCCTTCTTCGCCTCGAGATGCGCGAGGCTGAACGCCTTGGCCGACCGCGCGTACTTCTCCTGCAGCGCGGGCTCGAGCGCCGCCTTGATCCCGTCCACCAGCTCGCTCAGTCCCTCGCGGGTCCGGCAGCTGACGAAGTACACATGCTCGGGCGCGCCGATCTGGCGAGCAACATCGGAGACGATCTCCGCCTGCAGCTCCTCCGTCGTGCGGCCGTCCTCCCACAGATCGTCGAGCTTGTTGCGGACGAACAGGCAGATCCGCCCTTTTTCCCGCAGCTCCTTGAAAAAAGCGGTGTCCGCCTCGTGGAACTTGCCCGCGAATACGCAGAGAAACAGGTCAAGCTCCTCGGGACGGAACCGGTCCATCCATTCATTGGGCGGAAAACGGGACGTTCCGTATCCCGGCAGATCCACGAGAAGCAGCTCCTCATGAGCGATGATCTGCGCCTCTACCGTCGTATCGGTCGTCACGCCCGTGCGCGCGACCGGCTGCCCGACGATCTGATTGATGAGCGAAGACTTGCCCGAGCCCGGCTGCCCGAACAGGGCGATCCGGAGCTTGGCATTCTGCTCGTCTTCGATATCCTGCTTCAGCCTTGCCGCATCCTCTCTAAGTCCCATCCGCAGCTCCCCCTCTTCGCGCAACGTCTAACGAATGTTTTTCCCATAGAAAATCTCGTCCATCTCGATCTTCAGCCGCTCCGCGATCTCCTGCTGCTCGACCTCGCTCAGCTTGTCCTTGGTGTAGCCGAACAGGTAGTTGTTGAGGTCGAACTCGCGCAGCTTGCACTTTGTATGGAAGATATGCTCCTGATACACGTTGACGTCTATCATATCATACGCTTCGATCACGGCGTCGGGAATGTAATTCTGGATCGAATTGATATCGTGATCGATGAACAGCTTGTGTCCGTTGATGTCCCGCGTAAACCCGCGCACCCGGTAGTCGATCGTCATGATGTCGGTGTCGAACGAATGGATCAGGTAATTGAGCGCCTTGAGCGGAGAGATCTCGCCGCACGTCGAGACGTCGATATCCGCGCGGAACGTGCTGAGGCCCTCGCTCGGGTGATACTCCGGATACGTATGCACGGTAATGTGGCTCTTGTCGAGCTGCAGCACCACGTTGTCCGGCATCGGTCCAGGCGACTCCTCGTACGAATCCGTCGGCACCTCCACGATCGGCCCTTCCGAGACGAGCAGCGTCACGCTCGCCCCCTGCGGCACATAATCCTGCTTCGCCGTATTCAGGACGTGGGCGCCGATAATATCCGCCACCGCGTTCAGAATCTTGGTCAAACGATCGGAGTTGTACTGCTCGTCGATGTAGGCGATGTACGCCTCCCGCTCTTCCTTGGTCTTGGTGTAGCAAATGTCGTACATATTGAAGCTCAGCGTCTTCGTCAGATTGTTGAACCCGTGAAGCGTAATGCGCTGCTCGTCGGTAAGCGCCATGTCGCCGTTCCCCTCGCTTCTGTTCGGATCGTCTCCTTATTATGGCTGAGGCCGTGCGCCCCAATCCTCCCATGTATTTACCCCGAATGCGGCAAACCGGAGCATGGGCGTCGAAAGAGAGCATTCCGTATGAGGACGGGCGGCAAAAAAAGACCCGAAGACGGTGGGCCTGCGTGGCGGTTCGGAGTTATTCGGCGGGCTGGTGCTGCGGCTTGGACTCCACGATCTGCACGGAGCGCGTGAGCTCCTGCAAAATGTCCGATTGCAGCTGGGGATTCATATAGAGCGCCTTAATGTAGGCTTGGCCGGCTTGCGTCGAAGTGTACTGCGGTTTGAGATGGTTCAGGGTCAGTACGATGATATCCGTCGTACACTTCTCGCAGCTGCATTTCAATGGATAGTTGGGCAGAATATGCTCCTCGAAGAAACTCACGACGATCGGTTCCATCGCGTTAAATATAGATGAAGCTCTCGCAAATTCCATCGCGTGTCAAACTCCCTGTTGCCGTTTTTCATTCAGCATATCACAGGGCCGAGTCTGCCGTCATTAGACCTAAGTGCCAATGTTTGTCGTCCGGGATCCCGTTAAGGCCGCCCCGCGTTTGGGTAATGGAGACCAAGCGACTAATAAAGGAGTGCTGCCAGATGTCCGAAAATAGAGATTATGCCGCCGAGCTGCCGCAGTTCGATCCAGGTACGCCGGAGATCACGCCTCCGACCTCTCCGGAGATCTCGCCCGTCGTGCCAAATCCGGAGATCGTGCAAAATCCGACGCCCGAGATCAAGCCGGACGTCGTACCGCCGGACGTCAAGCCCGACGCGGTGCCGCCGGAAACGCCGCCGGAGCAGCCGCTCTGACCGCGCGACCGCGCGGCAGATAAAAGCAAAGGCGGAGCCGTCCCACGAGTCACGAATGTGAACGCTGGTGCGGCTCCTTATTTGCGTGGAATGGCCGGGGCGGCGCTTGGACCGTGCGCGGAGACGCTCCTCAGGTAACTTTCTGCTTATAAAAAAAGATTGTGATTATTTTCACTTGAATTATTGCCTTCCGTCCGAAGGTGGCGTATATTGGACTTAACAAGACATTGTGATTTAAATCACAACCCTATTGAGCGAAGCGCTGTATCCTGCAGATATAGCTCTTCGCTCTCCTTCCAACAAACTATGTGAATTTAATCACAATAAACGAATCCGAGGAGGACTTTCCTATGAAAATCGTCGTTATTGGCTGTACCCACGCCGGCACCGCCGCCACCGTCCAAATGGCCAAACGTTATCCCGACGCTAAAATTACCGTGTACGAGCGCAACGATAACATCTCGTTCTTGTCGTGCGGCATCGCGCTTCATGTGGGCGGCGTCGTGAAAAATGCGGAGGAATTGTTCTATGCCCATCCCGACACGCTCGCCGAGCTCGGCGTGAACACCCGGATGCGCCATGACGTGCTGGCCGTCGATACGGTGTACAAGACGGTGACCGTCCGCAACCTGGAGACCGAAGAAGTGACCGTCGACAGCTACGACAAGCTGGTCGTCACGACGGGATCGTGGCCGATCGTTCCGCAGATGCCGGGCATGGATCTCGACCGGGTGCTGCTCTGCAAAAACTACGCGCACGCCCAGACGATCATCGAAAAAGCGGCGACCGCCAAGCGGATCACCGTCGTCGGCGCAGGCTATATCGGCGTCGAGCTGGTCGAAGCGTTCCATCAGCTCGGTAAAAGCGTGACGCTCATCGATAATACGCCGCGCGTCATGTTCAAGTACCTCGACAAGGCGTTCACCGACATCGTCGAAGCCGACATGCAGGAACGTGGCGTACGGCTCGCGCTCGGCCAGACGGTGACCGCGCTCGAGGGGCAGGACGGCAAGGTCGCCCGCGTCGTTACGACCGAAGGCGCGTACGATTCGGATCTCGTCATCCTCTGCATCGGATTCCGCCCGAATACGGAGCTGCTCAAGGGCCAGGTCATGATGCTGCCGAACGGCGCGATTGTCGTCGACGAATACATGCGTACGAGCTGCCCGGACGTGTACGCCGCCGGCGACAGCTGCGCGATCCGCTACAACCCGACCGGCAAGGCCGCCTACATTCCGCTGGCGACCAACGCCGTCCGCATGGGGACGCTCGTCGCCATGAACATCATGGAGCCGCGCGTCAAGTATATGGGTACGCAGGGCACGTCGGGCATCCGGATGTTCGATCTCAACATCGCTTCGACCGGCATGACCGAGCAGGCCGCGATCGATGCCGGCTTGAAGGTACGGTCGACGACGGTCAGCGACAACTACCGTCCGGAGTTCATGCCGACCTATGAGAAGGCGCTGGTCAAGCTTGTCTATGAAGATGACGGCGGCCGCCTCCTGGGCGCGCAGGTGCTGTCGAAGGCGGACCTCACGCAGTCGGCCAATACGCTGTCGGTGTGCATCCAGAACAAGATGACCGTACAAGAGCTCGGATTCGTCGACTTCTTCTTCCAGCCGCATTACAACAAGCCCTGGAACCTGCTGAACCAGGCAGGCCTGCAGGCGGCGGCCGATCTTGAGGCGGCGAAAGCAGGTACGAAGGCAGGCGCTTAAGCAAGACAATCACAGCCTCACATGCTTGACCTGCAGCAGCTGACCCGCCTTATCGAACAAATCCGCATTGTGCCCGACCGACAACGCGCAGTGATGCGTAGGCGCCTCGGCAAACCATCTCGTCATATAGGCATCCGGATGTTCGCGGAAGCGGATCGGCGTCTGCGTGTTGCCGATGCGCATGATCGGCCCGTCGGTCGATTCGCCTTCGCTGCTGATCAGCTTCAGCCTGCCGTCTCCCGTCTGCGTTACGTTCAGCGTCGTCACCGGCCCGCGCGCGACCTTGGCTTCGACCGAGACGCCCGTCCCCTGCTTGCCATGGTACAGACCCATCCCGCGGAGAATCGGCTTGCCCTCGGCGATCGCGATATGGAACGGCCCGTCATGGCCGAGCAGAATCGTGCCGTCCGCATAATCGGTGACCACAATCTCCGAAAAGCTGCCGCCGGTGCCGAGGATATCGCAAATTTTCATGGCCACGGCCGTTTTCAGATCGCCTTCGCCAGCGCAGGGAATGCCTCGTGCCGTCAGCAGCGAATGTCCGACGATGAACCCGCCCTGCAGCTTCTCGTAGGCCCCGCCTGGCGCGCCATGATAATAGTAAGAAAGCGCGTCCAGCTCATACTCCCGTACGAGCTTCTCTTGCGCCGCCGCCACCCGGCAGGACCATTCAAGCTGCTCGTCGGTCGGCTTTTTCGCAATCGGATCGGAAGCCGAATCGCCGCTTAACTCGAACATTTCCCGCACTTCGCCGAGCTTGCGCTTGACGTCGTCCTGCGTGACCGTTCGCAGCTGCCGGTCGAGGTCGCACATTTCGAGCACCTCGACATGCAGGCCGGTCTGCGCCTGAATCATCGTAAAGTCGCTGTACATATCGAGCATCCCGCCGTACGTGTTGCCCAGGAAGCCGAAGCGGCTGTGCCGAAGCGTTCGCGGAACGGCGGCGGCCTGCGCCCAAGCCCGAATCTCCCGCCAGGCGCGTATCGCCTCCTCCCGCTCATGGGTCGCTTCATTCGTCAGGGAACCGGCCGGCGTTTCCTTCAGCCCGAGCAGACCGTTCACGACGCGAAAAGGGATGCCCGCCCTGTTGAATGCATTCGCGAATTCGGGAACCGGGCAGGCGCCGCAATGCGCCAGCCACTCGCCGGTCGTCGTCGCCTCGTAGTTGATGCGTTCGGTCGGCTGCAGGTTTAAAAACACGACGGGCGCTTTGTTAATCTGGTGAACGGGGAGTACGGTCGAGCTCGTCGAATACGTGGCCGCATGGCAGAACACCAGATCGACGTCCTGCGCGTTCAGCCACTCGCCGGCGCGGCGGCCTTCTCCTTCCGTATCGACCAGTCCGAAGTTGAACACGTCTGCCCATTCGGACAGTCTTGCTTCAATGAATTTGCCATAGCCCTCCAGGCGTTCGCGCAGGCCGGGGAACTGCTCCCAATAGGCCCGCAGACCAACCGAATATAGCCCGATACGCGCCTTTCGAATCGGTTTGATCGGCTGCAGCGTTGACATGGCGATTCCTCCCTTTTTGCGATCCAAGCTTTATAACAAAATTGTAAACGGTTATAATCTTGAAATCATCGGAGAAAGTTGACCGAAAATCCTAGTTTCTTGCGGAAAGGATGAGGGGATTGCCGGCTTCTTATGTCAACGTCTCTCCCGCCTGGTCCGCGGATTCCGTCCGCCTGATCGCCACCCCGTCGGAATTGGCCAAGAGCGCTTTCTACTTCGTTCAGGAGGTCGGGCATTTTTATGCGAACGCCTCTTACTTTACGGAACGCGAGGGGATCGATTCCTATCTGATCGTCTATACGGTATCGGGGTCCGGCAGGCTCGCCTACCGGAATCAATCGTACGCATTGACAAGCGGACAAGCGTTTTTTATCGACTGCATGGACTATCAGCATTATTCGACAATCGGTGACGGTACGTGGGAGCTGCTCTGGATCCATCTCAACGGAAGCCAGACGCGCCGATATTACGAGGCATTTTCCGGCTATGCATCTGCTCCCGTCATCACGGCAGGCAGCGATTCGATCATTCCCGGTCGCATTCGCGAGCTCATCGACCTTCATCGTTTTCACTTTGCGCACACCGAGCTGTTAAGCGCCAGGCTGCTTACCGACGTCCTGACGGAGCTGGTCGTCCTTGCTTCGGGCAGCGGACAGTCGCCCCGCGATGTACCGGCCTACGTCAGGCAAACCGTCCAAGCGATCGACTCGCGTTACAGGGAAAGACTGACGCTCGAAACGCTTGCGAACGAGCGCTCGGTCAGCAAGTTCAATTTATCGCGGGCCTTCAAGCGCTATATCGGACTCGGGCCCATCGAATATCTCATTCAAGTGCGCATGAACCACGCCAAGGAATACTTGAAGTACGCGGACGTGCCGGTCGGGGAAATCGCGGAACGAGTCGGGATCGATAATGCCAGCCATTTCATCAATCTGTTCAAGGAACGAACCGGCTTGACGCCGCTTGCTTACCGCAAGCAGTGGAAGAGCCGCCGCTGAGCTGCTCTGACCGGTCAATCCGGTGGGCTGCTTCGAACGGTCAATCCGTGGGCTGCTCCGACCGATTGGCAATCGTCGCCCGCATCGTTCTCGCCGCTAAGCCTGCAAATATACATCTTTTTTTGCCGCCATCGCCCCGATTGGACAAAATAGATGCGAAAACGCAGGTGTTTTCCTCCGCCAGCCGGGTTTCCGGCTTTTGCCGTGAATTTACCTGCATATTCGCAGGCATTCCACCATGTATTGCGAGTCGGTTGAATATAGATGTACAAATGCAGGTTTTTCGGTCCGCCAAACCACGAAAAAAAATCGCCGGCATGCCGTTAGCATACTCACCTCTCCACGTTCGCCTTCACCCGAAGCCGGATGTAAAGCACGCATAAAAAGCTCTCGCCAGGTTCGAATCGGCGAGAGCTTGTGGTTTTCGTTTGTGGTTCGTCTCAGTCCCCGACGGCGCCGCAGCACTTCTTGAATTTCTTGCCGCTGCCGCACGGGCAAGGGTCGTTGCGGCCGATCTTGCGGCCGGTCTGGATCGAGATGACGTCCGCCTGGTGCGAACGCTGCGGCATGGCGAGCACATTGGACGGAATCCCGCCCCCCATCACGATATTGAGCTCGTCCGGACGATGTCCCTTCAGCACCCATGACCTCGTGCCGTTGTTCAGCCGCGCGAGCAGATCGCCGACCTCTTCGACCGTCTGGGCATCCTCGATCGAAAACTCGAATTGCAAAATCTCGAACGCCGCGCTCATCGACTTGCCGTTCTTGAATGTATCGGCGCAAATCTCGGCAATCGTGTCCGCTTCGTCCTTGTCTACCGCGTATTCGCGGGCCAGGAAGCCGGCCAGCTCCTGATGCGCCTTCGTCCGCTCTACGTATTCGTACTCCCCGGCCTTGAGCAGCTCCGCCTTGGTGAACTCGCGATATGGCAGCTCCTTGCGCGCCTGCTGAATGCGCAGCAGTTCCTGGGGTTCTTCGACGTCGAGGTTCGCATATAGCGCGTCTTCGTCGAAATCGTACATCGCGCGGAAGTCGCGCGCGTCAACCAGCACCTCGAACATATTGGGGCCATCCTCGGGCGTCTCCCCCGTCAGCGCGATCAGGCGGGCCTCCAGCTCGCTCTCCTCCAGCACGCCGTAATAGTAAAGCAGCCCTTGGGTAAGCTTGATATGTTCCGTATTGCGCTTCACCTGCGCAGGCGTGCCCGAAAGATCCTCCAGCTTGGCGAAACGCTCGACCAGCTCGGCCGGCATGACAAGCGACTTTTTGCCGTTTATCTCCCCGGGAAACGCGATCCCGCGCTCGGCCAAATAGTAAGCGATTGGGCCGGATTCGGGCGGGTCCGCGATCAGGCCTTTATTTTTCACCAGCCTTCGAATCAATGCCCACCGTTCCTCGTCCCACAATCGCGTCGATTCGGCGGCATAGTCGGCCAACACAGGCAAGAGCCCGCCTATAAGCTTGTCTTTGTCCCGTTCGTTCTTCCAATCGTCTATCAACAGCAGTCTTGCCGTTTGCGCCAGCGATTCCCCGGTTTGCTGCGCCAGGGCCTCCTTCAGCGGGAGCGGCCAAGTCAATGCAGGCCAGTCGCCGTCAAGCTTCATATGATCTGCCATAATCATCCTACTTCCGTTTTAATAAAAAACAAGCCCGATCGCCAATCGCCCGGGCTGCCGCTCCGAACCGTACGAGAAACGCTTAAACGCCCGTACGTTTCTTCTGGTTGTTCGGCTTCTTTTTGATTTGGCTGCGCATCTGCTTCACGTCGGTCGAAAAGCCGCTCTGCTGTCCGCCGCCCTGCGCCGAAGCCTGCTTCTTCTGGGCCAGGCGCTGCTTCATCGCTTCAGCCAGACTGATCTTTTTCTGTTCCGGCTTGTCCGCGGACGCGGACGGATTGGAATCGCTGGATTGTGTCATACTCATCGCACCCCATTGTTAGTCGCGCTGCAAACTGTTTTTATTATACCGCGGGTACGCCAAAAGAGCCACGCCCCCTTGCGGGACGCGGCTCCTCGTCAGGTCCGCGGCTCGGAACGAAAACGCAGAACCGGTCAGATTCGTTCGCTTGGCGGCAGCGGACCGTCCTCGGAAAGGATGCGCGGCAGCTCCCGGTCGATCGCCTGATTGCGAATCGCGCTGTCCGATACGTTGTCCTCGGCCGGCGAGCTGGCTACGACGTCGTCGGGCAATCCGTTGTCATGGCCGATCAGAAGCAGGAACCGTCCCTTGTCTACCTCCGGCGCGTACTCCATCGCTTCGCCATTCGTAAGTCCGATCTCCTCGAGCCGGCCCGACAGATCGCTGTCCCCGCCGGCTTTGATGATGCGCTTCACCTTGCCCAGCAGCGAGCCATTGCCTGTGCCGGCTCCCTCCACCTCGACCAGTTCCGCCGCCTGCCCCAGATTGCCGAGACTCCAGGATTCTTCCCGGTCCGCGACGACCGTCAGATCATGGTCGGAATGTCCTCTTATTTTCAAAGACTGAATCGCGTCGATGACTTCCTTGCTCGTGTCGAAAACGCCGTATACGGTTATTGACATAGGGGATTCCTCCATTTGCTGTCTAAAGGGATATTCAACTTTACCCGCGGCGCCCCCGGATTAATCCCTGAAGGAATTGCCATCCTAGAGGGTACTTAATAGGGACTCGCCGGAATTCCAACACGCAGAAGGAGGACGAAAGAGCATGCGAGCGGTAACCTTCCAAGGTAGTAAAGACATACAGGTCAAAGAGGTCGAGGATCCGAGGTTGAAGCAAAAGGACGACATTATCGTGCGCATTACGTCCACGGCGATCTGCGGCTCCGATTTGCATATTTATCTGGGCGGCATGCCCACGCATAAGGGAGCCGTCATCGGCCACGAGCCGATGGGCATCGTCGAGGAGGTCGGACCCGAAGTGACCCGCGTTAAAAAGGGCGACCGGGTCGTCATTCCTTTTAACGTGTCCTGCGGCAAATGTTATTATTGCGAGCACGACATGGAGAGCCAGTGCGACAATTCGAATCCCCATCCCCCGCTCAAAGAGATCGATTCCGGCGGCTACCTCGGATACACCGAACGCTACGGCAATTACCCGGGCGGCCAAGCCGAATACCTGCACGTTCCTTATGGCAACTTCATGCCCCTCGCGATCCCCGAATCGTGCGAATTGCCGGACGAAGCGCTGCTATTCCTGTCGGACGTCCTGCCGACCGCTTATTGGAGCGTGGAGAACGCCGGCGTGAAGCCGGGCGACACCGTGACCGTACTCGGATGCGGCCCGGTAGGCCTGATGGTTCAGAAGTTCGCCGCCATGAAGGGCGCGATGCGGATCATCGCCGTCGACAACGTGCCATACCGTCTCGCGCATGCGCGCAAGATGAACAACGTCGAGACAATCAATTTTGACGAGCAAGACGAGGTCGCCCTGCACATCCGCGAGATAACCCGCGGCGGCACGGATGTCGTCATCGACTGCGTCGGAATGGACGGCAAGAAAAACGCATTCGAGAAAATCGGCCAAAAGCTGAAGCTGCAAGGCGGCACGCTGAGCGCGATCGATATCGCGATGGACGCAGTCCGCAAGTTCGGCACGATCCAGCTGACCGGCGTGTACGGCGCGCTTTACAACATGTTCCCGCTAGGCCACATGTTCGAGCGCAACCTGACGGTTAAAATGGGACAAGCGCCGGCTATCCACTATATGCCGAAGCTGTTCGACATGATCGTAAACGGCGAGTTCGATCCGACCGAGATCGTGACCCATCGCGTCCCGCTCGATCAGGCGAGCGAGGCGTACAAGATTTTCAACGACAAGGAAGACGGTTGTATCAAAGTTGTGCTGAAGCCTTAAATTTTGTGGAAAAGACGGCCCTTCGCTCGCGTCCGAGCGGAGGGCTGTTGGCGTTTGGGGAGCTGTTTGGCTTTTGAGTGGATGGATTTTTGCGGCGGGATGGTTGGCGGCAGGATAAGCTATGGCGGGCGTTCCTGGCTTTGCTATAATGGACGGAATAGATGGGCGGCTCTCCGTCACACCATTCCTTGATCGTAAAAGGAGCGTTCGAACAAGCATGTCGATCACCAACCAAAGCGAGGCCGAGAACCTCATCTACCGTTCGTATCTGCGGGCAGCTCCGCAACTGCCCGCCGCCGGCGACGAAAAGGTCCGCAGCCCCCAGCTCACCCGTCGCCTGCTCGATCTGATCGGCGCGCCCGACCAGAGTAGGCGGTTCGTTCTCGTGACCGGCAGCAAGGGAAAAGGCTCGACTTCGCGTCTCGTGTCCTCTCTGCTGAGTCATCTAGGCTATAAGGTCGGCTTGTTCACCTCTCCTCACTTGGTCGATTACCGTGAGCGGATCCGCATTGACGGGCGCGCGATCGGGGAAGCCGACTTCGTGCGGATCGCGCGGCGGATCGAGCCGGCCTGGGCGGAGATCGAGCGCGGCTTGGACGCGGCGACCTATCAAGGTCCGGTCGGCGTGTCGCTGGCGATCGGGATCAGCTGGTTTGCGGAGCGGGGCACCGACATCAACGTCGTCGAATGCGGGCGGGGCGGCCGCTACGACGATGCCAACGTGCTCGCGAACGAATGGGCGATCGTCACGGCGATCATGGAGGAGCATGTCCGCGAGCTTGGTCCGGGCCTTGGCGACATCGCGCGGCATAAGCTGGGCATCGCGAAATCGGCGGACACGCGGCTATACATCGGGGCGCAGCGCGAAGACGCGCTTGTCGCGATTAAGCAGGAGCTGCGCGCGACGGGAAATGCAGCGAAAGAAAACGAGCGTGCCGAGAATTACGCTTCGATGGATGCGTCGACCGGACGTGAGGTTGCGACAGTTAAGAGCGAGTTTGTTGCAATCGCAGGCGTTGCGTTTACCGCCGAGCATATCGCCATGTCCGCGTGCGGTACGTCGTTCGACGTCCGCACCGGACGGGCGGCGTACCGCGGTCTGACGCTGCCGCTGCTCGGCGCGTTCCAGGCCGACAACGCGGCGCTTGCGGTGCAGGCGTGCGAGGATATCGCGGGCGCAGCGCTAGATCCTGCGACGGTCGCCGCGTGCTTCGCCGGTCTGCAGTGGCCGGGCCGCTGCGAGATCGTGAGCCGCGAGCCGCTCACGATCGTGGACGGCGCCATCCACCGCGACTCGGCCGCCTACCTGGCGAGCGTCGTAGGATCGCTCGGACTCGGAGAGGATGCGCGTGTCGCAGCGGTGATCGGCGTGCCGAAGGACAAAGACTATGCGGGCGTCATCGAGACGCTCGCCCCCATATCGAGCCGCATCCTCGTGACGCGGCCGGACGTGAGCCATCTTGCGTTTCCGGAGGACGCGCTGGAGGTGGCTAAGCGATATTGCCCGGACGGCTGCGCCGCCTTCCCGGTTCTCGCGGACGCGCTGGACGCCCTGCGCGAAGGCCCGCCGCCCGACTGCATCCTCATCGTCGGCACGCAGACGCTGATCGGCAACGCCAAGCGGCTGTACGGGCAAGAGCTGGAGGATATCGGAAAGTAGAAAATGCAGCTTGCGAACGGGTCTACGCTTAGCGCCTAAGAATACCCTTTTCAGCCGCTTCCTTTAGCCAGGACGGGAATTCGTTCAGCAGCTTGTCGTACAGCGATTCGTCGGATACCGAAGCGATGTCGTCGACTGGAATAAAATTCGCATTATCGACGACTCGCCCCTCCATGGTGTCCAACTGCTTCAGCACCTGGAACTCACCCCGGCCGATCCCGACGAACTGCCAGAAGATCGGCAGGACGGCCGAATCCGTAATGATTTTGCGAACGGCCTTCACCATGCCTCCGTCGTTAATGAATAAAATGTAAACCGGCAGGTCCGAAGGCTCTTCCTCGGTGTACTTGCGGATGACATCCTGCATGACAGGCGGCTCGTTGTTGCGCCCGAACTTGTGGATGTTTTTGTTGTTCAACACATGCTGCAGCACATAGTTCTTGAAGTTGCTCTCATCTGCGGCCGGCAGCCTGCTATATTCATGATCGTATACCCACACGTCCAGCTTCGCGTCGTCGTCGAACTGACAAGCCACGGCTAATATCCGTTCCACGACCTCTTGTACGGTGCCGTTGCGATATAGCGACACCATCGAGCCCGATATGTCCAGCACCAGGGCAACCCTCGCTTTTACGCGGGAAATCTTTTTCTTTTCCAAAGTGACGGCCACGAGCTTTTTACGCAAATCGATAGAAGAGACGGGCCGTTCAGTTGATGCTTGCGCTGCCGCAGACACCTGCACGGCCGCTGCCTCCAGCTCCGCTTTTGCAGCCTTCAGTTCGGCTTCCTGCTGTAAGTTGGCCGCCTCCGGCGCCGCGGTCTCCTGCTGCGCCTCTTCTGCCACTTCCAAGCCATAATGCTTGCAGAGTGCGCCAAGGCCACCGAAGAAGCCGCTGCCGACAGCATTATATTTCCAGTCGCCATTGCGCAGGTAGATTTCTGCGACGACAATCGCATTTTCCTTGCCGAGATTGTCCGCGAAGCGGAATGTGCCGAGTTCCTCACCCGATGCAGCGCGCACGCGGCATACCGCATGCGCGACTTCGGCGAAGGTGCCTCCCTGCCCGCCGGCATCGTGAATCGTCAACGTGATCGCCAGCTTAACGACGTCTTCGGGCATCCTCGGAAATGAGATGCGCAGACTTTCACGCGTACCTCCGCCATTTTCTGCCGCATGCCGGACGGCATGCTGCCGGCTGACCGGCTGATTGTAGAAAATAAAGTCTTCGTCTCGCGCGCAGATGCCGTCTGCGTTAAGCAAAAAAGCGGAGCCGTTAATATCCAGCCCCGCTGTCGAAGCCTGCCATTCAAGCTGCAGCTCGATCTCCTCGTTCTTTCCGCCATTGGTCAGATCAATTCGCTGTCCTCTTTGTATCTGCATTTGTCGATCGCTCCTCTCAACTTGGTCTGCTCGCTCGCATCAACGCCCCGGAGACGGCAAAAACTGCTGCACCCAGCCGCCAAAGCCGCGTGCATTGCGCGTCTGGATGAGAACGACGCCCTCGCCGCGGAATCGGCAGACGGCCACTTCGCCCGAAGTAAAGGTGTTAAGCCACCCGCTCGCCGCCTTTTGAACGGTATAGTCCATATAATCCGGCCAGGCGACGAGATGCTGGTTGTCGATAATGATCTCCTCGCCGGGCGCCAGATTGATCGCGTGGATCGCGCCGAAGGAAGACAGGAATACCGTCCCCTTGCCGCTGATCTTGACGATAAAGAAGCCTTCTCCCGAGAACAGGCCCCTGCTAAGATTTTGCATCTTGGTCGTTACCTCGATGCCCGCGGTACCGGCTAGAAAACCGTCTTTCTGAACATAGAGGCTGTACGAGCCGTCCAGTTCCACCGCCTGCACGTCGCCGATCGAGCTCGGCGCCAGCATCACTTCTCCGGGCCTGCCGCGTGCAGTCAGCTCTTGGAAAAAGAATTTCTCGCCGCTCAGCATTCGGCCAAGTCCGCGCATAATTCCGCCATCGACCGTACCTTTCAGATCAATATGAGGGGACATGGATACCATCGCGTTCATCTCGGCCTTGACGGATTCTCCGCTCTCCAGCGCAAGCTTTACGATCGGGAATGAATGGCCGTATAAAATCTCGTATTTCAACTCTATTTAACCGCCTTTATTTCGAAATTTTATTTTAACCATAGCATAGATTATGAGCCGATTGCTTAAATCTTCCTTTATTTTAGATTTATTGCCCAAATAGAAAGTGCCGCAGCGCGTCCATTCGGACAACGCTACGGCGCTTTTTACTCTCTATGCCTTTCTCGAATAGATCATCCGATCCAGATTGCCGATGTACAGCAGGCTGGATGTCGTGCTGCCCTTGAATACGACACAGAGCGTCTGTTTGCCGGTGAGCGACCGGTTCAGCGCGGCGCCGGCTGTCTTGTACGAGCCCCAGCCGCCGCCGGTATTCGGCAGGCTGACCGTGCCGACGAGCTCGCCGTTTTTGTCGTTCAGCCGGATCTCCGCGACGACGTCTGCAGGCACCCGATTAGTCGGCGCGTCATAGACGATGTCGACGTAATTTTTGCCGAGCGTACCGAATTCGAGATCCTTGTAGGTCAGCCACGCGCCGGTGAAGGTGTTGCCGACCGTGGTGCCGCCGTTGTTGCCTTCCGTTTTGAGCGGATTGTTGTTAAACGTGTTCTTGTCCGTCGACCACTCGCTGCGGCTCTCGAACTCTACGTTGATATCCGGTTCGCTAAGCGCGAAGGCCGCATTGTCGAAGTTGCCGATATACTTGAACGTGGCGGTTGACGTGCCGACGAGCACGAAGTAAACATCCTGCACGCCGGACAACTTCTTCGTCAGGTTGGCCGTTGCCGTCTTGTACGTCCCCCATGCGCCGGCTGTCGGCGGCGTCAGAACTTTGCCGATCAGCTCGCCGTCCGGAGCTCCAAGCCTCACTTCGACCGCCGCATCAGCCGGACAGCTCGTCGAATTGCCGCTGTACTCGATCGATACTTGATCGACGCCGGCGCTGCCGAAGTCCATGCGCTTAAACGCCAGCCACGCGCCGTTAAACGTATTTTTAATCTGCTTGCCGCTCTTGCCGTTCTCGGTGCCAAGCGGCGAATTGTTGTAAGGATTCAACGCAGTCGACCAGGCGTCGTAGCTCTCCAGCTCAAGCTTGGCAAAGTCGGTCCGTACCGGCTGCTCCGGCACCGCAAGCGAAAACGCCGCGTTGTCGAAATTGCCGATGTACTTGTAAGTCGTATCCGTCGATCCGGTGAGCACGAGGTAGACGTCCCGTACGCCCGTGACGGTCTGCGTCAACGCGGCGGACACGGTCTTGTACGTCCCCCATGCGGCGGCGGTAGGCGGTGCGCCGACCTTGCCGATCAGCGTCCCGTCGACGGAATCCAGTCGTACTTCCACCGAGGCATCCGCCGGCACGCTCGTGCTGTTGCCCGAGTATTCGATGCTGAACTGATTGACGCCTTCAGTGCCGAAGTCCATATGCTTGTAAGCCAACCAAGCGCCGTCGAACGTGTTGGCGACTTGCTGGCCGCTCTTGCCGTTCTCGGTCTTGAGCGGACCGCCGTTGACGGGGTTCACGCTGTCGGACCAAGCGTCGTACTTCTCCAGCTCCAGCTTGGCATAGTCGCTGCGAAGCTTCCAGTTGGCGAACGTCATGCGATCGAAGTTGCCGATATACGGCAGTCCGCTGGTCGTGCTGCCATGCATGACGATATACAGCGTTTGCTTGCCGATCACGGTCTTCGTGAACTGCGCGTCCGCCGTCTTGTACGACGTCCACTCGGTGCCTGTCCGCGGCAGGGCCACAGTACCGAGCAGCTCTCCGTCCACGCTGCCTAGGCGAACCTCCAGCTTGGAGTCGGCCGGTACTTTGGCCGTAGGAGCCGCGTACTCGACAGTGATATGATTGGCGCCTTCCGTACCGAGGTCGACATCCGTATATGCGAGCCATGCGCCGTCGAACGTGTTGGCGACGACCGTGCCGCCGTTGCCGTCCTCGGTCTTGAGCGGATTGCCGTTAAAGGTATTTACGGCCGTGCTCCATTCGCTCCGGCTCTCGAACTGCACGAGACCCGGCTCCGTCACCGGCGGCTCGTCCGGCTGAATCGGATCGAGCGGCGGCAGCGGCGGCTTGACCGGGATCGGCAGCGGATCGGGCAGCGGCTCCGGCTGCTCGGGCGGATCTTCGCCCGGCGCGGGCTTCGGCTCCGGCTCCGATACGACCGGTTCGGCGAGCCACAAGGAATTGTAGATGTCGCCGTCAAACGCGTCGACCAAATAGACGTTCACCTTGAACTTCTCGGCGTTGACGTTAAAGATCTGCGACACTTCGAACCCGCCGGCCTCGACCGGCATGGCGCTGCTCACCCAGGCCTGGTCGTTGCCGTCCATCAGCTGGATGACCGCGTAGGCGGAGCCTTCATAGTCGCCCTTCAGCGTACCCGTGACGCGGACGTCCATATTGCCGTCCCGTCCGACGTCCGCCTGCAGGTCGTAGACGTTCCACTGAATATCCGACGTATAGGCCGCATCGGAGAGCAAGGCTTCGCCCGAGGTCACGCCTCGCGTTTCGTCGGCTTTGACCCGCACCTGCACCTGGCCGGCACGGTAGGCGAGCGGTCCGACGGTCTGCGGATTGGCGGTCGCCGGCTTCCAGCTCTGTCCGCCGTTTATGCTGAACTCATAATCCTTCGCCTGCTCGAAACCGGAAACGACGGTCCAGCCAAACGTATTGGCCGTGTCGTCCTGTATCGGCGCGGTTGGCGACGCCGGTTTGACCATCGGTACGATGGCCTCCAGTCCGAGATCGAAGGCGATGTCCGAGCTGGTCGCGTTCACCTGGTGGACTTCGGCGGTCAATACGTTCGTGCCTGCGACCAGGTAGGACGGATCGATCGTATACACGTTCACGTCCCGCTCGTCGCCGACGGTCGCATTGGCATACGTGCCGTAGCTCACCGTGCCCGACGGCATGTTCGTACGAATGATCTCGCGCCCGTTCAAGTACACGATCGCGCCGTCGTCGCGAATCAGACTCGCGTTCAGCTGGATGAGCTGCTTAGGATCCGCCACCTCGAACGTCTTGCGGAAATAGGTGGTCGGATACTTGTTGTTGGCATCCGGGCCGTAACTCGTCTTCGCTTTTGCATAATTTTTGCTGTCGTAGCCGAGCGGCGCGGCGCCGGCAGCCCAGCTGCTGTCGTCGAACGAGCGTCCCGTCCAGCCGATTGCAGCCGCCTGACCCTTGTCCAGATACTTCCACTCCGCTCCCGCGGGGACAAGCGTCTGGCGGGCCAGCGCATTGTCGACGGTCGCGCCGTAGTCGGCCGTCGGCGGAGCCGCGCTTGCGGCAGCGCCCCAGCTTGTGTTGGGCGTCGCGCCCATCTCGAACGAGATCGTGCCGCCGGCCATAATGTCATCGTAATCGATCCAGGCCTGATCGAAGTCGGCGCCGTTCAGTTTCGCCGATTGAATGAAACGGTTTTCGCTCGAAACGTTGTTCGCCTTGATCGTGAACGTCTTGCCGCCGTCCAGATGCAGCGTCATCTCGTCGAAAATCGGCGAGCCGATCAGGAAGTACGGATCGCCCGGATTGGCCGGGTACAGACCCATCGCGCTGTAGACGAACCAGGAGGACATGCCGCCCGCATCGTCGTCCATCGACGGCAGATAGCCTTCCGGGTCGTCGCGATAGACGCGCGACTGGATCGGATACGCGTACGGACCGTGGTTGTGATACTTTTGCGTGACGACTTCCGTCGTGAATTCGCGCGCGTAATACTGGGTCAGGTAAGGGTGCCCCAGGTAGTTGAACAAATAGGGAACCTGCAAATCCGGCTCGTTGATCGCCATGTATTCGTCGATCGCGAAGAAATGCTGCAGATCCTGCGCCATCGCTTGCTTGCCGCCCATCAGGTCAGCCAGCCCGCCGACGTCCTGCGGCACGAACCACCGATACGTCCACAGGTTGCCCTGGTAAGCGTACTTGTCCACCGCCGTGACGTCGGTCCTCGCGACCGTCTGGGCGTTCGGGGTGAAAAAGCCGCGCTTGTCGCCTTTCTCGTCTACCTGATTGACGTTCCACAGCGATTTGTAAGACAAAGCGATCGCCTTATACTTCTCGTAGCTCGTCTTGTCTCCGAGCATCGCGGCCAGCTTCATCGGGAAGTAGGCGCTATACGCCTTTTCCAGCTTGCCCGAGATCTCGCTGTCGCTCATCGTGTAGTTGTCCGTGTCGACCGCCATGCCCTGGAGCGCCTTATACGCGTCGAAATCGGTGAAGCCCTTCGCGTAGGCGTCCAGAATGACCGCGCCGTTGAACTCGTTGCGCACGGTCGGGCTCGGCCAGTATCCGTCGCCCCACTGCACGTACGAGCCTCTCGTGCTGTACAAGTCGATCATCGACTTCACCATGTTCTCGTACCGCTTCGGATCGAGCACCGAGTATAGCGCATACTTGCGGAAGTCGTCCCAGGTCGACCAGCCGTTGTAATACTCGAAGTCCTCGCCCAGCTCGGAAGCCTGGCGGATTGTGTTCTCGTCCCGGCCCGCGCGGAACGTGCCGCTCGAGCTCGTGACGTTTTTCGGATGAAGGAAGGAATGGTACAGCTGGGTGTAGAACACCCGCTTGTTCTCCTCATCGCCGCCCTTGATCTCGACCTTGTTCAAAACGTCGCTCCAGGCGCTTCGCGTGCGCTGATGCTGCGCCTCGAAGTCCCAGTCCGGAATGTCGTGCGACCGCTCGTACTTGGCCTGCTCCACACTGATCGTCGACAGACCGACCTTCGCCTGAACGACCGCACTGTTCTTCGTGTTGAAGTTCAGCCATACGCCGCTGTTGAATCCGGTGCGGGACGCTACCGCGCCGACCGAATCTCCCTGCCAGGACGAATACGAATCGAAGTCGCGATCGAACTGGATCGAGTAATAAATCGTGTAGTAGCCGTGTCCGCAAACGTTTTTGGACTGGATCATGCCGCTAACTTCGTTGGAGCCCTCTACCTTCAGGTTGGCGTCCACCATGCCCGCGTAGGAGTTGGACAGATCGACCAGCACCGAGCCGGTATCGGTCCCGGGGAACGTATAGCGATGAAAGCCGACGTTGTCTGAAGCGGTCAGGTCGACTTTGACGCCGCTCGCCAGCGTCACGCCGTAATAGCCCGGAGAAGCGGATTCGCTGCTCTTGTCGTATTGCTGCTTGTATTCGCTGCTGTTCTTGGTAAAAGAGCGAGTCTCCGGCATCATCAGGATGTTGCCGCCGGCCCCGCTGCAGCCGACGCCGCTGAAGCGAAGCTGGGAGAAGCCCTTCAGGAAGCGGTCCTGATAATAGTAGCCGCTGAAGGCGCCGCCATCGCCGTCGGGACCGACGGAAGCCAGGCCGAAGGGCATCGTCGGCCCCGGATTGGTCTGCCCGTTGTCGCCGAGCGTGTTGATAAACGGATCGACGTAATCGACGGGCAGCAGATCGGTGGCAGGAGCCGCGGGAATCTGGTCCGCTTCTACGCCATAGATCTCGATCTCGTAGAGGCGCGCCGTGTTGTTGTCGTACGCGGCCTGGTCGATATAGACGCGGACGTACCGGGCGGAGAACGTCGGCACCTGACGGTCGACGAGCGTCTGCGCGTTGTTGCGCACGACGTCGATATCTTCCCAGGTCGTGCCGTCGTCGCTGCGCTGAAGGCGATAGTCCTTCGTATTCCAAAACGGACTATTGGCCGATTCGCCGATGGCCGCGTTTTTCACGATCCACTGGTTGATGTTGTAGGTTTTGCCGAGATCGAGCTTCAGCCACTTTTTTTTGACCGCGGTGTTGTCGCACCACTTGGTCGTGAGCTTGCCGTCGACGGCAGCGGACGCCGATTCGTTGGCGTTGCACTTACCGGAAGCCGTCGCTGTCGAATTAAGAGCAACGTTCCAGGTCTTCGTATATATGTCGGCAGCTGTCTCTTCCGCTTGCGCGGCGCCCGGCGCTGCGGACGACAAGATGCCGTACAGCAGCAGCGCCGCCATCGCGGCCGCAATCCACCTTTTTAACATGGGGTTCGGATCCTCCCGCACTTGGATTAGTTCGTGGCGACCGGCAGCAGCCGGTCGATCATCGCGGCGGCTTCAGCGCGCACCACAGGGCTCTTGGGGTTGAACTGCTTTCCGTCGCCTTGCATCAGGCCTTGCGTCGACGCTTGCTCGACGGCTGCGATTGCCCAGGCGGAGATGTCGGCCTGGTCGGCAAATGCAGTCTTGCCTGCGCTCGCCCCGCTTCCGCCGCTCAGGCTGAAGTATTTGGCCGCGCGGACCAGCGCGACCGCCGCTTCCTCGCGCGTGATCTTGTCATTCGGACGGAAGACGCCGTCGTAGCCGGACAGAATCCCAAGCGCGGATGCCATAGCGACCGGCTCGGCATAGTACTGGCCGGCTGCGACGTCCTTGAACGGCTGGGCCGTGCCGGCAGCCGTCGCCGGCGCTTCGCCCTTCCAATCGACCGCGCGCATCAGGATCGTGGCGAACTCCGCGCGGGTGATGCTCCGCGACGGCTCGTAATGCGTCGCGTCCACGCCGGTGACGATATGCTTGGCAGCCAGCGAGCGGACGGCGGTTTCAGACCAATGCGACGCCAGATCGGCGAAGCGCTTGTCGTACTGAAGCACGGCATACGTCGAGAAGTGCTTCGGCTTAAAGGTCAGCACGCCGCCATCGACCGTGCCGCCCGCATACTCGGCCTGATCTCCGTTCAGGAAATAGACGCCTGCCGTCCGGGCAGAAATGGCCGCCGCCTGTTCCGGCGTCAGCTTGATCGTGACCGTGGCGGGCTTGCCCAGGTTGTGGATGTCAGAGCTCGTGCTGCCGGACAGAAGCTGAATGTTCACCGACAAGACGACGCCTGTGGATTTGTAGGACGCGTCAGAACGAATCGAACGGTCGATCTGGCTTTGCGCATCGTTGGTTAAAGAGGTATTCAGCGTTAGCCGCACCTTGGACTGCGCGTCGCCGGACGCGGGAATCGCGCCGGCGGGCAGCTGGATCTTGAGATCGCCGGCAGACAAGATCAGCTCCCGGTTGTTGTCGCCGAGCGACTTGAACGAGACTGCGGGCAGCTCAAGCGGCGTGCCGTTCTTGAGAGCGGCCGCAGGCAGCTCAATGGTTACGCTGCTGCCAGGCTGCTTGATCGCGGCATCCATCGTGTCGGCACCGATCACATAGCGGCCGTCCTGCGAGAGCTCCGGCTGCGCGACCGAGCCGGATGCCTTGCCGGCTCCCGAAGGGATGGGCGAGCCGTTCGCCGGCGTCGTGCCCGGGTTACTGTTGCCCGGATTGTTGTTGCCCGGGTTCTCGTTGCCCGGGTTCTCATTGCCCGGGTTTTCGTTGCCGCTGCCGAGCTTTTCGACGACAGCGAACGTTTTCTGAGCCGACGCCGAGCCGGATCCGGCGATCACCGTGTAGGTGCCGTACGGCGCCAAGGCCGGGTCGGACGGGATCGTCAGCGTCTTGGCGTAGCTGCCGTGCGTTGCCGTCAGCACGTCGACGTAGAAGGTCGTCCGGGCAGGGCTCACGATTTTCACCGCGACCTGCGCGTCGTTGCCGGCGCCCGTGCCGGACAGCGTGATCGTGCCGCCGCGCAGCACCTCCTTCGCGCTTACGGCAAGCTCGAAGGAAGCGGCTGCATAGCCGGCTGCCGGCGAGAGCGCGAGTATCCATAACATAACGGCCGCCACGTATTTTCTCACCGCGTTCATTCCTCTCCTTCTCTCCGTCACTGAAGCACCTTCGCTCTCGCTAGCTGCTCAGGCAGGCTCGCATTGTTGTCGAACTGATCAAGCACGAGCACCTTCACGCTGTACTCCGCGCCGCTCACATCGAAGAATTGCGCGATGCTGAGCTTGTCTTTCTTGAGCGGCACGGCGTTGATCAGTTGCGGCGTTTCTCCCTTAAGCAGCTGGAACACGACATAGGCATCGCCGTCGTACGTTTCCAGCCGCTCTACCGTAACGTTGGCCTGGAGCTTGTCTCCGCGCTTCAGCTCGCCTGCGATCTGATACGTATCAAGCTTGCCGTTGACCGTAAACGGCGCATCGGAGAGCAGCGGCTCGCCTGCTGCGGTGCCAACCGTTTCATCTGCCGCTACGCGCACCTGTACTTTGCCTGGCGCATAATCCATATCGCCGATCGGCTGCGGGTTGACTGTAGCCGGCTGCCAAGAATCGCCGCCGTCGACGCTGAATTCATAGTCGGACACCTTGTCGTAGCCCTGCACATTCGTCCAGCCGAACGTGTTGCGTCCGTCGTCGACCTTCGGCGCGGTCGGCGCCGCCGGAGAGAGGCCCACCGTGCTCGCGAAAGCCGGATCCGAGTTGTCCCGCTTGTCTACCGCGCGCACCGCAAACTTATAGCCCTTGGACGCGCTCGTTCCTTCTACCGTATAGCTGTAGTCGGTCTGCCCTGCGGCAACCGGCATGTATACGCTCCAGTTGGCGCCGAGCTTGCCCGTCGCTTCGTAGATACGGAAACCGCGAACCGCGTCGTCCGTGTTGGACGCAGGCATGCGCCAGGAAAGCTTCGTCTTGCCAGTTCCCGCCGGGGCGGCCTTCAGTTCCTCAACCGCGGATGGCTTGCCGTCCTTTCGGACGATCGTGTACGTATCGAACGGCTTGTCCTGCCCGGACTTGTACGAATCGATCGTGAAGCTGTCTTCCGTCATCCGGATGCCCGAGTAGATCGGCTCGTACGGCTGCTCGTAGACGGCGGCGTAATAACGATCCACGCCGTTCTTGAGGTCGTAATACTTAGTCCCGGCCGAGTTGTTGATCATATACAGCGTGCCGTCCGGATTGAGCGGATTGCCGTCCTCGTCCTTTTGGATGCTGGCGACCGGCTTGTTGTTGTACATCTGATAAGAACGCATGAACGTATGGTCGTGTCCCTGCAGCACGACGTCGATGCCGAGCTCGTCGAACGCCGGATAGAGCGTTTCGCGCAGGGCCAGGATATCGCTGTCGACGGCGTGGTTGCCGAGCGAGTAGATCGCCTTATGGAACGCGACGACCTTCCACTTTTTGTCCGTCTGCGCAACCTCTCTTTTTAGCCACTCGACCTGTTGTCTGAACGATTCCTTTTGATTGTCGTCCCAACCGATATCCATCGTATTGAGCACCATGATATGAGCGTCGCCATAATCGAACGCGTATACGCTGCCCGGCGGCAACGGCTTCTCGATCGAGTTGTTCGGATAGTTGAGGTGGTAATAGTAATTGTCGTTATAAGGCCCTTCGTGGTTGCCGACCGCGGCCATCAGCGGCAGGTTCATGAGCAGCTTCTGCGGCTTGCCGAAGTAATCCAGCCACTGCGACTCCAGCGCGCCCGCATCCACCTGGTCGCCGGTCATGACCATGAACTTGGCGTTCGGATAATCGTCCAGCGCATTGCCCAGCGTTTTCGCCCACACCTCGTAATCGTTCGTGTTGGCGCCCTGGGAATCGGTCATATAGAGAAATTCGTAATTGTGGTCGTCGTTGCCCTCTGTCGTAAAGCTGCCGACCTGGCTCCAATGGCCGTCGTTGCCTACCCGGTATTGATACGCCGTGCCGGGCGTCAGGCCGTCGACCAGCACCTTATGGCTGATGAATGAGCCGGTGGTGGAGTTCGTAATCTTGAGGTTCGTCAGCACCCGCGTCTCCTCGGGTTTGCCTGCGTAACGCTTCGCGTCCTGCGAGTCGAACGCCTTGCCCGCAGGGACGACCTCGACGATGCTGTCCAAAATGTTGGCCGGCGCCGCATTCGGCTTGTCGTACGGCGTGTACCAGGCGAACGAGCGGTTCGTCTTGGCGCTGCCGTACAGCGACATCGCGATCGCGATCGGCTCGTAGCTGATCGCTTCCGAGTTGTTGGAAGGCGTAAAGCGGAAGGACGCTACCGGCGTGCCGTCCGACAGCTGCAGTCCCGCTTGTCCGTCGTAGGAGACGTTGACACGCTGGCCTGGCTTCACGGCCGTTCCCAGGTTAAGCGTCAGGGACGTCGCCGACGCTCCGGCGCCTGCAGCGAGGAGCTGGAGCGGCTGGTCGTCAGCCGTTATGGTCAGATGCGTCTGCAGCTCTGCCGGCGGCGCGTTTAAGTCCGCATACGTAGCCATCGTGACGCTTAAGCCGTCCGCCGAAATAAAGCCCGACACCGGTCCTGCGTACCCTTCAGGGATATAGAATGCCGATGCCGGCACGATCTCCTTGGCTATCGTCGCCGTGGACCACCTGAGGTAAAGGTTCGAGCCGCCGAAGTCTTCGAAGTACTCGATCTTGATCTTGTGCTTCGTTCCGCCCTGGAGAGAGATCGGCGCGCTCGTCTGCTCCTTGTCCCAATCGTTCACCCAGTGATCGATGACCGGCTGGTCGTCGATCCATAGTCTAAATCCGTTGTCGCCCATCATGTAAAACGTATAATCGCCCGTCTGCGGCACTGCGAGCTGGCCTGTCCAACGCACGTTGGCGTTGTCCTGCTTGCCCGTATAGGTCTGCAAGATGGGATCGAGATTCGTAAAGTTAATCTGCGAATCGATCGTCGTGCCCTTATAGTCGCCGAAGTCGAAGCTGCTCGTGCCGGAAAAGTACTCGCCAAGCAGACCTTGGGCCCCCCCTGCAGCCTGCGTCGCTCCAATCAGATTAGCGCCCGTCTCCGAAGCGACCGTCGTTACGGCTTCCGGAGCTCCCGTCGTACCGTCGCTTCCTGCCGCTTGCACCAGATAATAGCCTCCGGAAAATACCGAAGTCCACAGCAAGACAGCCGCCAGCAGGCGGCTTGTCCGCGCGGGTTTTCTCTTCACTTCCATTCCCTCCCAATGAAAAAGTCGCCAGTCATTAGGTAACCTTACGCGCTGGAAGCGCTGCGCATCTAGGCACGGAATGTAAAGTGATAGTCAAATTTCGGTAAATTATAGTTAGTATGTTGGCTTTAAAAGGAAACGTTTCGTTAGGGAAAAGGGTATATAGATGCATTTACGGGAGGTGCCTTTTCTCCTTTTCGTGCATAATCCGGAAATCCGAAGACATCCAGCCAAATCAATCAATGCGAGCACCTGATTCAGCAGCTCGTGAGCCAAACCCAACAAGCGAGCCAAATGTATCAACAACTGCAGCAGCAGGAGCAGCAAAACGCTTCGCGCCTCGAAGAGCTGGCGCAACGCGAGCATAAGGCCGCCCAAATCATCCAGCAAACGCTGCACGGACACCAGACGGCGATTCAACAGCTGCAGCAAGTCAGCCAGATCTGTCGCCAGCTGGAGCAGACGGTCAACATGCAATTGTCGCAGCAAGCGATTCAATCTCAGCCGTCCCATTCGCAGTTCGGCGGCTTCAATTCGTTCCCGCAGCAGCAACAACAGCCATTCTCGTCGATCAACGGCATGAACAGAAGCTTCCAATAACATCTGACTTCCCACTGCAAAAAGCTGAAAAAGGTCGCCTGCCCGTCCGGTGATATTCACCGGCCGGCAGGCGACCTTTTTCGCAAGCAAGCGGCAGCGTTCGAATGTGCGCATGCCGCATTCAGGTGCGTTCGAACCGCAGGGAGATCGCGTCTCTGTACAGCGCATACAGCTCCCCTTCGCTATCGGGATGCTGCCTGTAATGGTCGCCGAGCATCACCTTGTGATTGATCTCGATGACCAGCGGCCCATGCAGCGCGCTGTCGAGAATGTCGACTGAGCAGAACACCATGTCCAGCGCCGCGGCAGCCTTGACGGCGAGCGGCGACAGCCGCATGCGAACGTTGGCAGGCACCTCGACGGAACTGGCGCCCTCCGCCAGGTTGTGCTTCCATGAACCGTTGCGTCGCTTGCCCACCCATACGCGCGCTTCCCCGGACAGCACGACGATCCGGTACTCAAGCTCCGCCTCGCGATAGGGCGATACTGCCGCATGCCGCTCGATCGCAAAGACGGCGCGAAGCGCCTCCCGCAGCTCGTCCTTATTGCGAACCCGGTAGACGTGTCGGCCCTGCGCTCCGTCGTCCGGCTTGACGACCGCGTCGCCGCCGAACCGCGCGAACGCGGCTTCGGCGCGCATGTACGCGTCCTCTCCGCCGCGGAAACGGTGGCCCGGATGCGGCAGATAGATATGCGCGACACAGGGCACGCCGGCCGCACGCAGCGCATCCGAAGCGGCGGATTTGCTCACCGCGAGCGCCGATGCCGAGCTTGGGTTAAGGCCGAGCTCCGCATCCGTCATCAGGAAGCTCGCCTCTCCCCTTCGCGCGCGGTAAGTCAGGTCGGGCGTTATCGTCTCGAACGAGACGCCCTCCGCCTCGCCGGACCGCTGGATCAGCTTCAGGTAGGGCCGGGTCGTCCCTTGTCCATCCAACAGACCCAGCCAATCATGGCCCTGCGGGAACTGCGTGCCCAGCGCATCGCGCAGCCAAGCGCGCTCCGCTGCAGTCAATTGCGGCCGCACAGTGTCCAGATCCAGCCGATCCTTCTCCCGGATCGACGCGCTGCCGCCCTTATACAACAACTGAATCTCGGGGCGAAGATAAGGAATCCCCCTCTCCGTCCGCAAAAACAGCTCGGCCGCCGGACGGCGAACGGACCGCGATCTGCGATACGTCCACATGCCGTCTACGACATCGATCAGCATGAGCTGGAACGCCCAAGGCGATTGCGCGTCGCGTCTGACCCAAATGTCGGTCTCCTCCGTCAGCCGATCCTCGGCGCCAAGCAGAGTCAGCCGTCCGTTTTCCGCCAAGTGAAGCTCCCAATCCGCGGCCAGCCAGGCATAGATTGAAGCATATTCCGCAAGCGGGAGCAGCACGTCGATATCGTCATGCGGCCGGGTCTGCCGGCCAAGATGCAGGTCCAGCGCCCATCCTCCCGCGATCCCCCAAGCCCCCCGCCAATCCGCGAACAACCGTCGAATCTCCTCTACGCCAAGCGGCGCCCATCGGTACATTGCGTCCGTCATATCCGTTTTCACCCGTTCGCTCGTGATTCTTCTATTGTAATAGATGCCGCGCGCGTTGCGAAGCGATCTGCCGTCCGCCTCCGCGGCTCTCCCTCTCAGCAGCACTCACTCTCATTCAGCCAACTTTCAGGCGGGCTTAAATGGCGTTTAAGGTTGACGGCGCATAATGGGTTACATCATCGATCAAGTTTAATGGCTACGATAAAAGAGGAGGGCGTTTATGGCCCAGCAAAAGTGGATCAAGTGGATCGTCGGACTGTCGGGTGTCGCTTTATTTACAGGGTTTGTCGGGCTGGTGTCGGCCAAAGGCGAGACGGCCTCGAGCACGCCCGCCGAAACGTCGAACAGTTCGATTGCGCAAGGAGACGACCAGGTGACCGACCAGTGGCAAAGTCAGACGGATGACGGACAGACGGGCGGCTTCGGACGCCGCGGCGGAGGCCGATTCGGCAATTCGGAATCGGGCAGCGGCACGAACGACCAGATTCCCTCAGGCAATCAAGGCGGCATGAGAACGCATGCGTCTTAACAATCATTAAGTTTCAGGAGGCGGCGCGTATGGAAAACGATCAATTCCGGGCCATGAATACGACGATCGTCACGCAGGGCTTGCCGGTCCGCTGGCGCGCGCAAGCGAGAAACTGGTTCGCGTTCGCGGAAGCGCAGTTGAGCCGCTTCCTCATGGACAGCGAGCTGTCGCGGCTGAACCGTGCGGAAGGCCGGCCGTTCCTGGCAACGCCGCTGCTCTATCAGGTACTCGCCGAAGCGGATCGTTATTATCGCGAGACCGGTGGGCTGTTCAGCCCTTATCTGGGCAAGGAGATGGAGCGGCTCGGGTATGACATGAGCTTTGAGCGGCTGAAGGGCGCGGAAGAGGAAGCAGGCAAGGCAGACGACGCTGCTGGCCCAAGCTTGGAGGCTGATGGTTGTGCGGATTCAGGCGTAGGTACGAATGTAGTTGCGGGCGTGGCTACGGGCGTAGGTGTGAGTGCAGTTGCGGGCGTAGATTCGGGCGTAGGTGTGAGCGCAGTCGCGGGCGTGAATTGGGGCGTAGGTGTGAGCGCAGTCGCGGGCGTGAACTCGGGCGTAGGTGTGAGCGCAGTCGCGGGCGTGAACTTGGGCGTAGGTGTGAGCGCAGTCGCGGGCGTGAACTCGGGCGTAGGTGTGAGCGCAGTCGCGGGCGTAGGTGTGAGCGCAGTCGCGGGCGTGAACTCGGGCGAGAGCGGCGCATCGCTGCCGAACTCGGGCTTCGCTCCTGCTGCCGAGCTGGAACCGGGCAGCCGCGCGATCCGGCTCCGGCCGGACGCAGCAGCCGATCTTGGCGGCATCGCCAAGGGCTGGACGGCCCGGCATTTGGCGAAGCTCGCCCGTCAGGACGGCGTGCGCACCGGCGGCATCGGCGCGGGAGGCGACCTCGTTCTCTGGGGTTGCCCGCCCGACGGATGGCGGATCGGCGTCGCGGATCCTTGGCGTCCCGAGCAGGACGCGACCGGCCTGACGCTTCGCAGAGGCGCGGGCATCGCTACCAGCAGCGCGGTCAAGCGGCGCTGGAAGGACCGGGACGGACATGTGCGTCATCACATTGTCGATCCGCGCACCGGCCGATCGGCGAGCACCGATCTGGCGCAGGTCACGATCATCGCGCCGGATGCGGTCATGGCCGAAGTATACGCGAAATGCGTACTGCTGCTCGGCTCGGACAAAGGCCCCGCCTGGCTGGAGCGGGCGAACCCCCGCTGCGCGATGGTCGGCGTTCGGAACGACGGGACGCTTGTTTACGCCGGGGATCTGGAAACGTATGTGATAGAGGAGCGTGCTAGCTATGAACGGATTGGCTGACTGGCTGACCGTGTGGACGACAACCCGCGCGGCCGGCATTACCTGTTACCTGCTGCTGTTCGTCTCGACGGCCGCCGGCATACTGACGAGTCTCAAGCTGTTCGCGCCGAAAACCCGCGCAACCGTGCTCTTCATCCATCAATCCGCCGGCTGGTTCGGCTTCTTGTTCGGCGCCCTGCACGGGTCTGTGCTCTTGTTCGACAAGTACGTTGGCTACAGCCCGCTTGAGCTGCTCGTCCCGTTCGCCGCCCACACCCACCCTTATCTTACGGGAATCGGCACGCTGAGCTTTTACATCGCGGTCCTTCTGCTCGCTTCTTCGGACATGATGAAGCGGCTCGGCAAGAAGACCTGGCGCACCATCCACTTTCTCGCATTTCCGGGCTTCTTCATGGGCCTCGTTCACGGACTGCTCCTCGGCACCGATTCGAGCGAGTCCTGGATGAAATGGACCTATATCGCGACCGCCGGCTTGATCGTCGCGCTCACCATCTTCCGCATCGCCGTGCCCAGCCCGGCGGGCGTGCCGAAGCCGCGAGCGAAGGCGGCGGCTTAATTTCTACTTTTCCCATGTGGCCTTAGCGGCACACGCTGCCGCTAAGCCAACAAACCGGCGGCACGCTGGTGTAATAGCGGCACGCGCTGCCGCTAAGGCCCACAAACCGGCGGCACGCTGGTGTAATAGCGGCACGCGTTGCCGCTAAGGCCGTCAAACCGGCGGCACGCTGGTGTAATACCGGCACACGCTGCCGCTAAGGCCGACAAACCGGCGGCACGCTGGTGTAATAGCGGCACGCGCTGCCGCTAAGGCCCACAAACCGGCGGCACGCCGGTATAGTAGCGGCACGCACTGCCGCTAAGGCCCACAAACCGGCGGCACGCCGGTGTAATAGCGGCACGCGTTGCCACGCCGCACGCCGTTCACCAAAGCCTGGCGGCAAAATAAAGCAGGCATGTTCGTCCCGACCCAGGACAATCATGCCTGCTTTTGCATTCAGCCGACTCGCACCACAAGCGCATTGCTCAGCAGGCGCCCCGGCTTCGTTACATATTTGCCGTCCACCCACAGCCCGCTCGAAGCGCCGCCGTCCAAGTTCATCGCCTGCCACGCGCCGGCCTGCTTCATGATCTCCGCCAGCTGCGGTATCGTGGCGCCGCCCGTCGTGAGCAGGATTAGCCGATGGTCCCTGGTAATCCCAAGCGCGCTGCGGGCGCCGCCGTTCGTTAAAATTTTCGGATCCTTGAAGCCTTCGCCGGCGATATCGAGCGCGACTTTGCCGTTCGCGACGAGCTGCGGACCCGCTTGCAAAGCGCCCTCTACGGTGCCTTGGTTAAAGCGTTCCATGAACGAGAGACCCGGTACGATCTCTGCCAGCTGATCGGCGTCGTACAGGAACGTCGCGCGCTTGTCGCCCGAGCTGTTTTTCTTCAGCTTGCCGCCGCCCGCGATGTATCCGTACGGCACCTTGTAGTCGCTGTCGGTATAGGCGTCGAAAAAGGTGCCGTTGATCGCAACCCGCGCCTTCGCTCGTTTCGCCATGCTGCCCAGCTCTTCGACCTTCCCGATCTTGTCCCCGGCGAGCACCGTATCGAGGCGAACGGACGGATGCAGCAGCGCGATGGAGACGACTTGGGCGGAAAAGGTTTTGCCGCCGACCTTGAAGCGCTGAGACGATTGAACGACCGGCGCCAACTCAACAGGATGCTTTCCTCTGGCGACGGGCAGCCGCAGGGTCTCGCCGGATAGCCCCTGCAGCTGCGCCGCGTCGACGTCTCGCTCCCAATACAGCGTCCAGCCGAACGCCGATATCAGCGCGGACAGCGGCACGAAGACACTGCCTCCTTTGATGAACGGCACAGCCTTCAGCGCTGAGGCTTTCCCGTTCAACGCGGCGGTCTTGCTGCCGATCGAGAGTGCCAATTCGGCGTCGCCCCGGTATAGCGCGAAGGAACGACCACCGTCCGCCGAAGCAAGCCGCCCGCCGTCGAATCCGTCCAGCGTGCGAAGCGTTATATAGGACACGCCCTGGGCATCCACATAGATCAAGCTTTTGGCAGACGGAGGCACTGCCGCTGCCCCGGCCCCATGCTGCGGCGCCGAGACGCCTGCGAGCGCCAGGAAGGCGCAGATCAACCACAACCAACTTCTTTTCATCATCCATGTCTCCTCATTTACGACTCTTTTCTTTTTATCGGCAGTACCTGGCACAAAACAAAGAAGCGGACGCTCCTCCCCGCTGGGAAAGAACGTCCGCTCTTGTCGAGAGCGCCGGCATGCACCGATCGTCAGGCAATTATAGCGTTGCCAGCAGCCTCTGTATGTCCGGACTCAGATTCAGCATGTTGAGAAGCACCGTCATCGCTTCAGCCCGTGTCGCGTTCCCCGACGGATCGAACCTGCCCTCGCCTCGTCCGTCGACAATGCCTGCCCTGGCTGCATCTCTAATGGCGTCCGCGGCGTAAGTATGCCCGATATCTGAAAATTCGCCGGTCGAGCCGCCACTGGCCGTTTGCGCTGCGGCTTCGAGGTTGATAATCCGCGAGAGGAGCACGATCATCTCCTCGCGAGAGATCGTACGATCGGGACGGAACGTGCCGTCGCCGTAGCCGCCGACAATACCGGCAGCGGCGAACTTCTCGATCGCCCGGTGCGCCCAGTGGCCGCCGATGTCCCGGAGCTCGGCTGCCCGCGTGCTCTCCACGTCGATCAGGCGGTCCAGCACCGCTACGAACTCGGCGCGACTTATCGGCCGATTCGGCTTCGCGGTCCCGTCCGCGTAGCCTTTCAGAACTTGAAGCTTTAAGAAAGTGTCGATCGTTTTTTCCGCCCAGTGTCCGAGCGCATCGTCAGGCGTCTTCGCCTGCGAGGGGTTTTCGCCGGCTTCGGCAATTCGCGCCTCGAAGGCCTGAGCGATCTTGGCTCCGGATCGGAAAAGCGCATTCCCGGGCGCATTCGTCGGTTCTACCGATGGCGTCGGCGTCGGGCCTTGCGGCGTAACCGGCGACGGTGTCGGCGTCGGTTCTTGCGACGGCTTCGGTGTCTGCTCTCCCGGCTCTCCCGGTTGTTCGGGATCCGCGCCTTCCAGCCGCAGCGCGATCGTCAACGACCTGCCGAGCGTATCCTTCACGTTCGCCTTCAGCTTCACCGTCGGAGACAGTTGCAGCACCTCGATCCGATCGTCCTTGGCAATCAGCCCGGCCGCACTGCGGTCCAGTTCAAGCTGAATGTAGCCTGCATTCTCCAGCGTCGGGTCGGCGACGGCCAATTCGACAGTACCGTCAGCTTCATCCTCGCGGAGCATGACGGATGCCTTGCGGTCGGACGTCAGCCCTCCGGCCGACGCGATCTCATCCCGCCAGAAGCTGAAGCCCGTCGCGTGCAAGCTATCTTCACGCACCGCCTGCACGGACGCCGTGTTGGCGACGATGCTTACGTCCGGCGAGCCGGCATACGACGCCGTTCTCGCTTCGGTCGCGCCGGGCAGCAACACGTACTGATACGTTTCGTCCGACGGGGTCGTGCCGTGAGTCAAGCGCATCGTGAGATAGTAGTCGGACAGCAGCTGGGACGGTACGGTCGCGGACGGCGGATTAGCGAGCGCGATGTCCGACCAACGTCCCTCCTGCAACTGACGCGACACGATCAGCGGCCCGCCGTCGGGGAACACATAGCCGATGTCCGAGCCTTCGCCCGCGTTGCCGTCCAGGTGCGCCCATCGGGCGTTCGCCACAATCCGATCGGCAAAAGTACCTTCCATCGACTCGCCGTCCACGCTGAACGCGTTGGCGTTGTCGCTCTTCAGCTTCCGCTGCTCGACGATCGTCTCTACAGGAAGCGAATCGCCGCTTGAGATACCGGCTCCAAGCGCCACGATCTCGTCGTCGAAGGCGAACCACGACTTGTACGCGTTCAGCGAAGTGCCCGTCTGCATCAGATTCATGCCGGTGACGCCATAGCTGCCCAGCGTCGCGCCGCCGGCCCACGAATTGGCGGGCGTCGTCTCGCCGTCGCCGTTCTGATAGTCGGCGGCCTGTCTGTCGCGAACCGCGACCGTCGTTCCGGGCAGGCGCTTCCAATCGACGGTCGCCCAGAAGCTGTCCGCGTATTGGGACAGGTCGCTGTTGTACAAATACGTCATGCCGTCGCCGGTGTACCAGCCCTTCGGATTTTCCCCGTTCGTCAGCTCATAGGTGGCGATTCGCTTGGAGCTCTTGCTGACCCCGAACAAATAGTCCGATCCTTGGTGAATGCTTCTCGCCATCCCGTTCAGCTCGTAATGGGCCGGCAGCTCCTCTGCCGCCGGGATCGAAACGTCGTTCATCCAGTCCTTGACGGTGTCGGCCAGATCCAGCGGCAGACGATAGTACGACACGCCCCGCTGCAGCTGGTATGCGAACTCGCCTTTGACCAGCGCCTTGAGCGCTTCGGCCTGCGAGGCCGGAGCCGTCTGCGCGATGCGAGCGATACCGGTCAGAATATTGCGCGCCGAGTAGTAGGCGTCGCCGGCCGGACGCACGATCGCTCTGCCCCGCGTCATATCGATCGCTTGCCCCTTGTACAGGATCGGCGCGAAGCCCTTGTCGATCCACTCGTAGATGCGGCCGGCTTCGGGCGCCACGGGCTGCCAGTCGCTGCCGTTAAGCAGCAGCATCAAGTTGCCCAGTCCCTGAATCAGCACCTCGCCGTAGCTGCCGGTATAGGCGATCGTGGTGTGCTGCACGTAGGAGCCGTCTTCGTAGAAGCCGTCGCCGGATGTCACGTATTCGAAAAGCGGCGTCATGCCGTCCCGCGCCTGCATAAGGCGCTTGTAATTGTGCTCAAGCAGGCCGAGCCGCACTTCGATCAGCATGATGTCCGATCGGTTGGCGCCCGTCTGCGTGAACGAAGGGGACGCGATATCTCCGATATGACGATCGATGCTCGCCGCGGCTGCCTTGATCTGCGCCGGCGTCAGCTCGTCGTACATGAGAATCAGAATGTCGGTCAGCCGGTTCGGAACGCCGATCTGCCAGTTCCACCAGTTGCCGTACTGCGCGGCGGTCGGCGTGTACAGATGCGATTGGAGCCAGTCCAGCGCCGCGACGATATCGTCGCCCAACCGCGCATCCTGGTACAGCGACGTGCCCGGCGTGGCGTAGGCCAGAGCCATCGCTTTCAGCCTGGTGTAGTGCGTGTTGATAAACGTCGAGTCCGTGGGCGAAGCCGGGAGATCGGACCAGAGCGTGCCTCCGCTGCCGGACAGCGCCATGCCCGACCAATAATCCCGCGCAGCCTGGGCATTCGCCTCCAGTATGCCTTTGACGGTCGGATCGCTCGGATCGAGCGTGCTTTTGCCGGTCAGCGTCTCTCTCCACCGGATCCGCAGCTTGTCGTAAGCCTCGGGATCCGACAGCTCCGGTGCGCGTACCCGAATGTTGGCCGTCGCCGACTTGCCGGTGGCAGCCGCAGTGATCGTCACCGACCCTTCCGACTTGGCCGTCGCCAGGCCGGCGGCGTCCACAGTCAGAACCGACGGATCGCTGGACGACCAGCTTATGTCCGGGTTGGTAGCGTCCTCGGGCAGCACCCGGGCGCCGAGCTGCAGCGTATCGTCCAGCATCAGTTCGGCCGGATGCGGAAGGATCTCGATGCCGTCTACCTTGACCTCGGCGGTGACGGTCACCTCCGTCGTGCCGGACAGCGACGGATTCGAGACGGACGTCGCCGTCACATGCGCCGTTCCCGCCGATACGGCAGTCACGTTGCCGGCAGCGTCGACCGCAGCAACGCCAGGCGCGTCGGAGCTCCAGGTCAGCGCTTTTTCCGTCGTATCGACCGGCGCGAAGACCGGCTCGATGACCTGCGACGCCGTCTCGGCCAGCGTCAGCGTCGCCGGCAGCTTCACGGACTGCACCGCGATATGCGGCTTCACGTTGACGGTCACCGTCTGCTTGAAGCCGCCGTCCGCTGCAACGACGGTCAGCTCCGCCTGCCCCGCGGCGACGCCGGTTACGCGGCCGTCCGCTACGGCTGCGACGTCAGGATCGCTGCTGCTCCAAATGAGCCGGGCATCGGACGCGTCGGCCGGCAATGCGGCGGCGACAAGCGCGGCGCTCTCCCCGACGGGCAGATCCAGCGACTGGACCGGCACCGATACGCCGGAGACCGGCACATCATCCTTCAGCAGAACGTTGTCGACGAACAGGTGGTTGACTTGTCCGCTCTTGAACGTCTGAAGCAGGTACAGGTGCCGAACGTTGGACCAGCCTGCAGGCAGCGTGCGCTGACCGAGGTACGCTCCGTTCACGAAGTAATCGACGGTTCCGTTCGCGTTGTCCACCAGCAGCTTGAAGTCGTACCACGTGTCGACCGCGTAGGAGACGAGCGGCTGGCCGTCCGCGCCGTTAATCGAGCCGTTATCGGCAAACGAGACGACATTCGCGTTGGTCGTCGCGGAAGTCGACCCACCGTTCAGGCTGCGGAGCTGGATGTCCCGCCTGGCGCTCGTACCGCTCACGCGCAGCGAGGCATCGAGCTCCAGCTTGCCGGTCAGTCCGGTCGTGCCGCCTAGGTTGTTGCGCGCCGTCTGGACGTTTTTGGCGGACGAGACGAAGTGCAGGCTGTAATCGCCCGCATCCCTGCCCGGTCCCTGCTCGGCCGCCACGTAATCCGTATCCGTCTGCGTGTTGGAGATGTTCCAGGTACCGACCGCGCCGGTATAGGTCGTGCCGGCGTACATGTACACGCTCTTCGGAACGGAGGCTTCGTCATAGTTGATTTTCACATATTCCGCGCCGGTCGCATGGACCGCGCGAACGCCGCCGGCAGCGGGAGCCACGAGCTCGAGCAGTAAAGCGCATAATACGATTGCACGGCAAAAGGCTTTCATCAGAAAGATTCCCCCTTGATTGCGTCAACCTGATTGGCGGATCGTCGTTAGCCGATTATCCCTTCACCGCGCCGACGGTCAGACCGGAGATGAAATACCGCTGCAGGAACAAAAACACGGCGACGACGGGAATGAGCGACAGCACCGCGCCCGCCATAATGAGCTGCGTCTCTGACGTAAATTCGCCGTTAAGGGAAGCCAGGCCGAGCGGCAGCGTCTTCAGCTTGTCGCTGAACAGGTAGATCAGCGGCGCCTGGAAGTCGTTCCACACCGAAGCGAATACGAAGATGCCGAGCGTCGCCAGTCCCGGCTTGGCCAGCGGCAGGATGATGCGTGCGAAAATGCCGAACTCCGAGCTGCCGTCGATGCGCGCCGCCTCGGACAGCTCCATCGAGATTCCGGTGAAAAACTGGCGCATCAGGAACACGCCGTAGGCGCTGAAGCTTTCCAGCAAGATCAAGGACCAGTGCGAATCGACGAGCCCGAGCGACCGGACGACCATGTACTGCGGGATCATAATGACCTGGTAAGGAATCATGAACGCCGCCAGGTAGATGATGAACAGTTTGTTTTTGCCCGGGAAGGCCAGACGCGCAAAAGCGTATCCGGCGAGCGAGCAGGTGATCAGCTGTCCCAGCGTGACCGCGACCGACACCTTGATCGAATTGAAGTAGTACAGCGGGAATGGAATCGTCGTCCACAGCTCCGCGTAATTCCCCGGCTTGAACACTTTGGGAATCCACTGGATCGGATACGCGAACACATCCTCCTGGGGCTTGAACGACGCGGAGACCATCCAGACGAAGGGGAAGATCATGACGACCGACAGGATCAGCACGACGACGTAGGTCGGCGTTCTCGCTGCGCCGCGACTCAGTAGTGAACCCATCGTTTCTCCCCCTTAAACTGCAAGTACGTGATGAGCATGACGATCAGGAAGAGCACGATCGCTTCGGCCGAGGCGTACCCGAATTCGCCGTTGCGGAACGACATGGCGTAAATATCGTAGACGAGCATCTTGGTCGAACGTCCCGGTCCGCCGCCGGTCATGATGTAGACGAGATCGAACGACTTGAACAGGCTAATGATGCAGGTGATGATGACGAAAAAGGTGACCGGAGACAGCATCGGCAGCGTGACGCTGCGGAACTGCCGGAAAGCGCCCGCGCCGTCGATCCGCGCCGCCTCGTAATACTCCGAGGAGATGCCCTGAAGGCCCGCCAGAAACAACAGCATGTAATAGCCCGCCATCTTCCAGACCGTGATCAGAATCAAGCTGAACAGCGCCCAGTCCGAGCTCGTCAGCCAGCCGGGCGGGTGGTCCGTGAAGGTTTTGAGAAACATGTTCAACGGCCCCTGCGACGGATTCATGATCGCCTGCCAGACGACCGCGATCGCTACGAACGACGTGATATGCGGGAAGAAGAGGGCGGCCCGGAAAAAGGCCTTGCCCTTCAGCTTGCCGTTGACCAGAATCGCCAGAAGCATCGAGGCGACGACGACCAGCGCGCACGAGGCGAACGTGTAGACGAGCGTGTTGCTGAGCGAGATTCTGAAGTTGCTGTCCTGCAGCAGCCGGGTATAGTTGCGAATGCCGTTCCACTGCATCGGGTTGTAGCCGTCCCACTTCATGAAGCCGAGCACGAAGGCCATCAGCCCGGGAATTGCTATGAACACGGCGAACCCGATCAGGTTGGGCAGGATGAACAGATAGGCCGTGCGGGCTTCGGGCGTCAGGAACCGCCTGATCGCCCGCTTCGGCTTCGTCGCCGAATCCGCGCGGGTCGCGGTCGCTTGCAAAGTTTTGGCGTTCACTGGACCCACTCCTTGCTTATTCCGTTATTTCTTTGTCGCGCCTGCTCTTGATGTTGTCGATCGCCTGCTGCGGCGTGATCTCGCCGAGCAGCGCGCGGGAGCCCTCTTCGTCGAGAATGATGTCCATCTGCGAGATGCCCGCGCGGACTTCGCGCTCCGGCACCGGGATCAGATTAAAGATCGCGTCGAGGTTGACCGAGTCGTTGGTGAAGTTCTGCTTGAACACTTCCCGGACGGTATCCGCATTCGAGGCGGGCGTCTGGTACTTGGCGACGATCTGCTGGCCTTCCTCGCTCGAGATGAAGCCGATCCACTTGATCGCTTCCGCCTGATGCTTGGCGTTTTTGTTCACGCCGCTGACGACGACCGCGGACAGGCTCGTCTTGTTGGCGACGCCTTCCGGATGCGGCGAGTACGTCATGCCCCATTCGAAGTTCAGCTTGCCGTCCTTCTTGTCCTGCTCGAGCATGCCGGGGAACCATGTGCCGGTGTATACCATCGCGACCTTGCCTGTCAAAAAGGCGGTACGGTAGTGCGCGTTGGTAGCGGTGTTCTCGGCGATGCTCGCCTGTGCGCCGGAATCCGTGAGCGCCTTGCGGTCCTCGAGGCCCTTGAGGAACGGCGACAGATCGTCGGCATACAGCGAAGCGCCCTGCTGCACGCCTGCGGCGTACCACGTTTGCGCCCAGTTCGGCATGAACGAGCCCCAAATTTTGTCCTGACCTTCGCCCTTGGTCATTTTTTTCGCGAGCTCGAAGTACTCGTCCCAGGTCAGATCGTCGTCCGGGTAAGGCACGCCAGCCGCATCGAACAGATTTTTGTTGTAATACACCGCCCACCCGTCGTTGCGGAAAGGGAGACCGTACAGCTTGCCGTCGATCTTGACGTTGTCGAAGTATTGGCTGACTGACTTGAATGCGTCGGCGTTCGCGCTCACTTCGTCGTCGAGCTCGGCGATCCGGCCCGTCGAGGCCAGCTTGTAGTAAGAGGGCATATCCTTGAAGGCAAAGGCGTCGACGTCGCCGCCGCCGGTGAGCGTTACGGTCAGCTTTTCGTTGTACGTATTGGCGTCGTTCGTCAGGAAGTCGACTTTGATATTCGGGTTTTCCTCCTCGAACTTCGCCTTCAGCTCATCGTACATGCTCTGCGAGGCCGAATCGCTCCAGAACATGAACTTGATCGTAGCCTTCTCGGCGGAAGGCGCCGCCCCGCTCGCGCCGGCGCTTCCCGATGCGTTGTCGTTTCCGTTCGAACCGCAGCCTGCCAGGACGACGGCGGCCAGGCCGAGCCCTGCCGACGCTTTGTACCATTTGGACATGTTGTCTTTCCCCCATTCGTTTGTTTGGATAGATCGGTTGATAAAACTGATTATAGGGACGTCAAGCGGTCGAGTCGTTAGATCAGCTTTAGATTTATTGTGCTGCAATCCACAAAAATACGCTTACATCTACCTTTTCACGTCATGTTAAATGACATGAATCGGCATATGCAAGCGTTTTGTACGCACCGTTTGACTCGTATTCATTTCATTGTGCTAATCTTCAGGCCGGGCTTGCCGCGACGGCCGATCGCTTCAACCGTTCAGGAAGCCGTTGCGGTACTCGGTCGGCGACTTGCCCGTCGTCTGCTTGAACAACCGCGAGAAGTGGCTCAGATTCGGCATGCCTACCCGCTCTGCGACATCCTGGACGTACAGATCGCTCTGCTTCAACAGCTCCTTGGCGCGTTCGATACGATAGGCCGCAATATAGGACATCGGCGTATCGCCCGTCTTCTCGCGGAACAGCGTCGCGAAATAATTGGCGTTCAGGTGTGTCGCCTCCGCCAGGCGCCGCAGCGTGATCTTCTCCCCATAGTGCTCGCGTATAAAGCGCAGCGCCGCATCGACCTCTCTGCTCGTGCCGGTCCCGGTTCTGCCCCCCGTCGCACGTACGAGCAGCGCCGCCGTCTCCCCTATGAGCTGCTCGGCCGTGCGGCTCGCCTGGAGCCGGCCGATGAACGAGTCGGGGCCGGTCATGCTGTCTTCATGCCAGACCTCCTTGGGCAGGTGCTTCACCAGCAAAAAAGACAGCTCCTGCACCAGCCGCCTGGGGTGCACGCCGCGCGCGTCGGCCTGGCGAATCGCATGCTCGAGCGCAGTCAAAAAGTCGTTGCCGCGCAGCGCGCCGAGCAAAAAAGCGAGTTCCTCCTCGAGCGCCGTGTCGAGCGCGGCCTCGCGGCGATTAAAAGCGCGCTTGCCGGCATAAGCAAGCTGCCTGCCCGCCCCTGCATAGAACAAGTCCTCCTGAAGCTCCTCCGCTTCCCGCAAGCCTCGCTCTGCCTCCCGCGGCAGTTCGATCGGCGAGCTAGCCAGCACAGTCAAGCCCGCTTCGACGCAGCGCGCCGGCAGCTCCCGCTCCTCCTCGCTTCCGTGTTCGAGGATCGCATGCATTCTTTTTTCCACGTCCAAGAACAAACGCCCCTCCGCGACTGCGCCAGGAGAGACCGGCCCCGGAGCCATGTCGCCCGACAGGAGATCAAGCTGAGACTCCGCTCCGGCGTCCAGAACGATATGCCACGTCCAGCGGATTTTCGCATCTTGTCCGGTCATCTGCTTCGTCACCCATTGGACCGGCTCCAGCACCGCGGACAACGGCTGAAGCTGGGCCTCCTTCGCTTCGCCGTCCGCGTCCTCTTGCCGTACCGCCGGCTCGGCGTTCTGCCTGCGGTCCTCGACCGCCCGACGCAGCCGATGCAGACAGTCGCCGATCTCCTCGGGAGACAGGCGAAGCTTGTCCATATACTCGAATACGCCGAGCCGGATGCCCTGCTGCACGAGCTCGAAGTCGGTATGGCTGCTCAGGATGCAGATCGGGATCGTCGGCGCGCGCTCGCGGATGCGGCGAATGAAGGTCAGTCCGTCCATGACGGGCATGCGAATATCGGTGAAAATCACGTCCGGCTTCAGAACCTCGAACCGATCGAGCGCTTCCTCCCCGTTCGTTGACTCCTCGATCACTTCGAAACCGTGGCTTTCCCACGGCACCCGCAGCCGCAGCGCCTCTCGCACCAGCCATTCGTCTTCTACCAGCAGCACGCGAATCATCTGGATCTCTCCTCGTTGTCGAATAAGCTTCTCATCGTGCCATGCTACAGCGGCCTGTCCGGCAGCGTGATCAGGACGCGGCTGCCGCGGCCCGGCTCGCTGTCGAAGGTCAAACCGAACGCTTCGCCGAAATGAATGCGAATCCGCCTGCGGATATTGGCAAGCCCGAGCCCCGAATAGGACAATTCCTGCCGCGTCGGCGCGTCGTCCTCTTCCGGCGACACGGCCGCACTGCCCTTACCGTTATCGGTGACCTCGATCTCGATCGTCCCGTCCGACTCGTAGGCCTGCACCCAGATGAGCAGCGGACCGCTCGCGTCCATGCCGTGATAGATGCTGTTCTCAACCAGCGGCTGGAGCAAAAATCGGGGCACCGCCTGCTTGCGGAGCGACGGCGGCACGTCGACGATGACCTGGAACCGCTCCGGGTACCGGATTTGCATAATGCGCACATAATGCTCGAGCGCTGTCAGTTCTTCCTCGAGCGGGATAAGCGGCCGGTCGGCATAGATGCGCGACGATAAAAAGTAGCCCAGCGAATGAATCGCATCGCGAATCTGCTCCGTCTTCCCCATGAGCGCGAGTCCTTCGATGGACGCCAGCGTATTTTTGATCATATGGGGGTGAATTTGCGACAGCAGCGCCTGGAACTCCAGCTCCAGCTTTTCGCGCTGCTCCTCCTGAATCTGCGTCTTCAATTCCCCCAGATCGTCCGTCATCCGCCGGAATGCCGTCTGCAGCAGCCCCAGCTCCGGGTCTGCCCGAATCTCTCCGTCGCCGCGCCATTCCCCGTCCGCCCGCCACTCTCCGCTGCCCACCTGCCTCATCATTTTAACGAGCTGCTTGACCGGTCTGACGATGCGCCCGATGAACAGATGACCGAGGAAAATCGACAATACGGCACCGGCCGCCGTAATAAGCAGCAGCAGTCGGTTGACCCGCTCCAGTCCGGCCAGCATCGCTCGATACGGAACCGGCTTGATATACACCGTGTCGCTGAGCAGGCGTCCAGCCAAATAAACCGTGTCGTCGGCTCCGCCCGACGGATGGATCACTTCGCTCTCCTCTCCCCGATCGGCGCCGAGCGCAGCGGCTCTTACTTCCTGCGGCAAAGCCGCTGCGTCCCCTCCACCAGGCGCATGGACCACGCCCTCATGAATGAGATAAATGCCCGCGTCGGAGAAAAAAGCCGAGTTCGGCGCGCTGATCACGATTTTGCCGAGCAGCGTGTTCGTCCCCTGCAGATAGTAGTTCGCGACATACGAGATCATCGCGCCGCCGTTCGAAGCGAAGGTAAAGTCCGGATGGGAAAAAGACCAGTAAAAATCGCGGCTCGCCTCCGCATCCACCACGCCCTGAAAGGCAGCGCTCCGGTTCAAATAGTCGGCCAGCGATTCGCCTCCGCCGGTCTCCCAGTTCACGAAGGCTTTGCCGTTGTAGCCGACGACCGTCACGAGCGGCGTCGTCTTGAATTCGACGAACACGTTCTTGTTCAGCATCGAGTTGAATGCCGTCCACTCGTTCAGGTACTGGCGGATATTGTCCGGGGAAGCGTTCGGATCCATCATCCGCGCCATGCCCTCTTCGCGGATCAGCGCACCTGCGAGCTGCTGGAAGGCCAGCAGCTTGCGGTCGATCTGGGCGATCTCCCGCTCGAGCGACTGCGATTGGATGCGCGTCGCCTGGGTGATGATGATGTTCCTCGAAACCTGGTACACGGTCGTGCCGATGGCGGTCATCGGTACGACGCCGAGCAGGAGCAGGACGACGATAAAGCGAGTGCGCAGCGTCCACTGCCCGATCCCTCTGCCGATGCGTATCACTTGCGGCGACACCTCGTTTGCGCCGGCCGGCATGCCGGCGCCGCCGACGCGCGCTGCCGCGCGGCCTGGCCCCCGTCATGCAGCCGGAGATGGACGCATCGTAATCCCTAATCCGGCTTTTTGTCAAGGCTCGGCCTATGCAGGTGCACTCGCCGGCACAGTCAGCGGCATGCAAAAAAGGAATGTCCTGCGGCCCGCCTCGGGCCGTGCAAAACATTCCTTCGTTTGGGATCGCGCAGAGCAGTATCATGCCACGATGCACGTTGGGTACCTGCATGCGTTTGCGGACCACGGGATGGCGACGGGAAGCGCAATCAGCGCCCCTCGGCGCCGTTAAGACCTGCGCGTATCCGTCGGCTGCGCCTTCAGCGAGAATGGCCGCGGCCCTTGGTGCGAACGCCCGGCCGGCTGCTGGCGCCCGCCGCCGGTCTGCGTCTGTCCCGCGCGCCCTTGCGAGGCTGCGCCGCCGCGACCGCCCTGGCCCGCCGGCGCCTGGCCTCGGCCGGCGCCGCTGCCCGGGCGGCCCTCGCCGCGAGGCGCGTCGGACCTGCCGCCGCTGCGCGCCGACTCAGGCCGGCTCCCGCGGTCTGTCTCTTGCCTGCCGCCTGCTGCGCCTTGACGTCCCGCTGCCTGGCCGCCGCTGCGACCGGCTTCTCCCCGGCCGCCTTGGCCGGCTCCCTGCCGCCCACCGCCTTGACGACCGCGTCCGCCGCCGCGCTGCTGGTCGCCTTCGTCCTTCGGCTCGGCCGGCGCGGAGCCCAGCGGATAAGGATGCCCCTTGATTTCGGGGATCTTTTTGCCGATGAGCTTCTGAATATCCCGCAGGTACGGCAGCTCCTCATCTTCGCAGAGCGAGATGGCGGTGCCACTTAGGCCCGCGCGGCCGGTACGGCCGATGCGGTGCACGTAAGTCTCGGGCTCGTTCGGCAGGTTGAAGTTGATCACGTACGGCAGCTCGTCGATGTCGATGCCGCGCGCCGCGATATCGGTCGCGACCAGAATGCGGGTCGTGCCGTTCTTGAAGCCCGCAAGCGCGTTCTGCCGGGCGTTCTGCGACTTGTTGCCGTGGATGGCGGCCGACGAGACGCCCGCCTTGGCCAGATGGCGGACGACGCGGTCGGCGCCGTGCTTGGTCCGGGTGAACACGAGCGCGGACGTGATCTTCTTGTCGCGCAGCAGATCAAGCAGCAAACTCTGCTTGTTGGCCTTGTCCACCAGATAGACGGATTGCTCGATCCGCTCGGCCGTGGAGGATACCGGCGTCACCTCGACCTTGGCGGGATTGACGAGAATCGTCTGCACCATCTTGGTAATCTCGGTCGGCATCGTCGCCGAGAACAGCAGCGTCTGCCGCTTCTGCGGCACCTTCGCGATGATGCGCTTCACGTCGTGCACGAAGCCCATGTCCAGCATTCGGTCGGCTTCGTCAAGCACGAGAATCTGCACGTGCGACAGATCGATGAAGCCCTGGTTCATCAGGTCGATCAGACGCCCCGGCGTAGCGATGACGATATCCGCGCCGCGCGCAAGCGCATCTTCTTGAGGCTTCTGGGACACGCCGCCGAAAATGACGATGCCGCGCACGTCAAGGTGACGTCCGTATGCGCGCACGTTGTCATAAATCTGGATCGCCAGCTCTCGTGTCGGCGTCAGAACGAGGGAACGAATGGGCCGGCGCTTGCCCGGGGGCTTCTGCTGATCGCTCAGCAGCTGAAGCATCGGCAGCGAGAAAGCGGCCGTCTTGCCCGTACCGGTCTGCGCGCAGCCGAACAGGTCCCTGCCCGCCAGCACGACGGGAATCGCCTGCTCCTGGATCGGCGTAGGCGTCGTATAGTTTTCTTCGCTCAGCGCTTTGAGAATCGCCGGCTTGAGCTTAAGGTCATTGAAGTTCATGGAATCTCCTTTATGTTAAAGCGTATCGTACGAATGGTCATGCCAAGCATTATACCTCACTTGAGACTGCGAATGAAAGGCAATGACGCCTTATGGCCGCATGAAAATGCAAAAAAAGGCAATTTCCCCGATGCCGCGAAGCAACTGTCTACCGATTCTGCTACTATTAAAATAAAAGTACCCTTTCCTGAGGGAGGCTACCCATGATGAATAGCGACGCACCGGAACTTACGGAAGGCCGCTTCAAAGTCGTCACGCTGTGCGGATCCACGCGGTTCAAGCCGGAATTTGAGCGTATCAACGCCGAATTGACGCTTGCCGGCAACGTCGTCATTTCCGTCGGCGTATTCGTGCACGCGGGAGGTCCCGCGGTTTCCGAAGCGCAGAAGCGTCTGCTGGACCATATTCATTTGCAAAAAATCGACATGGCCGACGAGATTTTCGTCGTCAATCCGGGCGGTTACATCGGCGACAGCACGAGAGGCGAGATCGAATACGCAACGCAAACGGGCGTCCCCGTCCGTTACCTCGTTCCTCCGGATCAAGGCGAGACAGACAGCCAAAACGACGGGAGGCTCGTCCCTTGACCCTTATCGTCCATATCGAAACGCCGGAAGGACGCCATTTGCGGCAATCGGATCCCGTACTGGGCCAACTGATCGAACGTATCGGCGAGATTCGTCTGTCGCCGAGCCGCTCGCCCTACGAATCCCTGGTGGGCTCCATCGTCTCCCAGATGCTCTCCGCCAAGGTCGCAGGGGTCATCAAGCAGCGGTTAACGACGCTGATCGGCGGGTCGCTCACGCCCGAGTCCCTGCTTGCGCACGACGAGGAGACGCTGCGGAGCATCGGACTCTCCTATGCCAAAATTCGTTCGATCCGCGATCTCTCCCGGCGGACCTTGTCCGGCGAGCTGGACTACGAGGCGCTTGGCGTTCTGCCGGAGGCGGAAGCCGTCGCCATGCTGACGCAGGTGAAGGGTATCGGAAAATGGACGGCCGAGATGTTCCTGATCTTCTCACTCGGCCGCCCGGACGTGCTCTCTCTCGGAGACGCCGGCTTGCAGCGCGCGGCCCAATGGCTGTACGGACGCCTTAATCCCGGCGAGCCGCCGGGTTGCCTGGGTCGGTATGCTGACAGGTGGAGTCCCTACCGCAGCATCGCCTGCCTTTATTTGTGGCGGGCGATCGACGACGGCTACGTGGACGGGCGGTCGGAGCTGTAGCGGGTGAACGCGCATCGCCGGAATGGGTAAAGCATTCTTAGTTCAAACGGACAAGAAGCCCGGACCGAGGGGATGCATGCATGAAGCCGTTCGATTATTCGCTGGACTACGCCAATCTGGATCTGCGGGCGCATCCCGAGCTGTACGCGGTGGGCCGGGGCGAGCAGGGCGTGCTGATGGTGGAACCCTACAAAAGCGAGATTTTGCCGTTTTGGCGATTTAAGACGCCGGAGGAAGCGGTTGAATCGTCCGAGAAAATTTACGCCATGTTCCTGGATTACAAGGCGGCGGACGACTTCGTCGGCATGGATATGGCCCGCAAATTCCTGCAGATGGGCTTCACCCGTGCCCGGCGCTATGCGAACCACAAGAGCGGCCGCAAATACGCGGCGTCCGGCGGCGGCAAACTGCCCGACCGGTACGACCCGGTCAAGGCGAAGTCCGCGACGATCTTTAAAAAGAAATGGGACGAGGCGCGCACCGATCCCGGCTACTTGGAGATGAAGCGGCGCCACCGGGAGCGGTACGAAGGCAACGAGTCATAAGCCCGTCCCGAACTACAAGCAGCCAACAATCCAGCCCTCCAGCGCTGCGGTCCGAAGCTCGTGCGGCGTGAGCGTCTCCAATCGGAAGTACGGCGCGAGCGCGCCTTCCCTGTCGCGCTGCTGCGCCCATTCCGCGACGGCGAAGGCGTCGATCTCATGGGCAGACAGCGTACTGCCGCCACGCGCGTCCGGCGGGGAGAACCTGTACGCGAGACGCTCCTTGCAAATTTTCGGATAAACTTCCGCCACCACATGCCCGTCGACCGGCCGAACGTTCGCCTCCCCGCTCTCGGACACGTGGATATGATCGTAAGGCCAGCATCGGACCCGGCCGCGATCCGCGCGCTGCCTGAGCTCAGCCAACCAGGGCAGACCCGCATGCGTCGAGTAGGAAACGGTTTTAGTCATATGCCCGTAACTGCGATCCAGATCGAGAACGCTGCTGGCGCCGACGGCGTAACGAGCCTCGGCAAGGCGCAATGAATTGGCGTTGCGGTAGGGCGCGCCGCGCTTCTTGCAATCGTCCACGGACCGCTCTCGCGTGTCCCAGTTAAGCGAGAGCCACGCAAGAAAATCGTCCCAGGTTTGCAGCCCATAATAGGCAAGCTCCGACAGCGGGTACGAGAAGCCGTGATCGATGCCGACGAACGCGCGCCGGTCCGTCTGCGCAAGCTCCGACATCAGATAACCGTGGACAGCGGACCGCGACCACCTTCCCTGCGGGTGATGAGGATTGCGTACGACGGCAGGCGGATCGCCGCCTTCGGCCTTTACGACCGCAAGTCCGGGAATCGCCTTGGCGGGAAGTCCGGCTCCCGAGTAGTCTACGCCGATATAGATGTCGAACAGCTTGTCGTTTATCGTCATGCCATTTGTCCTCTCCGCTTTTTTTTGCGCAATCGCCGTTATTGTTCATTTGCGGTTGCGATTCGCGCTCAGCCACTTTTCCGCGGCATCGACCGCTTGTCTCGCCCCGAACAGCCGGCACTCGGCTTCGCCGATTCGGCCGGAAGCGACATGTCCGCTCTTGTCGAAGGGAATCCCGATCCGTTCGAAGTCGTCCGCGTCGTAAGCATAGTCCTCGAACCAGCGCCACGACCGCTCCCCGTCCGTCAGGATGGCGGTTCCCATGCGCTTCTTCGGCATGCCCGGGACACGCGTTTCGGCCAGATGCATGCAGGTACACGATTCGTACCCCGCGCCGAGCAGCAGCACCTTCGCATCCAGCCCGCAGAGCTTGCCGAGCGGCGATGACTCCCCGAACTGCGGCGTCAGCGGATGCTCGGATACGATGTACGCGGCCTGCTGTCCATTTGCCGTAAAGGACACTTGCGGATGGCTTGAGCGCAGCGTGCCCGGCCAGGTCCGGAACAGCTCGGCGATCCGCCCCATCCCCCGCGTCGGCGAGAGCGCCGGATCGAATGCGGGCATCTCGCGGTAGATCGTCTCGAGCCAGTCCGCGGGCACGGCCGGATTCTGCCATTCGGCCGGATCGCTCCAATCGCCGCTCTGCGCCGGCATGACGATCGTGCCGTCTTCGCCGACAGCCTGCAGGAGCGCCACAATCACCGCCTGCGGTCCGCCGCATACCCAGCCCATCCGGGACAAGGAGGAATGGACGAGCAGCGTGTCGCCGAGGCGAACGCCGAGCTGCCCGAGCTGCGTCTTTATCGACGATATCGTGTTCGGCCGCCGCGTGCGATCGACGATGTCTTTTTCGCTCATCGCGTTATCGCCCCTTTCTAATATAATGAAGGCACTCGAAAAAATCGGACAGACTTAACTTTTGCCGCCCGGCGTGTTATATCTGAAGGATAAACGCGTGTATGAATGGAGGATTCCCGGATGAACGTCCCGTCGCTGGTCAAGTACATCCTGACCAAAAAAGGCGCCATTAAAGATTATCCGTTCGGCGACCAGCCGCTCGTGCTGAAGGTGTCGGGCAAAGTGTTCGCGCTGGTGGACGAACGCGGCGAGCCGCCCTCCGTCAGCTTGAAATGCGATCCTGTGCTCGCTGAGAGTCTCAGGCAGCAGTACGCCGCCGTCATTCCCGGCTACCATTTAAACAAGATGCATTGGAACACCGTCCGTCTCGACGGTACCGTGCCTGACGAGGACTTGAAGGCGATGGTCGATCATTCCTACGATGCGGTCGTGAGCAAGCTGAAAAAAGCGGACCGCGAAGCGCTGGAAATGCGGCTAGCCCCATATCCTAAGGACGATGATGCCCGTCGTAATAAGCAGTGAGGCCGCAAGCCGCCTCATCCCCTGCTTTTCCTTCGGCAGCCTTACGCCAAGCGCGGTGCCGAACACCGTTCCGATCGCGCGCATCGGCGCGAGCTGGGTGACCGGCGCATGCCGAACATAACCCGCTTCGCCGATCCGACCTGGAAAGGACCGCTCCTTCGAGCGGTCCTCTTCGTTCCTAATGCTCTTCGTTCCTATCGCTCCACGAACAATTCGCGGTACCGCTCGTAATCCGCCGCCCTGCAGCTGAGAGACAGGCGCGTGCCCGTTTCCTCGTACTCCGTGCTTCGTACGTCAGCATGCTCGTTAAAGTAAGCGACGAGCCGGCCCTGGTCGTACGGAATCAGCACCTCGCCCTCGACATAGTCGCCGAAGACGCGGTCCCTGATCATCTTCACGAGCTCTTCGACGCCTTGGCCGCTCGCGGCGGACAGGTAGACGATATCGCCGTCGACGCGCGGGAAGTCGGCGTCCGGCAGCAGATCCGCCTTGTTGTAGGCATAGATGGCCGGAATCCCGTCGGCGCCCAGGTCCATCAGCGTTTCCCGGGTCACGGCGATATGCTGCTCGTATTCGGGATTGGCGGCGTCCACGACGTGGACGAGCAGATCCGCCTCGGACACTTCCTCTAGCGTGGAGCGAAACGCCTTCACGAGATGGTGCGGCAGCTGGCTGACGAAGCCGACCGTGTCCGCTAACAGAAAGGTTTTGCGGTCAGGCAGCGAGATGCTGCGAACGGCGGTCTCCAGTGTGGCGAACAGCATATCCTTGGCCAGCACGCGCTTGCCGGATTCGGGTTCGTAAGCTGCCAGCAGCGCGTTCATGAGGCTGGACTTGCCGGCGTTCGTGTAGCCGACGAGCGCGACGACAGGCACCTCGTTTTTCTGGCGCTGCTTGCGCTGGACCTGGCGGCGGGCGACCAGCTTCTCGAGCTCCTGCTGCATATGCGAGATGCGCTCCTCGATCCGCCGGCGGTCCAGCTCCAGCTTGGTCTCCCCGGCGCCGCGGTTCTTAAGGCCTGATCCGCCGCCTTGACGTCCGAGCGATTCGCGCAGACCCACCAGCCGAGGCAGCATGTACTGGAGCTTCGCCACCTCGACCTGCAGCTGCGCCTCCTTCGTCTGCGCGCGCTCGGCGAAGATGTCGAGGATCAGGATCGTGCGGTCGATGACCCGACGCTCCAGCGCGGACTCCAGGTTGCGAATTTGCGAGGGGGACAGCTCGTCGTTAAAAATGACCGTCGAGGCGTCGAGCTCCGCGGCGATCGCCTTCAGCTCCTCCACCTTGCCGCTGCCGATATAATGGGCGGAATTCACGCGTTCCGCCTTTTGCGTCAGCTCGCCGACCGTCTCGATGCCGCATGCGTCCGCCAGGTTGCGAAGCTCCTGCATGGCATATTCGAATCCCGGCGCGTTGTTCAGCTGAACGCCCACGACGACGGCGCGCGCCAGGTTGTTCGGTTCGATATCTTCTCGTTCCATATACTCATCATCCTCTCGTGATCGGTAAAACAAAAAAACACAGGCTTCGTCCGCCTGCGTTCAGGGTGATCAGATCGAGGAAACACGATTCCCCCGACATGGGAAAATCGCGCTCGAAATCGTGCCTATCCAAAGGCCGGCCGCCGGCGGACGACAAAGCATCCGCGAACAAGCGAACCGGCGCAGCTCCCGCGCGGGTTGCCTTCGAATGTAGACAGACTTCATCTGAGTCCCCTGCCTGCAGGCAGAGCTTGGGCGCTAATCATTAGCCGACCAAAGTGCGAACTCGGATGTAGTCTATCACACGGCAACCCTCCGTTCCGTAAAGTACCTCGATTCTAACACATGGCACCTTGAAATGGCAAACGCTTCCTCGCGAATGGTTAGCGAACGGCGGCAGCCCTCAGCTCGTCGCTTCAAGCCAACGCCGTATGACGCTCGCCAATTTGTCCCCTTTTTCCCGCACGTCGTCCATGCCCGCGAGCTTGACGATCGCCCGGTCGTCGGCCGCCCATTCAAGCAGTCCGGACGCGTCCTCGCCCCATGCCGCGCGGATATTCAAATTCTTTTTCTTCGCGCCGGCATGGAAGACGAGCCGGATTATGCCCTTGCCCTGCAGGTTAAGCGTGACCCGATCCTCTCCGTCAACGCTGTAGCTGGGTGCGTTCCACTTAATGCCCTCGGCGAGCCGGACGTCCGCGTCGCGTACAAGCGCGCGCAGCGCCTCGATCTCCCGTTTCATCGGATGTTCGAGCTTGTCCATGAAGTCGGCTACCGCGATGGCCGCCGTCTCCCTTTCCTTCTGCATCCGCTCCGCGCTCCTCTTTATTCGAAGTCCCCTGCATACGTCCTATTCTACCATCTGCTTCCTAATCCCGATATCGCGCTTCCCGTTTCTCAACGGTTTCCAATCGCAGCCGGGTCTGATACTATGAGTGTTATAGAGCCGCTTGCGACTGGCGAGATCAGTGGAATCGACCACGAGGGAGCATGCGGCGGGACCCTTCCGTTCGCCTGGGAGAAAAGGATCCGCGAGCAGGACTCGTATGCGCATACGAGCCTGCCGCGGGTCCTTTTTCGTTTAAAAATCGGCATTCCCATTAAAGGAGGACCACGGTATGACGACGATTATGAAAGCCAAGGAAGCGGCGGAACGAATCTACGACCACGTCCGCTCGCGCGCGCAGGCGCTCAAGGAATCCGGCACGCAGCCGCAGCTGGCCGTTATTCTGGTTGAAGGAGATCCGGCTTCCGCTTACTATGCGCAAGCCAAACGCAAAATCGCGGACCGGCTCGGCGTCGCCTACCGACTTCACGAGCTCCCGGCCAGCGCGACCGAAGCGTCCCTCCTGCAGCTGATCGCCGAGTGCAATGCGGATCCCGCCATTCACGGCATCCTGCTGGAGCTGCCGCTGCCCGCCCGTTTGTCCGCGCGCCGCATCGAGCGGGCCATCGCGCCGGCCAAAGACGTCGATGGCGTCACACCCGCCAACAAGCTCGCCGTCGTCACGGGCGAAGCCGGCCTCTACCCGGCCACGCCGCAAGCTTGCATCGCGCTCGTCAAGCATTACGGCTACGCGCTCGAAGGCGCCGACGTCACGCTGGTGGGACGCGGCCAGACCGTCGGGCTGCCGCTCTTCCATCTGCTGCAGCGGGAGCAAGCGACCGTCACCGTCTGCCACTCCCGCACGCCGGATATCGCGGCGCACCTCTCGCGTGCGGCGTTCGCCTTCGTCGCCGTCGGCCGCCCGGATACGGTGACCCCCGGCATGGTCCATCCCGGCCTCGTTCTGGTCGATGCCGGCATCAACGAGCTCGCGGACGGCAGCATCGCCGGCGATGTGGCCGCAGGCGCGGGCGATCGCGCCGCAGCCTATTCGCCTGTGCCCGGCGGCGTAGGTACGTTGACGACCGCGATCGTGTTCAGGAACTTGATGGATGCGATCGATTGGCAGCAGCAAAAGGAGGCGATCGGCGAATGAGCGACATCTCGTGGGATCAATCGATTCGGAGCTTCATCGGACGAGCGGGCAGCGCAGACCCGACGCCCGGCGGCGGCAGCGTAGCCGCAGTGGTTGGCGCGCTGGGGGCCGCGATGACATCGATGGTCGGCCGGCTGTCGCAAGGCGACAAGTTCACGGCGATCCGGCCGCAGATCGAAGAGACGCTCGCGGAGATGAGCCGCCTGAGCGCCGAATGCGAGACGTTGATGCATGCGGATATCGCGTCGTTCGACCGGTACATGAGCGCGCTGCGGCTGCCGAAGGCGACCGAAGAGGAAAAAGCGCAGCGCCGGGCGGCGCTGCGCGAAGCCGCCGTCCAAGCGACCGCGGTGCCCCTCCGTCTCATGGATCAATGCCGGGAAGGCTTGAGCCATACGCTGCGGATCGCAGAAGGCGCCAATAAAAACGTCTTGTCCGACCTGGCGATCGCCGCAATTCTGCTGGAGGCCGCGGCGCGGTCCGCCCTGCTCACCGCGGAGATTAACTTCGGTTCGCTTCAGGACGCAAAGCTGGAAGCGGCATATGCCGAACAGGCGGCCGATCTGATGCGTCTCATCGCGGACATGGCGCGAGAAGCGCAGGACATCGCCCGCCGCAGGATGCTTGAGTGACGGCGGCGCAAACGTTCATCCGCGCCTCCGGCGTTCACGGTCGCCCGCCTTCCTTTGCCCGATCGAACGCCTGCTGATACAACGCTTTCAGCCTGGTCATACTCAGCTTGTTCAGCCCCTCGATAAAGGCGTCCCACTCGGACATCGGCTTGTAGCCGAGAATAAACTGAGAGACGTTGGCCCCGTAATACTTGTCCAACTGCTCCAGCGCCGGTCCCGCCCAGGCGACCTCGCTTGCGGTCAGCTTCGGCGCTTCGCCGGCAATGGGAGACGCGTACTTGGCCGCTTCGCGATAGGCATATTGCTCGCCGGCCCTGCTAAGCGACATGAGCGAGCGATAATCGAAGCGGCCGTACGTGCCCGCCGTCATAATGCCGGCTTCCTTGCGCAGGTCGTTGGGCTCCTTGAACAGCGGCAGCAGCCGGCGTATGCCTTCCTTTATCTCGTAAGTCTCGCCTTCCTTGCCCCAGCTCATCAGGTCCATGCCCTCGTCCGAGTACAAAAAATCCAGATAGCGCAGCGCCGTATTCAGACGGTCCGTTTTGGCGGAGATCGCGAAGCCGAGCGGCTCGTAGTCTTTTCTCGGCAGATAGGCGAAGCCTTCCAGCCCGCTTGGCGGCGCCATGAACGTCAGATGCTCGCCCGCGTTCAACTGCGCGTTCATAATCTCGATCTGGCCGATGTACTGGACGGTAATGAACGATTGATTCGTCGTCATGAACTGCGTCCAGGCCTTGTAATCCATCGAGAGCCAATCCGGAGGCATGAGTCCTTCTTTGTAGAACTTCCTTAAGTATACGATCATCGTTTTAAAATTCGGATCGGTCGGGCCGTATTTGACCTCGCCCGTCTCGGGGTCCTGATAGAACGAAGGGGAAAGGCCGAACGCGGGACCGAACGTGGCCAGCGTGCCGAGCCCATGCCTGAAGACGAACGGGTAGCTGTCGGGATAGAGCCGTTTCAGTTTCTTGGCGGCCTCATAGAGCTCGTCCCATGTGGCAGGCGGCCTCAGTCCGTGCTTGTCGAAAATGTCGTCCCTGTAAAACCACACGATCTGGTTGCCCGCGCCCGCGCCGTCGCTGAGCAGCTGGTACATCTCGCCGCCCGGCGAAGTCATGCGCGCGGCGACATCGGGCCTGGATGCGAGAAACGCCTGGACATGGGGCATTCGGTCCAAGTAACCGGAGAGGTCCAGAAAAGCGCCACGCGAGCCGTACTTCTGGGCGTCGGCCGGATATAGCGTGAACAGATCCGGCATGTCGCCCGACGCGATCGCCAGCGCCATCGATTCAGGCCCCGTCTGCGTCTCCTGCTCGACCGCGATGTTCGTCGCCTCGCGTACCCACCGCCATACGGGCCATTCGGACCGCGCCGGCCAGGCTTGCGATTCTTCCGTCAGCATCGTGAGCGGCGCTGCGGTCGATGCGGATACGGATGCGGACTGCGCGCCCGCCTTGGAGGACGCGGTCGAAACCGCCCGATCATTGCCGTCGTCGTCGAAGCAGCCGGTAAGCGCCGCCAAGACGGCAAGCGTACCGAGAACGGCGAGCGCCATCCGCGCGGCAGCCCTGGATATTCGTTTCCTGCGCTCGATCAAGCCGGATCCCCCTTTCCCCGCTGCTTTTCTCAAGAGATATCTTGCCGCTTCCGGTACTCGCTCGGCGTCATGCCCGTGAACTTCTTGAACATCCGATTGAAGGACGTGATGTTCTGGTAGCCGACCGCCTTCGCCACGTCGTTGATCTTGGCGCGGTTGTCGGACAGCAGCTCCTTCGCCCGGGCGACGCGCGTCTCGTTGATGTAGTCGACGATATTGACGCCCGTTTTTCCCTTAAAATAAGTGGATAGATAGCTGCTGTTCATCTTCAGCTTCTCCGCTAGCGCGTCCAGATAGATGGCCTCCGACAAATGCGCGTTCACGTAGTCGATGACGAAGTCCGTGACCGGATGCTTCTCTTCTTTCTTCGCCTTAAAGGCTTCGGCCGCCTCCGTCACCAGGTCCTCCAGCAGCCGCTCCAGCTCGGCCGCGGTCTCGCACCTCGCGAGCTGCGCTTCGGTATGCGCGAGAATGGACGTCAGCCGGTGCGGATCGGTCGGGGATTGGACGGCGGCGACGCGAATCTTGCTGACCGTCGATTCCGCAAACCGCAGCAGCGCGGACGCCGGCAATGTCCCGGTCTCCCGCCGGTCGAACATTCGCTGCACGATCGCCGCGGCTCGCTGCGCATTTCCTTCCTTCAACTGAACGAGGAACTCCTTGTCCTCATCCGGCGGCAGCTCGAAGGGCGGCTGCGCCGGCGCGGGCTCGGCGATAATCTGCGTCTCGTCGGTCAGCCGCCGATCCTTGACGAGCCGCTGCGCCTCCTCGTAGGCGGACGTCAGCTCGTCCGAGGAGCGATGGACCGGCGTCACGGCGATCGTCACGACGCCATACGCCTTGTCATGGTCGAACACGTCCTTCATGCGCTTTAACAGACCGTCCAGGTCGGCCGTCCGGTCGGTCGGCACGAGACTCAGAATCTGATTGCGCTCGATCTGGAACGTCTGCGCATCGGGAAACTCCGGCTGCAGATGGGCGTCGATATAAGCTTTCAGATAGTAGAGCCACTTGTCGATCGGCTCGACATCGCCCGATTCGCGGCGCCGGAGCTGGACCTGGTACAGAATAAAAACGAACGGCTTGTCCGAAAAGGATAGGCTCGCGCCGTCCGCCTCGCGGCTCCGAATCGCCTTCAGCCGGTTGACGAAGCCGACCTGCCGGCGCAGCTCCCGGCTCCCGCGGAGCTCGTCGTCGATCAGGTTGAACTCCCGGATGCCGGGCCGGTTCGGCATCGCTTCGTTCATCGAGCGCAGCGATTCGATCACGCGCTTCAGCGGATTGTTGATGCGGACGGCGAACATGACCGCGATCAATATGCTGAGCAGCACGGCGGCGGCAAGAATGGCGATCAGCGTCGCGCTCAGCCGCGATTGATAGGCGATCTGCCGGGCCGGAACCCGGTACGCATAGCTGTAACCGGTCGCGGTACCTTTGCGGATAAAATAATAATCGTCGCCGCGAACGAATCGGTTCTTTCCCGGCTTCGTCAGTTCGGCATAGCTCAGGAACGGCTTCTCTCCTTCCCTGCGGTAGAGGACGCGCCCGTCTTTGTCGTAGACGACGAAATCGTCGTATTTGCTTTGCTGGAATGCGTCGTACATTTTCCCGGCGTTAAGGAACACGACCATGTACGATTCCGCGCTGCCGTCGTATTTGAACACGACCGGAATCAAGTCTGCGATCGGCTCGGAGCTGCCTCGGAAGATGGAATTATAAAAAGGGGCCGCAGGGAACACTCGGTAGGTATAGGGTTCGGAAAACTGCGCGGTCCAAAAATCCGGCGGATACGCTTCGCTCGCGTAAAACTTGCCGAACATCGCCCGGGCGCTCGTGCTCGTGTTTTTTTCCAGCACCGTCTTGCCTTGGTCGACGATAAAAGCAATGTTGTCGATGAACAAGTAAGGATTGGCGACCCAGGTTGAGATATCGTTAACGATCTGCGGGAACTCGTCGTAGCGGGGAGGCGACTGAAGCCGCTGGACTTCTTCGCTGAGGAACAGGTACATCTGCTTTTTGACGAGGTCCAGGTGCTTCTCGTAGCCGTTCATCGCGTTGTCCAGCATGAGCGTATTGTAATTGACGATCTCTTGCTTGACGCTGCGCTTGGATACGGAGATCGCATAGACCGTGAGCGAGACGAGCAGCACGATGATGCACAGGAAGCCGGCGATGAGCCGCATGAACAGCGAATAGGATCTGCGTCTGAAAAAAAGCAACGGCTGAAGTTGTCTCATGCGACCCCCAAGCGTGGAAAATAATGTGCTTCGCCGATCGGGCACCTCAATCTTAACAAGGCTATTCGCGCGTGTAAATCGGAACATCCCGTCCGCGTCAGAAAAGCGATCCCCGAATCCGCTTGGATCCGGGGATCGCCCTTATCGTGGAACGCCTGGCGCGAAATCAGATGACGAACGGTACCGTCGGATTGGAGGCGATGTCCGCCGAAGCCTGCTTGATCGTACCGTTTAAAGTGACGCTGAACGTGTAAGTGACGGGCAGCAGCTCCTTGCGCGCGATGCCGCCCGAGAACTCGCCGAACGATCGCCAGCCTCCCGCGTAGTATGCGGCTTCGCCGCCTTCGAGCATGTTGCCTTGGACGTCCTTCAGCTGCAGCGCGACATTCGTCGTCTGGAACACGACGATCGGGTCGACGCTCGTATCCTGGCTCTTCTGAAGGATGCCTCCCGCGTAGGTCACGGCGTACGCATAGTTGCCCGCAAGCAGCTCCTTGGACGTCTCGCCGGAAGCCGCGGTCGTGCCGAGCGTGCGCCAGCCGGTCGCGTAGTAGGCGACCTCGCCGCCTGCGAGCGCCGCGCCCTGGCTGTTTTTCAGCTGAACCCGCACTTTGACCGTCTGAAAGTCAACCGTGGCGTTGTCGCCGGTATTTTGCTCTTTCTGTTGGCTCGTGCCCTCGTACGTCATCGTGAACGAATACGAGCCGGGCAGCAGCTCCTTGGAAACCTCGCCGCCCGTCGCCGGACCGAACGTCCGCCAGCCGTCGGAGTAGAAGGAGACGACGCCTCCGTCCAGCGCGTTGCCCTGGCTGTTCTTCAGCCGGACCTTGACCTTGGCGGTCTGGAAAGCTGAGACGTTGTCGATGCCCGTATTTTGCGTCTTTTGCACCGTCTTGCCTTCATAGGTCATGGCGATCGTGTAGTTGCCGTCCGGCAGCGTCTTGCTCGCCGTCCCGGTCGCATCGGTCGTGCCGAACGTCTTCCAGTCGCCGTCGTAATAGCTGACCGTCGCGCCCGCGATCGGGTTGCCCGCGCTGTCCGCCAGCTTCGCGCGGACGGTCGTCGTCGAGAGCGCAAAGCCTACCGTATGGGCGGATTCGACGTTGCCCGCCTTGTCCGCGGACCGGTACCGCACGCTATAGGCGCCCTGACGGTCGAACGTGACCGGGCCTGCATACGGCAGCCAGGAAGTGCCGTCGCTCAGGCTGTACTCGGTCTTGTCGATGCCCGAGCCGCCGGTATCCGTCGCGCTCAGCGCGAGCGTGACCGGACCGGCATAGGCGCCGCCCGTGCCGTCAGGCTGCGCGGGCGACAGCGTCGCGGTCGTCGTCGGCGCGGTCGTGTCCGCCGCGACAGGCGTCGTGTCCTTGTACATTGCGACATAGTCGAACAGGAACTGCGTCGTGAACCGGCTGCCCGCGAAGCGGAACGTGTCGACGGAATTCACATTTGCGCCGTTCATGAATTTAATGCCGGTTATCTTGTAAACGCCGTTCACGATCGTCCCCGGCGCGTCGACGGGTCCCGTGTAGGTCTTGAACGCGTCCGCCTCTATGGACAGGTCGTACGTTTTGCTCGCCGTGTCGATGTCGACGCGAAGCTTGATCCACTGATTTTGCGGCATCTTGAAGAGCGGATTCAGGTTGTTCGCGGGAATCTTGTAGTCCACGTACTCATTCGTGGCGGCATTCTTCAGGTTGTAGTAGCCGAAGTTCCCCTCCGAGAAGCCGCCGATCTTCACGATGTCGCTGTTCTGGCCGCGAATCTTGAGTTCAAAGGTGCCCAGTTCCGTGTTCATGAACCGCGTCTCGAACGCGACCTTCCCGCTCAAGGGCGCCGTCGCTCGGATAATGGCAGGGCTTTGCGTATAATCCGAAGCGTTAGGCGCGTAGGCGTCTTTTAAGAGCAGCGATTGACCTCCGCCGCCGGGCGTCGCCTCGACCGTGACGGTAGAGACGGTGTCGGCGGCTGCTTTGGCGACCGTCCAGCCGCCGGTCTGGATGAACTCGCCGGCGGGACGTTCGTCGAACGAATCGTAGTAATCGCCGTTGCTGCCGGCGGCGGGCGTCGTGACCGTCACGCTCGGCCCGCTCTCGGTCTCCTGACCCGACGCGCCGATCGCGCGGATCTGGAACGTATACGCCTGGCCCGGCTGGAGCGCGGTCGCATCGTACGCAAGCGTACTGCCGGCTACCGTCCCGATTTTCGTATAGGCCTGCGTACCCTGCTTGCGATAGACGGCATACGAGGCGATGGCGCTGCCGTCGCTCATCGTCGCCGGATCCCACGCCAGTCTGGCGGCGGTCGGGAACAGGTGCGTCTGCGTCGCGGCGGCTCCCGAATCCCACGTCGGAAGGCCGGTCGTGTCCTTGTACATGGTCACGTAGTCGAACAAGAACTGGCTCTTGTAGCGGTTGCCGCTGAACCGGAACGTATCGACGGTGTTCACCTTAGCCAGGAAAGGAATGCCGCGTACGGTGTACGTGCCCTTCTCCTTGTCCAGCGCGCCGGGAGGCACGCTGATGCCGCCGTAGGACTTGAGCGCGTCCGCTTGCAGCGTCAAATCGTACGTGTCGGTATCCGTGTCGAGATCGATGCGCAGCGTGATCCACTGATCCTTGGGCAGCTTGAAGTCGAGGGAGTTCCCCGGGATCTTAACGTTCGTAAAAGCACCGTTCCCTGTCCCCGCGTCTACATAATAGCCGAAGGTGCCTCCCGTAAAGCCGGTGAACCGGACGATATTCGCGCCATTCCCCCGCAAATACAGCTCGTAGTTGCCGTGCTCGTAGCCCGTCGCGTTGTCCTTGAACAGGCTGTTGAACATGAAGCGGGTCTCGAACTTGACCTTCCCCGCGATCGGCGTCGTCGTTCTTGTCGCGATCGGGCTCTCGGTATAGTTGTCGTTGCTCGGAGAAAAGTCGTCCTTGACCTGCAGCGATCGTCCGGCGCCGCCCGGCGTGGCCTCTACCGTGACGGCGGACGCATTGTCGCCGCTCGCCTTCGTGACGGTCCAGCCTGGCATCGACGGCAGGGTGGCTGCCGGATATTCGTCGAACGAATCGTAATAATCCCCGCCGGCGGCGGAAGGCAGCGTCACGTTCAAGCTCGGCCCGTTTTCCGACCGATTGCCGTCCCCGTCGACCGCCTCGACCTTGAACGTATACGCGCCGCCGGACTGCAGCTGGGTCGCATCGTACGCATACACGCTGCCCGCGACCGTCGCGATTTTTTCGAACGTTGTCTGCGACGCCGTTTTGCGAGAGATCTCGTACGAGTCAACTCTACCGGAATCGTCCGTTGCGGCATCCCAAGCCAATCTGACTGCGTTCGTGAAAAGACGGCTTGCTTTGAGGGCAGCGCTCCCCCATTCGGGCGGCAACGTATCGCTGGCCGGCAGCTCAAGCGGCACGCTGTCCAGCGAAGGATTGTCGCTCGTATCGATCGCCCGCACGACGATGGCATACGCCGTGCCGGGCACGAGCCCCGTGACCGTAGCGGTCGTCTGGCCGTTCGGCACGACCGTCTTCTGCACGCCGTTCGCGAAGATCGCGTATTCCTTCACCGCTACGTTGTCCGTTGAAGCCGTCCAGGAGACCGTCGCGGACGTATTCGTGCGGGAGACGAGCTGCAAGCCGCCCGGCACGCTCGGACGAACCTCGTCGTCCTTGTTCTCGATTAAGGCGATCCAGTCCAGGTTCATGGCGCCCTGCGCGTTCCACATCGTAATGTCCACTGGCCCTGCGGGCAACTGCTGGTTCGTATGGATGCGAAGGCCTTTCCAAACTTCCGGCGTTTGGCCGAAGTCGGCCTCGCCGGTCGCGTTCGGCGTGTCGGGCGCTTCGATGTAATAAGGCTTGTCGCCGATCATGGCAAGGCGCCCCGTGATGACGCCTTTCGGGTCGAACCCGGCCACGTATTTGACGACGAAATCGTAATTTCCGGCTTTAGGGACGTTCATTGTCCATTTCACCGACTGTCCTGTCGTCTTCCAATTCCCAAGCCCGACGCCACCCGACAGGAAGGGACGGTTCGAATACTTGCTCGGGCCGTCGACTGCGACGTACGCCTCCGCTTCTTTCCACTGGAGATTTAAAGTCGACCGTTTGTCGTCCGGATTCGTCCATACTTCCGCTGACGTCGGATTGCTGGTACCGATCCGTGCCAGCTTCAGCGAGCCCATCGCCCCGCGAACAAGGATGGAGGCATTAACCTCGAGGTACACGGTGCTCGGCCGTCCGTGCTTCTCGAACACGAAACCTGCCGGCGCTTCCTGAACCTCATACAGGCCAGCCTGGTTGCTCAGCTTGCCCCACGCGACAGGCACGCCGTCCGTATCGCCGTACACCTGCATCGTCACGCTGCTCTGCGCGCCGTCGATCTCGACGGGCAGCGTCACGCTTGGCTGGGCTCCCGGCATCGGCGCCTCGTTCAGCCTGAACGCATGCTGCCCCTTCTCTACGCGCAGCGTCAGCTTGTTGCCTGCCGTCGCCCAATGCACGCCGCGATTGGCGAGACCTTCCGCCACGGCGCCGCCGCTCGGGAAGTCGGTCCCGGTATCGAAGTCGCGAACGCGCTGTACGCCCGGCGCTTCGACGGACACCTGCGTCGGATCCGCTTCGCCCGATACGGACAGACGCTCTCCGGCGTAGGCGATCGTCGCGGGCTGGTCGCTTTCGATCAGCGTAACGCCGTCTTTAACGACCTTTTTCCCGTCGACGAGCAGCACCGAATCGCCCTTCAGCGCGACCGCCGAACCGTCGAAGCGGATGCTTCCGGCATCGATCTCGCCGGCCGTCGCCGTCAGGCGGACATAAACGACCGTGTCGTCCGTGAAGGTCAGCTTCATATAATCGCCGTGTTTTTCCGAAACGACGTTCTGCGCGGCAGAATCCCGCTTGTACGCTTCCAGGGTCGACACGAAAGTGGTCGACGTCGTCTTGGGCGTGCTGAAGACGGCATGCACCTGCTCGTTTGCGGCGAAGCTGCCGCCCGGCTTCACTTCGTTTCCTCCGACGCCGATGTATTGATTCGTCTTGGTAGCGCTCAGGCTATCCGGCGTGTAGAAGCGAACTTTAAGCGCCGCGTCTCCCTTGAGAATCGTCGCGCCGGCGTTGTCGCCGTCGAGATCGAGCTGATCCTGGGCGTGCAGCCGCCATTCGAACTTATTGCCCTGCGGATTCGCGGACTTCAACCTGTCGATCATGACGAACATGCCGGGACGCAAGTAGATGACGTCGCGATCCGACTGGCTGAGCGCGCTGCCATAAGCGGTTTTCGCGTCGGCGCTGACCGCGTCGAATTCGGGCGTCGTGACGAAGCTTTTTACTTTGCCGTCCGCCTCGATATCGTTGGCCTTCTGACCGACGCCGCCGTCGTACGTGATCGCGTTGGCCGCCAACGTCTGTCTTGTGTATTGCTCCCGGTGCGCCGTGTTGTATCCGTCGTAATGACCGGCCTCGATCGCCAGCGACTCCCCGAAGGCATTAATGACGAAGCCGTTCTGATCGGCATAGCTGTGGTTGTAGCTGCCGAACGGGCTCGACCTGAAATACATCGAGACGCGATCCGGATCGTACAGCTCGGAATGCATGGCCACTACGCCGACGTCCTCGAACCATCTGGCTTTCGGCAGATCGACCGGCGGGCGGGAAGCCAGATTGTCGTCCCCGTAGAAGTAGTTGTTGTTAAGCGTGAGAGACGGCCCCCGTCCGATGGCCTCTGCCGCCCATTTCAGGCGTCCGTCTCCGCTCAACTGGGACAAGCGATTGTAAATGGTCACGCTCGTATCGGATGGCAGGTACTGGCTGTCGTCCCCCAACACGCCCTTCGGAATGCCGTGCGGGAAAACGTACAGCGGATACCGCCCCGCGTTGCGGGAATAACCTTTTTCGTACAGATTGAGTCCGGTTGACGCCAGGAGCACGTCCTCGAACTCTTGCGCGATGGTGCTGGACCACTGCCAATAGCCCGTTCCCTGCGCCCAACCGCCGTCCTCCCCGCCCCAGGGCGGCAGGATGTTGATATAGGCGGGCACGATCTTGGCGTACCACTGCTCGGCTCTGCCGTCCGAATATTCGCCCAGCATGGCGGTGGCGATGATGCCGAGATAGCCGAACGCCGACCAGCCGTGCGAGTTGTACGGACGATTCTTAATGTTCGTTTCCGGATTGTCGACGAGTGAGGCTACCATCGCTCCGGCATGCAGGGCGATCAGGTCCCGGAGCGTCGTACGCTCCTGCTCCGTCAGAGCGGCGTACAGCCAATCGTAAGTCATCGCCGAAGCGAGCGCGACCGATCGCTGGATCTGGTCCTGCTGGCCGGACGGGCCTGTCGGGTCCCAGCCGGCGATGCCGGCGACGTTCGGGCCGCCGAACAGCCGGACCTTCACGTCGGTCAGATACTTCGCGTCCTGCGTGATCAGGTATAAAAAGGCCGCGTCCTGCATCCGGTTCAGCAGCGGCTTGGCCTTGTTCGCGTAATCGTCCAACGTCCCGGTCAGTTCAGGGTCCCTTGGCGGATTCTGGTTGGCCGTCAGGAGATCTTTGCTCACCTCTATCTTTTTCTGATCGATGAACGCCTTCCCGCTGCCTGTCAAGGCTAGATTCCTGAATTGCTGCAGCCCGTCGGGCGTCGTCCAGATGCGCGGATGGCCCGCCGGCACCCTGCCCATCAGCTCGCCGATCGGCGGCACTTCGAACTTCACGAACTGCTCTTCGATCCGGAACTTGCGCACGTCGCTCCATACCGATGTCCCCTCGGCCTTGTGGAAGCGGACCCGCCAGTACCAGGTGCCGCTATCGAACGCGTTCGGAAAATTATAGATGTTTTCCGTCAGCGCGAGTTTCTCGTACGCGACGCTCGATACCGATACGTCGCGGCTGACCTGAAGGTCGTAGCTTGTCGCGTTCGGCACCGCTGGCCATCTGAAGTCCGGCGGATTCTGCGTCGTGACCAAACCTTCCGCCGGCGCGAACGGCATATTGTAGCCGCCGAACACCGACGCCGGCCAAGCCAGGCCCGTCTCTTCCGCCTGCGCGCTTCTGAAGGCGATCCCGACGTTCAGCAGGCTCGCGAACATCGTGATGACCATGCTCATCGCCAACGTTTTTTTCTTCGTCCAAACCCTCATCGTCCCAGCTCCTTTTCAAGCTATTAAATGTGATGCGTCAGGCAGACTGCTTCCGGCGGATCCCGCCACGCCATCTTGGAAACGCTTTCGATCAAGCCTCCCTTCCGTACACGCCTATGGTAGCTCAGCCTCTCGCCCGCCGTATATGAACGGATATCGCGATACGTGCAACTATTTCGCTATTTCAAAAAAAGAGATTAGCTTCGAAAAAACAGATTAGAAGCCGCCGCCCCCTGCTCGCCAACCCGCGTTCGACGCCCAACCGCGCTCGCGCTTGCCGCTTGCTCGTTTTCCCTCACCCTCCCGCGGACTGTAGCTCCGTTATTTTCGCTAAATGAGGCCGATCGCACGTTGTTGCGGACTCAGGATCTGTTATTTGAACAAACTGGCGGTTTTTGACCGGCTTTTCGGCACAATAGCGGATCTCCTGTCCGTCTGCACCCAAAAAGCTTCGAAAACGCAAAAATAGCGGATCGTGTGTCCGCGCACACGCTCACCTTCACGCTCGCTCGTCTCCCACTCGCCCACATACTCGCATCCCCCCTCGCCCCCGTCTTCGCTCGGGTCCAGTGGCGTTCGAGCAATCCGAAGCCGATGCTGCAAAGACAAAGAAACCGCCCCTTGCATAACGGCTGCGCGTCGCAGCCGTTCGCAAAGAAACGGTTTCTTTCTAAGTACGGGTTAGTTTACTTCGTCACCTGCACGACCAGCGTCTCGCTCGTCGTCGCGCCGGCCGCATTGGCAAGCTCCGCGCGGTATTCGTAGCTGCCCGGCGCCCGTCCGGAGATCGCAGTCTTCGCGGATTGCGCGGACGGCGTGCCCGCGGTCAGCTGCTGCGTATCGATCAGCTCGCCGTTCTCGTACAGACGGTACGTCCCGCCGTTCGTGCCCCACCACATGTTCATCGACACGTCGTAGCTGCCGTCGCCGTCCCAGTTGTTCGCGGACAGCACCGGCTTGCCCGGCTTCGCGTCCTTGACGGTGACGGTCAGCGTCTCGCTTGTCGTCTTGCCCTTCGCATTGATCAGCTCGGCCCGATAGCGATAAGTGCCGTCGGTTCGTCCCGAGATCGCCGTGACCGCCGATTGCGCGGCCGGAGATGCGCCGGCAAGCGACTGCGTATCGATAAGTACGTCGTTCTCGTACAGCTTGTAAACGGTGCCGTTCTCTCCGTACCACAGATTCATCGTGATCTTGTAGTCGCCGTCGAGCAGGCCCGTATCGTACCCGTTGTCGCTCGACAGCACCGGTTTGCCGGGCAGCCCCGGCCCCTCGGTCGCTTCTTCGCCCTTGATCTGCTCCGCGGTCAGCGTCACCGTGCCGTACGCCGCGATCTTGCCTGCGGCGTCCAGCTCGTAGACGGCGACCGCGTTGCCCTCGGCGGCGGCCAGATCGCTGCCCGCCGCATAGTCGGCCGCGCCTGCCGGCGCCGCGCCGCCCAGATCCGGCGCCGCCGGCAGCTCGGCTGCCGCCTGATACACGGCCGCCTTCAACGCATGGCCCGCCGGCAAGTCGCCCACTGCAAGCCGCGTCGTGCCCGCGGCCGTTCCCGGCGCCGCCGTCACGCTGAGCGCGACAGCCGGATACGGCGCGATGTCGGCCGCGGCGAGCTGCCGCGAGCCGAACCGCGCGATCTTGCCCGTCGCCGTCGACGTCTCGTAGACGCCGACGTAAGCGCCCGCCGCTGCCGCGGGCAGCTCCAGCGCGGTCCCGCTCGCAAGCGGGACCGCACCGCCCGGCAGCGTCGCGCTGCCCAGCTTCGGCGTCGCCAGCGGCGCCGTCGAGACGACCAAGTGCAGGCTGTTCGCCGCATCCGATGCGACCGCGGTCACCTTGGTCGAGCCCGGCGCGCTGCCGGGCGCCACCGCGAGCGGCGTCGACAATTCCGGCGCCGGCTCCTGCGGCAAGACCGAGAAGCGGACGTCGTCGAACAGCAGGTAGCTGAACCCGCTGGCGTAGAAGCCGACCTTGCCCGACGGGCGGTAGCCCGGATCGGTAGCGTCCAGACGCAGCGCCCCGTTCACGTACACCTTGAGATGTCCGCCCTCCGCAAGGACTTTCACATCATAAGTCGTATCGGCCGCCAGATCCCAGCCGGTCTGGGGCGCCGTTTTCAGCACCGCCCAGCTGCCGTTGTACAGCACCCAATCCGACGTGCCGTCCGCCTTCATCTTGTAGCCGATGCGGGTCGAAGCGGTCGCGTCCTGCCGGTCGAAAATGTACAAGGTGCCTCCGCCGGTCGGCAGCGTCGGCGGCGTCCGAAGCTTGAATTCGAGCATATAATCCGAGAACGTCTTATCCAGAATGCCGGTCGCGCCATTCACAATCTTGTACCAGCGGTTCCCGTTCTCGTCCGCATAGATGCTGCGGTTCAGGTCGACGGGCCAGCCGTTGCCGCCCGATTCGAAGTTCGTGAAGTGCATGACGTTCGACACGATCACCTGGATGGCCGCCGTCGCATTCGCGTTTTCGACCGAGGTCGCAGTGATCGTCGCTTCGCCCTCGTTCACGGCGGTGACGACGCCGCTCGCGTTCACGGTCGCTACCGACGAATCGCTGGACGTCCAGGTCAATCCCTGGTTTGCCGCGTTGACCGGATCGAAAGACACGGTCAGCTGCTTCGTCTGTCCGGCGGTCACGCGCACCGGATTTTCCGTCGGAATGATGCCGGACACGTCGGTCGTCAACGCCTTGAACTGGATGTCGTCGAACATCATGTTCGTGACGTTGTTGACGTAGAAGCCGACCTTGCCGGTCGCGTTATGTCCCGGGTCCGAGCCCTTCATCCGGAACGCGCCGTTCACGTAGACGCTGTAGTCCGAGCCCTTTACGAGCGCCTTAATATCGTACGTCGTATTCGGCAGCAGGTCCTGGCCGGGCAGCTTCACTTCCTTGAGCACCGCCCAGGCCGAGTTGTACAAAATCCAGGACGAAGTTCCGTCCTCCCGGACCTTGTAGCCGATCCGCGTCGAGCCGCTGCCTACCTGCTTGTCGAAGATGTACAGCGTCGCGTAGGCCGGCATGACTTCGGGCGTTTTGAGCTTGAAGGTCAGCTCGTAGTCGGTAAAATCCTTGTTGATGAGCGTCGACGCATTGTTCAGCAGCTTATACCACCGATTGTCGTCGACCTTGACGATCGAGCGGTTCGCATCCTGCGGCCACAGGCCGGATCCGGATTCGAAGTCCGTCCGGTCCATGACGCCGTCGCCGGCCTCGACGTGAACGGATGCGACCGCCGTCAGACTCGGATCGACGGCCGAGGCGACCGTGATCGTCGTATCGCCGACCGACTGCCCCGTGACGACGCCCGTCGCGCTGACCGTGGCGACCGACGGATCGGCCGAGACGAACGTGAGCGCCGGATTGCTGGCATTCCACGGCACGACCGCCGTCTGCAGCTTCACCGACTTGAAGCGATCGACGGTGATCGCGTCGTTGTACACCGCGACGCCCGTCACCGGGAATTCGTGCGGTCCCGCGGTCGTTCCCGGCGTTCCTGACGTGCCGATATCGCCGAATGGAATTTGCGGGAAGCCCGGAATCTGGCTGTAGGCAGGGGCGTTTGCCGCTAGCGTCAGATCGCCGCCCGCCAGGTTGACGAAGCCAGGATCGGTCGTCGTCACCCAGTTGTTCGCGTACTGGACGAGGTTGAACTTGTCGTATGCGCCGTATACATTGGTCGTCACGCTCCGGGTCATCGTCGGATTGTAGACAATGTTGCCCTGGAACGTATTGGTGTCCGGGTAATAGCGATTTTCGTCAAAGAAGGCGGCCAACTCCGGATACTTGGTCAGGTACGGCGTGCCGACGAAGTTGTTGTTCGCCGCGAACAGCGCCTGCCACTTCGGCATGTAGTTCTTCGCGATCTGTCCGTCCGGGCTGTCGCCCAGATAGATATCCGCGTAGTCGTACGGCACCTTCGCGTCGACGAAAATGTTGTTGCGCGAGAGAATATGCGCGCCGCCGTTGTTCTTGATGGCGGAGTTGCCCATCTTGTAGAAGACGTTCTCCTCGATCTTGAGCCCCATCGTGAAGTTGTCTGGATAAATGCCCTCGACGCCGGCTTTACTCGTGCCGATGTCGTGGAAATAGTTGCGCCGGATGACGGTGCCCCGCTGCTGCGGCGTCTCGCCCGCGTTCATGTAGATCGCGCCAAGATCGGAAAAGCTTTTGCACACGTCGTAAATCTCGTTGTACTCGATCACATGGTCGTTGCCGAAGACGAGCACGCCGGGGTGCGGCGCGTCGTGAAGCTCGTTGTGCGACATCCGGTTGCCGACGCCCGACAAGATGACGCCGGGATTGTACGCCTTGTGATAATAGGCGAAATCGTGGATATGCGAGTTTTCGACGTAGTTGTTGCCCGGCGCGAGCGTCGTCTTGTTGCCGCCGCTCAGCGTAACCGCGGTGCCGCCGATATGGTGGATATGGGACCCCACGATACCGAGATCGGTGCCCGGCGCGCCGTCGAAGATGTTGTAAAAAAATCGGCTCTGCGTGTTGATCAGCACGCCGCTGTTCGTGAAGTTGCGGATCTCGCTGTTCACGATGCGCACGTGGCTGCCGCCGACGATGACGGCCGCCGAGTCCCGCCCGTTTTCGAGAATAAGCTCCTTGAAGTCGATATAAGAAGCGTCGATCGCATTGATCATCGGCGTCTTCAGCATCGTCACCGTAATCTCGGGATTCGCGGTCTTAAACTCGGCATTCGGCAAAAAGTAAAGCTTGCCGGCGCCGCGGTCGATGTAGTACTCGCCCGGCACGTCGATCTCCTCGAGCAGGTTTTGCGCGAAGTGGAAGTCCGGGTACCAGTTCTTGTACAAGCCGCTCATCTCGCCGTAACGCAGCGTGATCGTCTTGTTCGTCGTGTCGATCGCGGCGATCTTGTTGTATGACCATTCCCAGCTGTAGCCGAAAATGCCGTCCAGCCAGATATCGTCCGCCTGCGTCCAATACTGCGGCCGGTCGTACGTATACGTGAACGTGCCGCCTCGCTGCTGCAGGTCCGCATCCTTGCGCGTCGGGCCCGGGTCGATGATGTCCCCCATCTGGACCGTGCCTTCGTTCGGCCAGCGGGCGAGCGTCATGCCCTGGCCGTTCACGTACATCTCCATCGGCGGCACCTGGCTGAGGTCGTTGGCCAGATAGTAGCCGTGGCGGCTCATCACCCCGTAGTCGGTGATACCGAGCGCCGCGAGGTCGATCTGCAGCACCTTCGACCTTGCGTCCTGGCTGATGATCCGATTCAGCACGGCGCTGTCGGTCACCGGCGCGAACCCGCTCTTCGGGATATCGCGTCCGCCCGACAGGCGGACCGTCTCCCCGGGGTACGCCATGTACGTGATCGTCTTGCCGGCTTCGCCCGAGTCGTCCGCGCCGAGCTCGAAGCTCGACGTCCGCTCGTACAGCCCTGCTCTCAGGTAGACGGTGACGCCGCCGTCCGGCAGGCCGCCGCCTTCCTTCATGTCGCGGATGGCGTCGCGCGCCTTCTCCAGCGTCTTGAAGGGCGCGGCGATCGTGCCGGCATTGGCGTCGCTGCCGTTCGTCGCGACATACAGGACTGCGCCGTTACTGGGCGCCTCGTCGGTCGCAGCGGATACTTGCATCATCGGAAAAGCGCAGAATAATACCATCAAGCCTGCGAGCCAAGCCGTCATCCGTCTTTTCATGAGCATGCGTTTCCATCTCTCCTTAACGTATGAGTCTGGAACACCGCGCCCGACTTCGGCGCCTTTCTAGTTGCCGCGGACCGCTTATACGATTATTTTTTGAGACCCGACGTCTTCAGGTATTCCTCGAATTGCTTGGTAACCTCTGCGACGTACTTTTCCTCGCCGGCTTCCTTCAGCTTCTCGTACAGGCCCGGCCAAGTCTTGTCGAAGTCTAGCGTACCGGTCTGGATGCCTTTCTTGTACTCGCCCCATACCGCGTTCAGGTTGGCGATCTCGGTGACGACGGGCTCCGAGTTGAACTTGAAGCCGCCGACAGGATTCAGCTCGGCCGATTCGTTGATTTTCTTCGTTTGCTCCCATACGTCCTTCGGCTGGCCTTCTTTCAGGTAGCTGTTGAACACATTGCCGAAAATGAAGTCCATATTCGGACGGTATTTGGAATCCGCCGTCGGCGTGATGAACCCTTCCGCGCTCTTCGTATAGTGCTCGCCTTCGATGCCGTTGCTGATCAGGTTATACAGCTCGGCGTCGCTGTTAAGCAGGTTGATGAGCATCATCGCGCGCTCCGGATTTTTGGACGTGCGGCTGATCGACAGGTTGGTCGTCGCGGAGTAGCCGTTCGTGAACCAGTCGCTGATCGGCACGATGACGACGTCGTTGCCGCCGTTGCGGCCTTTGACCTCGGCTTCGACGCCAGGCTTCAGGACGTTTTGGAAATCGACCGCGATCTGGCCCTTCGCTTGGTAATCCGTCATCTTGGCCGTCGCCGCGTCCTTATAGATATAGCCGGCTTTGTACCACTTGCTCGCCAATCGGAAGGTGTTCAGCTCTTCCTCCGGATAGCGGTACAGCTTGTAGGTCGGGTCGCCCGACTTGATGAAGAAGTGGTCGTCAAGCCCCGGCACGCCCCAATACGTTGCGTCGTGCAGCACGGTGTTGTAGTAGCCGTTGAACGGAATGATGTCCGGCTCTCCCTGCTTGATCTTCTCGAGGAACGGCTCGATGTCTTCCATCTTCTTGATGGAGGCGGTGTCGAGCTGATACTTGTCGGCGAAGCGCTTCTGAATGATGAAGCCGTAGCGCGAGCCGTTGATTTGCTGGTTGGCGACGCCGTAGATTTTGCCGTCTACCGTGAGGCCGTCCCACATGTACTGCGGCATATCCGCTTTGAGCGCAGGCGCGTATTGTTGAATGAGATCGTCGAGCGGCTGCAGCGCGCCCTTGCGGACGAGCTCCTCCGGCTTGATCAGGTAGCCGGTCCACATGATGTCGAACGTCTCGCTGGCGGCCAGCACGGTGTTCATCTTTTGCACGTAGTCGCCGAGTGCAACCGGTTTCAGTTTGACGGTCGCGTTGATCTTTTCTTTGACGATCTTGTTGACCGCGTCTTCGACCTTCTGCTGATCCGGCTGCATCTGATTGAGCGGATAGTACCACGTCAGCTCGACCGGCTTGAGCGACGAGTCGCTCGAAGCCGTTGCCGCCGCGCTGGAAGCGGCCGGGGACGAACCGCTCGCGCTAGGCGAAGCGGCGGCGTTGCCCCCGTTATTGTTGTTGTTGCCGCAAGCCGCCAGCGCGGTAGCGGTCAGCAGCGCAAGCGCCGCCGTGGAGCCGATTTTTCTTTTCAGCATTTCTGTGACCTCCTAGTTTTTTGCTCTGATTCGAATATGTTAACCCTTGAGGGAGCCAACCGTAAGTCCTTTGACGAAAAAACGCTGGAAAAACGGGAACACGATAAGCATCGGCCCGCCCGCCAGAACGGCGATCGCCATTCGCGCGGAGTTGTTCGGGAAATGCGACAGATCGATGCCCAGCTGCTGGGCGAAGTCCGAGTTGGCCGTGATGAACTCGATGCTGTTCAGCGTCCGCACCAGCAGCAGCTGCAGCGGCACCTTGTTCGGATCGTCGATGTACAGCATGGCGTTGAACCATTCGTTCCAGTAGGCGAATGCGATGAGCAGTCCCATCGTCGCCAGGGCCGGCGTCGACAGCGGCAGGATGATGCGGAAGAAAATCTTGAACTCCCGCGCCCCGTCGATCTTGGCCGACTCGATCACCTCGAACGGCAGCTTCGACAGGAACCCTTTCATCACCATGATGTTGAACGGCGACAGCAGGACGGGAAGGATCAGCGCCAGCAGACTGTCCTTCAAGTGCAAGTACTGCGTGACCAAAATGTAAGAAGGAACGAGTCCTCCGCTGAACAGCATCGTGAAGAAAACGTAGAACGTGGTCATCCGGTTGTACCGGTAATCCGGACGGGAGACGACGTAGGCGGTCATCGCGGTAATCAATAAGCTGACGATCGTGCCGACGACCGTGACCAGAAGCGTCACCTCGTAAGCCCGGAACAGAATGACCGGCGAGTCGAGCATGTACCGGTAGGCATTGAGACTGAAGACGCTCGGCCAAAATTGATAACCGTGCTGCGTCAGCGCCTGTTCGTCCGTGAGGGACACGGCAACGACGAGCAGGAAAGGCAGGATCATGGCGACGGAGAGAATGACGAAGAACAGGTGGATAAACGTGCGCGGGATCGGACTTGCTTGCTGCATCTGCGATTCCTCCTTACCACATCGAGTGATCCGGGTTGATTTTGCGTACGATGCCGTTCGCGACGAGCACCAGGATGAAACCGACGACCGATTGATAGAAGCCTACCGCGGCCGACATGCTCACGTTCCCGACCTCGCGAAGCGCCCGGTATACGTAGGTGTCGATGACGTCCGTGGAGGAGAACAGGAAACCCGAATTGTTCGGAATGAAGTAATGCAGCCCGAAGTCGCCGCGGAACATGCCGCCGATCGAGAGAATGAGCATGATGATGATGAGCGGCGTCAGCAGCGGTACGGTGATTTTTAGCGCCATCTGCGCCTTGGTCGCGCCGTCGATCCGCGCTGCTTCGTAATAATCCCCGCTGATGCCCATGATGCCCGCGAAGTAGATGAGCGTCGTGAAGCCGATCGCCTTCCACAGATGGACGACGATGAGGATAACCGGCCAAGGACCCGAATCCTGATACCAGCTGACCGGATCGAACCCGAGGGAGATCAGCATCCGGTTGATGAAGCCGTCCGAATGATTGAGGAACGCGTAGGCGATATAGCCCACGAGCACCCAGGACAGGAAGTGTGGCAAGAACAGGGCCGTCTGATAAAACTTCGTATACTTCGCCTTCAGCTCGTTCATGAGCACCGCGAGGAACAGGGCGCCGAGCGTCGTGATCAGCATATAGCCGGCGTTGTACAACACGGTGTTGCGCGTAATCCGCCAGGCGGTATCCGTCGTGAACAGGAACCGGAAATTGTCCAGGCCGACCCACTTGCTCCCGAACATCCCGAGATCGTAACGATAATTTTTGAAGGCGATGATGAGCCCAATCATCGGCAGGTACGCGAAGATCAGCTTGTACAAGAGTCCGGGCAGCGACAGCAGGAACAGCTCCCGGTTGTTCTTAAAGTGTTTGAGCTCTCTTCTTAAGAAAGACTTGCGCTTCGGCTTGTTGGCAATGCCGACCGGCGGAGATTCCGCGCCGGCTAATGCGCTTGGACGGCTCTGGTCGCTCAGGGCGACCGATGCTTTGTTCGGCATGACGAATGCTCCTTCCCTTGCTTCCCGTGCTTCTCTTGCTGCCCTTGTTTCTCCGGCTTGCACGTCTAACGATAGCGCAGGGTGCCGAAATCGCGGTACTGTACATATGCAGGATTCCTGTAAACGCGGGCTGTACGTATGCCAGAATGCTGTAACGGCGCGGCTCGCGGGTTGTACAGGTGCAGTACAGGTCGTGTACGGGCAACTCGCCGTTGTCCGGAAGTTTCGTGAGCGTCACTTCACTCCACCACCCTGCCGTTCTTCCAGAAGTGACGTCCGTGAACGTTACTTCGACCACCAACCCGCCGTGCTACCGAAAGTAACGTCCGCTAACGTTACCTCGACCAGCCAACCCGCCGTTCTCCCGAAAGTGACGTCCGTGAACGTTACTTCACTCCGCCAACCCGCCGTTCTCCCGAAAGTGACGTCCGTGAACGTTACTTCGACCCGCCAACCCGCCGTTCTCCCGAAAGTGACGTCCGTGAACGTTACTTCACTCCGCCAACCGCCGTTCTCCCGAAAGTGACGTCCGTGAACGTTACTTCGACCCGCCAACCCGCCGTTCTCCCGCAAGTAACGTCTATTTTTTTGCGATCTTGAGATGTCCGCATAAAAAAAGCCCGTTCCGGCATGCCGGACGGGCGTCGTTCACGTATTGCGTTCGATAGCGGACTTGAGCCTGTATTCCTTGGGCGTGACGCTGTACCGGCGCTTGAACAGCCGGTAAAAATAGCTTTCGTTGCCGAAGCCGACCCGCTCCATAATTTCCGACACCGTCAAGTCCTGCTGCTCGAGCAGCAGCCTCGCCTGCGCGAGCCGCGCGGAGTTGATCCGGTCGACCACCGTCTCGCCGGACTGCGCTTTGTAAACCTGGCCCAGATAAACCGGGTTCATCTTAAGCATGTCGGCAATCTTCTGAACGTTCAAGTCCGGGTCGGCGAAGTGTTTGTCCACGATCTCCGCGATCGTGTCGGCAAGCAGCCGGCTCTTGTCCTCCTTGCCGCTCTGTCGCTGCTCGAACATCTCCCGCGCCACGGAGAGAAGGACGTCCCGCGCTTCGTCCAGCGTCTCGGTCCCGACCAGGCGCCGGTTGACCGCGTGAAGGTCGACGGATACCGGATTCAGGTTGAATTGATTGATCTCGCCGAGCGTATTGCTGATCGTCATCCCCATCTGCAGCAGCGCCGAAAACATATTCTCGAAGCTGAACGCGCCGATCGCCCGCTTCCAGCTCTCGATCGCTTCCGTCGTCTGCGCCAGATCGCCGCTCTTGAGCCCCTCGATTAGCTGCTTGTCCAGCTCGCCAGGAATCCGGAATTGCTCGTTGCGCTCGTTGGCTTCGATATCCTCCGGCTCGATGACCGCCCCGTAGCCGAGAATCATCCGGTAATCGGACTGCCGGAGCGTCAACGCGTAGTGACGGGAAATGTCGCGATAATGCCCGAACCCGCGGCTCAGGGCGACGGTAAACGAGACCCTGTAGTAGGACATAACCGTCGCTTGCAGCTCGCGGAACCGCTCGCCCAGCGCCTCCAGGCCTTCCTCGCCTTTGCCGCTGACGATAAATACGAGATGGCCGTCCTTCATGTCCGCATATTCGCATGCGTAATCGCGGCGAAGCAGCTCCTCGCCGATGTTGGCGATGGCGAAGGTGAATAGCGATGCCGAGCTCTCGCCGGACGCCGCGACGAGCGCCTCCCGCCGGTCGAGACGGACGACGGCAAGCCTGAGCGCGCCCGACGCCGCGATGTCGATGCCGTATTGCTCCCGGTTCTGTCCGAACTCGGCTTCGGAGACGGCCTCGCTTCCGCCGAGCAGGCTGCGCAGATGGTATACCTTGGCGATGTTGCGCTTGGACGCCTCGTCACGCTCCAATCCCTTCAGCTTGTCGACCATACCCATATAATTGGCGGCGATCAGCGTCAGCTCGTCCTTGGCCTGCGGGTGTCCGCGCGGGTCCTCGGGAATGAGGCTGAGCAGACGCCCGACCGGACGATACAACCGCAGGGAAAAGAACACCGACACCAGCACGGCGAACAGGACGACCGACAGCATGACCCCGATCTCCGTCCACTTCATCCGGTTCACGTTCCCCAGTACCGAATCGTAGTCGCGCAGGCTCAGGATGCGCCAGTTGTTCATCCCCTTTTCCAGATAGGCGACTTTGTACTTCTTGCCCCCATGCCGGTAAACGAAGTCCTCCAGCGTGCTGGACGAAGCAGCGATCCGCGGCATCACCTTGTCCTTGAGCGCCAGCTGCGCCGGAGACAGCGGCTCGCTCGACATGAGGACGTTGCCGTCCCCGTCGGTCACGAGGAGCAGGTCCTTCTCCCGGTCTGCCAGCTTGTTCAGCGCCTTCACGTTGTCCAGCATCCAGTCCGGCTTTACGGTCAGGATCAGCACGCTGCCGTTGACCGAACCGAGCGAGGGGCCGTCGTAAAGAAAACAGGCGAAAACGTCGATACCGCTGCCTCCGCCGTCCAGGTCGAGCGGCATGAGCTGCAGCTTCGGAACGTCCGGATGCTGCTGCAAATAGCCGCCTAAGACCTCGTACAACCGACTGTTGTCCATGCCGTGATTAAGCGAGGAGAAAAAACGCTTCTGGCTCGGGTTGTAAAAAGCGACGGCATGCAAATAGGGCGACTCGGCGACGGTCCGGTCGAGACGGTCGATCTTCAGGATGCTCTGCCGGTAGTCGGCCCCCGCCTTCAGCGCGATCAATTCGTCGTCGTTGAACAGGGACACCGCCATATCCTTGACGATGCCGTTCATGTTCTCGATATTATAATTGATCTGCGTAAGCAGCTTGCGATCGGCGTCGTTCTGCAGGCTGAGCACCTTGCCGCGGGCGTTGACGTTAAGCAAATAGGCGGTCACCGCCAGGGTGACGACGACGAACATGAAGCTGAGGAGAATCCGCTGCAGGAACTTGCGCGTGCGAAGCGTTCGGAACACGTTCATAAGGCTCTCTCCCGAGTTGCATTGGTGCACTAACTATAATCGCTCTTACTTTTTGTTGTCAACGGATGGCAAAAAGAGAGCAGACGGACGTTGTGTGCGCGTCCGCCGCTCCCGTTCGCGTCTATTTAATTGCGTCCGTAATACAGCTTGAGATTGGCGATATCTACGAGGTACAGGATATCGGCGCCGTTCGCGTTCCGCTCGACCGCGAGGCGCTGGATCGGAATGCCCGGCGCGAGCGACGCCTGGCTCCAGCCCGTGCCCGACTGTGCGGCCATGAAGGCGCGGTCCGTCCCCGCGGCCGTCACATAGTAGACGCGCGACTGCGTGCCTGTCCACGTGATGTCGATGGCGGCCGTCGTCTCGGCGGCGTCGTAGACGGTCTGCAGATTCCAGCCGGTGGCGCCGCGCGTCGCCTGCTTAACGGAGAATGTCGTACTCCCCTCCTCGCGGTAACGGTAGGCGATGACCGGCCGGTTCGCCGAATCGACGGTCAGCTTGGCGCTTTGCACGCCGGGGCCTCCGGGATCGCTGCCGCTCTGCACGTAGATTTCGGTCGGCGCCATCGGCTGCACGATGTCCGCGGTCGTCAGCGACACGGGGACAGACACAGGCGTACCGTCCGCTTTGGAGAACGTATTCGTGGACGGGCTATATTTGAGATAAGACAGTTGGTGACGCAGCGGACTGGCCGCGAAGTAAGCCCATTCGAACAAAATGTGCAGGTCGCCGTTCGCGTCGAACGCCAGATCGTCCGGATATACCGAGCGATTGAGCGTGGATGCGATGACCGCAATCTGGCTCCACGTCGACGCCGAGTTGTCCCAGCGCAGCAGCACGCCGGTGCGCTTGCCGGCGGTATCCTGACTGGACCGGACGAGCAGGTATAAGTCTCCGTTCGGCGCCGTCGTCACGACCGGATACGTGACCTTCATCGTCTGGTCGGGCATATCCGCCGAATGGTTTTGCGGCGCGCCGCCGACCGTGTCCGAACGGAAATAATGCCACGCCGAATCGTGCATAGAGGCGAACACGTGGAAGCGGCCGCTGCCGTCCCGCGCGATCGACGGCTGGTTGTGGCCATTGTCGTCGGCGTACTCGGCCACAGCGGCGCCGTCCATGACGGGAATGTTCGACCATGTCCCCGCCCCGTCGCGCCTTGCGATGTATACTTTGTGCGTGCCCGCGGTGCTGCCCGGCGCGTTGTACGCCATGTAGGCATATTCGAGTCCGGTGCCGTACGTCTCGAGCGGACTCCACCATCCGGCCTGGTTGCTCGAATCTATTGCGTAAGGCACCTCCGTCAGCGTCGCCGCCGCGCTCCCGGTGCCCATGGGCAGAAGCGAGATCAGCAAGAGCCCCGCGACCCACGCCCGCCATTGCTTTTTCCAATTCATCATTCACCTTCTCCTCTCCATCGCTTGGAATGAACCGCAGCTTGCGGAGCGTCCGCTTCGGAAGCGGACGCCGGTGAAGCGCTTGCATGAACCGCCGCCGAACATCCGGCGACAGGCTAATCGTATCATGCGGGCCGAAGCGCGCGTCAGCAACAAAATGATGCAGGAGATAGAACAAAATGAGGGGATTCAAGGGCGGGTAGAACAAAATTGTACTTGGGGGTTGGCGGGAACCTGGAGATGAGGCTCGAAGTGTGCGCGTAGATCATCGTTGGCGCTTAGCGCGGCGATGGCGCTTGAAGCGTAAATCTACCTTCAGGAAAACCGCGCAAAATGCGCGGTTCCCGAAGACGAGTCCTGAATCAGGCGAACTTGTACGTATAGAAGCGCTCCGTGCCGAATCGTTCCTGCACTTCGCGGTTCTTATGCGGATTTTTCTCGAACAGCTGCGGGACGTAAAACTGCGATCGATGCGACAAAACCGAGGCGATCTTCTGCTGCAGGAATTCGCTGACGTCCACCAGAACGTCCGGAGCGCCGATCGACTCCTGGTGATTGTGCGAAAAGGCGAGGCAATGCACGGGCGGACGGGCGGACGGCTGCAGCTTGCCGATCGTGCGGACGACGGCGGCGCCTGTAGCGTCATGGTCCGGGTGGACTGCGAAGCCCGGGAAAAAGGTGATGACGAGCGTCGGATTAAGCTCCGCGAGCAGCTCGCCGATTTTCAGATCCAGCAGGTCCTGATCCTCGAATTCGAGCGTCTTGTCGTGGAAGCCGAGCAGGCGAAGATCCTGAATGCCGATGGCCTTGCAGGACTGCTCGAGCTCGCCCTTGCGGATCTGCGGGAGCGTGATGCGGTTGGCAAAAGGGGGATTGCCCATATTGCGCGCGCGCTCGCCCAAGGTCAGGCAGGCATAGGTGACCTGAGCGCCCGCCGCGATGTGCTTGGCCAGCGTGCCCGAAATGCCGAAGCATTCGTCGTCCGGATGCGGCAGCACGACTAAAATACGTTGTTCCATCGATATCTTCCTTTCCCGGTCGTAAGGTTAAAAGGGTTCGCGGCTGAGCTGCAGGGCGACGACCAGCTTGCCCGAGCTGTCATGGCCGGCCATGATCAGACGCTCCGCGTCCGTCTCGTCATAGTGCGTCAATCCCTCTGCGTAAATCCAGCCCTTCTCCATTTTCAAACCGACCCTGTACGGTCCGTTGCCCGAGATCGAGCCGATGCCGTATCGGATCAGCGCGTTCGTAATGAAGTTTGCCGCCGGATGCTTGGTGCTATCGTTGTGGGCCGCGTAAGCGCCCGTCGTCAATTCCAAATGTATGTACAGGTCCTGATCCTTGAGCGAATCGATCCTGTTCTGTATTTCCACGTTTTGAATCGGTAACATGCCGGCGCCTCCTCCGCTATTTATGATTCAATATACCACAGTCAGCGAAACGGCGCATGCGCAAGGCTTCGTCTCCCCCCCTCGTTCCCGCTCGTATCATGCCGATCGGTCCCGTCGAATACGGGATGACCTGGGAATGAAACCGCGAATCGCGCTCTTAAATTCCCATTTGGCTTGTTTATTCGCATGCGGGGTTGGGGTATGTTCTTGGTGGCACCCACTATGGAAGGAGCGATCGAGATGGCAAAGGAACTGGCGCTGCACGAGAAGCTTGAGGTCCATGAAATCCTGACGCTAAAAACGTCGTGCGCAACCAAAGCGAGGGCAATGCTGGGACTGGCGACGGACGAGAAGCTAAAAGCGCTGATCGAACAAGACCTGGTGAATTCGTCCAAGGCGATCGAAGAATTGAAATCCATCCTACAATAAGAGGTGACCGATATGGCAACGACAACGATGAAAAAAGAAGAGCTGCTCAAAGCGACGGCGCCGCTGGACGATCTGGCGATCGCGACCGACATGCTGCTGTCCGCAAAAGCCGCGGTACGCAGCTACGCCATCGCGCTGACGGAGACGGCAACGCCCAAAGTCCATAAAATCCTGAAGGCGCAGCTGGATACGGCGATCGAGACGCATCGCAAGATTGCGGTCTACATGATCGAGAACGAAATGTACCACCCGTACAACGTTGAAAAACAGGTCGAGCACGACGTGCTCAAGGCGGATAACGCTTTGTCTCTCATTAAGGAATAGGCAGCAGCCGGGCGCCTTCGGGCGCTTTTTTTTATGGACGATAATATGCTACCGTATAGATATAGTCGATTAAGAAGACGGAATGCGGAAGGAAGTCGTACCTGCATGAAGATTGGAATACTGGATCAAGCGCCGATCGTAAAGGGCAGCAACGCGCCGAATGCGCTCAGAAACGCAGAAGAGATCGCCGTCCTCGCGGACGAGCTCGGCTACCACCGCATGTGGATGGCGGAGCACCATAATACCCGCAACTTCGCCAGCACGGCGCCCGAGATCGTGGCGGCACGGCTCGCCGCGCTGACGAAGCGCATCCGCATCGGCACCGGCGGCGTCATGATGATGCACTATTCGCCGCTCAAGCTGGCCGAAGTGTTCAAGACGCTCAGCGCCTTTTCCCCGGGGCGCATCGACTTCGGCGCCGGCCGCGCGCCGGGCGGCGACCACTACTCGACGCGCGCGCTTGCCGAGGGTCGCGCGCATCTGCCCGGCGACTTGTACGACAAGCTGCACACGACGATGCAGCTGATCGCCGACCGCGCGCCGAAGGATCCTTTGTACGAGGGGCTGCTGGCCTCGCCTTACGATGTGCCGCTGCCGGAAGCATGGCTGCTCGGCTCCACCGGCAACAGCGCCGTCCGCGCGGGTCGTCTCGGCGTCGGCTACTCGTTTGCGCAGTTTTTCAACGGACAGATGACGCGGGAGATCTTCGACGCCTACCGGGATAACTTCGAGCCGTCGTATTTCATGCCCAAGCCGATCATCCTCGTCACTTACTCGGCTACGGTCGCCGAAACCCGGGAGGAAGCCGAGTACATCGCGAAGCCGGCCGACCTGATGCGCCTGTCGCTCATGCGGGGCTCCCTGCAGCAGGTGATGACGCCGGAGGAAGCGCGAGATTTTCCGCTCACCGAGGCGGACCTAGCCGTCATCCGCGAGAACCGCAAGCTTCATCTCGTCGGCACGCCCGCCGAGGTCGCCGACCAGCTCCGCCGGGACCGGGAGTTGTACGGGTTCGACGAAGTGATGATCAACAGCACGCCGCATGGCATGACCTCGCGGCTTAACGTGTTTCGTTTGCTGGCACGGGAATTGCTGCGGTAAGGTTCAGGTTGCGGGCGGGGGAGCCGATCGCCTTCTATTCAGAAAGCGATGCGGCTTCTCACACCTCCGCCAGCCCAATCGCCTTCTATTCAGAAGGCAATGAGACTTCTCGCGCCTCCGCCAGCTCAATCGCCTTCTATTCAGAAGGCGATGCGCCTCCTCGCCCCTCCGCCAGCTCAATCGCCTTCTATTCAGAAGGCGATACGCCTCTTCGCGCCCCCGCCTGCCCAATCGCCTGCTCTTCAGAAGGCGATGCGGCTTCTCACGCCTCCGCTAGCCCAATCGCCTTCTATTCAGAAGGCGATACGCCTCCTCGCCCCTCCGCCAGCCCAATCGCCTTCTATTCAGAAGGCGATACGCCTCCTCGCGCCCCCGCCTGCCCAATCGCCTGCTCTTCAGAAGGCGATACGCCTCCTCGCGCCCCCGCCTGCCCAATCGCCTGCTCTTCAGAAGGCGATACGCCTCCTCGCGCCCCCGCCTGCCCAATCGCCTGCTCTTCAGAAGGCGATGCGGCTTCTCACGCCTCCGCTAGCCCAATCGCCTTCTATTCAGAAGGCGATGCGCCTCCTCGCCCCTCCGCCAGCCCAATCGCCTTCTATTCAGAAGGCGATGCGCCTCCTCACGGCCTTCTCGTGCCTCGCGATCCCGGCCTACGACGCCGACAAACGGCAAAAAAGCCGCCCCATCCCCCGCGAATCTCGCGGCGGATCGGAACGGCTCTCACAAATCAAGCTCTCTTCTTGCGCGTCATGACGTCGAAGATGACGGCCGCGGCCAGGACGCCGCCGCGGATCATATACTGGTACGAGATGCCGACGCCGAGCAGGTTCATGCCGCTCGTGAGCGAGGCCATGACGATGGCGCCGATGATGGAGCCGGTGACCTTGCCTACGCCGCCGGCTGCGGACACGCCGCCGACGTAGGCGGCCGCGATCGCGTCGAGCTCGAACAGCGTGCCCGCCGTCGTCGTCGCCGATTGGAGACGGGCGGTGTACAGGATGCCCGACAGCGCGGACAGCATGCCCATCGAGCCGAAGACGATGTACGTGATCTTCTTGACGCTGATGCCGCTCAGATGCGCGGCTTCCGGGTTGCTGCCGACCGCGTAGATGTGGCGGCCGAGCACCGTCTTGGTCGTCAGGATGTGGTAGATCACGACGACGGCCAGCATGATGACGACGGTCCAGGAGAAGCCGTTGTAGCCGGCGATGATCCAGGTGATGTACGCGATGATGGCCGATACGAATACGAGTTTGACCGCGAAGATGCCGCCCGAGACGACCTCGAACTCGTATTTCAGCTTGTTGCGGCGATTCGCGAATTCAAAGTAAATATACAGCGCGATGACGACGAGTCCCAGGATCAGCGACAGCACGCTGAGTCCGCCGACTTCGCCCAGCGATGGGATAAATCCGTTGCCCAGCGCGTTGAAATGCTCGTTTTTCACGATAATCGTGCCGCTCTTCTCGGTGACCATGAGCAGCGCGCCGCGGAAGATGAGCATCGCCGCGAGCGAAGATACGAACGCCGGTATGCCGACCGACGCGACCAGCACGCCGTTGAACATGCCGATCACGACGCCGAGCACGAGGATGACGGGAATCGTAATATAGACGGGCACGCCCCAGTCCGACAGCATGATCGCGGCGATCGCGCCCATGAAGCCTGCGGCGAAGCCGACCGACAGGTCGATGTGCCGGATGACGATGACCAGCGTCATGCCGACCGCCAGCACGGCGGTGTAACCGGTCATGTCGAGCAGATTGCTGATGTTGCGCGAGGACATGAACAAGCCGTCCGTCATGATGGAGAACGTAAGCATGATCACGAACAGCGCGATGTACATGCCGTATTCGCGAATGTTGACTTTGATGAGCGACTTGGCTTCGTTAAAGAAATTCATCGATGATACCTCCTATTGCGTGGCAAGCTCCATGATTTTTTCCTGGCTGGCCTGTTCGATCGGCAGTTCGCCCTTGATCTTGCCTTCGGCCATGACATAGACGCGGTCGCTCATGCCGAGCACCTCGCCGAGCTCCGAGGAGATCATGATGATGCTCATGCCCTCGGCGATCAGCTTGTTCATGATCGTGTAAATCTCGAACTTCGCGCCGACGTCGATGCCGCGCGTCGGTTCGTCAAGGATGAGCAGTTTTGGACCGACGAACAGCCACTTGCCGAGCGACACCTTCTGCTGGTTGCCGCCGCTTAAGTTGCCGACGATCTGCTCGACGGACGGCGCCTTCACGTTCATCGACTTTTTATAAACGTTGGCGACCTTGACCTCTTCGTTCTGGTTGATGACGCCGCCTCTGGAGATGCCGTGCAGATTGGCGGCCGTAACGTTGCTCTTGATATCCTGGAGCAGGAAGAGGCCGTCTCCTTTGCGGTCTTCGGTGACATAGGCGATACCCGCTTCGATGGCGTCGCTCGTATGCTTGAACGAACGGCGCTTGCCCTCCACGAGCAGCTCGCCTTGCATTTTATAGGACTTCGGGTTGCCGAAGATGCTGAGTGCCAGCTCCGTACGTCCCGAGCCCATCAAGCCGGCGATCCCGACGATTTCTCCTTTTTTAACGTGCAGGTTGGCGTTCTTTACGACGTTTCTGCCCGTCGGCGCGTCGTAAGCGGTCCAGTCGCGGACCTCGAGGATCGTGTCGCCGAACTTTTTGTTCGCGCGCTTCGGATAGATGTCCTCGATTTCTCGTCCGACCATGTTTTTGATGATGACGCCTTCCGTAATCTCGCCCTTGGCCGCGTCGAGCGTGCAGATCGTGCGTCCGTCCCGGATGACGGTGGCCTTGTCGGCGATGGAGATGACTTCTTTGAGCTTGTGGGAAATCATGATGCAGGTGATGCCCTGGTCCTTCAATTCGCGAAGCAGTTCAAGCAGATTCTCGCTGTCGTTCTCGTTGAGCGCGGCGGTCGGTTCGTCCAGGATGAGCAGCTTCACTTCCTTGCTGAGCGCCTTGGCGATCTCGACGAGCTGCTGCTTGCCAACGCCCAGATCCTTGATCAGCGTCTCCGGATTGACGTTCAACTTCACCTTTTTGAGCATGCGCTTGGCTTCTACGATCGTACGGTTCCAGTCGACGACCGCGCCTCGCTTCACTTCGTTGCCCGCAAAAATGTTCTCGTAGACGGTGAGATCCGGGAATAGCGCGAGCTCCTGATAAATGATGGCGATGCCGGTCTTGACGCTGTCGCTGATCTTGGCGAAGGTCTGCACCTGGCCGTCGAATACGATGTCGCCCGAATACGTGCCATGCGGATAAACGCCGCTCAGCACCTTCATCAGCGTGGACTTGCCCGCGCCGTTTTCCCCGATGAGGCAGTGGATCTCGCCCCGCTCGACCTTAAAGCTGACGTCCGTGAGCGCCTTGACGCCCGGGAATTCCTTGGTAATGCTTTTCATCTCTAAAATATAGTCGCTCATTCTCTTCACTCCTTAGGCGCAGCGACGTTCGATAATGGCGGAATCGCGATAGACGCATCTATCACGATCCCGCGCTCTAAGCTATTTGCCGGCCGGGATTACAGTCCCGTGAAGTCGCCCGCTTTGTAGTAGTCCGAATCGATGAGTTTTGCCTTGACGTTGTCCTTGTCGACGACGATGACGTCCGTTTGCTTCGCCTTCACGTCCACCTTGCCGTTGTTGTAAGAGCCGGTCGTCTCAGGCGACTTGCCGTCGAGGATGTCGACCGCCATGCCCATCGCGTCCTTGACCAGCGTGCGGACGTCCTTGAACACGGTCATGGATTGCTTGCCGTCGATGACGTATTGGATGGAAGCCTTCTCTGCGTCTTGACCGGTAACGACGAAGCTCGTGATCGCCTTGTCGGAACCGAATACGTCGGCGATCGAGCGGGCCGTGCCGTCGTTCGGCGCCAGGATGGCGACGTCGCCCTTCATGTCGGCGGCTGCGGAGGTCAGATGCGTTTGCGCTTTGTTCTTGGCTTCGTTGGCGTCCCAGTTGGTGGTGACTTGGCCGATGATCTTGCTCATTTGCTCGCGGGTCAGGTCCTTCGTATCCTTCAGCGCGATCGCTTCACTCGAGTTCGCAATCTTGAACGTGCCGTCCGCGATCTTCGGCTGCAGCGTCTGCCATGCGCCTTGGAAGAAGAGGAACGCGTTGTTGTCGGAAGCGGCGCCGGCGTACAGGTACAGCGGCTCGCCTTGGCCCTTGGCGTGGTCGACCAGGTACTGCGCTTGCGCCGCGCCGACTGCGACGCTGTCGAAGGTGACGTAGTAGTCGACCGCGTCAGTGTTCGTGATCAGACGGTCGTAGGAGATGACCTTGATGCCTTCCTTCTTGGCTTCTTCTACGGCTGCTGCCGCTGCGTCGCCGTCTTGCGGACAAATGATGAGGACTTGAATGCCTTTGTTGATCAGCGTTTCGACGTTTTCCTTTTCCTTGGCCGAGGAGCCTTGGCTGAACAAAATATCCGTCGTATATTTCGTGCCGGACAGCGCATCCTTAAAGCGTTGCTCGTCCTGCACCCATCTCGGTTCGTCCTTCGTCGGGAGCACGATGCCCACGCTCACCTTGCTGCTTGCTCCGTCCTTGCCGCAAGCCGCTGCGACCGCCGCGAACATCATGACGACCAGCAATAGCGCGATGGTTTTGAATCCTTTTTTCATTTGTTGTAACCCCTTTCGATCTCGTCGGTTTTTCTGACAAGACCAACTATAGCACCGGACAAGCGCCATGAAAGCGCTTATCGATAGCACTCTTTTGCGACTGCCTGCAAAATTTTATCCTTGCCGGGAAACGAAAAAACCGCATCCCGAAGGTGCGGTTTACGATTGGGCGACGGACTTTTTTTGTTTTTACTGCGCCAATTGCTCCAGATCCGGCTGCAATTTGTTCCGCAGCGCATACAGCATGATCGCGCCTACCAGGAAGGTGACGGCATCCGCGATCACGATCGACCAGACGACGCCGTGGAAGCCGCTCATGCGATTGGCGATATAAAGCACGGGAATCAGCGTGATGCCTTGGATGACGGACATAATGAGGGCGGCGGTGCCTTGCGCGGTCGCTTGGAAGATCCCTGTGAACAACGAGGTCATGCCCGTAATGAACAAGGATAAGAACGTGACGTGCAAAATGTAGCTGCCCATCTCGATCAACTGCGGATCGTTCGTAAACCAACCGATGAGGTGGTCGGAAATCAAGTAGACGACGATGCCGAATACGACAGCTAACGCCACGATCGTCTTGATCGTGAAGGAGATGGTATGCTTCATGCGCAATTTATTCGCCGTAAATGAGAAGGCGATCAGCGGCACGACGCCCTCGCACAAGCCCATCAGGATAAATTCGGGAAATTGCAGCAAGCGAGATGAAATGCCGTAGCCCGCGATGGCCTGCTCCCCGTACTCGACAAGATAGTGGTTGAAGATCAGCGACATGGCGCCCAGGAATACGCTCATCACGAAGACTGGAACGCCTATTTTAAATACATTGCTTAAAATGTCCTTGGTCACCTTGAACCATTTAGCCGAGATGGTTAAAAAGGAACTCTTATAGCCGATGTGGTAGGCGAAAAATACGCTCGCGACAATGTTCGAAACGACCGTGGCGGACGCGACGCCGATCACGCTCCAATGAAAAACGAAGATAGCGAGCGCATCGAGCGCGATGTTGACGACAACGCTGAGGATCATGCCGACCATCGACGTGATGGCCGAGCCTTCGGACCGCACGATATTTTCTAGCGTAAAGAACAGCACGACGAACGGCGAACCGATCAGCATAATCGTGACATAGTCCTTCGTAAATCCGAACGAATCGGCCGTTGCGCCCAGTCCATGAACGATCGAATCGATTAACGGGAGACCGACGGCCATCACGATCAGACCGAGCGCGATGCTGCTGTAAAAGGCGAATGACGATAAGTGCTTAACGTCCTCGTATTTTTTCTCTCCCAGCAAACGGGAGATGAATGCGCCGCTGCCGATCCCGATCAGGTTGCCCAGCGCCATGATGATTGCGAATAACGGCAAAGTGAGCGCGAGCGCGGACAACATGGCCGTATTGTTAAGCGTGCCAAGGAAAAAGGCGTTCAGAATCGAGTAAATCACGCTCATCGAAGTGCCTAGCATCATCGGTACGGCGAAGTGGGCTACGGCTTTGGCGATCGGCGCTTTTTCAAAGTAATGGAGGTTTGCAGATTCCATGCGGGTCACCGCTTTCTATCGTTATTTTTGTCTTATCTAACGGTGTTAGATTGAACCTTACAGTGTTAGATGATATCATGAACCTATGGACCTGTAAAGCATAATCTTACACTGTTAGATAAAAGGGCGGATACCGATGAAAAAGCAGCAGCCTCAAATTTCGGAGGACAAAATTCTGGAGGCCTCGTGGGCGCTTCTGGGAGAGGAGGACATCGAAAAATTCAGCATGAGACGGTTGGCCGAACGGTTGGGGATTCAAGCGCCCTCTTTGTATTGGTACTTCAAGAGCAAGCAAAGTCTCTACCAGCGCCTGGCCAACCAGGTGTCGAAAATCATTCTGGAGGAGTTCCGCTCCGAAGGAGACTGGAAGGCGCAGCTGGCGGGGCTGGCGGCAACGATACGCAGCGTGCTCGGCCGGTACCCCTGCTCCACGCAGCTGATGATGATGACGCTGCCGCACGAGCCGGACATGATCCGCTTCACCAACCGCATGCTGCTCTGCGTGGATTCAACGCCGCTTGACCAGGAACAGAAATTGCAAGCGGTGCTTACGCTTACGAACTATGTCTTCTACTTCGTGCTGGACGCTTATCAGCATCAGCGCAACGTCTCCGCGATTTTGGAGGACAAGGGGGCGCTTCCGGATGGGGAGATGCTGAGCCTGCTGGACGCCATGAGCGAGCCGGACGCAGGCGTGTTCCGACGGATGTTCAAGAGCGGGCTGTTCGAGGTCATGGGGACCGATGGATCGTTCGCGTTCGGCTTGAACCTGATTCTGCTCGGGATTGAGCAGGTCATCAAGGCGCAGGGAGAGTAGCTGGAGAATTGCGGGAGATTTGCGGGAGAGTTGCGGGAGATTTGCGGGAGAGTTGCGAGAGAGTTGCGAGGGATGTTGGGAAAGAGAGCCCGGAGAGGCAGCTGGAAGCGTTTCATGGAGAAATGGCGCAATGATGGCCGCACGTCGTGGGGCCTGCCCTTGAAGATGCACCATTCTTGTGCATCTAGGCGTTGCACAGGCCGCACGATGTAGCGCCTGCCTAAAAGATGCACTGTTCTTGTGCATCTTGACGCAACACTGGCCGCATGGTGTAGCGCTTTCTTGCTGTTTGGGAGTCGGCAACACCAGACAGTGCACCCCGGATACAGGAAGAGGCCATCCTCCGGCCTTTTCAGGCCTTTGGACCAGTCTCTTGCGGTTCGGACTCAATGCTCGCCCCGCTTCACGTTCTTGTACACTTCCTCACGCGAGTGGAAGCCCTCCGCGATGATCGTCTCGTCGATGTTGGACTTGTCGACGGCGATCGGCGAGAGCAGCACGGACGGCACCTCGATCTTGCCGTTGTTGACCTTGCGGTCGGCGCCCGGGTCTTCTCCCCGCGCCAGCTTGAAGGCGAGCTCCGCCGCCTTCTCGGCGAGCAGCTTGATCGGCTTGTAGACGGTCATCGTCTGCGTCCCTTCGACGATCCGCTGCGCGGCCGCGAGATCCGCGTCCTGACCCGCGATCGGGATGCGGCCGGCCATGCCCCGTTCGGCCAGCGCCTGCACGACGCCACCCGCCGTCGCGTCGTTGGCCGCGATGACTGCGTCGATCCGATCGCCGTTCGCGTCGAGCGCCGCCCGCATGTTGGCCAGCGCGTTCGCCGGCAGCCAGTCCTTGCTCCATTGGTCGTACACGACGCGAATATCGCCGCTGTCGATTTTCGGCTGGATAACGTTGAACACGCCTTGCTTGAACATATGCGCGTTGTTATCCGTATCCGCCCCGCCGATATAGACGAACTTGCCGCGCGGCACCTGTCTCAGAATCGCCTCGGCCTGGAGCTCGCCGACCTTCTCGTTATCGAAGGAAACGTACAGGTCGATATCGGCGTTGTTGACGAGCCGATCGTAGGCGAGCACCTTGATGCCCGACGAATGGGCGCGCTTGACGATCGCCGCCGTCGCCGCCGCGTTGTGGGGCACGATGACGAGAATATCGACGCCTTCTCCGATCATCGTCTCGGCCTGCGAGATCTGCTTGGCGTCGTCCCCGTTCGCCGCCTCGATGACGACCTCGGCGCCGAGTGCCTCCGCCGCGGCCTTGAACAGATCGCGGTCGCGCAGCCAACGTTCCTCGAGCAGCGTGTCCATGGCGAAGCCGATCTTGATCGGCCCGCTATGATCCGAAGGCGTGAGGCCCCCGCCGCCTCCCGCTCCCTGCGAAGCGGACGCTGCCGGCCCGCCGCCCGCCCGCCCGCCGCCGTCGCAGCCCGTCGCCAAGCAAACCAGCATCACCGCCAATGCCGGCAGAAGCATCAGCAGAAGCAGCTGCCTCATCCCTCGTTTGGCGCGTTTCCACGACTGCCCCATTTTCACGATCCCCTTTTCCCAAGCAGCGTTTTGCGGTATTCGGTCGGCGAGACGTCGCACATTTTTTTGAACACCTTGCTGAAGTAGTTCGGATCGTGATAACCGACCTCGAACGTGATCTCCTTCAGGCTCCGCTCGGGATCGCCCATCAGCTTCTTGGCCTTGTCGATGCGGCATTCGGTGAGGAAGTCGATGTAGTTGACGCCAAGCTGCTCCTTGAACAGTTTGCTGATGTAAAAAGGACTTAGCCCGACCCGCTTGCCGATCGCTTCGAGCGAGATATCCTCGTGGGAATGCTCGTAGACGTACTGTCTGATCTGCTGGATCGCATCCGGTTTGATCCGCTCCTGATGGGTCTCGAACGCATGCCGCATCCGCGCGAGCAGGAGATCGGTCTCGGCGCGCAGCTGCCGGTAATCGCGGGCTTGCACCGAGAAAAGCGGCGATTCGGTCTCAACGCCCATCTCGAGCAGCACGCGCGAAGCGAGCCAGAGCAGCTCGAGCGCCCGTTGCTGTCCGAGCAGCAGGTCCGCGCCCTCGCTCTCGCAGCGCCGTAGCACTTCCTGTACGTCCGCTTCGATCCGCTCCCATTCCCCGAGCCGGATACGGTCGAAAAACTGGCGCTCCCACTGCTTCGCCGACAGTCCCTCCCGGACCATACCAAGCGCGGGCGTGTCCGCGTAGAACCGGTATTTGACCGGCACCGTCGGATCCGAGGAGGCAATGAGCGCCTCCTGATAGGATTGCCGGATTTGATCCAGCGAATGGCATACGCCGCCGATGCCCACGAACGAACCGCCCGCAGCACCTGACAAGCCGGGTCCCGGCGAAGTCCCGCCTATCCCTCCCGCGTCCGCGACCGACAGCAGCTCCCGCGCCAGGGCAAGCGCCTGCGAACGATACGAGCGTGCCGGATCCCTGAACGCGATAACCGGGATGTGCCGCCCGTACATGGCGCCGACCCAGCCGCCGCCCGCCTGTCTCGCCTTTTCCCGGATCGCGGCGTACAGTCCCTCAGCGCCCTGCGGCAGCAGCACGCACATCGCGAACGGCTCGCCGCCCGCGCTCTCGCCCAGCAGCCCGACCAGCTCGTCGAGGTGAACCTCGTGCACGTGGTCGAACAGCAGCTGCGTGACGATGTCGGCCTCGATGACGGGCAGCACCTTGCGCAGCGCATCCTCCTGCCGCTTGCTCGTCTCGGCCGACATGCGCTCCTCTTCGATCTGGCCCAGCACCTTGCCGACCGTTGCCACGATCTCGCTCGCCTTACTCGGCTTCAGCAGGTAATCCTTCACCCCGAGCTTGATGGCCGAGCGCGCATAATCGAACGTGTCGTATGCCGTGACCATGACGAACTTGATTCCCGGCTGGTCCTTGGATATATGCTCGATCGCTTCCAGGCCGTTCATGCCGGGCATTTTAATGTCCATCAGGATGAGGTCGGGCTGCAGCTCCGCGGCCATTTCCACGGCGATCTTTCCGTTTTTCGCCTGCGCGATGTCCAGCTCCGGGAAGCCTTTTCGCAGAATCGCCTGCAATCCGTCCCGCTCGATCTGCTCGTCGTCCACGATCAAGAGCCTAGTCATCGCTATCGAATCTCCTTGTTTTCGGTATTTGCAGGACAACCGTCGTGCCCGCCGGACTGCTCCTAATGTCAATAACATCTTCGATGCCGTAAAAAAGGCGGAGCCGTCTGACGACATTGCTGAAGCCGATGCCGGTCGAATGCCCCTCCGTCTCCACGGGACGCTCCTCGAGAATCTGCCTGACCTTGTCCTCGGGCATACCGGATCCGTCGTCGGCGATCTCGATGCTCACCCGCTCGTCGCCGTCCGCAACCCGAAAGCGGATCGTGCCGCCTTCCTCGCTCGGCTCGACCGCATGAATGACGGCGTTCTCCACGATAGGCTGCAGCGTGAGTCCCGGAATCTGGACGTGCAGGCAGGACTCGTCGATATCCGCTTCGAAACGGAGCCGGTCGGTGAAACGAGCCTTCTGGATCTCCATGTACTGGCGAAGCACCTTGACCTCTTCGTACAGCGTGACGGATCGGTCAAGCCGCTTCAGATTGTATCTGAGCAGGCCCGCTACGCTCGCGAGCAGGTCGCTCGTCTCCTCCGAGCCTTCGAGGTAGGCCTTTTTGGACAGCGTATCGAGCGTATTGAACAGGAAATGCGGATTGATCTGACTCTGCAGACTACGCAGCTGGCTCTCCTGCAGGAGCAGCTTGTTCTGCTGCAGCTCGTGCTCGAGCTGCGCCTTCTGCTGAATTTCCGAGATGAGGTTGTTGATATTGATGCGCATGCGCTCGAACATCTTGGCCAGGAAGGAGATCTCGTCGTTGGACTTGACCTCTACCTTGAGGTCGAACCGCCCGCGCGACAGCTCCTTGGCCGCCTGCGTGAGCTTCTGGATCGGCCGCGTGATGCTGAGTGAAAATCCGTACGTGAACAGCAGCATAAGCAGCGTGATCGTCAGCAGCAGCCAGACGCCCAGCTTCTTGAGCTCGGCCGATTGCTCGATAATGCCGCGGTAAAATTGGTCGTATGTCTTAAGCTCCGTATCGATCAGCGTGAGCGTCATCTCGGAGATGTACTTGGAGATGCGCGTCGCCTCGAGAAAGGCGTTCGCCGAATCCTCGGACTCCTTTTCGGATTGGAAGAGCAGCGAGCGGTCCATCGTCTCGAGCAAGCTGTCGATCAGGTTCATGTAGTTGGTAATCGCGAAGTCGTTGTCCGCATTCCGGAGATTGATGACGCCAAGCCTGGCTCTGCGCAGCTCTTCCTTGCTCCGGTCGAGCAGGCCGAGATTGGCCGTCGTCGGATTGAGCCGGTAATTGTTGAGCGCGGTAATCGTCTGCTGGCTCGCGGTCGTCACCTCGTTCATCCGCAAGTAACGCTGCAAAATGTCGTTGTACTGCTCCTGCGTCTTCTGGTTGTAATAGGTCAGCGTCATCCAGATCGCGACCATGATAAACAAGACGATGGCGGCAAGCGTCCAGATCTTGCGCTGAATGCTGGTCATGACGCCTCCTTCAGCTTAAGCATCCGGATATCGGTCAGGTAGCCGTCGGTTTGGAGCGGCATGACTTCTCCGCTCAGCCATTTGACCATCAAGCTTACGCTCAGCCTTCCCATCTTGTCAGGCGATTGCTCGAGCACCCCGTCCAGCTTGCCTGCCTTGAGCAAATCCAGGCTGTCCGAGCTGTCGTCGAACGTATAAATGTCGTAAGGTCCCACCTGCGAGCGCCTGCCGATCTCCTGAATCATCGCGTCCGCGATGTTGGCGTTGACGGCGACGAAGGCGTCGACGTCGGGCAGCCGGTTCATCATGTCCTGCGTCGTGGCGATGACCCGCTCGCGCGTCTCCTCGGTCTCCGCATAGGCGGTCTTCACTTCCGGATAGCTCTTGAGCACGTCGTCGATGCCCTGAATGCGCTGCCGCTGATAGTATTCCTGCCGGTTGTCGCCCATCAGGATGACAGTACCCGACTTGCCCATGTCCGCGATCAGCTGCCTGGCAATCATCTGACCGGCCGCGAATTGATTCGATCCGACATACGTTCGCCGCAGGCTCTCGCCCATCGGCACGTCGCTGCCGACCGTGATGACAGGGATGCCGTAAAAGGCAGCTTTGACCTTCGTCAGATTTTTAAACGCTTCCGTATCCAGTCCCTGAAGGATGATGCCGTCCACTTTGGAATCGATGGCGATCTCGAGCTTCTTCAGGAAGTCGTCCTGATCCTTGTTGTAGCTGCCCCATACCTCGATGCTGGCCCCGCTCGCCTTCGCCTCTGCGTTCGCGCCTGCTGCGACCTGGTTCCAGAACGGGGTGTCCAGCTCTTGCGTGATGAGGACGAGCCGGTAGCGGGCTTCCTGCCCGGCATGCGACTGAGGGAGCTGCCGGTCGGAACGAAATACCCGGTCCGCCGATTGGACCGTAAAGTACAGGAGAACGGCGCACAGAGCGCCGATCAGGATAAGCAACGATTTGCGCAAGCGAATGACTCCGTTTCCAATTGGACTAGCTACATCATAGCAGAGGCCGACGGAAGTTCAAGCGTCTGGACGCCGGCAAGCGCAAAGAGGCCCGGCCGTCTGCGGGGAGACAGGCCGGGCCAGGTTATGATGGGTGCGCTTGAATGAGGCCATGGCGATGATTACAAGCCCAGCTTGTTGCCCCGCTCAAGGCGCTGGATCTGCTTTTCGCCAGTGTCAGCCAGCTCGCGGAACTGATTGATCGTCTCGCGCATCTTCGGCAGCGCCTCCTGCTTGTAGGCGCTGATCGAGTCGAGCGCGGACAGCACGTCGGTGAACGCTTGCTTCATCGTATCGACGGAGATGTTGGCTTCGAGCGACTGCTTGTGGATCGAGGCGCCCTGTTCCTTGAGCATTCGGGAGGTGCCTGCGATCAGCTCGTTCGTCGTCTGGTTGAGCAGCTCGATCTTTTTCAGCACGATCTTCTGGTTGTACAAGGCGCTAGCCACGATAACCGCAATTCTCAGCGCCGATACCGTCACGTTCTTCGCGCGGTCGACGCCGCGGATGAGCTCCTTGTTGTTTCGCACGACGACCTCGATCGCCATGATGCCCTGCTGGTTAACCACCTGCATCTGCTGCAGGTCCATGAGACGCTGGCGCAGCGGGAACATGACTTCTTCGGTGATAAAACGGATCTTGTCGGGATCCTCGCCGCGCACCTTCGCGGCCTCGACCTGCTGCTCGATCGACGAATCCATGAGCGTACCGAGCTCGATTTCCTTTTGCAGCTTCTTGGTCAGGTCGCGCAGCGTCTGTTGTTCGATCTCGAGCGTCGTATTGTCGTTTTTCAGCGTTGTCTTGCCCTTGTCGAGAGAGGCGATGATGTCCGCGATGACGACGTCCGCCTTCTCGTACCGCGCGAAGTAGGCGCGCAGCGGGTTGAACAGCTTGCCGAGCAGTCCGTGCTTGGCGAAGTCGACCGCGCTCGGGTCGAGATCCTTGAGCTGAATGTTCAGCTCCGAGAGCCCCTTGGCGACCTGGCCGCCCTCGTCGCCCGTCTTGGACAGGTTGCCGACGGAGATTTGCAGCAGCTGGTTTTTTTCAGCGGAATTCCGCATCGTATTCATCCCGAACGTATCGATCGACTGCAGAATCCCCTTGCGATTGTCGAGCGATTCGAGGTCGAGCGTCATGATTGCGTTCACGTTGTTATCCGCCAGCTCCTTGAGCTTGGCGACTTCCTCGGGGACGGGCTTGACCTCTTCTTCGATCGCAACCTTAATTTCTTCCTGACTCGGGACTTCCATCGAAAATGACATCTCGCGTCCACCTCTCCTATACCTTGAGTTTACATTTGAACGTTAAACAGGTTGCCGAGCTTGTAGACGACATCGTCCGTGTCCGCGTTGATGCTGGCGGCTTCGTTGATGCTCGAAATATTTTGCAGCGCCTTGATGTCCGCGTTATAGCCGACCGTGTAGATCGGAATCTTGTAGCTCGCGATGAGGCTCTGGACTTCCTTGAGCTTGAGGCCGACATTGGTCTCGCCGTCGCTCAACACGAAGATCAGCGGCTTGACGTTCGGATTGGCCGCCATATAATCCTGCAGCATCTTGAGCGCCACGACGACGCCGTCGAAAGTCGCGGTGCTGCCGCCAGCCTGCAGGCCGTCCACGGCGCCGACGAACATCGACTGCTGGTTCGTATCGTACTTGCCGATCGGCAGGTTGATCGTGACCGCGCTGGAGTACGAGACGAGTCCAATGCTGTTGTCGCGTCCGAGGTACTTCTGTCCCTTGAGCAGGGACTCCTTCAAGCGGTTCAGCGGCTCGCCGTCCATGCTGCCGGAAACGTCGGCGACGAATACCGCGGCGATCGGCTTGGCGCCGTTTTTCTTTTCCTTCCACACCTTTTGCGCAGCGATGAGCGTGCTTCCGTCGACCGCGCCGACCGTCGGCTTGTAATCCTCCAGTTCGTTGAAGCCCTTGCTCTTGGCGGCATCCTGGTACTTGGCCTGCGCCGCGAATTCGGCGAATTTCTTGACGATCTCAAGCTTGGCAGCGGAAATGTTGCCGAGCGCATACAGCGGGCTGTCATGCCGGGCGCCGAAAGGCGTGAACACATAGCCGCCCTTCAGATCCGCCGCATTGACGTACGTCTGGTACTCCAGCACGAAGCCGTCGAGCGCGCCCGACTTGGCGGCGTCGCGCATCTGCAGCGTCGTCGAGGCGATGAACGGCACGTTCGCCTGGAAGTTCTCGAAGCCCTGGACCGCCTTATCGCTGAGCAGGTTGGAGCTGTCGAACGTCTTCAGCGCGGCGACGAGGAAGTTCAGTCCCGTCGAGCTGGCAAAGGGATCGGTGTAGCCCATGGAGAATTCGCCGGCCGCGATCGCATCGGTGACGGTTTTGACGCTCACCGAGCCGTATTTCTGGACGAGCGCGTCGTTTTTCGCCTTGGAAATGACGATCCCCGGCACGTTGCCGACAAGACGCTTGGCGACGAGCTGCGTTTTCACGCCTGAAGCCTTGACCATCTCGCCCCACAGTTCGTTGGACGGCGTGAAGGCGTCCGGCACGTACTTGCCGGAACGGATATAATCCGCAGCCGTGCCCGAAGCGATGTTGCGCAGCTTGACCGAGACCGTCTTGCCGCCCACGCTGATATTCGCCTTGTTAAAGTCGTTCGCCACGTCCGTCAGCCAGCCGTCGTTGCCCGTGCCGGACTTCTCCGTCGAGGAGAAAATCTCCGCAAAGTCCGAAGTCGTGCTGTCTACTGCGATCGGGAACTTGGCGATATCCGGCAGCGAGGCGGCGACATCGACCGGGTCGAGGTCGATCTGACCCTTGACCGGCGTCTCCGTCGTGACGTCGATATTGTTATAGAGCTTGTTCAGCCGTTTGCCCGCGTCCTCCGTCGCCACCTGCTTGTCGGACTTGCCCCAGTTCGTGGACACATTGACGCCGATATAGACGATGGCGAATACGACGATCAGAATGATGCCGGTTACCCATAAAAACTTCTTGCCGCTCCTCAATGCGCGTGCACCCCTTACTGTTTATAGTACTTGGTTTGCTTGATCAGAGAGTCGATCTCCACCATGGCCGGCATCTGCTCGATGTCTCCCGGCTCGATGCTGTCCAGACGGGAGATCTCCAGCAGCAGCTTGTCGAGCTGCAGCAGCATCTCCTCGTTGGTGCCGATCGCGTGCTTGATGTAGGACATATAATCGTTGTAAAAATCGGTTTTCTCCTGGAGAAGCTTCGGCGAATAGCGTGCCGACTTGCGCGTCATCACCCGCTCGTATTCGGCTTCGTCGAACACGCCGAGCCGGTTGAGGACGCTCTTTATGTTCAAATAGAATAGATTCTCCACTTCGTCCGCCACCCCGGAAAACTTGGAGAAGCTCATCTCGGCGGGATCGAACCGCTGGTGAAGCACCTTGAGCAGCGTCGCTTTTTTCTTATCCATGCGATTCATCTGCTCCAGCGCCAGCGCGATATCCTCTGCGAGCACGCGAACTTTGCCGTACGGCGCGAGTGCGTTCGCGTAATCCTCCCGGGTCTTGATCGGCTTGGCAGACGCCAGCACGATGGAGGACTTGTATAGCCAATTATAGCTGCCGTAAATGATTGCGATGGCACTCGCGGCCAGCAGCGTGACGCCCAGCGCCGTCTCGAACGCGCTGCCGCCGATCGACACGCCGGCAAAGGCGGGCGATAGCGCGAGAATATTCACGAGGGCCGCGCCGACCACGACCCCCAGCATTTTCAAATAGTTCTTGGCGACCAACGCTAGTTGCCCCTTCCCTCGGTGTATGAATGTCCGGTCCGCTCGCTATGCTGCTATGCTATGAATATGCGATCGATCGGGCGCTCAGTTCATATAATTAAATAGTACCATATAATGCTAGGATTCGAGGGTTACAAACAAAATATCCATATAACCGGCTGCTATCGACAGCGCGGCGGCGACGCGTCATTCTCCTATCGGGAATACGCAAGAACGGCGTAAGAAGTTACTCTATTTTTTAAAACTTGGCGCGCGTGCGCGAATCGGAGGGCAACCTGCTGCAAGCGCAGTACCCGTCAGAACCTGACTCTCAGCGCGCGGCCGCAGCGGGCGCAGTAGCGCGTCTCCCGCGGGGAGACGGTGCCGCAGCCGTCGCAGCGGAGCTCGCCCGGCGCGTCTGCGTTCGCGTCCACGTGCCGCACCGCTTCCTGGACGTAAGGGTTCAGTGCGGCAAAGGCCCGGTATTCTTCCCTGCGGCCCGTGCGGACCAGCAAATACAGAAGGCCGATGCCGGCGCCCCCGACCGCAGCCATCATCCCGACCTTCGCAAGACCGGTCTCGAACTGCAGATCCCACGCCGCGTGCAGGGCGACGACGGCCGCCAGCAGGAAGGCCGCGCTCCAGGGCTTGATGCGCCGCCTTGAACCCGTTGCAGCACCGGACGCCCGCGCTCCGGCTGCGATCCAGATGCCGGCCGCGGCGATCGCCGTCCAGGTGCCATGCCCGAAGGGCGACAGCAGCGCCCGGATCCAGAGCACCGACAGCATGCCTATCGACGAAGCTTCCCCAAGATGAGACCAGCCGTAAATCACGCTTTCGATGGCCGCAAACCCCATTCCCGCCGACGCTCCGAATACGACCGCATCCATGAGGAAGCGCATCTGCTTCGTGCGGAGCAGCGCCAGGCAGACGAGCAGCTTGGCTCCCTCTTCGATGACGGACACCGTCAAGGGCACCCTGAAGCGAGTGAAGTCTCCCTGACCGGCGCCGAAGAGCGACACATGCTCCAGATACCACGCCAGCGGCACGGCGACGACCGCGGAGGACAGGAAGATCATGCCGAGACGAAGACTGCCGAACCCCAGCAGCTGGTGCCCCCGGATGTAGGCGACGAACGTCACGGGACCTACGAAGCCGCCGACGATCAGCGTGACGAAGCTCAGCCAGTCGCTCCGCACGATCAAGGCGAGCACGGTCAACAGGACAAAGCCCCCGCCGAGCCACAGCAGTGCGTCGACCCAGCGTTCCTTGGCCTTGGGCAGCGCGGGCTCGATCGCGACGACCGGTGCTTCCACGCCCTCCGTACGCGGCATCAGATGCGGCGCCCGGATGCGAAGCATCTCCATAAACTGCCGGCGCACCGGCGCGTAATAGTCCAATATGTATTGAAATTCGCTTTTGCCCATCACAAGCAGCTCGCCGTCTTCGGCGGCCGTCGCAGTCGCCTCGGCTGACGTACCGGACAGCAGACCGATCTCTCCGAAGAAGTCGCCTTCCCTCAGCTGCGCTTTTCGCCGTCCCGACGCCCGGACTTCGACACGCCCCGTGCTGATCATATAAAAGCGGTCGGCCGCCTCGCCTTCCCGAACGAGGATGTCGCCTTTCTTCATGGGAAGCACCGTCGTGATCTCCGCCAGGCCGCGGAGCTCGGCGTCGGGGATATCCGACCAGATCGAGGCTTTGCGCAGCAATCGGTGAATCATGCGGATTCGGACCGTGAGCAGCAGGCTCTCGTGAAAAAGCGGACTGCGCTCGGCGAGCAGCTCGAACGAACGCCGGTCCAGCCGCAGCGCCTCGACGACGCCGATCGCCGTCACCGTCGCGGTCCGGCGTTCGCGGCGCAGCAGCCCGATCTCGCCGACGAGCGCTCCGGGGCCCAGCTCGGCGAGCAGCAGCGTCTTGCCTACCAGATTGCGAGAGGAGACCTGTACAGAACCGCGACAGATAAAATAACAGTCCGTTCCCGTATCCCCCTCCACAAGCAGCGAACGGCCGTCCTCGAACGAGACGGGCTCGATCGAAGCGGCCGCGATGCGGAGCTCTGGGTCGGGTATGCCGCGCAGCAGGGCATGGTCGCCCAAGAACGCGATGATGTCTTCTCTAGTCATAGCAGCTCTTCCGTTTCCGCGCGGGACCTGCCCGCTTATCTCATATTGCCGATGATCGCGCTGCGGGAATCCTGCATCTTTTGAATGAAGTTCGACATCGTGTCAAACGCCTCGTTGCGCTTGTTGGACAAGCTCTGGAGGCGCAGCATATCCATCTGCTGCGAGTTCGCAAGCGAGTCGATCTGGCTCTTGATCGATTGGATGAGTCCGTCAAGCTGCCCCTTCGTCGTCGGTAGAGGATCGGTCAGAGACGCGTTTTTGAGCGCGGTTTGGAGCTCCGCGGCAATCGCGCCCGAAGTGGCGTTCGACGGCACGGGCGTATCCGCTTTGGCGTCGCCGCCGAACGATCCGAGCAGCCGGTTCGCCGTAATCAGCGCCTGATTCAACTTGGCGATCTGATCATTCCTCGCCTGCACGGCATCGATCTGATCCTTCATCTGCTGCTCCAGCAAGCTGGCGCGATTCGCCTGAACCGCCTTCAACGCCGTCTCCAGATCCATGCCGCTCACGTCAATCGGCGTCACGCCGCCAACGCTTCCGATCGCGTTCTGCGTCGCGCCCTTGCCCAGCGCGTCGTTCACCGCGTCGTATACGGAATCGCTGTACATGAGCGCCGCTCCGCCGATGACGCCCGCCACGAATACGCCGGCCATCGTCAGCGCTCTCTTTTTCGAACTCAACGCAAAGCCCCCTTACAAAATAAATCCGTTATTTCCAGTTTATTATGCGGGTTGGGGAGCGTCAATGAAAAATGAGGCGGTTCGGCGCGTGCCGGCGCACTCGCTCAACGGTTGAGAATGCCCAAATATTGGACCCAAGGGCCGACGTCCGTCTTGTAGCGCTTCGCCATCGTCCTGACAATCTGCGCGATGTGCGTCAGATCGTGCACGACCCATGCGGAGACGAGCTCTCTCGCTTTGACCGTGCCGAATGCCGGATGCGTGCCGGTCCGCTCCAGCAGATCGTCGGTCTCGATAATGGCCCGCAGTCGCTCGATGCTGCGGGTTCTGAGCTCGGCGAATTCCTCGAGCTTTTGCTCCGTCGTCCGGCGCTCGGCGCTCAAATGCGCGAACCGGTCAAACACGGGAAACGGCTTGCTCTCGCCTTCTTCCAACAGAAACGTCAGACGCGGAATCCAATTCGTCTGCTCCCCGTCGATCAGGTGGCCGACGACTTCGTCCGCGCTCCAGGTGCCTTCTCCTTCGTTGCAGTCCAGCCAGCCTTCGGGCAGTCCCGACAGAAGCGATGTGAGCGTCTGCGGCGTGCGGCTCAGGATAGCGACGGCTTCTTCTATGTTGAAATTCACGCGTAGTCCCTCCTTGGGATCGACAGTATTGGTTTGGCGACGATTGTTGGCGGCGGTGGGCGGGAAGGCAGCTCGGATCGGCCGATCCCCTGCTCTACGAGAGGCGATGGGCTAGACAGCAGCTCGGATCCGCCAATCCCCTGCTCTACGGAAGGCGATGGGCCAGACGGCAGCTCGGATCGGCCAATCCCCTGCTCTACGGAAGGCGATGGGCCAGACGGCAGCTCGGATCGGCCAATCCCCTGCTCTACGGAAGGCGATGGGCTAGACGGCCGCCTGGATTCGCCCATCCCCTTCTCTACGAGAGGCGAAGGGCTACGACCGCTCGGATTCGCCCATCCCCCTTCTCTACGTGAGGCGATGGGATACTTCAAGCCTTTTTGCCCCGCTTCGCGTCGGCGCGCGCCTTGTTCCGGCTCACTCTGTAAGCCGTGATTCGACCGATCAGCTCGCGGGGCAGCGGCTTGTCCAGCGGAAACTGCACCGAGCCCTTCGCCCCTTTGTACGCCGACAGCTCGTCCTTGAACGCCGCAATGCCGTCCGCGCCCGGGTAAAAACCGATATGGTTTTTGAACGCGGCAAAGTGGACCAGGTTGCCGTGCAGCTCGAACGTCGGCATCTGGTAGCTGATCTTCTCCTTCGCTTCCGGCGCGACCGATCGGATTGTCTCCCGGACGTCCTGCAGCAGCCGCTGAATCTCCGGCGGGAAGGTCGCGATATAGGCTTCCGTCGATGCGAACGAGTTACCCTTTTCAACCATGGCAAGGCGCCTCTTTTCAATTCGGATTGGAGATGTCTCTATTAGTATATTTGAAAGGGAAGCTTTATGGAAAAGAAAAGAACGCATCCCCATGAGCGGAGACGCGGTCTACGAGATTCGTATCCCTGTGAAACCTTACGAAACAATGCCGATCGCGAACCCGTCGTAGCCTTTTACGCCGACCGTCTGAATCGCCGTGGCGTCGACGCCCGGCTCGGCCGCGAGCATATCGAAGAAGCCCCGGATGCCCTGCACGCGGTCGTCCGCGCTGTCCTCGCGAAGGATCTCGCCGTCGCGGACCACGTTATCCCCGATGATCACGGTACCGGGACGCGACAGCTTCAGCGCCAGCCCCAAGTAAGCCGGATTGTTCGGCTTATCCGCATCGATAAAAATCAGGTCGAACGGCGCCTCTCCTTCCTCCGCCATAAGGGACAATTGCGCAAGCGCCGGCCCCACCTTGACCTCGATTAAGCCGTCCACGCCGGCATGAGCGAAATTGCGCCTCGCCACTCCTGCGTAATGCGGCTCCAATTCAAGCGTCACCAGCTTGCCGTCCGCTGGCAGCGCTCTCGCCAGCCAGATCGTGCTGTATCCGCCGAGCGTGCCAATTTCCAAAATACGCTTCGCTCCCTGCATCCGGGCCAGCAGGTGAAGCAGCTTGCCCTGGTTGGCCGCAACGTCGATCGAGGGCAGCCCCGCGTCGCGATTGGCCGATAGCGCCTTTTCCAATGCTTCGTCCTTCGGGATCAGACGTTCCTCAATATACCGGTCGACCGCCGTCCACTTTTGCGATTCGCTCATTTCGATCACTGCTCCTTCAACTTGGCGAGTGGCTTTCTAATTCGTATTATAGAAGGACAGGATTCATAAATATAATATATCTTTCTGCAAAATACATAATCTACGTATATGAATAGAAGGAGAGCGCATCCGATATGAACCTGCAAGCCTTGCGTCTGTTTCACGTAATTGCCTCGACCGGAAGCGTGACACGCGCTTCGGAATTGCTCAATATCAGCCAGCCTGCCATTACCGCGCAAATTAAAAAGTTCGAAAAGGAGTTGTCTCTTCCACTCCTTCGACCCCATGGACGAGGCGTCGCGCTGACCGACCCTGGAGAAAAAATCGCGCAGCTCGCCAAGCGATTGTTCGCAGTAGAGCAGCAGATCGAACAGTTTGCGGGAGAATTCGTATCGGGCACGACAGGCCATATCCGTATTGCGGCGACTTATTTGCCCGCTCATTTTCTGATACCGGCGTGGCTCGCCAAGTTCAAGCTCCAATACGAGCAAGTCGAGATGCGGATTCACACGACCAATTCTAGCGGGGCATTGAAGCGGCTCATGAACCTCGAGGTGGATGCGGCCATTTACGGCGGATTGCCGGAGGAATATCCGGATACGATCGTAGCCGAGGAACTGTTCCAGGACGAACTGTGGTTCGTCGCGGCGCCGAACCATCGCTACGCGGGGCGTCAGGTTACGCTTAATGAGATGATGAGGGAGCCCTTCGTCATGCGCGAGAAAGGCAGTTCTACGCGCGAGCGGCTGTTCGCGCTGTGCAGAACCTTTAGCGCGCCTTCCCCTCGGATTACGCTTCAGTTCAACGGATTGCCGGAAGCCGTATCGGCGGTCGTCGCCGGTTACGGCGCGAGCTTCGTCTCTTCGCTGGTCGTACGCGAGCAAGTCGAACGGGGCGAGCTCTGCAGAGTCTATGTCGAGGATCTGCAGCTCCGCAATACGATCGCGGTATGCACGCGCAAAGGCGAAGCAATGCCCGCCGCCACCGCCAACTTCCTGCGCATGATACGGGAAAACCCGTACCGCGGCATCGGAAAGGCGTTGGACTAGAACCTGGAGCGACCCGAACGCTCCCCTTCACTTCGGGCAGCGCTGGCCGGCGGCGTCTCACATCCACAGCAAAAACGGGACGAAGCAAATATCGCTTCGTCCCGTTTGCAATAGACGATCCTCTCGCGGCTGCGCTTATGGCGTCGGCGTGCCGCCGTTCGCGTTCAGCGTCTCGCCGCTCACGTAGCTGGATTCCTGGCTCGCGAGGAACACGTACGCCGGCGCCATCTCCGCCGGTTGGCCCGGACGGCCGAGCGGCGTCGTCTCGCCGAACTTCGCCAGCTTCTCCGTCGGCTGGCCGCCCGCGACCTGGAGCGGCGTCCACACCGGGCCGGGCGCCACGACGTTGACGCGGATGCCCTTGCTCGCGACCTGCTGGGCCAGCGCCTTGCTGAACACGTTGATCGCGCCTTTGGTCGTCGCGTAGTCGAGCAGGATCGGCGCAGGCTTGTAGGCCTGGATGGATGACGTGTTGATGATCGTGCTGCCCGGCTGCATGTGCTTGATAGCCGCTTTGCAGATCCAGAACAAGCCGTACACGTTCGTCTTGAACGTCGCGTCGAACTGCTCCGTCGTCAGCTCGGCGATGTCCGTCACGAACTGCTGCATGCCCGCCACGTTCGCGAGGATGTCGAGGCCCCCGAGCTCGCTAACCGCGGTCTCGACCAACCGCTCGCAGTAGGCCTCGTCCTTCTGGTCGCCCGGCAAGGCGACGGCCCTGCTGCCGGCCTCCTCGACCAGCTTGACGACCTGCTGCGCGTCCGCTTCTTCCTCGGGCAAATACGACAGCACGACGTCGGCACCCTCTCTCGCGAAGGCGATCGCCACGGCGCGGCCAATGCCGCTGTCCGCGCCGGTCACGATCGCCTTGCGCCCGGCGAGCCGCCCCGTGCCGCGGTACGTCCGTTCGCCGCAGTCGGGAATCGGCGTCATCTCGACTTGGAGACCGGGCGGCTCCTGCTCCTGCATATATTCGGGTCCCGCTTTCGGATACTGCTTCGTCGGATCCTGCATCGCATATTGGTCGGCCATTGTGCAATCCCTCCATTAAGCGTTTCGCGAATTTTTAACTGATAGGCTCAAACTCCTTTCTATATAACCTTCCTGGCCTGCCTTTAAACGAGAATGCCGTTCCAATCGATCTCGATCGTCCGTCCGGCAGCCATGGAGACGTCCGCTCGGAAGCCCGCCACGTGACCGACGATCGAATGCGCCAAGGAGGTCGAGTAGCCGGCGTCCGGATCGCCCCGGACGACCCGCAGGAAATCCTCGACGAGCCGATGATCGCCGCCTCCGTGCATTTCCCCCGACACCTCGATGTTGACCTTGCGCTCCGAATAAACGCCGTCTTCCGTCCACGGATCGGGATGCCGGACGACGAACACGCCTTCTTCCAGCTCGCCGTAGATCTCTCCCGTGGTCCCCGTGATATGCACGGTCCGGCAAGCCTTGGCGGCGCCGCCCACGAGGCTGTGCACAGCCGTGCTCCCGTCCTCGAATTCGAACTGGACGACCTGGTGGTCCACGATGTCGTTGTCGCAGCGCCATACGCAGCGGCCGAACCGATTGTCGCCCGCCAGGCTCGCCAGCTTCTCCTCTTCGCGCAGCCGGACGCCGTCCAGATAACCCGGCCAAACGTAAACCGGCCACAGGCCCCGATCCACGTAGAGCGTTTTGGCGGAGTAGGGGCAACGCTCCTCGATCGGGCAATCCACAACGCATCGCGTACCGGCGCCTTCCGGCGCGCGGTCCTCGCGGAACTGCGATAGCCTGCCGAAGCTGCTGACGCGGACGGGCTTAACGCCGGTCTTGAACCAGGAGATCAAGTCGAGATCGTGGCAGCATTTGGCCATGAGAAAAGAAGATCCATCCCGCTCCAGGCTTGCGAACTTGCCGCGCACGAAGGCGGTCGCCATATGGTGATAATCGACGTTCTCCTCGGTCTGGACGTGGACGACGTCGCCGATCTCGCCAGCCTGGATGACCTGGTTCAGCGCCTGGTAAAAAGGCGCATAACGCAGCACGTGGCAGATCATGACCTTGCGGCCGTATGTCTCCGCGGTGCGGTAGAGCGCCAGCACCTCCGCTTCCGAGATGCCGACCGGCTTTTCGAGCAATACGTCGTAGCCCTTGCGGAGCAGCGGCAGCGTCGTCCGCACGTGGAGCGCGTCAAGCGTCCCGTTGATGACAGCATCGGCCAGTTGCGGGCCGGATACGAGCGCGTCTACGCTGTCAAAGCACCGGTCGGCAGGCAAATCGTACAGGCTGGCCGTATGCGCCCGCCGGACGGGATTGGGCTCTACGACGCCGACGATCCGCATCGCTTCGAGATGCTTCAACGAATAAGAGGCATAGTTCAACGCGCGGCTGCCCGCGCCGACGATGACGACGGTGACCGGCTCGCGCTGCGCGCCCATCGTTTCGGAAGTTCCGTTCACTTGGATTCACTCCTTGGCAAAATGACGGCGCAGGACGTTTGTCCTGCGCCGCGTTCAGTTAACCGATATGCGCCTTGATCGCCGAGTTGACCGATTCCCTCAATTCCAGCAGCCATGCGGCTTCGCGGGGATACGCGCTGAACGTCAGCGGCTCCTCGAGCCCCTCCTCGATCATCGTGAGTACGCGCTCGCGCCCGATCAGACTTTCGAGCAGCTGGAGCGCCCGCAGATCCTGGAGCCCTTCCTGGAACACCTCCATGCGGATCGATTCGACCGGCGTGCCGTCCGCCCCCGGATAGACGAGGAACGCGTCGCCGGAAGGAAACGTGCAGCCGGCATCAGTCACGCGGTACGGATCGATCGCCTCGACCGAATATTGCGCATTCCAGAAGTTGTAGCCCCAGTGCAGGAATCCGGCGATCCGGAACTTGTACAGCTGGATGCCGATCACGCGGTTGCGGGCTGACGGCATGTTGAAGAACCGGTTGGACACCTGCTTGTATTGCGCGCAGCAGTAGTAGGTCCACAGCTCCGGAACCCCCCGCTCCAGGAAGGGTCCGATATGATCGTTGGACGGGATCGGCCGCCGCACGAGACCCTGCTCGTAATAAGCGTAGTCGGTGAGCGCGTCGATGATCGGCAGCTCCCCTAGGTGCGTCTGCATCAGCTCGCTCGCGCTTCGGTACCAGGGCATATGGCCTTCCAGCGGTTCGTCGGAAATGTGAAAGTAGCTGCGGTCCATCAGTTCGCGCCGGCGAAGGAAGGTGACCAGACATGGCAGGAACGCGCCGAGAAACGCTCGGTATTCCTCGCCTGCCGAATCGGTGTCCCAACCGAAAATTCGCCTGTGCGTCCCATTGTCGTCGGCCATGATCTTGGGCGCGTGCTTCGCGCCCCATTGCGTGAACAGATGCGAAAACTCAAAGTAACGGATGCCGACGCGGTCGCACATGGCGATCCATCGCTCGAGACGTTCAAACCCGAATACGTAGCACTCTCCGTCCTTCGTTACGTCCACAAGCTGGACCGTCGGCCGCTCACCGCCGACCGCGGTATCGAGCGGCGGTGTGAACAGCGGCGTCAGCACCATGTTCATGCCATGACGCACGGCCGTATCCAGATAGCGCTCGATCAGCGACCAGTGCGCTTCGCCGAACACTTCCACGCCGTAATAATTCGCCAGACAATCGCCATGGAACCATTCGGTATGGATGAGCGTTTGCGGCGGCAGCTCCGCGTCCACGATCTCCAGCTCGAAGCGCTCCTCCCCGAGCGGTTCGCCGTCCTCGCCCGCGAACCGGACGACGACGGGATGATTGCCCGCAGGGGTGTCGGCATCGGTCGTTACCGTGACCCACACCGACCGCCACTGATGGCGAAAACCGGTTATGCCTTTTTCCTCCCGGATCGGGTACAGCGGATCGGGATACAAACCCGGCGTCGCCCGAAGGATGTGGTCGTCATGGTCATACTGGCTGGGCAGCTCCGCCGGCGACAATCCCACGGATCTCAGGGAGACCCGGTCTCCGAGCGTGGAATGCGCAGAGGCGACGATCTGCTTGGTCAGTCTCGGCGCCCGGTAGGCGACCTGAAAGGCGTAGGTCTCTCCCTTGAGCGCCGAGCCGCGCGCGTAAGGAACGGCGCGAAGCGGTTCGTCCGCGAATACCTTCTCCAGGGAATGCAGGCACCGGGTTTCGAATGGCGCGTCGGGGTGGGTCATGGCAATTCTCCTTCTGTTAGCTCTTTAGCTTATTTCGAGTCAGCCTTGCAGCCGTCGAACGGCCGTTACAGCTGTTTAAAGATGCGGTACAGCATCGCCGCGGTTTCCGCCCGCGTCGCGGATGCACCCGGACTCAGCTGTCCGCCGCTGCCTTGGACAATACCCGCGCCGACCAGTTCGGCCACGGCTTCCTTCGCATAGCCTGGGACGTCGGAGCCGTCTTTGAACAAACTCAGATTCGCCGGCTCGCCTGACAAAGTCAGCTTTCCCGTCAACTCAAGCGCCCGGGCGATCAGCACCATCATATCCTGCCGCGAGATCTCCGCTCTCGGATCGAAGTTGGTGCCGTCTATGCCGTTGGTGATACCGAGCTTCTTCACGACCGCGAGCGTCTCGAAGAAATAATCGTTCGGCGATACGTCGGCGAAATTGTCGGCGCCCTCTACGTCAGTCTCGAGGCTCAGCATGCGCACGAGCAGCGTCATAAAGTCGGCGCGCGTGATCGGCTTGGCCGGATCGAAAGTCGATTCGTTCGTGCCCTGGATGATGCCCGCCGCAGCGAGCGTGCCGATCGCTTCGTCCGCCCAGCCGTACTTCGCGTCTACATCCTTGAAGATCGCAGCGCCCGATGTCGGTGCCGGCGTAGGTGTCGGCGACGCGGTCGGCGTTGGCGTCGGAGACGGCGACGATACCGGAGATGGCGTCGGCGTCGACGTAGTTGTCGGCGTTGGCGTTGGCGTTGGCGTCGGAGTCGGCGTCGGCGTTGGCGTCGGAGATGTCGACGGCTCCGGATCCGGCGTGTCGCCCTCGACCGCGACTTCGAGCTTCGAGATGACGGCCTTCACCGGAATCTTGTTCGCGCCGGAGAACATGCCGATGCCGGCCAGGAAGTCGCCGTCTTCGAATTCGACGGTCGTGCTGCCGATCGATACCCATGCGTTTTCTTTATAATAAAACCCTTCGACGGTATCGCCCTGCTTGACCAGCTTCATCTGGAACGGCGCATCGATGCTCTTGCCTTGATAGTCCAGCAGCAGACCGGTCTGCGAACCCCAATACTTCTGCTGGGCAACGGGCTTCTGCGCGTCCAGAATGCTCTCCTCGTTGCGGAACACATAACGAAGCACCTTGCCGGTGCCGTCCGTGCGGAAATGCACGTGCTTGGAATCCGCCGTATCCTCCGCCCGCAGCATCAGGCCGACCGAAGCCGGATCGCCGGCGCCGAGCGAGTCGATGGTCGCGGTCAGCGTAACCTTCGCATTCGTGTCGTTCACGTGCACGGGCTTGCTAAAATACACGAAGTCGTCGGACACGTTCCAAACGTTGTCGCCTTGGCCGATCAACGTATAAGTCGAGTTTGCCGCCGTGGCGAAGCCGCGGCTGTTCGTTCCGTAAGTCCGCACGGACCAGTCTCCGATCGGGGACTGCTGCCCGTTCGGGAATACCGTGACGACCTTGGTAGCCGCCTTCGTAATGCCGTCCTTGACGGCGATCGCCTCGACAGTCACCTGTCCCGGCGCCAGCGCCGTGTAAGACGCATCGCCGCCGGTCACGCCGTCGATGCGCAGAACGCTGCTGTCGCTCGACGTGAACGTGACGTCGGCATCGGACAGATCCGCAGCCTGGTCGTCCTGCTGCTTGCCGACCAGCGGGATCGTGCCTGTGCCGCCTACCGTAAGGTTCGTATTCGCCATGTTGATGCTTACTTCCTTGAGCAGCGAATCGCTTACGCCGGAGTCGAAAGGCGTAACCTCGAACAGTCCGAGATCGTCCGCATAAGAAATGCCGGTCGTCGCATTGCTCTTATAAATGCGCACCCGCGCGCCCGTAATATCCGCTCCAGTACGGAAAGGCACTTCTATGCGCGTATACTTCTCTTCTTTGGTCGAGATATCTTTGTCTGGGCCGCCGTATTGGGTCACGCCGACGATAATCGTTTCGCCCGGTTCGTTGTAGACCCAAGCGACGAACTTATAATCCGTGTTCGGCTTAAGCCCGTTGACTTTCTGTTCGACGCCGCCGCCCTTGCCGAGCTTCAGCCTGGACTGGTAGCCTCTGTTCTTCCATACGTCATTCCCGGTCGCGTTCGGCACCTGCTCGAGCGTGGTCGTCGCCTGCGTCCATACGAGCCAGCTGTCCAGCGTACCGAAGCCGTTGTTCTTGACCAGATTCATATAAGGCGTAGCGATCTGCGTATACGACGGGTTCGGCGGGTTGTTGAAGTTCGGTCCGGCCGTCCAGTCCGCGCCGCCGTACTCGTATGCGCCCGCATCCGGCGCGGCGCCTGCAAAGCCGTCCGTAATCCCTTCGATGACGGCGCCCGTATTGATGGCCGTAGAACCGGCGCTTAGACGGAAGTTGCGGTTCGCCGCATCGACGAAGTTCACGCCGCTGGCCGATGTGACATTAAATCCGCTGGCCGTATCCGGCGTCAGATCCGCCTTGTTGGTGAAGATGTTGTTGTAGACGCGCGAGCCGTAAAGCTCTTGGGCGTACGGAGCCGAGCCCCAGTACCCGATGCTGCTCACGTCGTTGTTGGCGACGGTGTTATTGTAGATGAGCCGGTAGTTGCCCGGCGTGTTCAGCTGAATGCCGACGTTATTGTTGAAAATCACGTTGTGGTGCACGACCGCATTGTTGGCAAAATTGTCGAAATAAAGGCCGACGCTCATGTCCGTGCCCTGGCTGTCGTGAATCAGGTTGTGGTGAATCTCGCTGTTGCCCATATCTGCGCCCCAGCTGTAGATCAGCGCCCCGTCGCGGGACAGCCACATGCCGTCGTGGAAGTCGTTGTATTGAATTTCCGCGCTGCCCCGGTTCCAGTAAAGGAGGTAGCGCCCTGAATTATACAAGTCGTTGTGGCTGATCAGGTTCTGTGAGCCGCTTGTCAGCTTGACCACCGGATCGTAGGCCGCAAAGTAGCTGCCGTCGTGAATGGAATTGTTCACGAGCCGGTTGTTGCTGCCGTCGATGTTGACCAGCGTACCGGTAGAATAGGAAATTTCACTGTTCTTAATCTCGTTGTTGCTGCCGCTGATGTTGATGCCGCCGCTTAGCTGGTGGGCGACGGACGTGCCGTGCGATTCGGTCGAGAAGTACAAGTACTCGGCCGTGATGCCGTCGAGCACGTTGTAGCTTGCGCCGCCGTCCATCGGGATGCTGCCGGCGAACGTCTGCAGCCCTTCGACATGGATGTACGAGCGTCCGCTCAGGTCGAACGTCTTCATGCGCTGCTTGATCTCGACGTTCTCGGGCACGCCGCCGTCCGGCGCCCACAAATATACCTTGCGCGCTGCCGAGTCGACGTACCATTCGTGCGGCGCATCCAGCTCGCTGCGCAGGCCGGACAGGTAGAAGGTAGATCCGAGCTCCGGCCACATGTAGTCGAAGTTCTGAATGATGAGCGGGTAGCTTAGCGTATGCGTTGCTGCGTCAAAACCGGTGATCTTGGTCGACACCGGATCGTAAGCGTCGCCGCCCCGCATCCACATCGTCGCGCCGACCCAGTAATCGTCGGCCTGCGTCAGCTGATCGCTGGACAGCGTCGTTTCCGAGCCTCCGCTCGCAATCCCGACATGCTGCTTCAGCTGGGGAAACGTATAGTCGTCAATATTGGGCCATCTTGCCTCCCATAGCTTCGTGACGTTCCCGCCGTCCCGAATGAAAAGCTGGTTCTGGTCGCCCAAGCTGTCCATGCCTGCCGGAAGATCCGCAACATAAATATGTCCGGCATCCTGCGTCCAGCCGCCGATTTCTTCGGTGCCGCTGATGACGACCGTCGCGCCAGGCGCGGCCGCATAGGTAATCGGCTTGTCGCTCGTTCCGCTGACGGCCGGTTTGACCGTCTCGCGATAAGTACCCGATCCGATCAGGCACAGATCGCCCGGCTGCAGCACCTCGGCGCACTGGCTGATGGTCTGGAACGGCTCTTGTTCGGAACCGGCCGCATTGTCGTCGCCGTTCGTCGATACGTAATACGTAGCTCCCGTCACGCTATACGTAACCGATGCTACGCTCTGGTTGTTGCCTGCGTCCGTAACGATCGTCTCAGGCTCGGCCGCCTGAGCGCCCGCAACCGGAATCAATCCGAAAATCAATAACGCAATCATTAGTGCCGCCATGCTGGAAACAAGCTTTGATCTCTGTTTCTTGTACAAGAACCATACCTCCTCTTGTCTGATGGCGAATCGACGAACATCCGCACTCATAGACTAGCAGGACGTTAAAGAAAAAAAAGTGCAAAATCTGCACTTTCCCCCCTTGTTGCGCTCCTCGATATGGATTTTAGTGAATCGCGCGCCGCCTTCCTCTCACATTTCTATCACATTTCCCTTACATTCCCATCGCAACTCCCTTACATTCCCATCGACTTTTTGATCCGGTAATCCTTCGGCGTCGTCCCGAAGCGCTTCTTGAACAGCTTGAAAAAGTAGCTCTGCGAACTGAAGCCGACCTTCTCGGAAATTTCGTTGACCTGCCAATTGTTCGTTTCGAGCAGCAAAACGGCATTTTGCAGCCGAACCTCATTTATATAATCGGCCACCGATACGGTTTCGTACTTTTTGAAGATCCGGCCTACGTAAGCCGGCGACATCTTGAGCAGATCCGAGATCTCCTGGAGGCTGAGATTCGCGTTGGCGTAATTCGCTTGAATGACGTCTTTGATCGTATCGACGATGACCTGGACCTTGTTCTCGACGACGGCCTTGTGATCGACGAAGATCGCGGCCAGAATCTGCACGAACGCTTCGAAAATCTCGTCGAGCGTCTCCTTCTCGAACACGAGGCCGTCGATGGAGCGCAGATCGAGCGTCAGCGGCGATACCTTGTTCTGGTTGATCTCGCGGATCGTCTGCTTGATGATAATGCCCACGTGAACGACCGACTGGATGACCGCGTCCGAGCTCATGCCGGAGATGACGCCCCGAATCCGGTCCAGCTCCTGATGGACCTGCTCCTGCCGGCCAGATTTGATCCCTTCGATCAGCTTGCGTTCGAGCTCGGGCGGGATCTGGGCATCGTGGTTGTCCTGCTTTTCCCGAACGATCTCGGGCGTGATCACCGCGTTCGCGCCGACGTTCATCCGGTATTGCAAATAATCGAGCGTCCGTTCGTAAGAATAGGTCAGCTCGCCGTGCGACGCGACGAGGTCGCTAAGCGCCACCGTGAACGTAATGTGATAGAGATCGTTTACGATCGTTTGCGCTTTGCGCATCGACGCCGAGATCCGCTCGTACGTATCCTCGTCCGGCTTCCCGATGTCGAACAGCAGCACGAAATGCTCCTCCCGAAGATCCACCGCGTCCACGGGGAGAACCTCGGAGACGACCTCCTGCACGATGTTGGATACGGCGAACTGCAGCAGCTTCAGATCCAAACCCCGGGTGTCTTTGAGCTTCTTGTAGTCGTCTACCTTGATGACGCCGAGCACGAACGGCCACTCCAGGTCCGTCTTGAGGTACCCCCGTTCGCGGAAAGACCGCAGCTCTTCCGCCGTAATCGCGGTGCTGTCCGTTACGAGCTTGCGCAGATGATAAGAGCAGATAATATTTTCGTTGCCGGCCTGCCTGGATTGCTCCGAAGCGAGCTTGTCGACCAGACGGTCGTAGATATCCGTCACGTAGCTGAATTCGTCCTTGCCCTGCGGCCGATCCGTTGCCACGCCCGGCACGCGCTCGGTCTGCTTCAGCAGCACGTTGACCGGATTGTACAGCTTGTTGGACACGAACAGGGAAGCGAGCAGCGCCAGAAAAAAGGAGATCGCGGCCACGGTGATGAACACTTTTTTCAGCTGCTCGATCTGCGCCAGCACGCCCGTATAGGGCTCGATGTCCACGATGACCCAGTCCGTCGACGCGTTCGCCATATAGTTCACGATCAGCTTCTCGCCGTCCAGCTTGTAGGTGAATTGAGATACCGCCTGGTTCGAGGCGTCGATTCTTTTATAGATCTCGTCCTTGAGCTCGGACAGCCCTTCGTCCGCCGGCGCCACGGGACTGTAAATCTCCTTGTTCTGGTCGAGGATAAATATGCGGTTGGACGGATCGTCGGACCTCGCGTTCATCAGCTCGAGCTTCTGGAACAGCCACTCCGGTTTGATATTGATGATGAGAGCGCTGTCGGTTTTATCGTAAGCATCGATCGAATCGTACATAAATAACGAAAAGATTTCCTGGGAATTTTCCGGGCGCTCCGTGTTCGGCGCGTAGGCGATCGGCATCAGCTGCATTTTATAAATGGACTTGGTGCCGGCCAGATAGCTTTTCGTAATGTCCATGAGATTGCTCTTCGGATTCGAGATGGAATCGTCGCCGCTTGTGAAGTAAGTATCCCGCTTGCTGTTGTAAAAGACGATAGAGTGAACGAACGAGTTGTAGGCGATCGTCTTGTTGAGCTTGTTGATCCGGAGCGTATCCTCGAAGCGGTCCAGCTCCCGGCTGAATAATAGATGGGCCATATCGTTATCGTAATAAAGGGAGATGGCGAAGTTTTTGACCGTCTCGTTCATGTACGAAATGTTGTAGTTGATCTGGGAGAGCACCTTCTCGTTGGCTTCCCGCTGGGAATCGAGGCTGATCTTCCTCGAATACATATAGGCGGACAGCAAAGAAGCGAGCATCGATGCCACGATCAACAGATTGATCGAGAGCATGATGCGCATCAGGTATTTGCGTTCTCTGTATTTTCGCAGGTAGTGTGTCATGGCTGATCCCCTCCATCTCTACCTTAACAGGAATACAAACGAAGAGAAAAGTGCAAAATCCGCACTTTTCTCCATTCCGGACAGTCCAAAAAGCTTCATTATTACAGCGATTGAAAAGATTGCTATTACAGACTGCACTGCCTATCGTAATAGGCGCTCCGATCGAGCGCGCCGCCGCTGTGCGCGTAAAATTCCGCGTCGAGCCGGAACATGCCGTCCTTCGCTTCGATCCATGCGCCCCCCGGCCTCGGATGGCGGCGCTTCATCGCGTCCCAGTGCCGGTAGTTCTGTCCGCCGTTGGATTCGATCAGCCCCATGGTCAGACCGGGCAGCGGCGCGAGGCGCGCGGCCAGATTTTTGTTCCAATCGACCATGATCGGGCTGGCCGTCAGGTCCGCGCAAAAGCAAGGGATGCCGTAAACGGCCGCCGTCCGGGCAATCCGCAGGCTCATGCTCATCGTTTTGGCGACGGGCTTGAGCGCGAACGCCCCGTAGCCCATTTGAATGCGCGCTATCGCATCCCCTTCGTCGTGCACGCTCTCGTCGCCGGCCACCCGGACCGGCACGTCCGCGACGCTCGCATCGACATGCTCGAGGAAGGGCTCCTCTACTACCAAAATGCGGTCCAGCGCGCCGATCCGGTCCGCTGCCTCGATCAGCCGCCGCAGCGGCTCCAGGCCGCCGTAACGTCCGTTGATGTCCAGGTAATAAGCGATCCGCCCGTTCTCGGTATGCGGACATTCACGGCGGTCCGCGATCCGGTGGATCTCCTCGAGCCGTCGGATATCCCATGCGAGCATCTTGTCGGGATCGCCGTCGCCGTCCGGATCGGAACCGAGCTTGATCTTCAGGACGAAGTAGCCCTCGTTCAGCAGCGCGTCCACGTCCGCCGGCGTCATCCCATAGGAGACGACCGGCGTACAGGCCAGGCGGTCGTGACGGGCCGTCAGTGCGGACCGGCAGGCCTCGGGGATCAGCTCGAAAAAGGAGACGTCCGGATGCCGCCGGGCGAGCAGCGCCCAGGCCGCGTGATCCACGGGCACGAGCGCGTTCAGCGCGAAGGTCGCGCGCAGCGAGCTGCCGGTCCAGGCACGATCGGCGTATTCGCGCGCCCGGCCGATCAGGCCGTCCAGCAGGTCGAGCGGCGTTCCGAAGGTTGCGCCTTCGGCCCCCGTAAGCGCATGCGCAGCGATCGCCTGCATGAACGCGTTGCCCCGTTCATGGCCCCATCGCGCGTGCACGTCGGGGTCGGACCACAGCACGCTCTGGACGCCTAGCCCGGTTGCCGTGTTGCCGATGTCGTCCTGCAGGCAGACGACGGACTGCCACAGCTCGTCGACGTACCCGCCCTTGAAGCCGAACGGCGCCGCGAGGGACTCGCGTATCGCGCTCAGACTCGTCTTCTTGATCGTGATCATCGCGTCAGCCCTCTTGCTTTCATTCGATATTGCGCGGCGAACGCCGCTCCGTCGTACCCCGGCTCGGACGAGACCGCCGCTTCTTCGAGGGCGACCGCCCGCCCGCCCTCCAGCAAGGAGCGTCTTGCGGCAAGCGCCGCGAGCTCCGCCTCGAGCAGTTCGCCCAAAGGCGGGAAGGGGGAAAGGGTCGTGCTTTCGCCCGCCAGATCGGGCAGCGCGGCCGCGAGGAAGGAACGGTATAGCCGGTCCGCATCGACCTGGATATGCCGGACTTCGCGCTCAGAGACAATGGTCGCGTAGAAGGGCAAATAGCCCGCGGTCTCGCCGATGCTGAGGAATGCCCTGCGGCCGTCCCGCCAGACCAGCTCCACCTGATGCTGGATGTGCGCGCCGGCCGACCTGACGCTCTCGATTCCCGGCCCCATTATCGCGAGCAGCAGACCGTACGCATGGATGCCGTAGTTGAAGTCGTCGACTGAGCAGCCGGCTAACGCGGTGACGACCTGGTCCCCGGTATCGCGGGAACGGCGCCAAGCCTCGGCCTCCTCGCAGAAGCGCAGCGCCGAGCCGCCGGCGATCCGGACGCCGCCGCGCGCCCAGGCGAGCAGCTGCCGGATGTCGCGTGCGTTGCCCGCCATCGGCTTGTCGATCAAGATCGCCTTGCCCGCTTCGGCAAAGGGGCGCGCCCGCTCCGCATGCAGATCCCAATTCACGCTGTGGACGATGGCCACATCGACGAGCTCGGGCATATCCGCCAGTCTGTCGCAGACGACCGGAATGCCGTGCTTCTCGGCGAATGCGCCGGCCGCGCCCGCATCATGCACCGTGCCGCCGTCGAATACGGCGGTCACTTCGTGTCCCATCTCCCGCAGGATCGGCACCCAGGCGTTCGGGTGAGACGTATCCAGATCGACGATTCCGATTTTCAAAACGAATGCCTCCTCTGCCTGCCGCTGTCCCACGCCTTCCTCATCGTCACGGCTCCATGCGTCCAGGCTCATGCCTGGACCGGTCCGCGCGGGCGAAGTAGTCGTCCAGCAGCTCCAGCCCGAACTCTTCCACGATATCGTCCGCCGTAACGTCCTTCGATTCGCTCGTCAGCAGCACGCATCCGAGATAGCCGGGATCGTGGATGACGACCGACGGGCCGTACTTGCGCTTGATGTCCGGAAACTTGGCGCCGTTCTCGTCGATATGAAGGACGACGTAATCGAGATTGACGCGGGTCGTAATAAAAGAATAGTAGTTCGTGCTGCTGGCAGCCGTTTCCCCGAGCGGCGTCACGATCGTGCAGGGCGCCCCCGCGACCGCCCCCGCGAAGTAGGACCGGCAGGCATATGCCCAATAGCCCTGCATAAGTCCGCCGTGATACATCGAAGGGAACAAGATCAGGTCGGGCTTTTGTGCAGCATAGCGCCGCAGCAGCTGCTCGAAGTTGAGGTCGAAACAGATCGCGGCCGCCACCCGACCGAAGTCGCATTCGAAAATCGGCGCTTCGCGGCCGTACAGGATGTTGGTTTTCTCGTATTCGTCGGGCGTCAGATGGTTTTTGCGGTAGGCGCCTAAGACCTCGCCCGCGCGGTCGATCAGTTGCATCGCGTTCAGCCACATGCCGTCCTCCGCCTCGGTATGCGCCGGATAGGCAATATAGCAGCTGTGCCGCTTCGCGACATCCGCGAAGAAATCGCGGATCCGGTCCTTGCGCGCGCGGTAATACGACAGGCGCCGATCAAGCGGGAAGGTCAAAGGATCCGGGCGGTCGCAGGCTTCCGGCAGGACGATCAGGTCCGGCCGGTCCGGGAGCACCCGGTCGAGCTGCGCCTGCCAATGGGCGATCATGCGCGCGATCGCCTCTTCGTCCGAGACGTCTGACGGCACGGCGAGCGGCCGGGGACCGAGACAGCTGACAGTAACGTAATTCGCCACTTGGCGTTCCGCCCCTTTCTCGTTAAGCCAGCAGGTGCAGCTGATCGGCCCGCACTTCGCCTTCGAGCGGCTCGCCGTCCATGAACGCCTCCGCATCCAGGACGACAGCCTGCGCAAGCCGCTGCAGCCCGTTGTTGACGGCGCCCGCGATATGCGGCGTGAGCACGACGTTCGGCAGACCGCGGAACGGATGATCCGGGCGCGGCGGTTCGGGATCGGTCACGTCCAGGCAGGCGAAAAAACGGCCCTTGCGAAGCTCCTCGGCCAGCGCCTCTTCGTCGATGACCGAGCCGCGGGCCGTATTGATGATCACACAGTCGTCCTTCATCTGCGCCAGCCGTTCTCGGTTGAACATATGATGCGTCTCGGGCAGGGAGGGCAGATGGATCGAAATGACGTCGCTCTGCGCGAGCAGCTCGCCGAGCTCCGCCTTGCGCGCGCCCATCTCCTTCGCCCTCGCCTCGCTGACGAACGGATCGTACAGCGCGATGTCCACGTCGAACTGGCGCAGCAGCTTGATATAGTGGGAACCTGCTTTGCCCGCGCCTACGACGCCGACCGTCACATTGTACACCTCGCGAACGTTCGCCCCGTCGCCCCAGCCGCCTTCCCGGGTCTCGCGGACGAGCCGCCACATATCTTTCAGCGACACGATCGTGAAGCCCAGCGCCGTCTCCGCCACGCCCTTGCCCAGCGCCGCCGTCGCATTGGACACGCGGATGCCTCTGTCCCACAGGTCCTGCGTGACGATCGGCTTCACCGTGCCCGCGGCGTGCAGCACCAGCCGCAAATTCGGCGCCGCGTCCAGCACCCGCACGGTCAGCGGACCGCAGCCCCAGGACGTGATCGCGATGTCGGCGTCCCGGATGAGCGTCTCGAGCTGCGCTTCCGACGGATCGCCCGCCGTGTCGTTCACGACCACGTCGCCCAGCTTCCGCAGCCGGTCGAGATGCTGCTGTTTAAATACCTTTTCCCGCTGTTCCTTGCCCTGCAGCAGCGCGATTTTCATCCTAGTCGCCTCCCGTACCGCGCAGAAAATAGACGGGGACGAGCCCCTGTCTATTTTCGCGTCGGCCTGCTATTCGAATGCTTCGTTTAACCGATCAAGACTTGCCGTTCGCCGCCAGCCATTCGTTCAGCTGCTTTTGCTTCTCGGCGCGGATCTTTTCGGCTCCCGCTTTCTTCAGTTTTTCCTCGTAGATCGGCAGGTACTTCGCCGGATCGAGCGTACCGCTGCCCAGCGAGGCGGCATATTCGCCGTTCACCGCGTTGACGTTGGCAATCTCCGTCTTGACCGCCTCGCCATTGAAGACGAAGCCGTTATACTTGGATACGCGCGCCTCGTTGTTCATCTTGATCGTCTGCTCGATCTTGTCGGCCGGAGAGCCTTCGGGCAGATATTCGTTGGTGATGTTGCCGAAGATCCAGTCCGTGTTCGTGAAATAGCCCGCGTTTTGATCGATCTTGATGAAGTTGCCCGTCGTCTTCGTGTAGTGCTTGCCTTCGATGCCGTAGACGAGCGTGTTATAAAGTTCCTTGTCGGTGTTGACGAGCTCGAGGAACATCATCGCGCGCTCCGGATTTTCGGACGTGCGGCTGATCGCGTTCAACGTGCTGGCCGCACCCGTGAATACCGGCTCGCCGAGCGGCACGAGCACGACGTCGTTGCCGCCGTCGGCTGCCTTATACTCGACCTCGGAGCCCGGCTTGCCCGTCCAGTCGAACCAGACGGCCGTCGTTCCTTTGTTGTAAACATCGGCGGCGGACTTGAGCGTCGCGGCATCCTGGTTGATATAGCCTTTCGTATACCAGGCGTGCGCGAGGGCGTAATTGGCCTTCATCTCATCCGTCACGTCGGGAAGGACGGTATTCGTCGAATCGGTATAGTAGACCGGCACTTTAGTGTCGATGCCGTACAGCAGCGCCGTGTAGAAGCCCTTCCACGTGCCGAACGGCGTAATGCCCGGCTCGCCTTCCTTGATCTGCTTCAGGAACGGCTCGAGGTCCTCCATTTTCTTGATCTTGCTGGTATCGAGGTTGTACTTGTCGATGAACCGCTTCTGAATGACGACGCTCGCGCGCTGCGCGGAGAATTGGAAGTTCGGGACCGCATAGATCTTGCCTTGGAGCGTGGCGTCGTCCCAGAACTTCTTATCCAGCGAATCGTACAGCTTCTGTCCGCTCGTCTTCAGCAGATCGTCGAGCGGCAGGAATGCGCCCTTCAGCTGATTCTGATCGAACTTGAACCACCAGCTGGACGTCCAGACGATGTCCATCTTCTCGCCTGCGGCGGTCATCGTGTTCATCTTCTGCTCGTAGGTGCCGAAGTCGATCGGATTCAGCTTGACCGTTGCGTTGATCTTTTCCTTGGTGATCTTGTTGACCGCGTCGTTCACGAGCTGAAGGTCGGCGTTCGCCGCGTTTTGCGGATAATACCAGGTCAGTTCGACGGGCGGGAGTTCGCTGCCGGCCGAAGGAGAAGCGTTGGAAGCCGATGGAGACGCGCTGGCGGAAGCTGACGGGGAAGCGCTCGCAGAAGCGTTGTTATTGTTGTTGTTGGAGTTTCCGCAGCCGGCGGCCGTGAGCGCCATGCCTAGCGAGATGGAAGCGAGGAGCGTGGTTCGGAAACCGAATTTGCCGATGTTCGTTTTAAGCAAACTAAACCCTCCCAAGGATTAAATAATGGTCCCATCGAATGCTTTGCAGTATGCCTTGCCGTTCGCCCCGGCTTGCCTATGCCTGTCGCGGGCTTTCGGCGAGCCGCTCCCATCGTTCGTCTCTCTATGCGCCGAGAAAATAGACGGGGACGAGCCCCGTTCTATTTTCCGCGCGTTCTTCAATCCGCTAGGCTGCACTTACTTCTTGCCGTTTGCTGCGAGCCACTCGTTCAGCTGCTTTTGCTTCTCTGCGCGGATCGTTTCGACGCCGGCCTTCTTCAGCTTTTCCTCGTAGATCGGCAGGTACTTCGCCGGATCGAGCGTGCCGGTGCCGAGCGACGCGCCGTATTCTTCCTTGACCGCGTTAACGTTGGCGATCTCCGTTTTGACCGGCTCGGAGTTGAAGACGAAGCCCGTGTACGGCGATACGTAAGCTTCATCGTTGACCTTGATCGTCTGTTCGATCTTGTCGGCAGGAGCGCCTTCAGGCAGGTATTCGTTGGTGATGTTGCCGAAGATCCAGTCCGTATTCGTGAAATAGCCGGCATCCTGGTTGATCTTGATAAAGTCGCCGGTCGTCTTCTCATAGTGCTTGCCTTCGATGCCGTAGACGAGCGTGTTGTAAAGCTCCTTGTCGGTGTTGACGAGCTCGAGGAACATCATCGCGCGCTCCGGATTTTTGGACGTGCGGCTGATGGCGTTCATCGTGCTGGCTGCGCCCGTGAACGTGGATTGGGCCAGCGGCGCGAGCACGACGTCGTAGCCGCCGTCCGCGACCTTGAATTCGACCTCGGAGCCCGGCTTGCCGGTCACGTCGAACCAGACGGCCGTCGTTCCTTTGTTGTAGGCGTCGGCTGCGGACTTCAGCGTCGCGGCATCCTCCATGATGTAGCCCTTTGTGTACCAGGAATGCGCAAGCTCGTAGCTATGCTTGAGTTCGTCCGTTACATCAGGCAAGACGGTGTGCGTCGTATCGTCTCTGTACACCTCGACCCTGTTGTCGATGTTGTACATCAAGCCCGAGTAGAAGCCTTTCGTCGTGCCGAACGGCGTGATGCCCGGCTCGCCGTCCTTGATTTGCTTCAGGAAAGGCTCGATGTCGTCGATCTTCTTGATCGTGCTGAGATCGAGGTTGTATTTGTCCACGAACCGCTTCTGGAGCACGAGCGAAGGGCGGCTGGCCGAGACCTGGAAGTTCGGCACGGCGTAGATCTTGCCGTCCAGCGTGGCGTCGTCCCAGAACTTCTTTTGCATCGAATCGTACAGCTTCTGTCCGCTGGACTTCAGCAGGTCGTCGAGCGGGAGAAATACGCCCTTCTTCTGGTTCGTATCGAACTTGAACAGCCAGTTGGAGGTCCAGATGATGTCGATCTTCTCGCTGGCCGCCGTCGTCGTATTCATCTTCTGCTCGTAGGTGCCGAAGTCGATCGGCATGAGCTTGATCGTCGCGTTGATTTTTTCTTTCGTAATTTTGTTGACCGCATCGTTCACGAGCTTCAGGTCGGCGTTCGCCGCGTTTTGCGGGTAGTACCAGGTAAGCTCTACAGGCTCAAGCTCGCTGCCGGCCGAAGGAGAGGCGCTGCCGGAAGCCGGCGCCGAAGCCGTGGAGCCGGCGCTGCCGGACGGAGCTGCGCTTGGCGAAGCGTCCGTATTATTGTTGTTGGAATTGCCGCAGCCTGCAGCCGTAAGCGCAGCCGCAAGCGAGATCGACGTGAGGAGCGTCGTCCGGAATTTAAATTTGACGTTGTTTGTTTTTTTCAACATGAACCCTCCCGAGAAAAGTTGGATGATGATGCCTATCTATAGATTAAAGGCCGCCGCGCAACCGTACCGCCTTCACCGCCTTTCCCAGCGCCTTTAATGGGATATCCCGATATTCGGTCGTTCTTAACCCTTGATCGCGCCTACGGTCAGGCCTTTGACGAAGAAGCGCTGGAAGAACGGGAAGACGAGCAGCATCGGACCCGCGGACATGATGGCGATCGCGAACTTGGCCGCGGTCTTCGGGAAGTTCGCTAGATTGAAGTTGGACATGACGAGCGCGAATTCCGGCCGCGAGGTGATGAAGTCGAGCGAGTTCATCGTCCGCACCAGCAGCAGCTGCAGCGGCACCAGCCGCTCATTGTCGATGAACAGCAGCGCGTTGAACCATTCGTTCCAGTAGTTGAACATGATGAACAAGCCGAGGGTCGCGAGCGACGGTTTGGACAACGGCAGGATCAGCTGCGCGAAGATTCGCCATTCCCGCGCGCCTTCCACCTTGGCGGATTCGATGATCTCGAACGGAATCTTGGACATGAAGCCCTTCATGATCAGCACGTAGAACGGACTGAGCATCCCCGGCACGATCAGCGCCCAGATCGTATCCTTCAAGTGCAGATATTGCGTGACCAGAATGTAGAACGGGACGAGCCCGCCGCCGAACAGCATCGTGAAGAAAACATAGAAGGAGGTCGGACGCACAAGGCCGTAATCTCTTCTCGACAGCGTATAGCCCATGCTGGCCGTCAGGATCAGGCTCAGCACCGTGCCGACGACGGCGACGAAGATCGTCACGCCGTAAGCGCGCAGGATCGCATCCGGCGACTTGAAGAAGTATTCGTAAGCCGCAAAGGAGAATTTGTCCGGAATCATCCGGTACCCGTGGTGCAGGATCGAGTTTTCATCCGTCAGCGATACGATGATCACGAGTGCGAGCGGCACGAGCATGCTGAGCGTGATCAGGATAAAGATGAGATGAATGATCAGCGTCGACCACTTGAAGGAAGACTTTTTGGCGGTCGTGGACTTGGCGGTCGTTGTCTTTGCGGGCATAGACTTGGCTGGCATAGAATTGGCAGGCATGGAGCTGTCCTCCTTAGAACAAGGAATTTTCTTCGTTGATTTTGCGGACCGTGTAATTCGCGGCTACGACGAGCACGAGACCGACCACCGATTGATAGAGACCGACGGCGGAGGCCATGCTGACGTCCCCAAGCTCGCTGAGCGCCCGATAGATATAGGTGTCGATAATATCCGTCGTGGCATACGTCATGCCGTTGTTGTTCGGGATGAAGTAGTGAAGGCCGAAGTCGCCGCGGAACATATTGCCGATGCTCATGATCAGGAGAATGATAATGAGCGGAGTCAATTGGGGAAGCGTAACGTTGGTAATCATTTGCCATCGTTTGGCGCCGTCGATCTTGGCCGCTTCGTACAGTTCCGCGTCAATGCCGAGAATGCCGGCGAAGTACACGAGCGCCGAGAACCCGATCGCCTTCCACAGGTGGACCGCATTAAGAATGTAGGGCCAGACGTTGGCCTTGAAGTACCATTGGACCCGATCAAGCCCGATCCCCTCGAGCCAGCCGTTCAAGAAGCCGTTCTGATGATCGAGAAACGCCATCGTGATGTAGCTGACGACGACCCACGACAGGAAGAAAGGCAGGATCATCGCCGTCTGGTAAATCTTCAGCCACTTCTTGGCGACTTCGTGGAGCAATATGGCCACCGCCAGCGAGAATACGGTCGTCATGAACATGTAGCCCAAGTTGTACAGCACCGTGTTCCGCGTGATCCGATAGGCGTTTTCGCTCTCGAACAGAAACTTGAAGTTTTTAAAACCGACCCATTCGCTACCCAGAATGCCCTTGTCGTACACGTAATTTTTAAATGCGATAATTACGCCGAACATCGGGACATACGACATGATGAAAATGTAGATGATCGCGGGAAGCGAGAAAATAAACAATTCGCCGTTCCTGCTCACAAACTTTAAAAACTTGCCGCGTTTCATCGGCCGGCGTCCTCCTTGCTGCTTGGATTTGCGTCTTGCGTCGAGCTCTGACCTGACGATATCGCTGTTTTGGGGCGTAGAAAAGTGAAGAAATCGTACTTTCCTCTCCGGTCGAGTGCGCGATTTGTTTTTTACTGCCCGATTGCGCACGCAGCCCGGAAAAACGAAAAAAGCCGCGAAGCGGACGGGAGAAATCCCGTCGTTCGCGGCTGCGGCGTCGTGCATGCGGGGCAATAGTAACGATGTGGCATAGGCTTATTTCAGTGGAAACCGGTGGTTGGACTGGGCATAGCGGAAGTTTGTTCAAGTTTGTTCCGCTATCGGCCCAGCTACTTCTTACCCCGCGCCTTCAACCATGCGTCCAGCTGCTTCTGCTTCTCCTGCACGATCACGCCGGCTCCCGCCTTCGAGAGCTTGTCTTCATACTCCGCAAGGAAGCGGGCCGGGTCGATTGTGCCCGTGGCGAGGGCTGCATAATACTCGTCGTTGACGGCACGGACGTTCGCGATCTCCGTCTTGACCGGATCCGAATTGAATTCGAATCCTTCGAAGGCGGAGACGGACGCTTCTTCATTCGCCTTGATCGTTTGCTCGATCTTGTCGGGCGGGGAGCCCTCCGGCAAATATTCGCCCCGGATGTCGCCGAACACCCAATCCGTATTCGTAAAATAGCCGCCGTCCGGATTCACTTTAATGAAATTGCCGGTCGTTTTCGTATAATGCCTGCCTTCGATGCCATAAACGAGCAGGTTGTACAGCGCCTTGTCCGCGTTCACGAGATTCAGAAGCATGACTGCCCGATCCGGATGCGCCGACGTTCGGCCGATCGCGTTCATCGAATTGCCCGCCCCGACGAAGGCCGACCGGACGAGCGGCACCAACTGCACGTCGTAGCCTCCGTCCGCCGCTTTGTACTCGACTTCGGAGCCCGGCTTGCCCGTGATATCGAACCATACCGCCGTGTTTCCTTTATTGTAGGCTTCCACCGCATCCTTCAGCGTCGCGGCGTCTTCATTGATATAGCCTTTCATATACCAGTCATGCATCATCGCAAAATTGGTCCGCATCTCCGGCGTCACGTCCGGGAGCACGGTCGGCGTCGGATCGTTCCGGTAGACGGGCACGATCCAATCGATGCCGTAGAGCAGGTTCGTATAAAAGCCTTTGGTCGTGCCGAAGGGGACGATATCCGGCTCTCCTTCCTTGATCTGCTTCAGGAAAGGCTCGATATCTTCGATCCGCTTGATCTTGGAGACGTCCAGCCTGTATTTGTCGATGAATCGCTTCTGAATGACGAGACTAGGACGCATGGCGGAGATCTGATAGTTCGGGATCGCGTATTGCTTTCCGCCCAGCTTGCCGCCGTTCCAGTATTTCTCGTCCATGGACGCGAGCAATTGCCCGCCGTATCGGCTAAGCTGCTCGTCGATCGGCTGGAATACGCCCTTTTTTGCATTGATCGTCCATTGAAACAGCCAGTTCGAGGTCCAGATGATGTCCATCTGTTCGCCGGAAGCGACGATCGTGTTCAGCTTTTGCTCGTAATTCGAGAAGTCGATCGGGCGCAGGTCCACGGAGGCGTTCAGCTTCGCCTGCGTGATTTCATTTACCGCATCGTTCACGAGCCTTTGATCGGGATTGGACTGGTACTGCGGATAATACCAGATCAGGTTGACCGGATCGAGCCCGGTCGCCGATCCGCTCGCAGCTTCTTCTTTCTCGCCGCCCCCCGCACATCCGCCAAGGCATGCCGCGCACATCGCGCAAACGGCCAACGCCCGCGCCAGCCGGAGCCAAATCCCCCGTTCAATCGCATGGTCCACGTTCAACCGCCCCCTCGCTGCCGATCATCGGATTCTGTATGTCGCGATCGTTCACTTATGTACCAATATAGCAATTCGATCGGCCCCTTGAACATACAAAAGTGCAATATCGCGTGCTTCGAAGATTCGAGTCCTCTGCTAAGCTAGCCTCATACGACCCGGCCCAGCTTCCGGGATCGACGCGTCTTAACGAGGAGGATTCACATGACATTCGAATGGCCTTCCCTGCGTAAGGCAACCGTCGCCGCCGTATGCGCCGATCGCAGCCGGCAAGGCGAGTTCACGGCATCGGAAGCGGACGACGATCCGACGTTCCGAATGGATCGGCTCGTCGTATCGCTGTCGTCCGGCGACGGCACCGACGCGCAGACGATATCCGTCCGCAACGAAGGACCGGAACCGCTATCGCTGCGGGAAATCCGGCTGGAGTGGTCCGCCGCACGGCTCGGCGACCGGCTGGATGCGCGGGACTACGTCCAGCTCCACCATACTCGCGATTTCTCCGGTCTATCCGGCGTACGCCCGATCCATCGGCCTGCGGCATGGTCGCCCGCCGCCGAACCCTCGGGGATGGTGAGCGTGTTCTGCCGCCGGCGGACGGGCGACTGCGTCCTGCTCGGCGCGCTGCCGCCCTACGGCGACTGCTTCGTCGATATCGCCGTCCTGCACGCGCAGGCCCATCGCGACGGGCTCTTCGGGCTCGGCTTCCATCTTCGCGCGCCGCGAAGCATCGGCCCCGGCGAGCGCGTCGCCCTGGCGAATCTCATCGTGCTGCAGGGGGACGACGGCAACGCGCTGCTCTCCGAATACGCGAACTTGATCCGGCAGCGGCTCGCCGCGATGAAGTTCGAGCCGCCCGCTGCGCGGATCACCGGCTGGAACAGTTGGGACTACTACGCGGGAGCTGTGCGGGCCGAGGACGTGCTGGCCAATGCGTCCGCGGCAAGCGCGCTGTTCGGCGAGCGACTGCGATATATCGCAATCGACGAAGGCTACGAATGCCAGTGGGGCGTCTGGGATGCCGGCTGGAAATTCCCGCAGGGGCTCGAGGATCTCTGCGCGCAGATCCGCGCCGAAGGCTTCGAACCCGGCATCTGGACGGCACCGCTCATGGTGAGCGTCTATACGCCGCTGTACCGCGATCATCCCGATTGGTTCGTCGGTGACGAGATAGGCAATCCCTATGCGCAAAACGCCGGTTACGGCAGCATGGTCCAGCTGGATATTACGCATCCGGAAGCCGAGGCGCACATTCGAGAGACGTTCAAGCGTCTGCGCGCCGCGGGATTCGCTTATTTCAAATGCGACTTCGCCCAGCTGCTGCTCGGCGCCTCGACCTTCCATGCTCCGCGCATGTCGCATGCCGGCATGATACGGCGGCTGTTCGAGGTCATCCGGGAGGCGATCGGACCCGACGCCTATCTGCTTGCCTGCGGCGCGCCCTACGAGTCCGTCATCGG